>NZ_JBQNAZ010000004.1:0-130723 GCF_052170195.1 Tannerella sp. | reverse complement strand
GCAATCTAAGCAAACTCACAAAATACGTTTTAGAGGAAAGGTATAAAAAAAACGAACCCCCTATAAAAACCTCAAAAACTTTGTATTTTTTTTATTTTTATTTAGCAATCTCAGAGCAAATATCTAATCAACAAATAATTTTCCGTTGGAAATTTATTTTATCGGAAAAATAATTCTATCTTTGTGCTATTATTTCCATTGGAATATAACAAAACAACATATAGGAGAAAATTTATTATCGAAAGAATATGAAATACCTTATTATAGGCGGAGTTGCGGAAGAAGCAACCACAGCAACAAGGGTTTGACGCGCGGATAAGTTTGGGGAGATCGTACTGCTTGAAAAAAGAAAATATATCTCGTATGCCAACTGCGGATTACCTTATTACATTGGCGGGAGCATTGCAGAGCGCGAAGAAATACCCGTCTGCCAATTTAAGGAAATATTTATTTTTTCACAATGATAAGAAAACATTTTTTATTGAAATAAATAATGACAAAAGGGGGCTATCCTACTTTTTGGACAACCCCCTTCTTATTTTTTCTGCGCGAAACGAATTTATTATTCGGCTTTCGGGGCTTCTTCGGCCTGAGGCGTCTCAGGAGCTTCTTCGGCCGGTGCGGTTGCTACGGCCTCTTCTGCACTTGCTTCTTCCGCAGCGGCAGCAGCAGCTTCCTCTCTGGCTTTAGCCTCGGCGGCGGCAGCCAACTCTGCCTTTTTCTTCGCCACAACTTCCGCTTTTGCCTTGTTCACTTCTTTCTCCGCATCCAGACGGGCTTTCACTACGGCTTTCGACTTTTCGCGTTCGGCATCTTTCACTTTCTGCAAAGTGAGTTTTTTCTCCGTCAGCCACGACTGGAATTTCTCCTCAGCCTTTGCCTCGTCGAATGCGCCTTTCTTTACACCGTCGAGCAAATGCTTTTTCATGCACACCCCCTCGCGCGAGAGGATCATACGCGCCGTGTCGGTCGGTTGCGCACCTGTCTGTAACCAATACAAAGCTCTATCGAAATTCAAATCTATTGTGGCAGGATTGGTGTTCGGATTATAAGAACCGATCCTTTCAATAAACTTTCCATCTCGTGGAGCCCTGCTGTCTGCAATAACGATCTGATAAAAGGCGTAGCTTTTACGACCGAATCTTTGCAATCTAATTCTTGTTGCCATGTTTGAATAATTAAATAAAACTTTGTTCGTGAAAATTGAGCGGCAAAGATACGCATTTTTTTTATACCGCCGCTTCTTTCGACAGAAAAATCAAGGCTTTTCAGTTGACCACTTATAATATAACGGGCGTTTAACACGAAATTACGTCCCATTGTTGTAGCTTTGCGACGATAAAACGGAGATAACAAGTATGAAGATGAAAACATGGAGCATCGTGCTCGGACTGCTGCTCATGGTGGGGACGTTGCGGGCGCAGACGTATGAAGAGATGATTCGCAAGAGTTACGAATATGCGGACAGAGGCGATTTGCCGGCAGCCGAAGAGGCGCTGAAGGCCGCCATGCATGCCGAACCGGCCAATAAGAACAACTTCGCCCTGCTCTCGAATCTGGGAACGATCCAGCGGCAGCAAGGCAAAACGGATGAGGCGCTCGTGTCGTATACGGCTGCGCTCAGCCTGCAACCGAAGAACAAGCTGATTCTTTCGAACCGTGCGGAGCTTTATATCGAGATGGGTGAGACGGAAAAGGCGCTGAGCGATTATCAGGCGTTGCTGCTGCTCGATCCACTCGATCTCGACGCGTATTACCGCCGCGGGATGTTATATATAGAGATGAAGGATTATATGCTGGCCGACGAAGATTTCGAGAAGATCATGTCGATCGACAAAGAGTCGGAGCAAGGGCGTTTCGGGTTTGCCTTGCTTGATAAGGCACGTGGTAATTATGAAGACAGCGAAACGATCCTCAGCTACCTGATCGAAAAGTCGAGAACTCCTCTGCAGTATTACGAGGAACGTGCCGAGCTGTATTTTCGGATGAAAAAAAATGCACGCGCCATGGCCGACCTTAACAAAATCTTTGCCGAGACGAACGACGTGCCGGCACATCTGTACGTCTTGCGCGGAAAAATTAAACTCGCGCAATTTGAGAAAGAGTCGGCCGCGATCGATTTCAAAAAAGCGCTCGAGCTGGGTTATGACAAGGCTGTTATCGACGAACTGATCAACATGACTTTTTAGCAATATCCCGCTTTATACGGGATAGTTCTCACGGTTAAACGGAGCATATTTCGGTTCCATCGGCTCATACGCGTCGTCGTCCCAAAGGCTGCTGGTAATCATCAGGTCGGCACTGTAACGGTTGCACGCAATGGGTACGTTGTGAACGCGGCACTGGCGCAGGAGCATCTGGATGTCGGCTTCGTGCGGTTGCGGATTGAGGTCGTCGATCAGGAAAACGGCCAGATTGATCTCCTTGCGTACCACCATGGCGGCAATTTCGGTATCTCCTCCCATCGGGCCCGAGTGCATGCAGCGGATATTGCTGTATTCGATGCCCCGCTGTTCAAAGGCGTCACGAATCAGCGTGCCGGTCGTGCCGGTGCAAACGAGGTTGTGTGCAGCCAGAAAATCAGCATTGAAGACAGCCCAGTCGATCATGTCGACCTTGCGGTTATCATGCGCTACAAGCGCAATTGTCAATTTCTTTTTCATCATATCGTCAGTTTTTATGTATTCTTACGCGACAAATGTAGTGATTTTTCCGTTGTGGCGAAGCGCGCTACTCGTGATTCTCACGGAGCAGGAAGCATAGATCGCGCACATCGGACAGCTTGGCGGTTTGAGGAGAAGCAAAGACGGCCGGTTGATGTACCACACCGCGTTCCACCAATTCGCTGAGGATATCCCACATGACTTCGTGATAGAAAATAACCATGGCTTCATGCGTGTCGGAAAAGCCGTATTTATGTGTGATGGCTTCGATGTCGACCTTTGTTTGCAGCGCTTCCGCAAGTTTGTTGCTAATCGTCTCGGCAAATGCATGAATACGGTTTGCATCGGAGTCTTCAATAATCGGGATGTTGATGGAACCATCCGGACGGATCACTCCGATTTCCGTAAAAAATGAGAATGCGGAAGGTTCGGAAACCTTATCGTTTGCATCGATTTCTTTCAGAAAATTGTTTAGGTTCTTCGAGTTGAAAAGAGGGTGTGCCAAACGAATCAGGCCGTCCGACCAATTGATTTTGACCGAATACTTTCCGCCCGCGCTCATTGTATTTGTTCCGCATTGCAGGGCTTTTCGCTTGTTGTACAGTATCCAGTAATTGCCCTCCCACGATTCGTGACTCTCTTTGTTGCGCCCGGTTACCATCTCTTTTTTCTCCATGACTTTCCAGATTTTTCCGTCGAGGACGTAAGAGAAAAGGATGCTGAATGCATGATGGGGCATACCTTCAGACGAAAGGTACTCGACCAGATTGCGGCAGTCGTCGACAATTTCGGGGACAAGTATTTTTCCGGTCTCGTATGAATCGGTTCGTAAGGCGCTTGTATGCAGACTGTCGAGTATGGGGATTATCGTCCGGTACGTGTTGCCATCGCGCTCGATCAGACGTTGCGACTGTAAGAGCAGGATTTGGTTTTCGCTGTGTGAGATACCGGTGGCAGCAAGCTGCTCAAGTGTCATTGGGCGGCGCAGCGCCAATAAAATCTCGTAATTGTTGCTGTTTTTAACAACCTGACGGGGATGTAGAAACTGCACAGCGCAATAGCATATATCTTCGGCACGATCGAAAGACGGAAAACGACCGGTGTCTTGCGCTATAGCCAATTGTACCCAACATAATAATATAGTAGAAAAGAGAAATAACTTTTTCATGGGAAGTCTGTTTAATTTTTTGAATAATCGCAATGATTCTGTCCGGAGCTATCCACCTTAGCACCTAAAGGCTTACTTTGAGACTGGTATCATCGAAACCGGTAACCAAAGGAGAAGGTCACGTCGTTTTGATAAATCTGCGATTCAAAAGGTTGTTTTTCGCGTAATTTATCGATAAATCCCGTTTGGGCATATACGGAGAAAAAAACGTGCCGGTGCTCGACATAGAGTCCTGTTCCAGCACCGATATCGAATGGTCTGAAGTCGCGGGTTTTCCATTCGTGGCGCTCCCGCTCTCGTGTGGAAACGGAGACAAACGGGCCGGCTTGAACGCCCATCTGCCAGTTGCCGAGGTTGATCTTATACACTAAGTTAACAGGTAGCTGAAGCGAGTAATAGTTGCATGCATGTCGCCCCGCTTTTATGTCATCATAGACCAAATAAGCATAGTCGTATGATCCTCCTTGATTGACGAATGCGAGTTCCGGACAGATGGAAAATCTGCGCGAAAGCGGGATGTCGGCCAACCCAGCCACACTGAATCCTAACCGGCCGCCATACGTGACCTCTTCGTCGACAATCTGCGTCAATGAGCTGTATGATAACCCCGCCCGAACACCCCATGTAATCTTGGCTTCCATCGCCCATGAAAGCAGGCACATCATTAGTATAAATCCTCCCTTTCTCATCTTCTTTCGTCTGATTTGCAAACAAAAGTACTATTTTTTTTGAGATGCGACCTATTTATCACTAAAAAAAACGAGTAATGACAAAATTTCTTGCCGACTTCCGAAACATCCCTTATCTTTGAATCGAATTTGAATTTAATCATCACCATTGCATAAAGTGTAAAATTTATGGTACCGTTTGTTCATTTACATGTACATTCGCAGTATTCGCTGCTTGACGGACAGGCTTCTATCGATGCGTTGATCGAAAAGGCGCAGGGCGATGGAATGCCCGGCATGGCTCTTACCGATCACGGAAGCATGTTTGGCATCAAAGAATTTTACAATAAGGTCCAGAAGAAAAACAGCAAACATCTTAGTATAATTAAAGATTGCGAAAACGAACTTCGGAAGTTAAACGATAAAGACAACCCGACAGCCGAAGAAACGGATCGCATGCAAAAACTTTCGGAGAAGATACATGCGAAAAAAAGAGAGATCTTTAAACCGATCTTAGGATGTGAGTGCTATTGCGCACGAAACGGGCGCTTTAACAAGACGGCTAAAGAAGACCTCGGAGGGTGGCATCTGATTGTTCTGGCCAAGAATCTGAAAGGGTACAAGAACTTGATTAAGATGGTTTCGCTCTCATGGACGGAAGGGTTTTACCGCAATCCGCGCATCGACAAGGAACTGCTTGAAAAATATCATGAGGGGCTCATCATCTGTTCCGCATGTCTCGGAGGTGAAATCCCGCAGCTGATTATGCGAGACCGGAAAGAAGAAGCCGAAGCCTCGGTGCTCTGGTTCAAGAATCTCTTCGGCGACGATTACTATCTGGAGCTGCAGCGTCACGAAACGCATGCCGCAAATGCCGACCAAAAGACCTACCCAAAGCAAGTGGAAGTTAATAAAGCCTTGGTCGAGTTGGCACGTAAGCATGACATTAAAATCATCGCGACGAATGATGTGCATTTTGTGAACGAAGACGATGCCGAAGCGCACGATCGTCTGATCTGCCTCAGCACCGGCAAAGATATCGATGATCCGGCAAGGATGCGCTACTCCAAACAGGAATGGCTGAAAAGTACGGCCGAGATGAACTCGATTTTTGCCGATGTCCCCGAAGCCTTGAGCAATACGCTCGAAATTCTTGATAAGGTGGAGTTGTATTCCATCGATTCGCCGGCATTGATGCCTTTCTTCGAGATCGACCCTTCGTTTGGAACGGAGGAGGAGTATCGCGAAAAATATACGGCCAAAGATTTGATAAACGAATTTAACGAGACGGATGCCGATGGCAAAGTAACGGATAATTATCTGCGTCTCGGTGGTTATGAGAAAGTGATCCGCATCAAACTCGAAGCGGACTACCTCGAACATCTGACGCTTAAACGGGCGATGAGTCCGCATCGCTATGGCGAAAATATACCGGAAGAAGCGAAAGAACGTATCAATTTTGAGCTGCAAACGATTAAAAGGATGGGATTCCCCGGCTATTTCCTGATCGTGCAGGATTTCATTACGGCTGCCCGTGAGATGGGGGTGTCCGTCGGACCGGGACGTGGCTCAGCTGCCGGGTCGGTCGTTGCATACTGTCTGGGAATTACCGATATTGACCCGATCCAATACGATTTGCTGTTCGAGCGTTTCCTTAATCCCGATCGTATTTCTATGCCTGATATCGATATCGATTTTGATGACGACGGGCGGGGCGAGGTTTTGAAATGGGTGACGGAAAAATATGGTCAGCAGCGTGTGGCGCATATCATCACCTATGGCACGATGGCAACGAAACTGGCGCTGAAAGATGTGGCGCGAGTTCAACAACTACCCTTGAAGGAATCGAATCGTCTGGCTAAACTCGTACCCGACAAGATTCCGGATAAGAAGCTGACGCTGAAGAATGCCATTGAGGCGGTACCTGAGTTGAAGGAGGCAGCCAACAGCATGAATCCGATCCTGCGCGACACGTTAAAATACGCTCAGAAGCTGGAAGGCAATGTGCGGAATACAGGCGTTCATGCCTGCGGTGTGATTATCGGACAGCAGGATATCTCAGACATCGTGCCTGTTGCCACGGCCGAAGACAAGGAAACGAAAGAAACCTTGCTCGTTACGCAGTATGAAGGTTCGGTCATTGAGGAAACGGGGCTGATCAAGATGGATTTTCTTGGCCTGAAAACCCTGTCGATCATTAAAGAAACGATCGAAAATATCAAGCAGACGACCGGTAAGGCCATCGATATTGATAAGATTCCGATTGATGACAAACAGACTTACGATCTGTTCTGTCAGGGAAAGACCGTCGCGACGTTTCAGTTCGAGTCTGCTGGCATGCAAAAGTATCTGAAGGAATTGCAACCGACCGAATTTGAAGACCTGATCGCGATGAATGCGCTCTATCGTCCCGGACCGATGGATTATATTCCCGCGTTTATCGCACGTAAGCATGGTCGGGAAGAGATCACTTACGATATTCCCGAAATGGAGCGTTATCTGAAAAATACGTATGGGATTACCGTTTATCAGGAGCAAGTCATGTTGCTCTCGAGGTTGCTCGCCGGCTTTACCCGCGGACAAAGCGATACGTTGCGTAAAGCCATGGGAAAAAAGCAGATTGACAAGATGAATGAGCTGAAGAGTAAATTCTTTGACGGCGGACAAAAAAACGGGCATAATGTAAAAACGCTTGAGAAGATCTGGGCCGACTGGGAAAAGTTCGCTTCGTATGCGTTTAACAAAAGTCATGCTACGTGCTATTCGTGGGTAGCTTACCAGACAGCGTATCTGAAAGCTCACTATCCGTCGGAGTTTATGGCCGCCGTGCTGAGTCGTAACCTTTCAAACATCAAGGAAATTACAAAGGCGATGGACGAATGCAAGGCGATGAAGATTCAGGTGTTGGGGCCTGACATCAACGAGTCGCACCGTAAGTTCGGGGTGAATACGAAAGGAGATATCCGTTTCGGGCTTGTGGCGGTTAAAGGAGTGGGAGAAAGTGCGGTTCAGGCGATTATTGAGGAGCGTGACAAGCGCGGGCCTTACAAGGATATTTACGATTTTGTCGAACGGGTAAATCTGAGCGCATGTAACAAGAAAGCATTTGAAAGTTTGGCTTTGGCCGGTGCGTTCGACACATTGAATATGCCGCGTGAACCGTTTGGCACTCCGAACGAGAAGAGCGAGACTTTTATCGACGTTATCATGCGTTACGGATCGAAATATCAGATGGATAAACAAATGTCGTCCGCCTCGCTGTTCGGTGATGATCAAGCGATACAGATTGCGCGTCCCGAGATTCCGAAATGTGAACCGTGGAGTGCGCTGGAACGACTCAACCGGGAGAAAGAGCTCATCGGCATTTACCTGTCTGCGCATCCGCTCGACGAATACCGCATCATCCTGAACCATGTCTGCAACATGACGATGAAGGATGTGGACAGCCGTGAATGGGAAGAGTTTCAAAACAAGGAACTATTGCTTGGCGGTATCGTGACGGGGTATCGGGAAGGACTCACGAAGACCGGAAAGCCTTACGGCATCATCAAGATCGAAGATATGTCGGGCAGCGGAGAGGTGCCGCTTTTCGGCGACAATTATATTAATTTCAGCAAGTACGGCAAAGAAGGGCTTTATCTTTATATAAAGGCTGCAGTTCAGCCGCGAAGATGGAAAGAAGCGGAGCTTGATTTTAAAATCAACTCGATTCAGCTGCTGCAGGACGTGAAAGATTCGTTGATTCATTCGATCAGTATATCGATCCCGATCGGTGATTTGAACGAGCAGGTGATCAGCGAGCTGGCCGCTCTGATGAAAAGCAATCCGGGCAAGACGCAGTTGTTTTTCAACGTCACCGGAAGCGATCATGTGGCGCTGAATTTTTCGTCTCGCGACATCAGGCTGAACGTTACGCAAGAATTGCTGAATTTTATCAACGATTCGGATATTTTGGATTTTACGATCAATAAATAATTTATCAACCAATTAAAAACAATAGAATTATGGCATTAACAGTAACAGACGCAAATTACAAGGAAGTATTGAGTGCAGGGAAACCTGTGGTATTGGATTTTTGGGCAGAATGGTGTGGCCCCTGCCGGATGGTGGGTCCCATCATTGATGAGCTGGCTGCCGAATACGAAGGTCGCGTGACTATCGGAAAAGTAAACGTCGATGAGAATGATGATGTGGTTTCGGAATACGGAATCCGCAATATTCCTACGATTTTACTCTTCAAGGACGGTCAGATGGTCGACAAACAGGTAGGCGCTGCGCAGAAGAGCGCATTGGCAGAGAAGATTGAGAAACTTCTCTGATACGATTTTTTGACAAGGAGTCCGGGCGGCGCAATTCTATCGCGTTTGCCCGGATTCGGTTTTGTGCCACTCAAAATTATCCGGATATATTTGATGGGATTATTTTTTTGCCCTACTTTTGTATCCATTACAAAATAAGACGAACTGCACTGTATGAAATCTACTCAACAATATTTATTGGTACATGGCATTAAGCCTTCCGTTCAGCGCATAGCCATTATGGAATATCTGTTTAAGCATCATACCCATCCAACAGTGGATGAGATTTATACGGAATTGTTGCCACAGATCCCCACACTATCGAAAACAACGGTGTATAACACGCTGAAACTATTTGTTCAACAGGGAACGGCGATGCAGATTGACATCGATGAGAAAAATGCCCGGTTCGACAGTGTGATGGAAACACACGGGCATTTTCGTTGTAAGGCATGCGGATGCATCATCGATATTCCACTGCCCGAAATTCATCATTTACTCCCCCAAAATACGGATTTCTCGATCGATGAAGCCTATGTAAATGTAAAAGGTCTATGTGCCGAATGTAAATCGAGGCAATCCTGTTGAGTTATGGATCCCGCAAAGATTGCTATGAGGGAGGATGTATTCGATTAAGAGTTGACTTGTTGGTTTCGATGTGCTTATTATCAGACCGCGACATCAGATAACAGATACGAATATAATTATACGACATGAATCATGAAAACATTGAAAATTTTATTTTTGCTGCTTTTTTTAGTCGGGTTTGCCGGCTGTTGTAAAGAAGAGGCCGAGGAGATTGATAATCCGGCGGTAGAGGCTTTTGTCCAGCAACTGAGGACAAAAACGCATGAGGACTACATGACGCTTCCACAATTTACCCATAAGGATATTCCCGCCTTGCTTCGGTACAGGAATGAGACAGAAATGATTACTCACTTTCCCAGAAATCCGGTTTCATCTCTCTATCTCTCTGAATGCAAGTTGGGAATGTATATGTTGTGGACGATAGAAGCGATTCGAACCGAGACGATTAATCGGGGCAGTCTGTTAGATGGTTTTCCATCGCAGAATCCGCTGTTGGCTTTGCGGAATGATGCGGAGTTAAAATTCGTGCGCACGGATGTTTCACATCGTAAGGTGGCAAAGGCTTACGCAGACTGGTGGAAAAAGAATAAGCATAAAAGTGCAAAAGAGTTAAAAGAAGAAGACCCTCTAAAAGATACGGATTACCGTTGGTTTTAGGATTTTGCCGCGCAGCATGAGATCAATGCAGCAATATCTGCTGGCACATGGCATCAGCCTTCTGTTTAGCACATAGTCACTTCCGGGAAATCCTGTTGAGTTTATCTGCTTGCGGATGCTTGTTTCTTAATTACATTGTAAAGAATATATAACGCGGTCGACTGTTTTGTTAACATCCACGGCAGTTTTATAAACGCATTGTAAAAAACACATAATGCAGTTGGCTGTTTTGTTAACACCCACGGCAGTTTTACAAACGCACTGTAAAGAACACATAACGCAGTTGGCTGTTTTGTTAATGATGACGCTTATATTATTAACGACCGTGCTCGTATTGCAAATGACGGCGCTTATTTTAATCATGACGATGCTTCTTTTATCAACACCGATGGTAATATTTTGTCCGGACTGTCGAGATGTTTCTCCGAACAAGCTGTTATTAATATTCAAAAAAGGTGTTTCTCTTTGTACAAGTCGAATATTTGTTATAACGGATTAAAAACAAATAGTGTAATAGAAAAAAACACGAAGAATGATTACGATCTTAATAATCTTATTGATTGTGCTCGCGCTGATCAACATCTTCCTTACGTTGAAGAAGGGCGAGAACATTCGTGACGAGGAATTGGAAGAAAGGTTGATCAAGATGGATACCGACCTTTCCCGAATGGATCCGTTGATTCGCGATGAGTTCAGCCGAAGCAGGGAAGAAAATCTACGGGCCGCGAAAGAAAATCGGGCGGAACAGCGACTTTCTCTGAAATCGTTTGAAGACAGTTTTATGCGTCATGTAAAGGACTTCAATTCGTTTCAGAAGGAAAAGTTCGAGGCGTTGACTGCCAGGCAGGAGATGATTAAACAGGAAGTCGAGGGGAAATTAAAAGAAATCAGAGACACGGTGGAAGGGAAACTGAACAGCATTCGCGAAGATAACAGTCGAAAACTGGAAGAGATGCGCAGAACGGTGGACGAGAAGCTGCAAGAAACGGTTGAAAAACGTTTTAATGAATCATTTAAGTTGATTAGCGAACGACTTGAGGAAGTACATAAAGGATTGGGAGAGATGCAATCGCTCGCTTCGGGTGTGGGAGATTTGAAGAAGGTGCTGACAAATGTAAAAACGCGGGGAAATCTGGGAGAGATACAGTTAGGGGTGATTCTTGAGCAGATTTTATCGCCCGAACAGTATGAGCAGAATACAATCGTAAAAGAAGGCAGTCAGGAAAGGGTGGAATATGTAATCAAGCTCCCGAATCGTAACGACGAGGAGAAGAGTTTGCTGCTGCCGATCGATTCAAAATTTCCGAACGAGGATTATCAGCGGTTAATCGAAGCGTATGAACGTGCGACGGATTTGAATCCGAAAGAATTGGAAACGATCGGTAAACAGTTTGAGGCTTCGATTAAAAAGAATGCGAAAAGTATCAGAGACAAATATATTCGTCCGCCGTTGACGACCGATTTCGCGATAATGTTTGTGCCCACGGAAGGTCTGTACGCGGAGATTTTACGTCGGACGGGGTTATTCGAATGTTTGCAACGGGAATTTAAAATTACGGTCGTAGGGCCTACCAATCTGGTGGCTTTTCTGAGCAGCTTGCAGATGGGCTTCAAAACACTGGCCATCGAAAAACGTTCGAGCGAGGTGTGGGAAATATTGGGCGCCGTAAAGACAGAGTTCGGGCGTTTCGGGACGATTCTGGAAAAGACGAAGAAAAAATTACAGGAAGCGACGAACGTAATCGACCGTGCGGGGGTAAGATCGCGAGCGATCGAGCGTAAGCTAAAGGAGGTGCAGGCGCTTCCGCAGGAGGAGTCGGTAGCGGTACTGGGCGAAGCGATCGAGACGGAAGAAGAGGCGTGATTTTTGGATTAGATAAAAGTCGAATATATTATTAAATAATAAATATGATGAAAAAAACAGTTCTACTTATGGTTGTTATGCTGACAGCTTGCTCGTGCAAGATGGCATCGATGGAGCAGAATCCCGATAAGCAGCATGAAACAGAAAAAAAGTATCAGGCAAAAGCTCCTCCTACTCAGTTTTTCGGAAAGGAAGCGTTTGATAAAACGAATGAAACGACTCTCCGTTGGTTAGGCATGTCCGGTTTCCTGATTAACAGTCATGGGACTACGATAATGATCGATCCGGTCCTTAAAGGTTTCGATATGCCTTTATTGATTGACATGCCAATTGAAACACATGCGGTGCCCCATTTAGATGCCGTCTTGGTCACACACAGTGATAACGATCATTACAGCGTTCCGACTTGCACCGATTTAAAAGATATCACAGACATTTATCATTCAACCGAATATGTCGATTCAATCATGAGAAACCAAGGCTTACCTTCTCAAGGGCATCTGATCGGCGACACTTTTTGGGTGAAAAATACTCGTGTCACCTTAACACCTGCCGATCATGCGTGGCAAAATGATTATCCCGAAGCAAGAAACGGCAGATTCTGGAAACAGGCAGACTGCGCCGGCTTCTGGATCGAGACGCCCGACGGATCAATATGGGCCACCGGCGATTCTCGCTTGATGCCCGAACATTTACAGATGCCCACACCCGATGCGATATTGTTTGACTTCTCGGATAGTGAATGGCACTTTACGTTCGAAGGCGCGATTCGGTTGGCTAATGCTTATCCTGATACTCCTTTATTGCTCCACCATTGGGGTTCGGTCGACGCGCCCGATTTCACTCCTTTTAACGGAGATCCTGAGAAACTGAAAGCAAGGGTAAAGAACCCTGAAAGAGTCGTTCTTCTGGCTCCCGGAGAACCTTATACACTTAGAAAACTCAATAATAAGACAATCACTTCCCTTAAAAAGTAAAAAAGATCCATTTTTGCTTTTATCCGAGTATATGTTCTGATCTGTTAAATATTTGTCATTGTTAAATGTCTTCGGGCGGATATTGAAAATAAGTCATACGACCGTTTACTATGGGGTAAAAGAATGGGATGAAGAGATTTCTTTACCGCAAAAAGAGGAGCTTGTTGCCGTTATTGAATCAGATGAAATACATACCCATACAGCTTCAAAAAAACACTTTTGGGTATGGATTACTGTTGATCGATTTGGAAAATGATACAACAAACAAAACAGATCATCTTATTCTAATCCTAATCAAAGATTATCCCGAACTCATGTAAAGAATGAAGGTATGATATGGTGAATTTCAGACCGGATGCTTAATCGATAAAACAAATTTCCGTTGGAAATTTGTTTTATTGGAAAAACTGCTTTATCTTTGCGCCATTATTTCCATTGGAATATAATAAAACATACATAAAAGCAGGAAATTTATTTTAGAAAGAATATGAAGTACCTTATCATAGGCGGAGTTGCGGGAGGAGCAACCGCAGCAGCAAGGATTCGACGCGCGGATGAGTTTGCGGAGATCGTACTGCTTGAAAAAGGAAAATACATCTCGTATGCCAATTGCGGACTACCTTATTATATTGGCGGGACCATTGCAGAGCGCGAAAAACTGTTTGTGCAAAAGCCCGAATCATTCGGCCGTCGGTTTAAGATCGACGTAAGGGTTGAAAACGAGGCTGTAGACATTGATCCATCAAAACAAATGGTAACCATACAGCGTGCAGATGGCTCTTCCTACACGGAAAAGTATGACAAATTATTGCTTTCTCCGGGTGCATCAGCGATCCGTCCGCCGTTGAAAGGGATCGACAGCAAAGGGATTTTCTCTCTTCGGAATGTGGAGGATACCGACCGGATCAAAGCATACATTACTTCGCACAAAGTAGAAAATGCAGTGATTGTCGGAGCCGGATTTATTGGTCTGGAGATGGCTGAGAACCTCCATCAAACAGGAGCCCATGTATCCGTTGTCGAGATGGGCAACCAAGTGATGGCACCTGTCGACTTTTCGATTGCCTCGCATGTTCATCAACATCTACAGCAAAAAGGAGTATCGCTTTTCCTTGAGCAAAGCGTCGAAGGCTTTGAACGCAAGGAAGACAAGGTTGAAGTCCTCCTTAAGAGCGGTCAAACGCTTTCGACCGATATGGTGATACTCTCCATCGGCGTCCGTCCCCGCACCGAATTAGCGAAGAAGGCTGGAATAGTCCTCGGAGAGACCGGAGGCATACGGGTAGATGCATACCTTGAAACGTCGGTAAAAAACATCTATGCCGTAGGAGACGCCATCGAATATCCGCATCCCCTGACCGGTAAACCTTACCTGAACTTTCTCGCCAATCCGGCCAATCGGCAAGGACGGATCGTGGCGGACAATATGGTCTTCGGGAATATAACGAAATACGAAGGAGCGATTGCAACATCGATTGCGAAAGTTTTCGATCTGACGGTTGCTTCGACAGGTCTGGCCGGCAAACGTCTCAAACAGTTGGGGATGGATTACGCCGGATCCACGACGCATTCCGTCTCTCACGCGAGCTACTACCCCGACGCGTTGCCTTTGACCGTCAAGCTCACGTTTCACCCTGAAACGGGTAAGCTCTACGGGGCACAGGCAGTTGGATATGAAGGAGTAGATAAACGCATCGACCAAATTGCGCTACTGATCAAAAACGGCGGCACGATTTACGATCTGACGAAAGTAGAACATACGTACGCCCCGCCGTTCTCGTCGGCTAAAGATCCGATAGCCATCGCAGGTTACGTGGCAAATAATATCATCAGCGGGGCGATGCCCGTCGTTTCATGGCGTGATGTCGTACAAGCAGACCATGGCAAAGTGCTCCTGCTCGATACACGTACTCCGGCAGAATATGCGTTCGGATCGATCGAAGGCGCGGTAAATATTCCACTCGACGATTTGAGAGACCGTCTTGACGAGATTCCGAAAGACAAAGAGATTTATACGTTCTGCGCCGTTGGGCTTCGCGGTTATCTGGCGCAACAAATCCTGCGGGCACATGGTTTCACGCGAGTAAAAAACCTTTCGGGAGGATACAAGACGTATTCCGCAGCCGTCGCTCCCTTGTCCGATCAGCCGGGGTCAGTTCCCTCACAGATTAGTATCGATATGGGAACTCAGATAAAGAATGACGTTAAAGTCGTCAGGGTCGATGCCTGCGGGCTGCAATGTCCGGGACCGGTGATGAAACTTAAACAGGCCATTGATTCGATCGGCGAAGGCGAACGCATTGAAATGGTAGCCACCCGGGGTTTGCCCGCGATGCTCAGGCATGGTGTAATACGACGGGGCAACGTCTGATTTCGATTGCAGACGAGAAAGGCAAGTATACGGTTGTTATCGAAAAAGGAGGATCGCAGGCCTGCCGGACGGTGACATCGTGCGATAGCAAGTCGAAGACTCTGATCATGTTCAGCGATGATCTGGACAAGGCGCTGGCTACGTTCGTACTGGCCGGAGGAGCTGCTGCGACAGGACATAAAACAACGATATTCTTTACGTTCTGGGGGCTGAATGTCATCAAAAAAATATCGAAGCCGAAGGTCAAAAAAGACATCTTCGGACGCATGTTCGGAATGATGCTGCCGTCCAGTTCCCTGAAGCTCCATCTCTCCAAGATGAGTATGTTCGGGATCGGCGACAAGATGATGCGCCATATCATGAAGCGAAAAGGCATAGACTCGCTCGAAACGTTGCGTCAGCAAGCCATCAATCACGGAGTAGAGTTTATCGCTTGCCAGATGTCGATGGATGTGATGGGCGTGAAACGTGAAGAACTGCTCGACGAAGTCACCGTGGGCGGAGTAGCCACTTACATGGAACGTGCGGAGGATGCCAATATCAACTTATTCATATAAATATACAATAACAGCAATGGAAACAAAACTATTAAAAAAACATGGGCTTATCCTGATCGGCACCCTGTTGGGAGGTGTGGGAGGATTCCTGTATTGGAAATTCGTCGGCTGTGCAAGTGGCACTTGCCCCATCACGGCATCCCCCATTGGCAGTGTCATTTGGGGAGCCATCACGGGCGGCCTGTTACTCAGCATGTTTAACAAACCATCTAAATAATCACTCCAATGAATAAATTATTTTTAATTTTATTTGCCTCGGTGGCGATAATCGCCTGCGGCAACAAAGAAGCAAAACATAATCATTCTGAAAACGAAGAAAAAATGAAAACAGTAGAATTAACAAAAGCGGAATTTTTAACGAAAGTAGCGAACTATGAGACGAACCCGTCCGAATGGAAATACTTAGGCGATAAGCCGGCCTTGATCGACTTTTATGCTTCCTGGTGCGGTCCGTGCAAAATGATTGCTCCGATCCTCGAAGAACTGGCGGCCGAATATGGCGACAGCATCGTAATTTACAAGATCAACACGGAGAAAGAGCAAGAGCTGGCCGCAGCTTTCGGCATCCGTTCCATCCCGTCGTTACTGT
Source organism: Tannerella sp. (assembly GCF_052170195.1). Lineage (GTDB taxonomy): Bacteria > Bacteroidota > Bacteroidia > Bacteroidales > Tannerellaceae > Tannerella. The sequence goes on along the minus strand of NZ_JBQNAZ010000004.1, from coordinate 114,323 downwards.
TCGTACCGATGAACGAACAGCCTCAGATGAGCATGGGCGCCATGGGGAAAGCCGAACTAAAGAAAGCTATCGACGAGATCCTGCTGAAAAAGTAAGCGCGATGTCGGAAAACATGGATAAATTATGTAAAATCAGGGATGTGCAGCGAAGCATCATCGCCTTCGAGCAGCGGTTCGTGAAACGCTACGGAATCTGCCTCAACGAAGGGATGCTCCTCTGCTCCCTTCACAAGTCGGAGCGTTTATCGTCGGGTGAACTTGGCGAGTTGTTGGGACTGACCCCATCGAACACATCGAAAGTCATCGCCTCGGTCGAAGAGAAAGGATTGATTACCCGCATCCTCGGCACGACAGATAAACGACAGATGTACTTTGCCCTGACGGAAAAAGGACGCAGAAAAATCGCATCAATCTGTTGCGAAGAGGTGGAGATTCCGGAGTTCCTGAACGAAATCATCGCTTCGTAAAAGAGGACAGATACCACACTTGTATTTAATGGCCTTTGCACCGGTATTCCAACGATGGAGATTGGTGTAAAGGCCTTTTTAATAAGGAGAAATAACACGCGCCTCATACGGGAGAAGCCGAAGAGCCCGACAACAAATGACATCCAGCCGAAAAAACGACCGAATAATCCGGAAAAAATTGTATGTCGGGGATAAAGTGTTTATTTTTGCGCGACAATCGAAATATATGGGAACGAAGTTTTTGATTACAGCCGAGAGTAACAACCGGACCGAGATGCTGAAGAAAAAAATCATTCAGTATTACATCGCTAATGGTGATACGACAATCGCCGAACTGTGCAAAGAGGTCGATCTGAGCATACCGACGGTCACCAAGCTTATCGGCGAGTTGCAGGAAGACGGCTATATTCTGGATTTCGGCAAGCAGGACACGAGCGGCGGACGCAAGCCGAATATCTACGGGCTGAATCCCGATTCGGGCTACTTTATCGGAGTCGATGTGATGCGTGATCGCGTACATCTGGCAGCCGTCGATTTCAAGGGCGGACGCCTCAGGATGAACGAAAACGTCCCCTATAAACTCGAAAACACACGCGAAGCATTAGACATTCTGTGCGAGATCATCGGCCGGTTCATCCATGTGCTGCCCATCCCCCGTTCCAAAATTTTGGCTATCGGCGTGAACATATCGGGACGGGTCAACCCCATGTCGGGCTACAGTTACAGCATATTCTATTTCGAAGAAAAGCCGCTCGCCGAACTGTTCGAAGAAATACTCGGTATCAAAACATACATTGAGAACGACTCGCGGGCGATGACTTACGGTGAGTACATGCAGGGAGTCGTGCAGGGAGAAAAGAACGTCCTCTTCCTGAATCTGACGTGGGGATTGGGGCTCGGCATCATCGTCGACGGCTGCCTCTATTACGGAAAATCGGGATTCTCCGGCGAATTCGGACACTTCTGCCTCTTCGATAACGAGATCCTCTGCCATTGCGGCAAAAAAGGATGCTTGGAAACCGAGGCCTCGGGAGCAGCGCTCTACCGGCATCTTGTAGAACGACACAAACAGGGAAGCAGTTCCATTTTGGCACCACGTCTCGAAAGCGGTGAACCCGTCTCGCTGGCCGACCTTATCGAGGCCATTCAGAAAGAAGATGTCCTATGTATCGACATCCTCGAGCAGGTAGCCTTGAACCTTGGAAAAAGCATCGCCGGACTGATCAATATTTTCAATCCGGAGCTTGTTGTGCTCGGCGGTGCGCTCGCCGCAACGGGCGACTATATCCGCCTGCCCATCCGAAGCGCCATCAAGAAGTACTCCCTGAATCTTGTCAGTCAGGATACGGAGATCAAACTCTCGCGTCTTCAAGAGCGTGCCGGCGTAATCGGCGCCTGCCTCCTGTCACGCAGCAAAATGCTCGGGCTGATTTGAAAGACGGATAATAAGTCACGATATATTTTAACGGGGGAGGCCTAAGGCCATCACAAAGTGTTCACATTCACAAATCACTATCGATAAAAATGCGAACATTTCAGCGTCTCGAGTTCTCAAACGAAGCGCTTCATATCGTTCAGCCATGCTTCAAGTGTGATTAACTCACTTTCTGTTACTACAGACTCCTTCATTAATGCGCAATAAGCTGCATATAGATTATCAGAAATGCTATTTTGAGAAGATAGTACACCTTCTACAATTGGTATTACATTGGCAGCATGCTCATACATGGGTATTTCTGAAATAAAGTCTTTGAAATAATCATGAGGGTTTCTCTTCTGCACGACCGTAGCACTCGTAAAGCCAAGTTGATAGCCGTATAGCCACATAATAGGCTGAGCAATCAAGCCTCTTAAAATATCCGTAAAACGAAATGTGACGTATGTCGGCAAGTATAACAAAGGGAAAAGCTCCTTCGTAATCATCGTATTTTGAGTATTGAAGGGGCAAGCAGTCTTAAACGACAATACCACAGGCGATCGCTCGTCGAAATGACAGACCTGATCGCTTGTCAGCCGATAGATTGCATCAACATCCGGATCTTCATCTGCCAAGCCTTGCCACACTCCTATTTTACAAGGCCTTTTTTCTATCAGCCTCGTAAAATCACACTCCGTATTGATAAACTGCAGAGGCAACCCCCGAGGCCATATTTTCTGCTTCGCAAATAACCCGTATACATTCACAAAATGATTTTCTTGAGTGACACAGTCAAAATGTCCGTCGAACTCAGGAAAGCCCCAATTGCTTTTTGGGATATTATCATCGTCCGTATCAATGATCAAGTCTGCACCCTTTTCTATCGCCAACAAATAGCCAATCATTTTTCTCGAATAATGATTAAATGGTAACACTTTAACCAGCTCGTATGGCAACTTTTCCTGCTCTTTCACAGAACAATATGTCGAGTTCTCACAGTACCAGTCCACAGGGCTTTTTTGATCACCAATGACATACAACGCATATTCATCTAACTGCGAAAATTTTCTAACCGCTTCGGTCGGCTCAAAAATACTTGTGATAACAATTGCTTTCTTCATATTATCTTTTTCAAAATTTCAATATTGGTCGATGTGTAAAAATCTTTTAGATATGCAGCATTTTTGTCTGTGGGCGAAGGAGATTTTAACGCGTGATTCAATTGACTTTCAAAAGCATCGTAAGTCGTAATCGAGGGACAAATCTCTGCTAACCGATAATAGTCCGTCTCTGCTGTTTTCGGATACCGTGCCATAATGTGACAACTGCCAGACAGTAATTCAAAGAATCTCGGTGTGACAGGATTAAAACCACCTGTTCTTCTCTCTCCTCCATCCATACCGGGAGTTGCATAAAATGCGACTTTCGCCGTTTTCAGCAAGTTCATGTATTCCGAACGTGTGTGAAACTTCCCGACAATGCCCCTTTTATTACTCTCATAATACAACTCTCCATCTTTCTGTATCTGATGAAGATATTCAACCTCCGGATGCGTTATCTCAAATTGTTTGAGAAAATCCCAAAGAACAGGATTCTTCCTCCCTGCCAATATGATATCGACCTTTTTATCGAGTGACTGATTCGGGCTCAATCTGTACATAGAAGGTAAAGTCATAGGAAAATGTACTAAGTTGTTTCTTATCTGATTCGCTTTTAAGAAATCGAACACTTCCAGACTTGTAACCAGAATATACGGACAGTCTGCATATAATTTTTTAAAATGCTCTACGCCCTCTTTATCCCAAAAATCGATAATCACCGGAATCGTTCTCCGGCTGTTGGAGAAACTTTTATATTGCTTGGCACACATCTCAAAATAGAGATAACGATCCTTGTCTTTATGGACTAAATCTGTAATCATACATCCTATCCGACCATTGAAAATTTTATGATCGATGCGTTTAAACGCTCTACACAAAGCATATTTACTTCCCTCCGGACTGTTTTTCAACGGTAGATGTAATGCATGAGACAATTCATCTTCCCACTCATATACAATATGCCAACTTGGCCAGTTCTGATAATGTCTGTCCGTAAATATACCGTTTAATCCCATTACGTATGAATCATTTAACACAACCGTAACAAAAAAACGCCTTAAAAGAGCAAAAGAGTCTGAATATCCTCCATCTCTCCAATCTAAAGATCACACAGATTTTCAATCCTCCCTAAGAACGCTTTCTCTTTATTTTCCATTTATTATTTCTATCGCTTTTTCCAATATGTTATCTTTCCCGCCTCTTATTCACAGAATAGTCGGTTTCAATGCAATCTCCGAAACAATGCCATTTTTTTAGACTTGTTTCCCAATAAGATAAGCTCTAAACCACACTCCTATTATATTCATTAAACAGATGAAGAACTATTCACTCCTCAAAAATACAACTTTTAGAATTGCTACAGACTCTTTGAAAATATTTTTCCTGATTTTTCTCATAAAATAAACAACGTTTTCTCTTACTTCCTTTATTTTTTCCCATTGCTGTCCAATAAACCACAGAGTAGTTGTCAATGGTTAATGGTTATTTTCCTGGCATATGGCGAATAGAAAAGCTATTAATTGCGCCCCTACGGGAATGTGGATAGGTTGTTATGGCGGGTGAGCCCGTGTGTTTGCCCCTACTATCTTGCTACTTTCTTCGTTTTCCCTGTCATTCAGAGCGGAGCAATGAATCTTCCCTTTTCCGTGTGGGATTCCTCTCCACGTTCGGAATGACAAAGAGGGTTATTTACGTTCTTTGCGTTAAAGAATAAACCGTAAGGTTCAGAAGGTTTCATTCAGGCTTTCAGCCTCCCGCTGATAAGATTGCCTGTTTCCCAACGCTTCGCATTGGGCTGAATTAACGCGCCCTTTCAAGGCTTTTACAGCGGTCAGTTGTCAGCGATCAGCCCTGCATTCCCCCTTTGAAGGGGAGAAAGGGAATGTGTCTCAGCGTTCGGAATGACAAAAAGAGAGAGCGTTATTCGTAATTATTCCTCTTAACAGCTAAACGATTCAACGATCAAACGCTCGCTCTTCAGGGCTAATTCAATTCTTCTTCAAAAGAAACTCATCGATATACTTCGCGAGCGTTTCTTTCGGCTGCAATCCCATACTGGCCTGCGGTTTACCCTGCATCGGGACGAACAACAGCGTAGGGAGACTGTTGATCCCGAAGGCCGATGCCAGCTCCTGCTCCTTGACGACATCGACTTTGTAAATCACGATGTCATCTTTATACTCGGCTGCCAGTTCCTTCAATATCGGCGCAACACGTCTGCACGGTCCGCACCAGTCGGCATAAAAGTCGATGATACACGGTTTGTCTCCTTCATACTTCCATTCCGATGTGTTCTGTTCGTAGTTAAACACCTTCGCCAGAAAATCGGCTTTATTCAATACAATCACTTCGCCCGCTGCCGCAACATCGCCCGAACGTGCCGTAACATGAAATGCCCAAAGCATCAGCGGAAGGATCATCCAATATTTCACTTTATTCATACGTGTAATTTTATTGTTTATCTTCTGTTTATTTCGGTGCAAAGATAAACGACAATCCGACAAATCTCAATGCACTATGACGAATAAAAGGTGTTTTTTGTTTATTTTTGCACTTGTGGAACTGACAGAAACGATGCGAGAATTTATTCGCGAACATGCGGCTGACGACGTTCAACGATTATTGCTCTCGGCAGCCCGATATCCTTCGATCGATGTGCCTTTTGCCGTCACACAGATTGAGGCGCGACGCGTCCTGAAAGATAAATTGCCGAGCTGGCATGCCTGCGACGAGTTGATTTATCCTTCTAAACTGGCAGCGGAGCAATGTTCGTCGGCACGGACGGCACAATATAAACTCCGGTTGCTCGAGGGGGAACAGCATCTTTGCGATTTGACGGGAGGCCTGGGCGTAGACAGTTATTTCTTCGCCAAGCAGGTGAAACAGGTATGCTATGTAGAGCGTGACAAGGCTTGTTTCGACGCGGCGATGCGAAACTTTTCCGTCCTTTCTGCAAAGAATATCGAAGGGCGTAACGAAGAAGCCGCACACGCCTTGTCGGAGCTTACGGCAACGGACGTCTTTTATATCGATCCGGCACGGCGCGGCACGGGCAACCGAAGGATGTTCGCCCTGTCCGACTGCGAGCCCGATATCGTACAGCTTCTGCCGGCGATGCTACGCAAGGCTCCGAAAGTGATTGCTAAACTTTCACCGATGCTCGACTTGAGTCATACGCTGGCACTGCTGCCCCAAACGACCGATGTGCACGTCGTGTCGGTCAAGAACGAATGCAAGGAACTGCTGTTCGTACTGCGACGGGGAAACGCGGCAAAGACACCCCGTATACATTGTATAAATATCATGACGGATCCTTCGGAACAGGCTTTTTGTTTTACTCCGGCCGAGGAACAGGCTACTCCCGCCTTACCGGCAAAGTCGGCAGGAGCTTATCTGTACGAACCGAACGCTTCGATCCTGAAAGCCGGCGCCTACAAACAAACGGCTCTGCGTACGGGCGTCCGTAAATTACATGTAAACAGCCATCTTTATACATCGGACGAGGAGGTATTCGATTTTCCGGGGCGCAGCTTCCGGATCGAAGAAGTGATTCCTTTCAGTGGGAAAATATGCCGGACCATCGCGCAGAATATTCCGCAAGCCAATCTGACGGTGCGTAATTTCCCGCTGTCGGTCGGAACATTGCGCAAGCGAACAAAGATTACGGATGGCGGAGAAATCTATCTTTTCGCCACGACGCTCGCCGACAATCAAAAAGTGCTTATCCGTTGTACGAAGCTCAGTCAGTTCCCTTAACAAACGAAATGTATTCGTCCTTCAAGTGAAATTGATCGTCATGATCGAGCAGGAAGCGTAAAGCTTGTACGTTTTTTTCCTGTTCCAGCGGCAAGAGGCGGGCCAGTTCGAAAACGCTTCCGGGCTTTTCGCCCAACATCTCGACCAAGGCTTGACGAAGCATATTGAACTCCCACTGTGTCAGCCCAGATTGCGTTTTTCTCAGGCAGATATCGCATCCCTTGCAATCTTCGGCATCTTTCTCCCCGAAATAGTGAAGCAGTAAACGGGTGCGGCAATGATGCTTCTCGTTCAGATAACCGATCACCCGATCGATACGCTCCCGGTCGCGTTTTTTACGCTCCTCGTAAGCAAAGGAAGGAATATGCAGATGCGCAATCTCTTCACGAGTGCGTGTAAACGTAATCTGCGGCGCCTTTTTTCGAGGGACATAACGGATGATACCGGCTTTCGAGAGCGCGACAAGGCAATGATATACATGCTCCGCAGTCGTATGGGCACGGGTAGCGATGAATGTTTCGTCGATAAAAACATAATCCGCAAAGAGTCCGGTATAAGAACGCAGGACGGCACGCACCACGTTGTCCGTAAGTTCATCTTGACGCAACGCCTGATAAAGTTCTTCGCGGGTAATGAGAAAGATCATACGCGAGGCGTTATCGGGCTCTTCGACATATTCAATATAACCGGCCAGCTCGAGGATTTTCAGGGCATGATGCACTTGCGTAAGAGAGAATTTATAGACAGTACAAAATTCGGCAATCGAAAAATCATGTGTAGTAAAAAGCCCGAACCCCGAAGCAATCTGGAAATAATATCCCAAGGACTCGTAGACACGCGCAATCACTTCTTTGTCGGGATACTCGTCGGTGATGCGTTTGTTCAGTTTCGTTATATCGGACGAAGCGCAGAGCACCACGGCATAGGCACGCTGTTCGTCGCGTCCGGCACGTCCGGCCTCCTGAAAATATTCTTCGAGCGATCCCGGCATATCGATATGCACGACCAGACGGACATCAGGCTTATCGATTCCCATCCCGAAAGCGTTCGTCGCAACCATCACGCGGCACTGATTATTCTTCCACGCGTTCTGACGCTCGGTCTTCACCTCGCGTTTCAGTCCGGCATGAAAGAACTGCGCCGATATACCCTCCTGCTGAAGAAACGCGGCCAACTCCTGCGTGCGTTTCCTGTTACGCACATAAACGATGGCCGAACCCGGCACTTTATCAAGCATATAGAGCAGCGTCTGCAACTTGTCTTCACATGAACGGACAACGTACGACAGGTTTTTGCGTACGAAGCTCTTGCGGAACACATTCTTTTCGCGAAAACAAAGTTTCTCCTGGATATCCTCTATCACTTCGGGGGTAGCCGTAGCTGTGAGCGCCAGCACAGGAACCTCGGGGAACAGCTCCCGCACGGAAGCAATGTTCAGGTAAGAAGGCCGGAAATCATATCCCCATTGCGAGATACAATGGCTCTCGTCTACGGCCAGCAGGCAGACATTCATGGCACGCAGTTTGCTTCTGAACCTCTCGGAGGCTAACCGCTCGGGCGAAACGTACAGAAACTTGTAATCTCCAAAGATACAGTTATCGAGATGTGTACCGATCTCTTCGCGCGTCATGCCGGTATAGACGGCGGTCGCTTTGATTCCCCGCTGACGGAGGTTATCCACCTGATCCTTCATCAGCGCAATCAGCGGGGTGACGACTAAACAGAGCCCCTCCATGCCGAGTGCGGGTACTTGAAAAGTCAGCGATTTACCGCCTCCGGTAGGCATCAGCCCGAGCGTATCCTTACCGGCACAGACCGAATGAATGATCTCTTCCTGTAAGGGGCGAAACGAGGTATACCCCCAATACTGCTTTAATATCTCATGGTGGCGATCCATGAGCAATCACGACTCCGAGGGTCGAATATCTTTTACCATTAACTGGATGGTCGTATTCCCGTTGTACGTATTCTCCTCGATGGTATAGCACAAGTCGAACGGGTTCATTGCCTTGACATAGTTGGCATGCGTACTCATCCCGAATGCGATGGCGTGAAGCGGCCCTCCTCCTTTCCCGTCGATGATTTCCAGTTTCAGGTGCTCGAGTTCCTTCCCGACACAGCGGCTCGTTCCGTAGTCCTGCACACGCAGGGAGCAGAAGACAGGCTTTTCGTTATCCGGACCTAAGGGGTTCATCTTCTTCAGCTCGTTCACGAAACGGGGCGTGATATGTTTCAGGTCGATGACGGCATCGATGTCGATTTGCGGAGTCATCTGTTCGGGCACGATATCTTCGGCCGCCAGCTTCATGAAACGGTTCGTAAACGCCTCCAGATTCTCTTCGCGCAGTGAAAGTCCCGCGGCATAAGTATGCCCCCCGAAGCTCTCCAGCAGATCGCGGCATCCCTCGATGGCTTTATAGATATCGAATCCGACGATGGAGCGTGCCGAGCCGGTAATCAGTTCCGACGACTTCGTCAACACAACCGACGGACGATAATACTTCTCCGTCAGACGCGAGGCGACGATTCCGATTACCCCCTTGTGCCAGTCGGGGTTATACACGACGATGCCTTTCTGAGTTTCGATGTCCTGAATCTCTTCGATGATCGCATTGGCTTCATCGGTAATCTTCTTATCGAGTTCGCGCCGGTCATCGTTATACTGGTCGATGCTTTCGCTTCGTTCGTTCGCCTCGTTCATATCTTTCGAGAGCAGCAATTCGACGGCCTCGCGTCCGTTCATCATCCGTCCCGAGGCATTGATGCGTGGTCCGATCTTAAAAACGATGTCGCTGATCGTTATCTCCTTGCCGGCCAGTCCGCAGACATTGATGATGCCTCTCAGCCCGAAGCTCGGGTTGTTGTTGAGCTGGCGCAACCCATAGTAAGCGAGGATGCGGTTTTCGCCCGTGATCGGTACGATATCGGACGCGATACTGACGGCCGTCAGTTCGAGTAAATTTTCGAGATGTGTGAAAGGGATATCGTTGCTCTGAGCAAACGCCTGCATGAATTTAAATCCCACGCCACATCCCGAGAGATGTTCGTAGGGATACTGCGAGTCGGTACGTTTGGCATCGAGCACAGCCACGGCGGCCGGCAGTTCGTCGTCGGGCATGTGATGGTCGCAGATGATAAAATCGATGCCCCGCTCATTGGCGTAGGCCACCTTATCGATGGCTTTGATACCACAGTCAAGCGTGATAATCAGCGAAATGCCGTTTTCGACAGCATAGTCGATGCTTTTGTACGAAACGCCGTAGCCCTCGTCGTACCGATCGGGAATATAAAAATCGATTGTCGACGAGTAGGGTCTCAAAAACTTGTAGACGAGCGATACAGCCGTTGTACCGTCTACATCATAATCCCCATAAATCAGAATCTTCTCTTTGTTTCCTAACGCTTTGTTGAGCCGTTTCACGGCCTTGAACATGTCGGGCATCAGAAACGGGTCATGCAAATCATTCAGGTTCGGTTTAAAGAATTTCCGCACTTCACGGGCAGAGGTGATGCCGCGTTGCACGAGCAACAGGCAGAGGGTGGGACTAAGTCCCAGCTCGGCAGCTAACTCGTCGCGTTTGCGTAAATCTTCTTCTGTATGGGGTCGAATACTCCATCTGTTTGTCATTATATATTGTTTTTATTTTTTTCAAGCACGCAGTAACAGAATGAACGATGGTCGCTACATAGTGCGACAGGTTCAGACAATTACTATTGGCTGTAAAAATACAACGAATAAATGACATAACATGGTCATCGCCGAAAAAATAAAACGGCGCACATTTGTTTTTTGAAAAAAAAAGATTTGTTTCTCTTTTTTGCAGTCGATCGAAAAAGAAAACGAACGTGCAAAAGAAATCAGAAAAACGCTGCAATAAAGCAATAGATAAACCATCCGCAGACACCGATCTTACATATCGTACCGAGCAGAAAGCCGACGAATGCGCCGAATCCGGATTTTACAGCCTCTCTGATATGGCGTCGTCCCAACAACAGTTCACCCGCTATCGCCCCGACGAAAGGGCCGATCAAAATGCCCCACGGAGGAAAGAAGAAAACACCCGCTAACGTACCTACAACACATCCCCAATTGCCCCATCGGCTTCCATTCCATTTTTTCACGCCCCAGATCGGCAGTAAATAGTCGAAAGCTATGGTGAGCAATACCAGCATAAACCAGACAATCAGCTGTGTGGTGGTAAATTCTACGCGTTCGGTAAAGTGCAGCAGAAGCAATCCTCCGTACGAGAGTTGTGGTCCGGGCAACACGGGAAGTAGACTGCCAATCAGTCCTCCCAACAAGCAAACGGCTCCGAGGATGATTAACACAATCTCTAATACCATCATAATCTTTTGTATTGAAAAGTTGGACGAAACAACGACAGATTTGTCAACAGCCTATTCCACCCTCGCGTTCGAGAGTACGATTCCGTTCAGAAAATCGCTCACCACCATCCGTTTTTTGCCGGCTAACTGTACTTCTTTGACGCGGATAAACCCGTCTTCGGCGGCAATATCGAGGTGTTTTTTACCGTCGGTACGGATCGTGCCGGCTGCGAGCGAATGGTTTTCCATCCTCTTTTCCGTTGCAAATAGTTTCAGAACGGTGCGCCGGCCGTCGGGCAAGACGAGTTCGGTCCATGCTGCGGGATAGGGCGAGAGCCCGCGAACGAAGTCATACACCTTAGCCACAGGCTGCTGCCAGTCTATGCGACACGTATCTTTAAAAATCTTCGGGGCAGGGCGCAGCTCTTCTTCGTCGGCACGAAGCATCTCCTGCGGTCTGGTCTCGATCATGCCGCTGGCTTCGATCAGCAGATCGACCGTTTCAATCACCAACTGTGCTCCGGCGTCCATAAGTGCATCGTGCAGGTGTCCGGCATCGTCGGTTTCGGCCACGGGCAGTCGGCGGCGACGGATGATGTGTCCGGTATCGATCTCGTGCTTAAGGAAGAAAGTCGTCACACCCGTTTCCTTCTCGCCGTTGATAATCGCCCAGTTGATGGGTGCCGCTCCGCGATATTGCGGCAAGAGCGAGGCATGCAGGTTGAACGTGCCCCGGGGCGGCATCGCCCAAACGACCTCGGGCAGCATCCGGAAGGCGACGACGATCTGCAAGTCGGCCTGCAGAGCGCGCAGCTCACGGATGAACCGCTCGTCTTTGAGGTTTTCGGGCTGCAAGACGGGAAGCCCCTGCAAAAGGGCATATTGCTTGACGGCCGAAGCCTGAAGCACACTGCCATGGCGTCCCACCGGTTTATCGGGCATGGTGACGACTCCCACCACGCGGTAGCCGCCCTCGACAAGGGCACGCAGGCTGGCTACAGCAAACTCGGGCGTACCCATAAACACTATTTTCAGATCGTTTTTTTCCATACGTTTTCTTCTTATCCGACGACGCAAATGTACACGATAATTTTTAATCGCAACATACCGTTTCGTCCGGTAGCCTGCTCCATCAAAAAGAAGGGAGGCTTCCCTGTCCGGTTTCGCCCCCCTCTTCTTCTTGATCTGTCGAACAGTTCACTTCTTCCGGATTACCGAATCAGATCGACACTCCGGCGGATAAAGCGGCTCAGCGCTTCGCCTTTGAGCAATCCGTTGCCGAGCAGGGCAAGGTCGATCAGTTGGCCGACAACCGGATTACCGGCGGCATATTCGGTCAGAATAGTATTCTGCTGTGCGCGCAGTTCGGTAAGTTTCCGGTTCGTATTCTCCAAGTCTTCTTTTTCGGAGGCCGTGATTTCGTCTTCTTTCTTTTTGTTTTGCGCTTCACGCAAGTCGATTTGTCGGGCTTCCCATCCCTTGATATCGTTCTGAACAGGCTGTAACTTTTCGGCACAGGCCTTCTCTTCGTCGGCCAGTACGGACTGAATCAGGACATGATCGGTGTTGAGTACGAGGTTGTAACTGTCAGGCATCTCTCCGTAGAACGACATGCCGGGCTGCATGGCCGACATTTCGCGCATCCGTCGCATGTATTCGCTTTGCGTAAGCATCACGGGGTTAGCGCTCTGACCTAAGGCCTCGAACGAAACGGTAAATTCAACCTTGTCGATCCCGGGCAACTGGCTTGTGAAGATTTCCTGCAACGCCTCCTTCTGGCGGTCGTCGAGGTGAACCGTGTTGCCGTCGGTTTTACGGATCAGGCGGTCGATCGTATCACTGTCGACGCGCACAAATCTCGTCTTCTCGAGCTTCTGTTCCAACTGACTGATGGCATGCACATCCAACTGTCCGTCCATAACCAGCACGCTGTAACCCTTATCTTTAGCTGCCTGAATATAGCTGTACTGTTCATTCGGATTCGTAGTGTAGAGATACGTCAGGAAGCCTTCCTTATCGGTCTGGTTTTCGTTGATCAACTGCCGGTATTCGTCGTACGTATAATATTGGCCGTCTACGTCTTTGTGCAATGCGAACTTGGCGGCGCGTTCGTAGAATTTTTCGTCGCTGAGCATGCCGTACTGGATAAAGAGCTTGAGGCTGTCCCATTTCTCTTCGTACTGCGGACGGTCGTTCTTGAAGATTTCTTCGAGGCGGTCGGCCACTTTCTTGGTGATATGCGTCGATATCTTCTTCACGTTCTGGTCGCTTTGCAGGTACGAGCGCGAGACGTTGAGCGGGATGTCGGGCGAGTCGAGCACGCCGTGAAGCAGGGTCAGGAACTCAGGCACGATGCCTTCGACCGAGTCGGTGACAAACACCTGATTGCAATATAGCTGAATTTTGTTTCGATGCAGGTCGATGTTGCTCTTGATGCGCGGGAAATAGAGGATTCCCGTCAGGTTGAACGGATAATCCACGTTCAGATGAATCCAGAAGAGCGGTTCGTCGCTCATCGGATAAAGCTCGCGGTAGAACGTCCGGTAATCTTCGTCTTTCAGCTCCGACGGCTTGCGTATCCATGCCGGCTGAGTGTTGTTAACGACCTGATCCTCGTCCGTATCGACGTATTGACCGTCTTTCCACTCCTGCTTCTTCCCGAAGACGATGGGGACGGGCAGATAACGGCAATATTTGTTGAGCAACGAGGTGATTCTGCTCTTTTCGAGGAATTCTTTGTTTTCGTCGTCGATGTATAAAATTATATCTGTACCGCGATCATCTTTCGTCGTTTCCGTCATCTGGTATTCGGGCGATCCTTCGCAGCTCCATTTCATCGCCACAGCGCCTTCCTTATAAGACTTGGTAACGATCTCGACCTTCTTGGCCACCATGAACGACGAATAGAATCCCAGTCCGAAATGTCCGATGATAGCAGAGGCGTTGTTCTGATATTTCTGCACGAACTCTTCGGCGCCGGAAAACGCGATCTGGTTGATGTACCGATCTATCTCTTCGGCCGTCATGCCGATTCCGCGGTCCGAGACGATCAGCTTGCCGTCTTCGATACGGATGCGCACGGACAAGTCGCCCAGTTCGCCTTTGAAATCGCCAACCGACGATAAGGTCTTCAGTTTTTGTGTCGCGTCGATTGCGTTGGACACCAGCTCACGGAGAAAAATCTCATGGTCGCTGTACAAAAATTTCTTGATGACGGGAAAGATGTTTTCGCTTGTAACACCGATATTTCCCTTGGTTTCGTGATTTGCCATATTGTTTATTTTTCGTTTTTTTATTGTTTTCTCTATGTCTCTCTTCTAGACAAAAAAAATGCCAGACCCTTCAGGTCTGACATTTTGTCTGTCTACTTATACACAATTTCAATCGCGCCTCACGCCTTTTTGATTTCGTGTGTCATTTTGTCGGTTACCTGATCATACCCGATTACGATCGTATCCCCCGGCGTCACATCTTCCTGCAGGAGGATGCCGGCCATCTCGTCTTCGATATATTTCTGGATCGAGCGTTTCAGCGGCCGTGCACCGAACTGAACATCATACCCTTTCGAGGTGATGTATTCCTTCGCTTCGTCCGTAATTTCCAAACGGTAGCCGAGCCCGTCGATCCGTCGATAGACCTCTTTCAGTTCGATGTCGATAATCCGATGAATCGAGGTTTTGTCCAGCGGATCGAACATGACAATATCGTCGATACGGTTCAGAAATTCGGGTGCGAACGACTTTTCCAGCGCTTTACGAATCACGCCGCGCGAATAATCTTTGTCCATCAGCCCCTGTCCCTGCGGATGGAACCCGATGCCCCGTCCGAAGTCTTTTAACTGGCGCGTCCCGATATTGGATGTCATGATCAGAATCGTATTTTTGAAGTCGATGCGGCGTCCGAGGCTGTCGGTCAGCCGTCCCTCGTCGAGCACCTGAAGCAAGAGGTTGAACACGTCGGGGTGCGCTTTCTCGATTTCGTCGAGCAGCACTACGGAATAAGGTTTGCGCCGCACCTTTTCGGTGAGCTGCCCGCCTTCTTCATAGCCGACGTACCCCGGAGGTGCTCCGATCAGGCGCGAGACGGCGAACTTCTCGAGGTACTCGCTCATATCGATCCGGATCAGCGCATCGGGCGTGTCGAACAGGAACTCAGCCAGTTTTTTGGCCAGATGCGTTTTACCCACTCCCGTAGGGCCTAAGAACATAAACGTGCCGATGGGCTTGTTCGGGTCTTTCAGCCCGACGCGATTACGCTGAATGGCTTTGACGATTTTTTCCACCGCCTCATCCTGTCCGATGATCTTCTCCTTTAGCAGCGCCCCCATGTCGCGAAGCCGCATGTTTTCCGTCTGTGCGATGCGTTGCACGGGTACGCCGGACATCATCGCCACCACCTCGGCTACCTGCTCGGCGTCGACCGTTTCACGATGCTCCTCCATCTCTTCTTCCCATTTCTTTTTCGCCGCTTCCAGCTCGACGATGTATTGCCGTTCGGTATCGCGATGGCTTGCCGCCAACTCGAAATTTTGCGACTTCACGGCTGCCAGCTTGTCATTCCGGGTCGCTTCGATCTTCGCTTCCAGCTCCTCGATATGGCGAGGTACGACAATAGTCGAGATATGCACGCGCGATCCGGCCTCATCCAGCGCATCAATGGCCTTGTCAGGGAAATTGCGATCGCTGATGTAGCGTTCTGTCAGTTTGACACATGCTTCGAGCGCCGCATCCGTATAGATCATGTGATGATGCTCTTCGTACCGTTCCTTGATATTTTTGAGAATCTGCAAGGTCTCTTCGGGGGTGGTCGGGTCGACGAGCACCTTCTGGAAACGGCGCTCCAATGCACCGTCTTTCTCGATATTCTTCCGGTATTCATCGAGCGTCGTTGCGCCGATACATTGCAGCTCACCCCGCGCCAGCGCCGGCTTGAGCATATTGGCGGCATCCATCGAGCCCGAGGCCGAACCGGCCCCGACCAGCGTGTGTATCTCGTCGATGAACAGAATGATATTCGGATTTTTTGTCAGCTCGTTCAGTACGGCCTTGATGCGCTCTTCAAACTGCCCGCGATACTTCGTGCCGGCCACGATGGAGGCCATATCGAGGCTGATCACACGCTTATCGAACAGGATGCGCGACACCTTGCGCTGAACAATGCGCTGTGCCAGCCCTTCGACAATCGCCGATTTCCCGACGCCCGGCTCGCCGATCAGCACAGGATTGTTCTTCTTGCGGCGGCTCAGAATCTGTGCCAGCCGTTCGATCTCCTTCTCGCGTCCAACGATCGGATCCAACTTCCCTTCGGCAGCCGCCCGCGTCATATCCGAGCCGAAATTGTCGAGTACCGGCGTATCGTTCGACGCTTTCTGCGACGTGCCGGTTGCGCCGCGCGCCATACCTCCCTGTGCCGACTGGCCCGAAGAAGACGAAGAATACGACGACGAAAAGGCATCGTCTTCTTCCTCATCATCGTCGGTAAACCCGTCACGAACTTCTTCGATCTCCGCAATATCGATATCGGATTCACCGCTCACGCGACCGTAAACGACGCGATAATCGATCCCCGTCCGTCCCAGAATCTGCGCCGCCGTGTTAAACTTCTCTTTCAGGAGCGCCAGCAGCAGGTGTTCGGTTCGCGTGCGTTCGCTCTTAAATATCCGGGCTTCGAGCATGCTCATGCGCAGTACACGTTCCGTACTTTTGCTGATGCTGATATCGTTGAGCGGCATTTCGCCCGTTTCATACGTATTTCGTATTTCGTGTTCGATCTCTTTTTTGATCTGTGTCAAGTCCGCATTCATCTCCTGAAGAATGCTTACGGCGTTCCCATTGCCTTCGCGCAGAAGGCCCAGCATCAGATGCTCCGGACCAATGTAGCTGTTCTGTAAACGAGCAGCCTCTTCGCGACTGTATTCAATCACGTCGATTACTTTTTTTGAATAATTATTCTTCATACTTCTCATGCTTCGTCTGTGCAAAGTTAGTAATATCTCCCGATATGTCTTACAAATTGTGTGCCAAAACTCATCTCAGCCCCGAACAGGGCAGAGACGGCTGACCGGACTTTTCCTTTTCGTCGCCGGCGTCGAGGGGGGGGGAATAAGCGCTTTCCGCTACGTATGTTTGCGCACAAGCACCTTATCGATGCGGGCGCGATCCATATCGACAATCTCAAAGTCGAAACACTGCCAACTGAACGTCTCTCCCGTTTTGGGGACATGTTCGAGCAGCTCAAGAATCAACCCGCTGAGGGTATTGTAGTCATAGTCGGCGTAGAGGTCGGCCATGTCGAAATATTCGAGAAAGTTATAAAACGAATACTGCCCGTCCACCAGCCACCCGTTGCCTCCGGCACGTTCTCTGATCTCGGGTTCTTCGCCGATGTCGGGCAATTCGCCGATCAGCGCTTCGACAATATCCTTCAGAGTGACAATCCCCTGAATACCGCCAAACTCATCGGTAACCAGCCCATATTTAACCCGCGCATCTTTAAATTGTTCGAGCGTATTATAGACACTCTGGTTTTCAGGCACAAACTGAGCAGGACGCAACACCTCCGAGAGCGAAAAGTCCGGCCGGTCAATCTTCCCGAACAGATCTTTGAGGAATACGACCCCGACAATATCATCGAATTTTCCGGCCGCTACGGGATAAACATTGAAGAGATGGTCTTTCACGGTCCGACGGATCGTGTCAAGAGACTCTTCGGTATTGAGCCAGACAAGTTCGCTGCGATGAGTCATAATCGACCCCACGTCACGGTCACCCAACGTAAAGACCCGCTCTACGATGTCCTGCTCCACATCCTGCACCTCGCCGCTGTCGAACCCTTCGCGAACGATGGCTTTTATCTCATCTTCGGTCACCCGGTTTTCTTCGGGGCGGTTCAGACCGAGAAGAATCATCAGCCCGCGTGTACTTTTGGAAAGCAGCCAGACAACAGGCGACGCGATCTTCGACAACACATTCATCGGCTGAGCCACAAACTTAGCCGCCTGCTCGGCAAAGTTCATACCGATACGTTTGGGCAGCAACTCGCCCAACACCAGCGTGAGGTAAGTCACAATTACGACAATCGTCAGTTTTGAGACGGCCAGTGCATACGGTGAGAGTGCCGGCACGCCTTTCAGCACCTCGGCCAGATCGGCAGCAAAGGCCTCGCCCGAAAATAACCCCGTCAAGATACCGACAAGCGTAATGCCGATCTGAACGGTCGACAGAAATTTATCCGGGTTATGCGCCAGATCGAGTGCCGTCTGAGCGGACTTTTTTCCTTTCCGCGCCTCCGATTCAAGACGCGCCTTACGCGCCGAAACAAGTGCGATTTCGGCCAGCGAGAGCAGACCGTTCAGCAAAATAAGTCCCAGTATGACGACTATTTCCATGGCGACAAATGGCTGTTTTTCGCCAGCCCGCCTTCGGCCGTTTCCTTATACAGGCTGGGAATATCGTGTCCCGTTTCTTTCATCACCTCGACTACACGATCGTAGCTGACACGATGATTTCCGTCGGAATAG
The DNA here is from genome assembly GCF_052170195.1 of Tannerella sp. GTDB lineage: Bacteria > Bacteroidota > Bacteroidia > Bacteroidales > Tannerellaceae > Tannerella. The sequence goes on along the minus strand of NZ_JBQNAZ010000004.1, from coordinate 95,739 downwards.
ATAGCATAGACGTTCGCGTCGAGCGCCCGGGCTGCCGCCACCGCGTTACGTTCGATACAGGGTACCTGCACCAGCCCGCATACGGGGTCGCACGTCAGTCCCAGATGATGTTCCAGCGCCATCTCGGCCGCGTATTCGATCTGCCCCGGCGTACCGCCGAAAAGCTGACAGGCTGCTGCCGCTGCCATGGCACAGGCTACACCGACCTCTCCCTGACAACCGACTTCAGCGCCCGAAATCGAGGCTTTCTCCTTGGCAATATTGCCGAATAACCCGGCTGTGGCCAACGCCCTCAGAATCCGCACCTCGCGAAAGTCGTGCGCCTTGTAAAGATGAAACAATACTGCCGGCAGCACTCCGCTCGATCCGCAGGTGGGGGCCGTTACGATGCGTCCGCCCGAAGCGTTCTCTTCGGAAGTAGCCAGCGCATACGCATAAATGTTCCCGCGCGAATTGAGACTCCCGGTATACCCTTTGGCCTTGACGTAATAAGTGGCAGCCTTGCGACGTACCCCGATACCGCCGGGCAAGACCCCCTCGTTATTGAGACCGCGGTCTATCGCTTCGCACATCACATGCCAGACTTCCCTCAGGTAATCCCAGATTTCCGGACCTTCGCACCGTTCGACATATTCCCAGAAGGAACAGCCGTCAGTCTCGCACAATTCAAGAATCTCTGTAATCGCAGTCAACGGATAGATATCACTCGTCACACGCTTCGTCTCCTCATTCGCCAACGCTCCTCCCCCGACACTATAAATCGTCCACTGCTCCTTCACCTCTCCCTCCGAAAGGGCTTCAAACAGCATCCCGTTCGGATGAAAAGGCAGAAAGACGTCGGGTTTCCAGATTATTTCGGTGGGTGCAACCGGCTCCAACACATCGAGGATCGCCCGATCGGTCATGTGCCCACGACCGGTCGCTGCCAGACTGCCATAAAGTGTTACCCTGAAAGACGATGCTCCGGAAGCGCGTTCCAGAAACAGGCGGGCAGCCTTCTGAGGCCCCATGGTATGGCTGCTCGAAGGCCCGTTCCCTATTTTATAGAGTTCTCTTAACGATTTCATATTTCTTTTTCGCCGCGCAAAGATATAAATTTATTTTTTACCTTTGCTGGCTGAAAAATGATCAGTACGCACGATAAAGATGATTGAAAAAATTAAGGTGCTGTTGCAGGAAGTAGAACACCTGAAAGCCGATAATGCCGAAGAGTTGGAAGCGTTACGTATCCGATACTTGAGTAAGAAAGGAGAAATTAACGCCCTAATGAACGATTTCCGAAATGTGGCGGCCGACCGAAAACGCGAAGTCGGGAAATACTTGAACGATCTGAAAGAAGCTACCCAGCAGAAAATCAATCAACTGAAAGAACAGTTTGAACAGGCTACCGAGCGCTCCGACGGCTACGATATGACACGCACGGCCTACCCGGTTTCGCTGGGCACACGCCATCCGCTCTCGATCGTACGGAAAGAAATCTGCGATATCTTTGCACGGCTGGGATTTAACATTGCCGAAGGGCCCGAGGTGGAAGACGACTGGCATGTCTTCTCGTCGCTCAACTTTGCCGAAGATCATCCGGCACGCGACATGCAGGACACTTTCTTTATCGGACATGCGCCCGATGTATTGCTGCGCACGCATACCTCGTCGGTACAGACAAGGGTCATGGAAAAAACACAGCCGCCCGTGCGTATCATCTGCCCCGGACGCGTTTACCGGAACGAGGCGATCTCGGCGCGCGCCCACTGCTTCTTCCATCAGATCGAAGGACTGTATGTAGACCGCGACGTCTCATTCGCCGACCTGAAACAAGTCCTGCTTTTCTTTGCAAAGGAGATGTTTGGAACCGATACGCAAATCCGCCTGAGACCGTCGTATTTCCCGTTCACGGAACCGAGCGCCGAGATGGATATTACTTGTCACATCTGCGGCGGCCACGGCTGTAACATCTGCAAACACACCGGATGGGTGGAGATTCTCGGATGCGGGATGGTAGACCCGAACGTGCTCGATCTGTGCGGTATCGACAGCCGCACCTACTCCGGATATGCCTTGGGAATGGGTATTGAACGGATCACCATGCTCAAATACCGGATCAATGACATCCGCCTGTTTTTTGAAAACGACCTCCGGTTTCTGCGTCAGTTCGAAGCAGCCCATTAGAGGCGTCTCGCATGGATACATGATCGCCTGTCTCCCGTAACGATGAGAAAAGAAGAACGATACCGGGGCGTCATCGGATGGTTTGAGCAGCACATGCCCGTTGCCGAGACGGAGTTGAAATATACTGACCCGTTTCAGTTGCTGGTCGCTGTGATCCTTTCGGCGCAGTGTACCGACAAGCGGGTAAACATGATCACCCCCGCCCTGTTCGAGGCCTACCCTGCACCCGAAGCCATGGCCGCGGCTTCACCCGAAGAAATCTTCGAATACATCAAGAGCGTCTCCTATCCGAACAACAAATCGAAGCATCTTGCCGGCATGGCACGGATGCTGGTCTCCGATTTCGGTGGCAAGGTGCCTTCCGATACGGACGAGTTACAAAAACTACCGGGCGTCGGACGTAAAACGGCGAACGTCATCGCCTCGGTGCTCTTCGATCAGCCGCGCATGGCCGTCGATACTCACGTATTCCGTGTGGCTAACCGCATCGGCCTGACCTGCCGGAGTAAAACACCATTAGCCACCGAAAAGGAACTGATCAAACATATCCCCGAACATCTGATTGCCAAAGCGCATCATTGGCTCATCCTTCACGGACGCTACACCTGCATCGCCCGCCGTCCCCAATGCGAACGCTGCGGACTGACCCTCTGGTGCAAAACATACGCGCAAACAAAAACGGCTGCCGAGGGGTAACCCTTATCCTGATATTAACGTTAAAATAACATTCCGTTAACATAAACATCAACCAACTGTGTATACCTTTGCCGAAGTTTTTTAACAGATAAAATTCAGAACAGATGAAAGCACATTTCAAACACATGATGCTCCTGCTTGCTTTCTTTGCAAGCGCAACTACACTCAGGGCTCAGCAAATGCCCCCGATCCCCGTGGACAAAAATGTACGTATGGGCCAGCTAGAGAACGGACTGACGTATTACATCCGCGCCAACAAACGCCCCGAAAACCGGGCGAATTTCTACATCGTACAACGCGTAGGCTCCATTCTGGAGGAAGAAAGTCAGCGTGGTCTGGCACATTTCCTCGAACACATGGCCTTTAACGGCTCCAAGAACTTCCCCGCAGGCGATGACGGTAAAAACATGATCTCGTATCTCGAAACCATCGGCGTGAAATTCGGGGCTAACCTGAACGCCTATACGAGCATGGACGAAACGGTTTATAACATCAACGACGTCCCGACAACCACGGCAGGAGCCGTAGACTCATGCCTGCTGATCCTGCACGACTGGTCGAACGCCCTGCTGCTGCGCGAAAAGGAGATCGATAAAGAACGCAAGGTGATTCACGAAGAATGGCGTACACGCCGTGACGCCTCACAGCGTATGATCGACTCCATCGCGCCGGCGATCTTCAAAGACAGCAAGTATGCTCACCGTATGCCGATCGGGCTGATGAGCGTGGTCGACCACTTTGAACCGCAGGTGCTGCGCGACTATTACCATAAATGGTATCGCCCCGACTTACAAGGGATCATTGTCGTGGGAGACATCGATGCGGAGGAGGTCGAACAAAAAGTAAAAACGCTCTTCGGCAGTATTCCCAAACCGGAAAATCCGGCAGAACGCGTTTATGAGCAGATACCGGACAACGACGAACCGATCGTTGCCATAGCAACAGACAAAGAACTGTCGAACAGCAACGTGATGATCGCTTTTAAAAGAAATATTATACCTGCCGACCGAAAAACAACGATGGATTATCTGGTCTTCCGTTTTGCCACACAGATGATCAGCCGGATGTTGAGTGACCGTCTTCAGGAAATGCTTCAACAGGAAAACCCACCGTTCGCTTTTGCCATGGTAATGAACAGTTCTTTCTTCGGTGTACATACGAAAGATGCGCTGCAACTCGTGGGCGTCAGCCGTCCGAAAGAAGCGGAAGTAACCATTGCAACGCTGCTGCGCGAAACGAAGCGCGCCCATGATTTCGGCTTTACCGAAGGTGAATACGAACGTGCCAAGGCCAATTATCTGAGCGGAATGGAAAAATTGTACAACGAACGAGAAAAACAACAGAACGGCTATTATGTGCAGCAATATGTACAGCATTTCCTCAAAAATGAGCCGATTCCTTCCATCGAAGATGAGTATAACACCATGAGTCAGATGATTGTTCCGAATATTCCGGTAGCTGCCATCAACCAGATCATGCAACAGATCATCACCGATAAAAACAGGGTAGTCGTTCTGATGGGTAACGAAAGCGAAAAAGCGACTTTCCCTTCCATCGACCGGATACGCGAGATCATTCAGGAAGTAGACCGCGAAAAGTTGGAGGCCTATACCGACAACACCGTGCAGGAACCGCTGTTGGCACAACTTCCCCCGAAAGGCAGCATCACGAACGAAACGACGGACACCGAACGGGGCGTAACGGTATGGACGCTCTCGAACGGAGCAAAAGTAGCTGTCAGAGAAACCGACTTCAAGCAAGACGAGATTCTGATGTCAGGCTTTGCCTTTGGAGGAACGTCTGTCATCGGGAACGAACATATGGCCGAAATCAAGCTGATAAATGATATCGTCCCGGAAGGCGGGCTGGGCAATTTCAGCGCTACCGATCTCAAAAAAGCCTTGTCTGGCAAACATGCCGGCGTAAGCACGAATGTCGATCAATACAACCAGAATGTCAATGGCACAAGCAATGTCAAAGACTTGGAAACAATGATGCAGCTGCTCTATCTGAGATTTACAGCCATCCGCAAAGATGAAACGGCATATAAATCGATTGTTGGACGCCTGAAAGGAATCCTGCCGATGTTAACGAGTAACCCTGATTTTGTTTTCGGTGACTCGCTGACAAGTACGATCTATATGAACGACCCGCGCGTGTCTATCCCGACCGTCGAAGAAATCGAGAGCTGCAACTACGACAATCTGCTCGAACTGTATCGCGCCCGGTTTGCCAATGCGGCCGACTATACGTTCACTTTCGTGGGGAATGTCTCTCCGGCTCAGCTCAAACCGCTGGTAGAACAATATGTCGCCTCACTGCCGGGCACTACCGCCACCGCCATGTACGACAAAAACCGTACCCCCGAACGCAAAGGCATATACAATAACCATTTTATGCGTAAGCTCGAAACCCCCAAAGCCACAACAGCCATCGTATATTCGGGCGACATGGCATACAGTCCCGAAAATATCATACGCCTGAGTGCTCTGTCGCAACTCTTCCAGATGGAGTTCACGGATAAGATTCGCGAAGAAAAGGGTGGAACATACGGCGTGCGCGTACAGAGCGACGCCCAGAAGATCCCTACCGAAGGCTTCTCTCTCCAATTCAGATTCGATACCGATCCTTCCCGACGCACGGAACTCGTCGACGCCATCAACGACGTAACGAAGCGGTTGCAAACGGAAGGTCCCGATGCTCAAATGTTGCAGAAGGTAAAAGAGTATATGCTGAAACAGCATGCCGATAACCTGAAAGAAAACGGATATGCACTCCGGAACTTACAGGAATATCTGATTCATGGCATCGACCGCGCGAAAGATTACGTCAAATACGTAAACGACCTGTCGATCGCATCGCTGCAACAGTTCACCGACGAACTGCTGAAACAGAACAACCGCATCGAAGTGTCGATGAGCAGCCAGGAATAATACTTCCGCAACAAGGAAACGAAAAGAGGGTGTGTCATAATGCAATGTTTGGGCACACCCTCTTTAGGTATGTAAGCATGGATGAAATGCAAAACACTAAGGATAAAAGCAATGGAGCATGCTAATGTATGTAACCGAACTCGCATTCCGCAAGCAACGAAGCAGTTCGCCCGTTATGACACACCGCCTTTTCTATTTAACCTATGCGGGAATTATCCCCTTTCCTTTTTGTTGATTTTCAGCGTTACACAGATTTGCTTTTCCGGATGGGCCTCAGGATTAATCCGACTGATTTTCGCAGAGAATAACTCCGTATGCCCCAGCTGAAAGAACTTCGAAAGCTCTTCGTTTTCCTCTCTCGGGACATACCCTAACAAGGTATCATGAAAGAGTATTTTCACAGCGTTCGGATCATACCCGTTCAAAGGCTCGGCTTCTAACCTCAACTCCATGCCGACTCTCAACTCATCAAAAACCTCCAAACCATCCCAATACGAGAATCCGGCAATATAAAATGTTGCATAATGTTGATTTACCATAACGATCTCTTTTTTATGTTCGATACAAAGGTAAATACCAACTATGCAGCCTATCTGCATCACACAAGAAAAGATGTCTCCGTCGTACTCGATACATGAGACATCATGCATGTTCAATCTGATTATAAATTTCTTGCAATAGCCTCTCTTACTCTTGATACCATTCTTTCCCTTAAATATCCGGGAGCAATGATTCGTATCTTGTCGAGATAACCTAAAAGAAGATTCTCCAATTCGTAATTGATAATCAGACTGAGCTCAATTGTTGTTGTCGCCTGATCACGTCTTTTTATTTTCTGAGAACCGTGCAACGGCTTTGTTTCGACGTACGGAAAAAGAATATTATCTATCTCTAATACAACTTTTTCTATCTCCTTCTCATAAACCGTAATGCCAACCACGTCTTCGAAATATTCATCAAACGAGATCTCCTTATTTTCCACATAAGGAATCTGAACCGGCTCAATGTTTTCAATTCGATCTAAAGCGAAAGTCGTTACTGTTTTCTTTTGTTCCAAGTGATCACAATGCCCAAATAGAAACCAACGATGATTATACTGCTTTAAAAAATACGGATGAAGCACATACGCTTTCGGCTCTTTTCCAAACCGTTGATAACAGATCCGAAGAGCCTGTTTGTTGACAATCGCATTGAAAATATCCGTGAACAGACTTAGCCCTTTTAAATAAGGGTTTTCTTCGAAGCCAACAATACCGACGGTCGCCTCTCTCAACTGAAACACACTCTCAAATCGCGCCAGAATTTCTTCCATCCAACGAAATTGAGGCATTCCCTTGAAACGGTTTAACATAGAGATAGTTTCTTTCAACTGACTGATTTCCGTTTCATTCAGCAACTGATTGTTGATCGAGTAATGAGAGTCTTCATAATGATAATACGTTTTTTTGCCATCACGAGGTTTGCAAAGAGGGACTCCCCAAATACTTTCCATATCACGGATGTCCTGACGCACCTGACGCTCTTTCACACCATCAACAACACCCGCTTGATCGAAAAGCGCCCTATTACACGCTTCGATCAAGTCTTCGATATAATATCTTCGACCCGGATTACGAAAGCATCGATCTAATGCTTGGTACCGGATCTGTGCATGTTTATTCGTTGACATTCCCTCTATTTGTTATGATTAAGCGTATCTTTCATATCAACGTCCCACAACCCGACCATTTTTGCCAATATTTCAATCCAAAGCCGCATCGTATGACTACCCCCATTTTGTATGCAAATATATGGATTCTTTACGAAAATTCACTTACCTATAACGAATGTAATCTCTGAATAAAATAAGGAACGCACAAACTTTCGTATACCATAAGTTAAAGCGACTCCAGAGCACTTTGCTTCAAACAAATACGTCACAACATTTCAGAAAACAGAAAATCGCCACATTTTATTCACGCAAAAAACTTCTCAACCGGTCTAAGAAAAAAACAAGAAAGGGATTACGAAAAGCAAAGGCGGATTGGCTAACTATTTTTTGAGCACTTTACAAAGAAACAATGGTGTCTAATCCAACAGATAATTATTTCCTCCTCTCGAATTATTCCGCAACAGCTATCAGGTACAAAAAAATAACCGTGTGTCGTGTAACCGGTAAAAACCGCTTTGTGCTTGCGGAATGAGAACTCGTTCAAACAGGTTGCGTCGCCTTCATCCTGAACACATTCCAGATACCACTCATTTTTAAACGTTAAAAAAAGAGGTTGCGCCAAAACTTTTCGTATTTGACACAACCTCAAAAAAACACTGAACGATCAGGCTAACAGCCTATTTATTGATTATTTTTTGCAAGGTCTCGTCCAGTTTAGTCGACAACAGATTTCTCTCGATAATTTTTCCGTCTTTATCAAGCAGCACTAAATGGGGTATACCACTGAACTGGTAGGTGCTCATAATGTCTTTTCCGGAATTGGGAGCACACGTTTGTGACCAGGGCATTTTTTCTTCATCCAATGCTTTTTTCCAGTCCGTTTCTTTCCTGTCGATCGATACGGATAAGATTTCGAACCCTTGTGCTTTGTATTTCGCATAAGCCTCTTTCAGGTGCGGGATAGCCTTTCGGCAAGGGCCGCACCAAGATGCCCAGAAATCGATCAGAAGATATTTTCCTTTGAAATTTTCAGGGCCGAGTGTTTTTTTACCATCCGGTGTGGGGAAACTGAAGCCCGGAGCAATCTTTCCGGCTTCCAGTTTGGCTGCCTGACTGCGTCTTTCTTCCTCCTCCTTTACATACTTCACATAGGGAATGTAATCCGGCTTGTTTTTTTGAAAATAAGTCAGAATGCTGTTTTTTAATTCCCCATCCTTCAACCTGTATAAAAGAGAAATGGCGCTGTTCCGGTCTCCGTAATAACGTACAAGGTATTTGATGTATTCCTCGCTTGTTTCGGCATTCCTGTCATACGCTTTTTTTACGTATTCTTTCCATTCATCGCAAGTACTTTTCCCGGCTTGGTAGACCTCTTTGCCCGCACTGATCATCCCCTGATAGGCCATATAGTCAAAATAGTTCTTCAAATTCATCAATTCATTGTTTCTTCCGGGGTTTACGATATGTTCATACAGCGGATTTTTGATCTTTATTTTGGCCGTATCCTGTCCTCTGAAATGCACTTCGATGTCCTCATCTTCACCCCAAAATTCCAGATACTCCCATTTCTGACAATCGACATAGTAGATACCGGGGAAAGGGAGTGTTACCTTTTTCTCGAAAGTATGGTCTGCCTTTACTTCAAATGAGTCGATGACGACCTCATCGAACTTGTCAGCATAAAAAATCCGAATTTTGGATTTGTCATCCGGGAACTTAACGCTCCCTTTTACCGTAATTTCACTTTCTTGTGCATGCACAAATGGCATTGCCATTAATACGAAGATTGATGCAATCAATTTTTTCTTCATTTTCTTCATGTTTTAATTTATAAATATTTATCTCAAGGATTTTGTTCGATATTATTTGTCTGAATTTCTCCTTCGGGTATTTGCAGGGTAAACATTTTGCTGTCGGCAGGATACAGTATTCCTTCGGCATCATTACTTTTGATAGTATGGAGTCCCTTCCTTACGAGCGGCTTGCGGAAACGCTTGAGATCAAGAAGCGCAAAGCCTTCACCGTAGAGTTCCTTGCGTCGTTCCGTCCAGATTTCATCGATCAGCGCCTGGCCGGTAGCCGTTGTTTTCACGGCAGCGGGATAGCGTGTCTGCTGCAGCTTGAAAAGAAGCTGTTGCGCTTCGGCATCCTTCTTCAGTCTGGCCGCGCATTCGGCAGCAATCAGCAGCATCTCACTGCTCCGCATCAATAATATGTCCGGCAGTTTATCGGCTTCATCCGGATCCATAATCTTAAAAGATATGTATTTCCGCTCGGGATATTTTTCGGTTTCCTCCGTCTTCGGATTGAGTTGAATCAGTTCTTTCCGCACGTCTCCCTCTGCAAACAGTTCGACAAGATCGCTGTTCAGGAAGACAAACTCCATTGACCAGCGTTTGTTTTTACGCGGATGACTCCAGACCGTAGGCAGCGAATAGTTGGCATTCGTATTTTTTGCGGAAGCAGGCAGGCCCCATATACATTCGGAAACAGATACCTTATTAAAACCCTGCTTATATTCATCATTCGACATTAAAGGATATGCATCGGCCAGTTCTTTAGCCAACACGGCTGCTTTTTCGTACTCACCCGTCTCCATGTAGACACGTGAAAGCAAGCCTTTCACCATATCTTTGCAGACAACGTATTTCGAATCCTTGCGCCGGCCGGAGGGCAGGTTATCAACAGCCCATTGCAGGTCTGCCGTAATCGCCTCATACACCGTTTTCATGCTTTCCCGATTTTTGGGATCAATCGTCGGCTCAAGGTATAACGGCACACCGGGAGCCTCGGGATTAAGCAGGTACGTTTGCTGAAACCATTGTACCAGCAACAGATAATGATAGGCGCGCAAAGTTCTGGCTTCCCCTTCCACCTGTTTTTTCTCGGACGTTGTTCCCTGCATTTTGGAGATATGACTGAGCAAGTCGTTCAGCACATTGATATGGGTATAACAATAAAACCAGAAGAAGGAAGGGCGATCTTTCTCCATCGTACGAGTGCTGAAGCTATAGTCATCGCCTTGAAACTGACCGGAAAAGTTTTTCGGAATAATATCCTGTCCCATCATATCGGCAGCCAAGATAAAGTTATGGATACCTAAGCTCTGGGCTTTAATCATAAATCCTTCGGCCGAATAGGTCATATGATCGTACACGCCGCCGAGCACGGTCGTCGCCGACTCGTAAGAAGTGAATACAATATCGGATGATACCTTATCCCTCGGTATCACATCTAAAAAATCATTACACCGCACCAACAGGAAACAGGCGACAAGCACCATAACAAATGGTACATTTCGATAATTCAATCGTCTTATTATAGTTTTCATCTTATTATCAATTAATCGTTTATACACCAAATAGATTAAAAATCGAGTTTAACCCCGACCGAATAGGTAGATAAGGCAGGGAAACTGTTTGTGACAGTACCCCCTGATACCTGCTCCGGATCAAACCCCTGTTCGGCACTGAAGTAACATACGTTATCGGCCTGTAAATAGAATCGGGCGCCGGTAATATGCAGCGCTTTATTCATTTTTGAAGGCAACATATACCCCAGATGCAGGGTTTTCAGCTTCAAATAGTCTCCACTACGCATATAGAACGTGGAAGTATATGAGAAAGAGCCGGTGTAATTATTGACACTCGTGGTTGTCAATCGGGGAATATCCGTCACGTCACCCTTTTTCTGCCAACGGTTCAGCATGTCGTGATGGAACAATTTGACGGTACTACTTCCGGAATTGGTAAGCGGGGCATAGTCGGCCATCAAAATTTTGGCGCCCAGCGAGTAGTTAACTAAAATCCCCAAGTCAAAATTTCCGATCCGGAACGTATTGTAAAGTCCTCCGGAGATGGTAGGCGTATAATTCCCAACGGAATAACGTCCCAGATTGCGTACTGTTTTGGTCGATCCGTCATTGAGTTTAATCGTTTTAATCACTGTTTCACTCCAATTTTCCGTCGTCACCCGGTTCCCCGTTCTTTCTCCTGTCTGCGTACTCACTTCGTCAATATACCATTGCGGCTTTCCGTTTTCGGGATTCACGCCGGCATATTCACGGATAAAAAATTCGGTGGTGCTTTGTCCTACCTTATAGATACGGTTTCCGGTAATAAACTCGTCTTGATTCAACGCCAGAATCTCATTTTTATTGTTGGAGATATTAAAGTTTGTCGTCCATTCAAAATCTTTCGTTTGGATATTTCGAGTCGTTACCGACAGTTCAAACCCTCTGTTTCTTAAACTTCCGATATTACGGAGCACCTGCTTAAATCCGATCGAAGGTGACAGCGGGACATTATAAAAGAGATCATCGGTCTGCCGGTTATACCAGTCGAGCGTCAAACGGATACGGTCATGGGCAAAGGCCGCATCTATCCCGACATTGAACTGCTTGTTGATCTCCCATTTCAGGTTTTTATTGGCCAACTCGGAGATATAGACTCCGGGAGTTCCCAAGAACATGTATCCGGTAGCATAATAGGAACGGTAGTCATTCGTCCCGATATTCCCCGATGTTCCGTAACTGGCTCTCAATTTAAGAAGCGACAGCCATTTACTGTTCTGTAAAAACTTTTCCTGACTGATGATCCACGATGCGCCGGCGCTCCAGAAATTCCCCCAGCGCGTGTCGGGATGAAAACGGGAAGAGCCGTCGCGTCGGAGACTGGCCGAGAAGAAGTAACGGTTATACAGGTCGTATTCCGCGCGAGAGAAGAAGCCCACCAGACGGTCGGACGACGAGGTGCCTGCTCCCAAAGCAGGTTTCACGATGGTCGATCCGTTCACCAGTTCATCCATTCCTTCAAAGGCAAAGCCTGTGGCAGAAGCATTGACACTGGAGTTGGCTCTTTCGTTGATTTCGGAACCTAACAGCAAACGAAGGCGGTGATCGCTTCCCCATGCTTTGTCATAGCTCAATATACCGTTCACCGTCCAATGCGTCGTTTGTGAGGTATTGACAATCAAAAGCCCTTTTCCTTTGCTTTCTCCGATCGTTCTGTTCCGATAGAATTTACTGTCGGAATACGACGTATTTCCGGAATAAGAAGTTTTGAATTTCAGCCCTTCGTACAGATTGACATCGACAAAGAAGTTCGTGAAATAATACCGACTTTTATATCCGCTCTTATCTAAATCCAATGTACCTAACGGATTACACCCTCCTTCCTGTGAAGTAACATTCGGATGTCTGCTGTTTAAGATGTTGGCCGGGCCGTTTCCGAAATCCAATACCCGCTGTCCATTTTCGTCATAGACAAGCTCTCCCTGTTCATTACGTTTATACAGCGGGTACAGCCCCGGTGTGAGGCGGGCATACGTGGAGAAGTCAGCATATCCGTTGTTGATACTGTTCGTCTTGGTAGTCGAGTTGCTCATACCGAGATTAACCCCCACCGTGACATAACGGTTAATCTCGTACGAGAGATTCGTGCGAGCCGTAAAACGGTCGAACCCTCCGTTTCCGGGGTTCAGCCCTTTCTGATTCAAGTATCCTGCCGAAATATAATATTTGAGCTTATCCGTCGCGTTATTGATATTAAACGTATGTTCGTGCTTCAAACCGGTTTTGATCAGACTCTCGCTATAATCTTCCCACCATAGCAGCTTAGCCGACGGATCTAATTTACCGTCCAAACCTACCGGTTGTGCCTTATCATAAGCATTGTATCCAAAGGCGTTCAGCAATTCCGAGGTCGCATATTCAGCTGCCGACGCGTATTTCTTCCCTCCGGCCGTCAGTAATCCCGGATTATCTTCTGCGCCATTACGCAACGCCTCCCACGACAGTTCATAGTAATCTTTCGGAGACACCATCTTGTAATCTTTCCCCGTACGATTGGAAAAGCCGATCTGTCCCGTATACCTCACGGATGCTTTTTGATGCGTATTTCGACGCCCCTGTTTCGTCGAAATCAGGATGACACCATTCGTTGCCCGAGCCCCATAAAGCGAAATAGCCGCCGCGTCTTTCAACACCGAGACCGATTCAATATCGTCAGGATTCAGTTGTTCGATGGCATCGCTGGGCGCTCCGTCAATAATATAAAGAGGAGAGATACTCGAATTAATCGAGGAAGCGCCTCGAATAACTATATGCGGCTGACTTCGTCCGTCTCGTTGCGACTTATTTTCGAGTCGAAGCCCGGGAATCGTACCTTGCAAGCTGCTTAATATATTATTCGATTTGTTCCGCTGAATATCATCCGCCGTAAGGGCTGATACCGATCCGGTAAATGTTTTACGGTTGGTGGAACCATAAGCGACAACAACTAATTCACTCATTTGAACAGCGTTGGATACAAGTTTAATCAATACGTTCTTGTTTCGGTACGATTGAGCTAAAATACGCTCGGTACGATAACCTACATAGGAAAAGTAAACACTGTCGTTCGCGTGGTTAACCGGCAGGCTGAATTTACCGTCCGGATCGCTGATCGTGCCGGAAGTCATATCTTTCGTATAGACCGATACCCCGGGTAACGGTTCACCGGATTCATCAATAATCTTTCCTTTTATCACAACCTTCCCCTGTTGTTGCTGCGCCGGAGAAGAAGATGCTACCGGATAACTCCGGGGTTGTTTTCCATTTGCCTTGTACACTAAAATCCGCTGATTGTTCACGGTAAAAGTTGCATCCTGCTTTTTCAGGGCATCGGTCAGGATGTTTTCTACCGGCTGATCGGTTACATCGAGCGTAAGACGCTCATTCAAGTCGATGTCGTTGTTACGGACCAAGAACGAATAGTCGAACTTTTCTTCGATCAGATGGAAAAGCTCGCGCAAAGTTCCGTTTTCCAGTTTGACAGACATCCGTTGCACCTGCAACGGAGAAGCAGACAATACACCGGACACGCATAGCATAAGCGCCAGCAACATACCGGCAGCCATCTGTCTGCACCGTTTTCTTTGTTTGCTTTGATTCATAGATACTAGTTTTAAAAATGTGAATATTAATGTTTGTTTATTTGGCACCTCCTTCAATCGTTTCCGAAAACAGCTACCTGTCACGAATGACAAGCGCTCCCGTACGATCATACGACCAATGGTATCGGCGTTCCATATCTATCTCACGCAGAATCTCATCGAGCGATGAAGTCTGGAGGAAGCTACCGGAAAAACATTCCGTTTTCAGCTGTTCGCTATCGATCTGTATACGGACATTATACAATCGTTCCAGTGTTTTGACCAACTTCGTGAACGGTTGTTCGTCGAAACATATCCGTCCTTCTTTCCAAGCACAGTAATCACGTCCTTCTACGCGGTGTTTTTCGATATGATGCGTCTCACGGTGAAAGGTCAGCTTCTCGTCGGGTGAGAGCGCATACGTCTCTTCCCCGCGATCGTTCAGCCGGACATCTACTTTACCCGAAAGCAGTACGACATCGACTGTCTCCTCATCGCCATACGCCTTAACATTAAACTTAGTGCCCAGCACCCGTACGTGCAAGTCCCCTGATTCGACAATAAAAGGTCTCTCGGGATCAGGTCTTACCTCGAAGTATGCCTCGCCCTCAAGCATCACACTACGAATCTGTTCCCGACGATTCTCATGATACGTCAAGGAAGAGCCGGCATTGACCCATACGATAGAACCGTCAGGCAGTGTTACCTCCGAACGTGAGCCCGCAGGCACCATGGTACAATAATACGTATCGGGGGACGCATTGCCGTATCGCTTCCCCACCCAGAAGGCTGAAAGTGCGATAGCAACCGATATTATACAAGCCACGGCAACGCCCGCCCAACGTTTCCGTAGCGCCACAGTATTCCTACGTGCCCGGGGCAACATCGGCCCGGACACTTTTAACCGTCCGGCAAAAAGCGGTATATGAGCTACCGCCCACACGTCAGCCATTCTTTGGAATGTTTTTTTATGCTCATCGTCCTGATTTAACCAGTCAAGCAGTTCTTTTTCTTCCATTTTATTCAACTCTCCGGCAAAGTACCGCAGCAATAATTCGTCCGTCTTGTCTTCCATCAGTTTCTTTTTATGTATATACATACACATCAATGAGGGCTCGCGTTTAAAATAAAGACAAAAAAATTAGGTTGGGCGAACATCAGTCCCTCTTCCCCTCCGTCTCCAAGTAAACCTTCCATCTTTGTATAACCTTGTTACATTAAATTATTCGTCTTCGGTCTATTTGTTAAATTGCAAAAAAAAAGACGGAAATTTTGCAGGATTAAAAATAGTCTTTATCTTTGCACTCGCAAAAAAGGCAATTGAGCTACCATAAAGATGGACAAATATAGCTCTCTCATAAGATTATATGGCCTGTTCGTCTATCGGCTAGGACGCAAGATTTTCATTCTTGAAAGAGGGGTTCGATTCCCCTACGGGCTACAAAAAACAAGATAAAAACAGAATAAAAAAAGCGATGGCAAATCATAAATCATCCATAAAAAGAATTCGTCAAACAGCAACACGCTGCTTACGTAATCGCTATGGAGCTAAGACAATGCGTAACGCCGTAAAGAAGTTGCGCGCTACTGAAAACAAAAAAGAAGCGGAAGAATTGTATCCGAAGGTTTGTTCGATGCTTGACAAGTTGGCAAAGAACAATGTGATCCACAAAAACAAAGCCGGCAACTTGAAGTCAAAGTTGGCGAAGCATGTAAACGCTTTGGCGTAATCACATTTATATTCTTCGCTCAAACGAAATAAAAGAGCCGGACAGTCAATGTCCGGCTTTCTTTGACTAATGGCCTGTTCGTCTATCGGCTAGGACGTGAGATTCTCATTCTCAAAAGAGGGGTTCGATTCCCCTACGGGCTACAAATAACAAAAAAGATAAGAAACCTGTAGGATTAGAGTAGCTATTACGCCTGCAGCCCCCCCCCTCTTTACAAACCATTTAGACCTATTGAATATTGGTTTCAATTAGGAAATGATATAAAAAATAAAATGAAAACACTCCTTCTCATTCTACTCTTTGGGCTTCTTTATGGTATGTCCTGCACAGCACAAACAGAGCATAAACCATACACGAAAATGTATGACTTGGAATTCAGGATGCAGGAAGACTCCTCGATTATTTATCATTGGCTGCAAAATGCGGCATATCTCAATTACACGATTCCGGTTGGAGTGAAAGGACCAGACCGCCCTCTATTTGCCATGATGTATCGACAAGGAAACCCTTTCTTCAATCGCCTGCAAACGGAATACCAACAAAGAATCTTGCTTCCTGCCTGCGATGCAAACCAAGCGACGATTGAATTTGAGTCGAAAGGAAAAAACATCAAGCTTGCTTCCATCATTTTAGAAGCTATCGACGAGGAAGAAAAAGTCCTTTTTTCCGATACGCTGAGATTTGTGCCCGATACTACTTTACATAGCATATCGAAAGATATAACGGTAAAAAATGCGAAGTTGCTGAATATCCGAATAAATGCCGAAGGAGTCGTTGACTCAACAGCCTATATCGCCTTCTCAAAACTGAATCTATGGCTGGATGGCAAGCCAATCGACAGCTTCCCTGTCCGTACCCTATCTCCTTTTACGGCACAAGACACACGCACATACATCCCCATAGCGATGGATGCGAGAATCCCATTGGATCAGATCAATGCAATGAATAAGAAAAAGATTATCGGTCTGGGAGAATCCATGCATGGAAATGGAGAAATCAAAAAAATAGGATACGAATTTATCCTTCAAATGATTGAACAACAAAATGCCAGATTGGTCCTTTTAGAAATGCCTTTGGAAATCTCATTGACATGCAACAGATACATACAGGACAGCCGTTATACGTTGGACTCTTTGTTTCTGGCGGATAAATCCACGCTTCATTTATTTGATTTCTTAGATAAATTGCGCCTTTTTAACTCGAAACAAACAGACGAATCGAAGGTGAGACTGTATGGTCTCGATTACAACCCCATTTATTCACCGACTCAAAATTCGGCCGTAGATATCTTTGACTTTGTAACGCGGCTTAACGAGCAAGCTAAAATTCCGGAGCTGGATGAGTTTTGCCTTTTACTAATGGAAGCGGACT
The DNA here is from genome assembly GCF_052170195.1 of Tannerella sp. Lineage (GTDB taxonomy): Bacteria > Bacteroidota > Bacteroidia > Bacteroidales > Tannerellaceae > Tannerella. The sequence goes on along the minus strand of NZ_JBQNAZ010000004.1, from coordinate 78,280 downwards.
GGCAGGAAGCCAGCTCTTTCCTTCAAGCGCATAAAAGCGAGATTCAAAAAGTGCTTACACCGGAAGAAGTCGAGGTCATTTCTCACATTTTGACTCTTTCGAGAGAAATTGGAGATAACCCCATACAGCGATTTATCCGAAGAGATTCAGTCATGTTTGCAAATGCCAAGTTTCTTATCGACGAATATGCCGGCACCGAAAATGTAAAAACGATCATCTACGGACATGCGATACATATCAATCGCCTTTCGACATTTCCAGCCGTACCGTGTACCCCCTTCGGATATTATATGCAGGAACAGTATTCCGACGCTTATTCACCTCTTCTGATTTTAACAGGTGAAGGAGCTAACATCGCGTATGATCAACATTATAACCAGCAAAAGTCCTTCTTGCACGAAGTCCCTTTTAACAGTATGGAATCTTTCTTAAGCACTTTCGACGAGAATATTTTTTACCTACCCCTGACCTCCGAATTTAACCGATTGATCCTGTCACGATTTAAAGGTAGCCATCATATGCCCCAAGAATTTTATCCTTTCAATTTATACCAAAGATACAATGGCGTCTTTTTTATCAAAAACACAAGCCGTAAACCCATGGGGAATAAAGAGACCACATTTCAAGAATTATCTCATTTATACCTGTTAAACATAAAACGGAGAGAAAACAAAATGGAAGAGATACGGAAACGTATGCAAAAAGCCAACTTCTCTCGAAGGACACAGTCGTAACGAAAAAAAGGAAAAGCATCGGATTTGACGTAATGAAAGGATTTTTCTAACGACATGTATCCGTATCACGTGAAGCCGTTGGATACGACACACTGTAAGCCTCGGTTTCGTTTAAGGCATTTCATTGCCTCTCTGCCCTTTTTAATACTTTTTACCACACACGACACCCCTTGTCTTAAAAAAAACAACTACATTTGTTAGCCTTTTACATTAGATTTATTAGAAAGATATAAGCACAATGAGTGACGAAGAAATAAAAGCAGCGAGTAAGGAATATTCGTCGAAGAATATTCAGGTGCTCGAAGGTTTGGAAGCGGTGCGCAAACGTCCCGCCATGTATATCGGCGATACGGGCGAAAAAGGATTGCATCATTTGGTGTATGAAGTGGTAGACAACTCGATTGATGAAGCGCTTGCGGGTTTCTGTAAAAACATCGAGGTCGTAATCAACGAAGATAATTCCATCTGCGTAACGGACGACGGGCGAGGCATACCGGTCGATTATCACGAGAAAGAGGGCAAGTCGGCGCTTGAAGTCGTATTAACAGTACTTCATGCCGGCGGCAAATTCGACAAGGGAACTTATAAGGTATCGGGAGGTTTGCACGGTGTCGGCGTTTCGTGTGTGAATGCTCTTTCTTCTCATTTGAAAGCAGAGATACATCGCAACGGAAAAATCTACATACAGGAATTTTCACAAGGCAAACCTTTGGGAGACATCCGCGAGACCGGCACGATCGACCGTACCGGTACCATCATCTCGTTTAAGCCGGATGATACGGTTTTCACCATTACGGAATACAAATACGATATCTTAGCCAATCGTTTACGTGAGCTGGCGTTCCTGAATGCCGGCATTTATCTGACACTAACCGACAAGCGCGAGAAGAAAGAAGACGGAACGTTCAAATCGGAAGTCTTCCATTCGAATGAAGGATTGAAAGAGTTTGTTCGCTACATCGACAAATCGAAAGAATCGATGATTCATGACGTGATCCATATCGTGACAGAGAAGCAAGGAATTCCGGTCGAAGTGGCGATGACATACAACACCTCGTATAATGAAAGTGTCTTTTCGTATGTGAACGACATCAACACAATTGAGGGAGGAACGCATCTCTCGGGTTTCCGTCGTGGTTTGACGCGTACGTTAAAAAAATATGCGGAAGATTCCAAACTCCTTGAAAAGGCGAAAGTGGAGATTCAGGGAGACGACTTCCGCGAGGGCTTGACAGCCGTCATTTCGATCAAGGTCGCCGAGCCTCAGTTTGAAGGGCAGACTAAGACGAAGCTCGGAAACAACGAAGTGATGGGCGCCGTCGATATGGCGGTAGGTGAAGCGCTGGGTTACTATCTGGAGGAACATCCGAAAGAGGCTAAAGCCATCGTCGACAAGGTAATCCTTGCGGCTACGGCACGCCAGGCGGCCCGTAAGGCGCGGGAGATGGTACAGCGCAAGTCGCCGTTTTCGGGCGGAGGACTGCCCGGCAAACTGGCAGACTGTTCATCGAAAGATGCGGCAGAATGCGAACTGTTCCTTGTCGAGGGAGACTCGGCCGGCGGTACGGCAAAGCAAGGAAGAGATCGTAATTTTCAGGCCATCTTGCCATTACGCGGAAAGATCCTGAATGTGGAGAAAGCGATGGAGCACCGGATCTTTGAAAGTGAAGAGATCCAAAATATCTTCAAGGCCATGGGTGTTACCATCGGAACGGAAGATGACCCGAAAGAACTGAACTTGAGCAAGCTGCGTTATCACAAGGTCATCATCATGACCGATGCCGATGTCGATGGGAGCCATATTGCCACGCTGATTCTGACCTTCTTCTTCCGTCGTATGCGCGGACTGATCGAGAAAGGGTACGTCTATCTGGCTACTCCCCCACTCTATCTCTGCAAGAAAGGCAAGGTCGAAGAATATTGCTGGACGGAGCAACAGCGCCAGAAGTTTATCGATACGTATGGTGGAGGAAATGAGAGTCAGATACATACACAGCGCTACAAAGGTCTGGGAGAAATGAATGATCATCAGCTATGGGACACGACGATGAATCCGGAGAATCGTACGCTAAAGCAGATCACGATAGAAAATGCGGTAGAAGCGGACTCGACATTTGCCATGCTGATGGGAGAAGATGTGGCTCCACGGCGTGACTTTATCGAGGAGAATGCAACGTATGCCAACATTGACGCATAATCACATATAAAAAACATACGGGGGCAATTCTTTCTTGGATTGCCCTCTTTTATCGACTCCCGAAGCATCGTTTATGTCCGTTTTGCTTGATACATTATATAAAAATGTCGAATCTTCCGCATCGACCGTTCCTTCTCACCGCCTGCCTAAGATCGGAATCTCAGCTAACCGGAAAGAAGGTACCTCATGCATTGCAGAGCCTTACTTCCAGTCTGTCGTAATGGCTGGCGGCGCTCCCGTTTTGATCCCGGTCATCACCGATATTCATACGCTTAGTTCGATCGTAGAGGAGCTCGACGGGCTGATTTTTTCGGGAGGGGGTGACATAAATCCCGAATATCTGGGAGAAGCACCGATTCCCGAGCTCGGCGATACGGACGCTTGCCGTGACGAATACGATTTTTTGTTGCTGAAACTTGCTTTCGATCGTCAAGTACCTGTTTTCGGAATTTGCCGGGGACATCAGTTGATCAATGTCGCCTTCGGAGGTACGCTTTATCAGGATATTCACGCCCAGCACTCGAAAGAGGCGTTGCCACACAGTCAGGAAGAAGCGCGTGACGTCGCCACACATACGGTCACGTTAGCTCCGTTTCTTTCCAAGTTGCAAGCAGCATTACATTTCAGCGAAGCATCATCTCATCGGTTATCCTCTTCAATCGCTGTCAATTCCATCCACCATCAGGCCGTTAAGGATCCGGCACCCGAGTTTGTAGCTACGGCTACGGCGCCAGACGGAGTGAATGAGGCGATGGAGCATCCCGAATACCCGATCTTCAGTGTGCAGTGGCACCCGGAGCCTATGGCTGTATCGGGAAATGAGACGATGCTGAATCTCTTCCGTTATTATGTGCGTCAGGCAGAGGTATATGCCCGAGCCAAAACGTTGCATCGCAAGATGATCACGATCGATTCGCACACGGATACGCCGATGATTTTTCAAACATTCGATCTCGGGCGCAAAGAAGGAGGCAAAGTCAATCTTCCGTTGATGCGTGAAGGACGTCTCGATGCTGCTTTTATGGTGGCCTATATTCCGCAGGGTGACCGGGACGCAGCATCCTTACAGAAGGCGACGGATTATGCGACGGACCGGCTTACACAAGTTATCGAACAGGCCAAACGTTACCCGCATCAGATGGGCATTGCACAGAGTCCGGATGAGTTGCGAAGGCTGAAAGACGAAGACAAGAAAGCCATTCTTTTAGGGATTGAAAACGGCTATGCGCTCGGCAAAGACCTGACGAACCTGTACCGTTTCCGACAGATGGGCGTATCGTATATTACACTCTGTCATAACGGCGACAATGACCTCTGCGACTCCGCCGCAGGACAAGCGGAATGGGGCGGTCTCAGTCCGTTCGGGAAGGAAGTTGTGGCCGAGATGAATCGCCTCGGGGTGATGATCGATGTGTCGCATGCTGCCGATCGTACTTTTTACGATGTTCTGGAGCACAGCACCCGCCCGATCATCGCCTCACATTCGTCATGCCGCGCTTTATGCAATCATCGCCGTAACCTCGACGATGATCAGATCAAAGCATTAGCACAACAAAGAGGCGTGATGCAAATCTGCCTCTATAAAGGGTTTATCAACGAATCACCGGATAAAGCCTCGTTGAGCGATGCTATCAGGCATATCCTGCATGTGATTGATCTGGTCGGGATCGACTACGCAGGCATCGGATCCGACTTTGATGGCGACGGCGAGCTGATAGGCTGTCGTGCCGCCAACGAACTGATGCAAATCACAATGCGTCTGATTGCCGAAGGACTGGACGACGAAAGCATTGCCAAAATATGGGGAGGTAACCTGATGAGAGTTATGAGTGAAGTACAAAACGGGATAAAATAATCGACCATAATCATGGATAGAATGATCAATAAATATGCAGGAGTATTACTTGGCAGTCTGATGCTGTCATGTTGCGGTCAGAAAAATACGACGAAAGAGGAAACTACGGATCCTGTTGACACGGATAAGCGTATAGAAGTGCCAACGTTCAATGCAGACAGTGCCTATGCCTATATCGAACGACAAGTAGCATTCGGTCCGCGCGTGCCGAACACGGAAGCACACCAACGATGCGCCGATTATCTGGCGGGAGAGCTGGAGCGTCACGGAGCAAAAGTTTATGTGCAGGAAGCCGTACTAACAGCATACAACGGCGAGAAATTAAAGGCCCAAAACATCGTCGGAGCGTTCCAGCCCGAAAAGTCACGTCGTGTACTCCTTTTCGCCCATTGGGATTCCCGTCCTTATGCCGATCACGACACCGACGAAGCCAATCACCGTAAACCGATAGACGGGGCCGACGATGGGGGTAGCGGCATTGGCGTTCTGCTCGAAATCGCTCGTCAGACTCAGGTAAAGACGCCTGCTATCGGAATCGATATCGTGTTTTTTGATGCGGAAGACTACGGTACACCGGAATTCGTCGATGAGTACAAACCCGACACATGGTGTCTCGGATCACAGTTTTGGGCTAAGAACCCGCATGTACCGAACTACAAGGCCGAATTCGGCATTCTGCTCGACATGGTCGGCTCACGCGGCGCTACCTTTTATAAGGAAGGTACCTCTGTGCAATATGCCGCGAGATATGTAGAGAAAGTCTGGGCTACCGCACGCGAGCTAGGCTACGGAAAATATTTCATCAACGCGCAGGGAGGTACCATCGTCGACGATCATCAGTATGTGATACAAGGACTTCGCATCCCCTGTCTGGACATCATCAATTACGATCCGGATACCCGGTCGGGCTTCGGCGCTTACTGGCATACGCAGAATGATACGATGGAGAATATCGACCGTGAAACATTAAAAGCCGTCGGAGAGACGATTTTGAGTGTGATTTATAACCATTAAGAATTAACTAAGATGACAATTAATGAGATACAGGACGGAGTGATCGAAGAATTCTCCGTGTTCGACGACTGGATGGATAAGTATGCCTTGCTGATTGACATGGGCAATGCGCTGCCGCCGCTCAACGACCGACACAAAACGAGTAACAATCTGATTGAAGGATGCCAAAGTCGCGTATGGTTGCAGGCCGATTACACCGATGGCCAAGTGATCTTTCAGGGTGAGAGCGACGCGGTGATTGTGAAGGGTATTGTCTCGTTACTCATACGGGTACTGTCTCATCACACGCCGCAGGAAATCCTCGATGCCGATCTGTACTTTATCGAGCGCATCGGACTGAAGGAACATCTCTCCCCTACCCGCTCCAACGGCCTCGTCGCGATGCTGAAACAAATGAAAATGTACGCTTTGGCATTCAGTGCTCAAGCGAATCAGGCCTGATTTTACAATTCCAGACGGAGCTGTGCAGGCGGCAGGAGCATAAAGCTCTTGCGATGGTAAGGTGTCGTTCCTGCGCAACGGATGGCTTCACGATGCGCTTCGGTGGGATAGCCTTTGTTCTTCTCCCAATGATATGCCGGATATTTCCCGGCGAGTGCGTTCATATAGTCGTCGCGATACGTTTTAGCCAAGATCGAAGCCGCGGCGATGCTCATCATCTTCCCGTCACCTTTGACAACCGTTTCATACGGAATGCCGGGGTACGGATGAAAACGATTTCCGTCGATCAGCAGGTATTCCGGCTTTACTTTCAGCCCGTCGATGGCGCGATGCATCGCTAAAATCGAAGCACGCAGAATATTCATCCGGTCGATCTCCTCGGGTGTTACGATACCGATCGCCCAAGCCGTCGCCGCTTCCTCAATGATCGGTCGCAAGGCATAACGCTTCTTTTCCGTCAGTTGCTTGCTGTCGTTCAACAGCTCATTGCGGAAATCAGGCGGCAGGATCACGGCAGCCGCATAGACAGCCCCGGCCAGACACCCTCGGCCAGCCTCGTCGCATCCGGCCTCAAGGCGTCCTTCTTTGAGATATGGTTGAAGCATCTTACGCTTTTCTTAAAACCTTTTCGTACGCATTCGAACGGTTTTGATTGAATATCCGTATATCCATCCAAAAACAATCTTGTTCTATTGGCAAGAGATAATAATATGACCAATCCAACAATATCTTATCAACTTGTTTTAATTCAGCAATTTTCTTCACTTTTATTCTTACAAATTCATTCAGATAAACTAATGACGGTTTATGAACACATCTATCTGATTCACCCAGACTTGACTTCTGTCCCGGTTGGCTTTAAAACTACATAACATAAAATCCCGATCATATCCAACCTGTTTGCTGAAACGCAATTTTCCATTTACATAAATCTGTACCTTCTTTTTCATATCCACCATTTCAGGGGAGATATTTACCGAGAAAGAAGTTATACAAGAAGTTTCTATTCGAAAGACGTTATTACCGTACTCAGCCTTGATCTTACCTGATTTACGAGGAAAGTCAAAGGCTTTTCTATCTACATTATAAACAATTATGCTATCGTTTTTGTCATACTTCAACCATTTATCAATCTTGAAATTCAACTCCTTATGCCAGCTCTTCCGTTCCACCAATGTATCTAATTTTATATTGGAAAGCCAGTCGATCGTTCCATAACAATCATCATCAAACTCCCAAGAAATCTCCTTTGGAAAAGGATTTCTTTCCCGTTTTACCAAGTCTGAGAATAAAATTCGATACGCAGGTTCCGAGTCATCAAATTGGGGGAACCAATGGGGAAAACCGTCATATCGATATTCCTTATAATCAAGATTCATGCTCTTCATCAGTTGTGTGAATTGATCATTCGCATAGGGAGGGTAGTAATAGTCCTTGTCTGTCGAGAAATTTATAAACGAGCGATTTTTTATATTCTCTATAAAAGTCCCCCCAGTAAAGACTTTCGGATAGGTGTTGAATCCATAACATCCGGCAAATGAAGAGGGTTGCTTCATTAAGTACGAGAATGCCCCCGTTGCCCCATTGGAGTGTCCCGAGATAAATACTTTATTGTCATCTACATTAATTGTCTTTTTAATCTGATGCAAGATCGACGGAACCATAAAAAAACCATCATCGGGTATCATCCAGTTAAACTCCTTACTACCTCGAGGAAAAACCAGAATAACATCGTTCAAGGCCGCGTATTTTGTGTAATACCTGTTCCAATCGAATAATACCCATGATGCAAGTTGAAAATCTGCCAAACGATTTCCTCGTACGGCACCATGAAGAAAAAATAAAAGAGGATATTTCTTCTCTGGATTATAATTCTGCGGCAAATGGATAAAAAAAGATGTTCTTGCAGAATCATTTATTTGAAATGTAAGCGAATAATCTTGCTTCTGTTTTAATTTATACGGATGATAATTCCGTATATTATCATATAAAACCATCGGGTCTGTTATTCGCTCCAAATCAATCTTACACATTTCGTAGAATTCTTCCTCTTCCCCTCTCAATTTGTCATAAAACAAGGCCTTATCTTTGAGTGCTATATTTTTCACCATGATCCATCGGGGATCATCAAGTAAATTCTTATAATCAACTTCAGAATCATTCCCTACTACATACTTCCAACTGGGATATCCATTTTTAGCTGTCTTCATGGTAACGAAAGCATTCAGGTATTTGAAAGCCTTATCATGGTCATTCAACCATGCAGCCAGAATTGATGCATCGTTCAATTCAGATGTATCGATGCTATCAGGAAACAGTTCAAAAGCATCTTCATACATCCTAAGGGCTTTTTTATGACCATCCATGTCCTTTTCTTTCCACATCACATTATATGCTTTATGTATCAGAACAGAATAACTCTCTTGCCCATACAACGGGATACTGAACAAACCTAAAATCACAACAACAGACTTTGCCACTTGAAGTTTCATATCATATAAGATTTATTTAAGTTTATCGTCTTTTTCCTCTCTGTTTTTTATATTATTTCCCCTATATACATCTCCTGAATCTTCTTATAAAACAGAACGTTTACTATTACTGGGGCTCAAAACATTTTTCGGATACGTTGGATTCCTTCGACGAGTACATCCACTTCTTCTTTTGTATTATAAAGTGCGAACGACGCCCTGACCGTCCCTTCGATACCAAGTGCGTGCATAAGCGGTTGCGCACAATGGTGTCCCGTGCGGACGGCAATACCAAGACGGTCGAGGAGCATACCCATATCGTAATGATGAATGTTGCCGACCAGAAAAGAAACAACACTGTTCTTATGTTCGGTACGTCCGAAGATACGCATGCCTTCTATTTCATCGAGCCGCTCCGTCGCATAGCGAAGCAGTTCGTGTTCATGCGCCGCGATCTCGGTAAGCCCGATGGTCTGTATATACCTCAACGCCTCGGCCAAAGCTGTGCTGCCGATATAATCCGGAGTGCCGGCCTCGAACTTATACGGAAGTTCATTGAACGTCGTATGCTCAAAAGTCACGTTTTGAATCATCTCGCCACCTCCCTGATAAGGCGGCAGGCGGTCTAACCATTCCGCCTTTCCGTAGAGTATGCCGATACCTGTAGGCCCATAGACTTTATGCCCGGAAAAAGCATAAAAATCCGCATCGAGCGCTTGCACATCGATCGGTTGATGGGCAACGGCCTGCGCACCGTCTATAAGGACAGGTATCTCGTGTTGATGGGCTATCCGCACAACCTCCTCCACCGGGTTAATCACCCCGAGTACGTTCGACATCTGGGTGACAGCTACGAGCTTCGTCCTATCGGAAAACAACCGGGAAAATGCTTCCAGATCGAGTTCGCCGCACTCATTAAACGGTATCACTTTTATATTCAGCCCGTTTAATTGCCATGGAACAATATTGGCATGATGCTCCATCACGGAGACGATCACTTCATCACCGGGCTTTACAAAAGCACGTGAAAAGCTTGATGCAACAAGATTAATTGCTTCGGTTGTACCTCGCGTAAAAAGAATTTCGGCCGAGGAGCGGGCATTCAAGAATGCCCGTACGGTTTCGCGAGCCGCCTCATGCGCTTCGGTAGCCTGCTGACTGAGAAAATGAACACCGCGATGGATATTCGCATTCACAGAATAATATTCTTCCGTAATTTTTTCGACAACGCAACGAGGCTTTTGGGTCGTGGCTGCATTGTCGAGATAGACCAGCGGCTTACCATATACGTCGCGCTGCAGAATCGGAAAGTCGTTTCGGATAGATGATGTTTTTAACATGTTGCAAAGATAGCGTTCCCTGCTGAAAGCAGTATCTTTCCGACCTGAAAAAATGTGTGTAGATGAAATAAAGATATTTAATTTTTAAGCGCTTGCGGTAGGACAGAACACAAAATCTTTTTTCTTTGCATCCGGTATTAATTTTTTAAAGTAACAGAACGATGAAGAAAATGATTTTGAGCGCAGCCATTGTTGCTGCTATGGCATTGGGCGTTTCTGCCAATGCACAGGATACGAAAGAAAAGAAAGAGTGCACAAAGACAGAGCAGAAGTGCTGCAAGAAGGAAGGCAAGGAAGCATGCAAGAAAGAGAAAGCTTGCGACAAGAAGAAAGATGAATGCTGCTCCAAGAAAAAAGAAGCAAAGTAATGATCTTCTCATAGATCAAAAGAGTTGCCTCGTTATGAGACAACTCTTTTTTTTATTTTTCCATGCCCGATTCGTTCATTTGTGCATGAAGAAAGTAAGAACATCCATATCACACATCAGCATGAATGCCATCTTATTTCTGTTTTCCGGCTTGCCGGCTACGGGAAAAACCACCCTTGCGAAAGCATTGGCCCAAAAATATAATGCGGTCTATTTACGGATCGACACACTTGAACAAGGTTTACGGGACTTATGCCATTATCAGGTAGAAGGCGAAGGTTACCGACTGGCTTATCGGCTTGCGGCCGAGAATCTACGTATCGGCAATCACGTCGTTGCCGACAGCTGCAACCCCATTTCCCTTACCCGAAAAGAATGGCAAGAGGTCGCTATGCAATGCGGATGCAAGTATATCAACATTGAAGTAACCTGCTCTGACCAAGCCGAACACCGATCGAGGGTAGAAAACAGAACGACAGACATTACAAACTTATATTTACCCACATGGCAAGAAGTAGAAAAAAGAGAATATCACACGTGGGATGAAGAAGTTATCCTTATTGATACGGCCTGCCAATCGATTGCAGACAACGTAACCGAACTTTATAGAAAAATAGAAGCATATTTACAGAAACTTTTGAATCTATAGTCCGTAGCAAGTATTAAATAAAGCCCGGACAGACCTACTAACTCGAATATATAATCCTGCGCACAGAAGAGAGATGATAGACTTCTAACAAAAAGACGCCATTTTGACGCACGTTTGTTAGTTTTTTAGCAAAAATCATGTCATTTTGACACAAAATATGCGATGGTATGCGTTTTGTATCTTATCTGATGAAGCCGATTCAAGCAATCCGGTGATACCCCTCCCTAAGAAAGATGGGAATCACAAGAATGATGAGCCGGACTTCAAAAAAAGAACATTAAATTATAGGAGGATTGAATAATGACAACTTTGATTAGAAGAAATCAGAATGATTGGTTACCGTCCATTTTCAATGACTTTTTTGAACATGAATGGATGGGACGTACGAACGCAACGGCACCTGCCATCAACGTAAAGGAAATGAAAGACCGTTATACGGTCGAAGTAGCAGCCCCAGGCATGACGAAGGAAGATTTTAACATCAATATCGATGCAGACAACCATCTGGTGATCTCGATGGAGAGAAAAAGCGAAAAGAATGAAGAGAACAAGGATGCACGCTATCTGCGTCGCGAATTTTCGTACGCGAAGTTCCAGCAGGCGATGATTCTGCCGGACGATGTAGATAAAGATAAAATTTGTGCTAAAGTAGAAAACGGAGTGTTGAACATCGATCTGCCCAAACTCTCACATGAGGAGATTTACAAGGCACAGCGAACGATCGAAATCAGTTGATTGCAGTCCCGTGAGATAACAAAGAAAGATATTTGTTAATAAAAGTCAATGTGCGCGAAATCGCACATTGGCTTTTTTGTTTTATACTGAAGGTTCACTAACTTAGCCGCATAAAATGAATGTAAGCCCAACAGGGCGGATTCATGAAATTTATTTACTATTTATCAAGATACAATTGGATATGATGAACGAATTAAAAGAAAACAAAGGCGTAGTTGCTTTCACCGGCACTCCGCTGACATTGCTTGGTGAAATGATTCAAGTAGGCAACACGGCTCCCGATTTTACAGCCGTAGGTCGTGATAGCAAACCCGTATCTTTGTCCGACTTCAAAGGTAAAACGGTGATTCTTTCCGTTTTCCCCTCGATTGATACAGGTGTCTGCGCCATGCAGACAAAACGCTTCAACAAAGAGGCTACTTCATTGTCGGAGAACGTAGTGGTACTGACTTTGTCGAAAGACCTGCCGTTTGCTTTGGGACGTTTCTGTGCGGCCGAAGGAATCGATCGTATTCATACGCTGTCTGATTATATGCAGTCGGAGTTCGGTCGCAAATATGGTTTTCTAATTAAAGAGAACATGCTGCTGGCACGCGGTGTTGTTGTAATCAATCCGGAAGGAAAGGTCATTTATGTAGAGTACGTGAAAGAACTGACTACGGAACCTGATTACGAAAAAGCGCTGAACGCGGCGAAAAGTACGTTGTAAAAGTGAAACGGGCTATTGTGATAGGCGCCACTTCCGGCATTGGGCTGGAAGTGGCGAAACTTTTACTTGGTCGTGGGTGGTCGGTGGGTGTGGCAGGCCGTCGCGAAGCCGAACTGAAACGCCTACAGGCCTTGGCTCCGGAACGGGTGACAATACAAATACTCGATGTCACATGCGACGACGCACCGGAGCGTCTGCATCGACTGATCGAAACCATGGGCGGGATGGAGCTGTTCTTTCTCTCGTCGGGTGTAGGTCGACAAAATACAGCCCTGCAAGAAGATATCGAGCTGTGGACGGCGGCAACGAATGTTTCCGGATTTATCCGTATGGTCACAGCGGCTTACCGTTATTTCCGCGACAACGGCGGTGGACATATCGCCGTGATCAGTTCCATCGCGGGAACGAAAGGGTTGGGAAGCGCCCCGGCTTATTCGGCCTCCAAACGTTTTCAAAACACCTATATCGACGCTTTGGCACAGTTAGCACATTTAAAAAAGGACCACCTCGTTTTCACCGATATCCGGCCGGGATTTGTAGATACGGCCATACTCGACAATCAAAAGAAATACCCGATGCTCATGCGACCGGAAGCTGTGGCCCGACATATCGTCCATGCGTTGGAAAAGCGTAAACGCGTCGTCGTCATCGACCGGCGTTACCGTCTTTTGGTCTTCTTCTGGCGACTCGTACCACAATGTATCTGGGAACGGTTAAAAATCAGCAACAGTTGATGAATTCTACTATGTTCGTATGGAATCATCTTGAGATGCGAGAAAAAAAACGTTTTTTTTCTTGCATGTTAAAAAAGGTGATGTATCTTTGCACGTGATATAATCAAGTAAACAAAAATGAAACGATTTTACACCTACAAGTATTATTACTTTTATCTTGATGGAGATAAAGGCAGGACTTGATGCGTGTAAGAAATGAAAAGAGTACCTTAGGGTACCGACATTTAGAAAGAATCCTGCCATGTGAATGGCGGGATTTTTTTTTGATGTTGCGAACATGAAGAAAAAAACAGAAAGAATGAGAAAAATTGCCATACAGGGAATAGCCGGTTCGTATCATGATGTAGCGGCACATCGATATTTCGAAAACGAGCCGATCGAGTTAGTACCGTGCGAGACGTTTAAGGAGCTTGTGCGAAAAGTCGCGTCCGATGAACGGACGGTCGGAATCATGGCGATCGAGAACACGATTGCCGGAAGTCTGTTGCAGAATCACGATCTGATTCGACAGAGCGGGTGCGTGGTGACGGGAGAGTATAAATTACGTATTATGCACTCACTGGCCGCACTTCCGGGGACGAACATGTCCGACCTTACCGAAATCAATTCGCATCCGATCGCCCTGATGCAATGCGATGACTTTCTGGCTACGCTTCCGTACGTCAAGCTCGTCGAGATGGACGACACGGCAGGCAGTGCACGACGGATCGCCACAGAGAAAATGCACGGTCATGCCGCTATCTGTGCGCGTCGGGCAGCCGAGATGTACGGACTGGAGGTGCTGGCCGAAGGCATCGAGACGAACAAACGCAACTATACGCGTTTTCTGGCCGTGGCCTCCCCTTCGATGGCTTCCGAACTCCTTGAAGGAGTGACGAAGAACAAGGCTTCGCTCGTTTTCTCCTTGCCACATACGGCCGGCAGCCTCTCGAAAGTCCTGACGATTCTCTCGTTCTATGATATGAATCTGTCGAAAATACAGTCGTTGCCGATTATCGGGCGCGAATGGGAATATTTGTTTTACGTCAATCTGACGTTTTCGGATTATCCACGCTATAAACAGGCGCTGGATGCGATTATACCGCTGACAAAGGATTTGAAAATCTTAGGAGAATATGCAGAAGGAAAACAAGGTATATGATGTTATGCCTGCCACGCGTGTGGACAGCGTGCAAGAATATTATTTCTCAAAGAAACTGAAAGAGGTCGCCGCGATGAATGCCGCAGGTATGCGTGTGATCAGCCTCGGCGTGGGAAGCCCCGACTTGCCACCGTCGGATGGGGCGATCGCCACGCTCTGTCGCGAAGCATGCCGCCCGGACGTACACGGTTACCAGCCCTATACAGGCATTCCCGAGCTGCGGCACAGCTATGCCGGATGGTATCGGCGATGGTTCGATGTGGAGGCAGACCCGGAAACGGAAATCCTGCCGCTTATCGGCTCGAAAGAAGGAATTTTGCATATCTCTATGGCTTTCCTCAATCCGGGCGACGGCGTGCTCGTACCTGACCCCGGCTATCCGACATACCGTTCGGTGAGCCGGCTTGTCGGAGCCGATCTGATCCCCTACGAATTACAGGCGTCGAACGGCTGGCAGCCCGACTTCAACGCTCTGGAACAGATCGTGGCCGAGCGGCAAGCCTATGGCCTCACCCGCATCAAATTGATGTGGACAAACTACCCGAATATGCCGACCGGTGCCGACGGAGACGAGGCTCTGTTCAAACGGCTGATCGCTTTTGGTCGTCGACACGGAATCGTTATCTGTCACGATAACCCGTACAGTTTCATCCTCAACGATCATCCGCGTAGCATCCTGCGCGTAGAAGGAGCCAAAGAAATCGCTATCGAGCTCAATTCGATGAGTAAAGCGCACAACATGCCCGGATGGCGTATGGCCATGCTGGTGTCGAATGCGCAGTTTGTACAATGGATCCTGAAAGTGAAGAGCAACGTCGATTCAGGCCAGTTCCGCCCGATGCAATCGGCCGTAGTCGAAGCGTTGAATGCACCGCCGGCATGGTATGCTGAGATGAATCGTATCTATCGCGGTCGTCGCAAGCTGGCCGGGCAGATTATGCAGGCGCTGAATTGTACATACGACGAACAACAAGTCGGCATGTTCCTCTGGGGACGAATCGCCGATACGGAAACAAGCGGCGAAGCGCTGGCTGACCGCATGCTGCGCGAAGCCAAGGTATTTATCACACCCGGATTTATTTTCGGCAATGCGGGCGAACGTTATGTCCGGCTGTCGCTCTGCTGTAAAGAGGAACAACTGGCTGAGGCGCTGGAACGAATAAACGGAATACGAAATCAACATACAGATAAACAGAAAAAATAAAGAATTAAACTATATGGAAGAATTAAACTTACAATCTATTTTATTACCGGGAATCGAAGACAAGCGTCCGCTCGTGATTTCCGGGCCGTGCAGTGCCGAGACCGAAGAGCAGGTCTTGACTACGGCCAAGGGATTAGCTGCTATCGGTATCCGCATCTTTCGTGCAGGTATCTGGAAGCCCCGCACCAAACCGGGGGGCTTTGAAGGAGTAGGCACCATTGGACTGCAATGGTTGAAGAAAGTAAAGGAAGAGACAGGCATGTACGTGGCTACCGAGGTGGCTACGAGAGACCATGTTTTTGAAGCGCTAAAGGCCGGAGTCGATGTTTTATGGATCGGTGCACGGACGGCTGTCAATCCGTTTGCCATGCAGGATGTGGCCGATGCACTGCGAGGAGTCGACATCCCCGTGCTGGTTAAAAACCCGGTCAATCCCGATCTGGAGCTATGGATCGGCGCTATTGAGCGTCTTTACGGAGCGGGCATCCACCGCATCGGCGCAGTGCATCGCGGGTTCAGCTCGTTCGACAAGAAGATGTATCGCAATCTCCCGCTATGGCATATCGCCATCGAGCTGCGTCGCCGCATGCCGAACTTGCCGATCATTTGCGATCCCAGCCATATCGGAGGCAAACGCGAACTGATTGCTTCACTCTGTCAGCAAGCGATGGACCTGAATTTCGACGGGCTGATCATCGAATCGCATTGCGACCCCGATCACGCGTGGAGCGACGCGGCACAACAGATTACGCCCGAAGTGCTGGACTATGTCCTGAACCTGCTCGTCATCCGCGAGTCGAACCAGACGACCGAGAACCTGCACGAATTGCGCCGACAAATCGACGGGATCGACGAGAACCTGCTCGAGCTGCTGGCCAAACGCATGCGCATCTCGCGAGAAATCGGGGTGTATAAGAAAGAACATCATATGCCGGTGCTGCAAACGCCTCGCTACGGAGAGATTCTGGAGAATCGCACAAAGGCAGGCATGGCCATGGATCTGAATCCCGACTTCGTACTGGCCATCCTGAAAGAGATTCACGAGGAATCGGTACGTCAACAGATGATCGTTATGAACGAATAAACCGAACACACAATGAAAATATTGATTTTGGGTGCGGGAAAGATGGGGTCTTTCTTTACCGACCTGCTGAGTTTCGACCATGAGGTGGCCGTACTCGAACAAGACCCTAAACGGATGCGTTTTATATACAATGCCCTGCGCATGCAATCGGTCGACGAGATCGAGGCGTTTGCCCCCGAGATGGTCATCAACTGCGTCACCCTGACCCACACGCTCGACGCATTCAGAAGCGTATTGCCCCATCTCCGGCCCTATTGTATCATCTCCGACATCGCATCGGTGAAAACCAACCTGCTGGAGTTCTACAAAGACTGCGGTTTTCCGTACGTCTCTACCCACCCGATGTTCGGGCCTACGTTCGCGAACCTCGGCAACCTGATGCAGGAGAATGCCATCATCATCTCCGAAGGCGATCACCTCGGCAAAATCTTCTTCAAAGACTTATATGAAAAGCTCAAACTGAATATTTTCGAATACACGTTTGAGGAACATGACAAGGTAGTCGCTTACTCGTTGGGGATTCCGTTCGCTTCGACGTTTGTTTTTGTCGCAACGATGGTACATCAGGATGCGCCGGGAACGACTTTCAGACGCCACATGAAGATTGCTCGAGGCGTGCTTTCCGAAGATGATTATCTGCTGACTGAAATCTTGTTTAACCCGCGAACACCCGGACAAATCGATCGTATCCAGCGCGAACTCGACGAATTACAGAAAATCATTGCCGAACGCGATACGGAAGCGATGCGAGGCTATTTGGCGCGTCTCCGCAAAAAAATCGAATAGAGAAAATCTGAAACCGGAAAAACTTTCTATCTTTACGAGGCTTAATATGAAAGAAAATGGCTTCGACAGGAAAAGAAAAATATTGGAAATATTCGCTCGGCATCCTGATCCTGTTATTGGGATGGGTAATTATTAAGGAACTGTGGATGTTTGTAAACGGACTGCTGGGAGCTTTTACCATCTTTGTGATGGTACGCCGGCAAATGATTTACCTGACGGAAAAGAAAAAGATGAATCATGTCCTGGCCACGATCCTTATTCTGTTCGAAGTGGCAGCCGTCATTACGGTTCCGCTTTATCTTATGGTCTGGGCCTTGTTGGGAAAGGTACAAAACATCGACATGGATATTTCATCCCTGCAAAAGATGATTGAAAACCTCGAGATGCAACTCCGACAACGATTCGGATACGATTTGTTCTCGTCCGAAAACCTGACAACGGCCACGGGCTATATCAGCACCGTTATTCAATACCTTATCAGCCAGATGAGCAGTATGGTTGTGACGGTTGTCGTACTGATCTTCCTCTTGTATTTTATCCTGCTTAATTTCCGGACGATCGAGCAGTATTTTTACGAATTGCTGCCATTTAGCCCTGAAAACAGGAAGAATATTGCCAACGAAGTATATGTCATGGTGCGGTCGAATGCTATCGGCATCCCTCTACTCGCTATCATACAAGGTTTCATCGCCTATATCGGATATCTGATATTCGGTGTGCCGAGTGCTTTGCTTTTCGGTTTTCTGACATGCTTTTCGACCATCATTCCTATCGTCGGCACCGGTATCGTATGGGTGCCGATCGTGGTATATCTAATGTTGGTCGGCGACTGGACGAACGCTATCGGACTGGGAGCTTTCTGCGCAATCATCCTTACGAACATCGACAATGTCATCCGTTTTATCCTTCAGAAAAAACTGGCCGATACACACCCGTTGATCACGGTTTTCGGGGTGATTCTCGGCCTGTCGGTTTTTGGATTTTGGGGGATCATTTTCGGCCCGTTGCTGCTCTCTATCTTTTTCCTGCTTATCAAAATGTTTAAAACCGAGTATCTGGACAAAGGCAATATGTAATAGCCGCTATTCCTTTACTTGGTTGCTGATAAACTCATTCGTATATTTCAGCAGTTCCGTAAAATGACGGGAAAAGGTCATCGTCTCGGCATGACGGATCGAAATAAATTTTTCGCGTCCGTCCGCCTGATAGGCAATTTGGTAAATCATGTCGGCAACAGGCTGATCCGGCTCTTTCTCGAATCCGTATGAGTCGTTCATGTCAAAAAGCTTACTTTTAGCCAATAACGATTTAAATCGCGCATATTCCTCGTCGGTCAGTGTCCCTTCCGCACGGTAAGGCTCATACTGTTCAAAACGGATGTTCTGCTTCTCTACGGCGTAATGCTTCTCGCTGTCTATCGATAGTGACAGCCGATACGTCCGGGTACTCTCCAACACATAAGTATAGGAAAAATGCTTCGGCTCGCTTCCTCCGCAACGGGTCAACAACACCAGAGAGAGCAGGAGCAAAAAGGTAGTTTTAAAAAATATTTTCATCTGTTCGTTGTGTTTTGTAATCCTTCTCCCCCCCTTATACCGAACATCTTTATCCGGACAAAGGGGGAAGAAGTAAAAATAGTAAAGAATATCAATGCTTCAGTTTCCGTATCTGCATCCGGCACATCGGGCCAGTTCGCCGCGGAAGCGTTTTTCGACAAGCAGATGCAGACGGTCTTTTAAGGCGTCGAGACGCACATGATCGATCACATCCGACATAAAAGCGACGCTGAGCAACATCCGCGCCTCTTCGTAGGGAAGGCCGCGGCTTTGCATGTAAAAGAGCGCTTGTTCATCGAGTTGACCGGTTGTCATGCCATGTGAGCATTTCACATCGTCGGCATAAATCTCAAGCTGCGGCTTGCTGTACATGCGGGCATCAGACGTGAGGCACATGTTACGGTTCGTCTGGTAAGCTTCTGTTTTCTGAGCACCTTCATTCACCAGTATTCGCCCGCTGAATACACCTACCGCGCGCTCGTCAAGGACGTTCTTAAACAATTCGTTGCTGATGCAATGCGGCACGGCATGGGTGATATGCGTATACGTATCCACCTGCTGATCAAGGTCTTCAATGGCCATTCCGCAGAGTGTTGCTTCCGCCCCTTTACCGTTCAGACGAATCCGGTAGTTATTACGGGTCAGTCCGTTATTCAGCGTGATGCCGTTAACCAAGACATTGGACGAAGCAGCCTGTTCGACGTAGAGCGACGAGAAACGCGTAGTCGAAGCCGAGCTTTCCTCCAAGTCGTAATAGTCAAAAAACGCCCCTTCTTCAGCAAAAACTTCAACCACCTGCGTGGCAAGGAATTTGACATCATCCATACTATGATCGCAGACGAGCAATCTGGCCGATGCATGCGGCTCTATAATGATCAATACGCGACGGTTCGCCATCAGGTCGACCGTACTGCGAAAGATATTAATCAGTTGTACGGGGCGTTCGACATGCACGCCACGAGGTACATAAAGCACGAACCCATCTTGGGCCAGCATCGTATTAAGTGCGCTGACGACATCGGCCGAAGTATCGGCAGCCTTGCCGTAGTAGCGTGATGCCACCTCGGGATGAAGCTCGGCAAATGCTTGCATGCCTCCCGCATATACCCCTTCGGGCAAGGAAGCCTTCGGTAACGTATCGGTATAAAACGAATCGTTGACCACGAAGTAGAGCGAGGTGCTCATGTTCGGCACATCACAGCGGAACACGTCTGAAGGGTTGGTCGGCACATGCAGACGGGCCAAATTCAGCCCATAGTCAGGTGCAAACGCCTTGGGAACATCGGTATAGCGATAATCTTCGTGCCGGGTCGAAGGAAATCCCACCCGCTCAAAATCGGCCAAAGCCTGCGTCCGCAAGGCGTTCATACATGCCGGCGCATGGTGACGGAGCACATCTTCGTGCTGCGTAAAAAGATCAATGTATTGTTTTTCCGGATGAATAGTATCCTTGTCCGGTATATGCAAACTGTTCATTTTCGCCTGTTAATCGTTAGTTTTCAACCAGTCGTAACCCTTCTTTTCCAAATCAAGAGCAAGTTCGGCACCGGCAGTTTTCACAATACGTCCCTCGTAAAGGACATGTACGACATCGGGCTTGATATAATCGAGCAGACGCTGATAGTGAGTAATGATAATCGATGCATTATCAGGCGATTTAAGTTTGTTTACCCCGTTTGCTACAACGCGCAACGCATCAATATCGAGGCCGCTGTCCGTCTCGTCCAGAATGGCCAATGTAGGATTGAGCATGGCCATCTGAAAAATCTCGTTGCGTTTCTTCTCTCCCCCGGAGAAGCCCTCATTGACACTACGGCTCATCAGCTTATTATCGAGCTCCACAATCTCGCGTTTCTCACGCATCATCTTCAGAAAATCCGAGGCTGAAACCGGCTCTTCATTTCGATATTCACGCTGTGCATTTACCGCAGCCCGCATGAAATTTACCATGCTGACCCCCGGGATTTCCACCGGATACTGGAAGCTGAGGAACATCCCCTCGCAACTCCGCTCTTCAGGAGACAGTTCCAACAAGTCTTTGCCCTTATACTTCACGGATCCCTTCGTCACCGTAAATGCCGGATTACCGACGAGTACACTGCTGAGCGTGCTTTTTCCGGAACCGTTCGGCCCCATGATCGCATGTATTTCACCTTTCCTGATGGTCAGGTTAAGTCCCTTCAAAATCTCTTTACCATCGACCTCAGCGCATAAATCTTTTATTTCTAACAAGATTTCTCCCATAATTCAATTCAATCTTAATTCCAGAATAACATGTCTAATAACAAATATAACAAACTTTCCCCGTCCTGTTCCGAAAAATGGAACGGAAAAGTTACTTTTACTCCCAGCCCTAATTGATGATACACCCCCTTGTCGTGATAGTAAAAAGAAGGGTTGTCTTGTGTCCGGCCTTCAATTGTTGTGCGGGAATCTATTCCCATCATGAAATCGTACCGGATCGTTAAGGCTACGGAGGAAAACAGATAGATATCCGCTCCGACACCCGGCGCGAACGAGATCAGCGGATTCCGATAGCGATGCTCAACAATGTAGGAATCGTTCATGCGCTCTCCAACCTGTTCGAACCGCCTTCTCCAATTGACTTGACCTCTGACCGAAAGGTAAGGCTGGAAAAAAATACGCTCGTTGAGGAAATAACGCTTTACCCCACATTGCAAGCCTTCCATCGTACGCACCTGACGGTTATAGTTGACCTCAGTCAGAAAATAACCAAGCTCGGCCGCCCATTTCTCGGCGAAATCATATTCTCCCATGACCGAAAAGCCCCCGAAGTCTCCGTTGTTTGGTACACTTGCCGAATGACTCGCGGGCATAGGAGACGTCAATATATTCGTCGTGTAGTGAATTGCCCATCGGCTTTCGTCCGACTGCGCCTGTATGATACACACGGGCAGCAGGGCAAACCACAACAGAAATGTAGGCAGCGAAGATGTCATCCCACACTTCCTTCCAGCGAGATCGCCAACAATTTCTGCGCTTCTACCGCAAACTCCATTGGCAGCTTGTTCATCACCTCACGAGCATATCCGCCGACAATCAGGCTCACGGCTTTCTCGGTATCGATACCGCGCTGGTTACAATAGAACAGCTGTTCTTCATTGACTTTCGAAGTCGTTGCTTCGTGCTCTACAACAGCCGTTTCGTTCTGTATGTCGACATAGGGGAATGTATGCGCGCCACAGGTAGAACTGAGCAACAAACTGTCACACTGACTGTGATTACGCGCTCCCTCAGCACGGGCGGCGACTTTCACCATACCCCGGTAACTGTTCTGACTGTGACCGGCCGAGATTCCTTTCGATACGATCGTACTGCGGGTGTTACGCCCCAAGTGGATCATCTTCGTACCCGTGTCAGCCTGTTGGTGATTATTCGTCACCGCAACGGAATAAAACTCTCCAACCGAGTTATCGCCGGCCAAAATACACGACGGATATTTCCACGTAATGGCCGAGCCCGTTTCTACCTGCGTCCACGAGATTTTACTGCCTTCGCCTTTACAGATACCTCTCTTAGTCACAAAATTATAAATCCCGCCGTTGCCGTTCTTATCGCCCGGATACCAGTTCTGCACCGTCGAATATTTTACTTCAGCACGCCTGTGAGCGACGATCTCCACAATGGCCGCATGCAACTGGTTCTCGTCACGCATCGGCGCGGTACATCCTTCGAGGTAACTGACATACGACTCGTCGTCGGCTACGATCAGGGTTCGTTCAAACTGCCCCGTATTGGCGGCATTGATTCGGAAATACGTGCTCAACTCCATCGGGCAGCGCACGCCTTTGGGAATATACACAAACGATCCGTCAGAAAAAACGGCTGAGTTCAGTGCCGCAAAGAAGTTATCGCGATACCCCACAACGCTTCCCATATATTGCTTGACCAAATCCGGATGATGCTTTACCGCTTCGCTGAATGAACAAAAAATGATGCCTTTTTCGGCCAGCGTTTCCTTAAATGTCGTTTTCACCGAAACGCTGTCCATCACGGCGTCGACCGCCATCCCGCTCAGGATCTTCTGCTCATGAAGGGGGATGCCAAGTTTATCAAACGTCTTTAACAGTTCGGGGTCAACCTCATCGAGGCTTTTAGGCCCAGCTTTGGTCTTCGGTGCCGCATAATAAATAATATCCTGATAGTCGATGGGCGGAATCTTCAGATGTGCCCATGCCGGCATCTCCAGCGTCTGCCAGTGACGTAACGCCTTGAGACGGAAATCAAGCAGCCATTCCGGCTCCTCCTTTTTGGCGGAAATCATGCGCACCACTTCTTCGTCTAATCCGCGATGCAGCATGTCGGTCTCGATCTCTGTCGTAAAACCGTATTTATACTCGCTACCGGTTATTTCGTCTAAGATCGGGACTGTATTTTTTTTCGTTGTATCCATGTTAATTTTTGCTCCTTACAAATAAATCGGCCGGATAGATTGCCGGCACAGCTTCTTTTACATAATCATATAAACGGGATTCTACCTTCGTTTGTTGTGTGAGAATCACGGAACGACGATCTACACCTTCCAACAGATTCAGTGTCAGACTAACGATAAACAAAGCGACAACAACCCCAAAGACAGCGCCAGCCAAATGATTGACAAAGCTCAGAGGCGTCGCATCCATGACCTTATGTACCCAGCCTCCGACTAGCGTAACCACTATAAGAATGCACACGAATGCGATCACATAGCTAACGACAGTCACCGTATTTTCCGGGAACCAACCGGTCTGTAAAATATATTCGCGGATGAACACGGCCACCTTTGCACACAGGTAGATCGCTGCGAGCAAGGCAAGTAATGCTACCATCTGACGGATAAATCCGTCAATCCACCCTTTCAAAAAACCGGCTCCGACAAGGCAGATAATGACAATATCCAACCAGTTCATCCGCCAAAAGCATTATAATGTTTTCTTTATCTCAATCTCATCGAACGGTTCAATCATATCGCCCACTTGAACATCGTTGTAATTATTGACAAAAATACCGCATTCCTGTCCGGTCACGACCTCCTTCACCTCGTCTTTGAAACGTTTCAGCGAGCTAAGTTCGCCCGTATGAATCACAATACCGTCACGAATGACACGTACTTTGTTCGTGCGTTTAATCTTACCTTCTTTCACAATACAGCCGGCCACCGTACCCACCTTCGATATCTTGAACACTTGCTGAACTTCCACATTTCCACAGATTTCTTCCTTGATCTCCGGCGAAAGCATACCTTCCATAGCCGATTTCACTTCTTCGATCGCATCGTAAATAATCGAGTACAAACGAATCTCCACGCCTTCTTTGTCGGCCAGTTTACGTGCCGAAGCCGCCGGACGCACCTGGAAACCGATGATGATGGCATCTGACGAAACCGACAATTCCACATCCGATTCGGAAATCTGGCCAACCGCCTTATGAATCACATTAACCTGAATTTCTTCCGTCGAAAGGTTGATCAAAGAGTCGGATAAGGCTTCGACTGAACCGTCCACATCACCCTTGACAATGAGGTTCAGCTCGTGGAAGTCTCCGAGCGCACGACGACGCCCCAACTCTTCGAGTCCGAAACGTTTCTGCGTGCGCAGCCCCAACTCACGCTGCAACTGTTCGCGACGACCGGCAATCTCACGTGCCTCCTGTTCCGTTTCAAGAACATTCAGGGTATCACCGGCCTGTGGTGCTCCATCCAATCCGAGAATCAACACCGGCTCCGACGGCCCTGCGCTTTCGACACGCTGATTTCGTTCGTTAAACATCGCCTTGAGACGCCCGTAGTGCGTACCGGCCAATATGACATCTCCCTGTCGCAACGTTCCGTTGCTCACCAGTACAGTAGCCACATAGCCTCGTCCTTTATCGAGCGACGACTCAATGACGGAAGCTGTTGCACGCTTCTTGGGGTTAGCTTTCAGTTCGAGTAAGTCAGCTTCGAGCAATACTTTTTCCAGCAATTCCTGTACACCGATTCCTTTTTTGGCAGAAATTTCCTGACTTTGATACTTTCCGCCCCAATCTTCCACCAGATAATTCATCTGCGAGAGTTGCTCCTTGATTTTGTCAGGATTCGCTGCGGGCTTATCAACCTTGTTAATAGCGAAAACGATCGGCACCCCCGCCGCAGAGGCATGATTAATCGCCTCGACCGTCTGAGGCATCACGCTATCGTCTGCCGCCACAATGATAATCGCAATATCCGTCACCTTGGCACCACGAGCACGCATAGCCGTAAAAGCCTCGTGACCGGGAGTATCCAAGAATGTAATATGGCGTCCATCGGACAATTTTACATTATATGCACCGATATGCTGCGTTATTCCGCCCGCCTCACCGGCAATCACATTGGCATTCCGAATATTGTCGAGCAAGGATGTTTTTCCGTGATCCACGTGTCCCATCACCGTCACAATCGGCGGACGCGGCTCCCAATCTTCCGGATTATCTTCTTCTTCTTTAATGGCTTCGGATACTTCGGCACTTACATACTCCGTCTTGAATCCGAACTCCTCCGCAACGATATTGATTGTCTCGGCATCGAGACGCTGATTGATCGACACCATCATGCCGATGCTCATACAGGTAGAGATCACTTCCGAGACAGAGATATCCATCATGTTCGCCAAATCGTTCGCCGTCACAAACTCGGTCAGCTTCAAAACCTTGCTTTCTCTTGCTTCTTCAAGCTGCAATTCCTGTTCACGGTGTGCTACGGCATCACGCTTCTCACGACGATATTTGGCCCCTTTACTCTTTCCTCCTTTACTTGTGAGACGGGCCAGCGTTTCCTTCACCTGCTTCTGTACGGCTTCTTCACTGATCTCGGCACGAACCGGTTTCTTCAGTCGTTTCCCTCCGTGATCATGACCGCGCCCGTGATCATCGCGGCGAGTATTGGTCCCCACCGTCGCGTTGATATCGATTTTATCTTTCTTGATCCGTTTACGCTTCTTTTTTCCGCTCTCACCTGTCGTCGATGCCGCATTAGCTGCATTTACACTGCCGGTGCCGGATTTCTGCTTGTTATCCGCCGGCGTTTGCTGTTTGCGTTTCTCTTCGCGCTCTTTTCTGCGCTCTTCTTTGCTCTTCTTTTTGGGACGCATCGACTGGTTGAGCGACGCTAAATCTATTTTGCCTGTTACCTTAATGGTCGACTCCAATTTCGGCTGTCCTAAGCGGAAAATTTCCTCTTCCTGCTTCGGGGCCGATTCGCTCTCACGTTGCTCTGGCAACGCCTCGACCGTTTTTTCTTCAGCTTGAGTCGTTACTGCCGGTTCTTCCTTTTTGCTTTCCACAGGTTCTTCTGCGGAATGAGGCTCCGGCGTCGACACCTCTTGCACTTCGACAGACGGTGCGGAGGGCGGCGGTACGACTTCGGGCTCCGGAGCTTGTATTGGCTCCGGTTGCTGTACCTCTTCGACTTTCTTCGTCTCTTCTACAGGAGCAACAGAAGGTGCGCCCTCCTCTTTCTCCTCTTTCTTCGTCCGCTTGGTACCCTCTTTCTTCGGTTCACCGATACCCGAAAGATCAATCTTTCCTTTCGTGACAAATTTGGGCTTGATCTCATCAGGAATCTCCGTTTTAATCACCTCCGGTTCTTTCTTCGGCTTCTCTTCTTTTTTCTCTTTTTCCTTTTGAGAAGATTCTTTTACAATCGGTGCCTTCGGAGCGGCTTTCTCAAGCAGACGGCGACGGTCGGCCTCCGACAGATTTTTTCCGAATTCTTTGACCAGCAACGCATATTGATCATCCTGAATCCGGACATTGGGATTGCTCTCGATTTCACACCCTTTTGCATGCAGAAAATCGACAACCGTCTGAAGACCGACATTTAAGTCTTTGAGTACTTTGTTTAATTTAACAGGCATATATATTTTTCTTCTTGTATAGGTCTCGTATGTTATTCCTTCTCTTCTTCTTGTTCTTCTTCACTCTCCGTGTCCTGTTCCGTCGACACAGGTTCAGATACATCTATTTCCGAGTCCATCGTATCCTCCTCTTCTTCGGCTGTTTCAAAATCAAGCTCGGACGCTTCTTCATCTTCTTCCTCTTCAAATTCGGCAGAGAGAATGCCCAATACATCATCGACCGTCTGTTCCTCCAGATCGGCACGCTCCATAATTTCTTCGCGCGAAAGGGCAAGTACGGCCTTAGCCGTGTTGCAGCCGATATTCTTCAGTGCATCAATCACCCACACATCGATCTCATCAGCAAACTCGTCCAGATAAATATCTTCCTCGTCGGCAGCATCGATATCGCGGAACACGTCGATTGTATAATCCGTCAACATACTGGCCAGCTTGATATTCAATCCGTTTTTACCGATAGCCAAAGATACTTCTTCGGGGCGTAAAAAGACCTCCGCCTTATGTTCTTCCTCATCCACCCGGATCGACGATATCTTGGCCGGACTCAAGGCACGCTGGATAAACAACGACGTATTGCTCGTATAGTTGATCACATCGATATTCTCGTTTCGAAGTTCCCGCACGATACCGCGGATACGAGATCCTTTCATTCCGACGCACGCTCCGACAGGGTCTATCCGATCGTCATACGATTCAACGGCAATTTTGGCTCGCTCGCCCGGAATCCGCGCAATGGCTTTGATGGTGATAAGACCATCGTTGATTTCAGGCACCTCAAGCTCAAACAGACGTTGCAAGAAAACCTTATCGGTTCGTGAGAGATATATTTTCGTATTGTTATTATCATTGTCTACCCGCTGCACAATGGCGCGCACCGATTCTCCCTTGCGATAAAAATCGCTCGGAATCTGCTCGACCTTAGGCAACAGCAACTCGTTACCGTCATCATCCAACAGCAAGACTTCTTTTTTCCAGACCTGATAAACGTCAGCTGTCACGATCGAACCGACCAAATCTCTATATTTGGCGTACAAATTATCTTTTTGCAACTCCAAAATTTTCGAAGAAAGCGTCTGGCGTAAATTCAAAATGGCACGACGTCCGAAGTCCGCAAAATGCACTTCGTCCGTTACCTCTTCACCCACTTCACAATCGGCATCGATCTTTTGCGCTTCGCTTAATGCGACTTCCAGATTCGGATCTTCCACATGACCGTCTTCCACGACCGTCCGGTTTCGCCAGATTTCAAAATCACCTTTTTCCGGATTGATGATCACGTCGTAGTTTTCATCCGTCCCGAACATCTTGGCGATCACATTGCGGAAGGATTCTTCCAGCACGTTGATCATCGTGTCTTTATCTATACTTTTTAATTCCTTGAATTCCTGCAATGTATCAATCATACTGACTGTTTCTTGTCTTCTCGCCATAAAATTTCCTATTTGAATCTGATTATATTTCTCGTATACTTTATCTTGTCATAGGAATAAGCTTCGTCCGTCCTAACCGTCACTTTACGTTTGGCACCCTCCGGTTTCACCTGCCGGCCAACCGTAACGATAAACCCTGTATCATCAGCCGACTTCAACTGTCCGGAGAGCTTCTCGCCGCTCTTCAACAACACCTCAACCTCATTTCCTATATTTTTCAGATACTGACGAAGCGTTTTAAAAGGCGACGTCAGTCCGGCCGAGGTCACTTCCAACTCATAATCTTCAGTATCCCGATCCAGCCGTGCTTCGATGTAGCGACTTAAAGCCACACAATCATCAATACCGACTGCCTGATCATGGTCTATTTCCACCACGATAAAATTATCCGGAGCGACGGTTACATCAACCAGATAACACTCCGAATCGGCCAAATAAGCCTCGGCCAAACCCACCACTATCTTCGCTTCAATCATCTCTATAATAGAAAGAAGGGGACTACTCGTCCCCACCTCCCCTTCGTCTTAATCGGCCGCAAATATACAATAAATCAGCCTTTTTACCAAGAAAAAAAACAACAATTTACTCTTTTACTTTTTATAAAGCAATTAAACATGTCAAAATAAGCAACATAAAGAGTGCTTCCGTTTTTTTACACTATCTTTCTTGTAAAGTCTTATCTTTTTTTGTATCTTGCGCGCCACATAATCTACGTAACAGAAAAAACAGGATGAAGAAGGAAAAATTTCATATTGAGTATATTTTCGACAAAGTTTCGAATCGCAGCCTGTGGAACCATATAACAACAGCCCTCGGATTATCCTCCTGGTTTGCCGACACCGTAGATATCAGAGGAAACGTCTGCACATTCACATGGAAAAAGATGCAGGAACAAGCCGAAATCATTGATATCAAACCCGAAATCAGCGTCCGTTATCGCTGGATGGAAGAAGAAGATGAAAACGCATACTTCGAATTCATCATCCACACAATCGAGCTTACCGGCTCTACCGCGCTTGAGATTACGGATTTTGCGGAACCCGACGAGAAGACGGACGCCATTGAACTGTGGGATTCACAGGTGGAAGTACTCAAGCGAACCTTGGGGATTTAATGTTGTTTCACATCTTAATGTGATGTATTGTCTCTTTTTACACTACTTTTGTGGTTGATTTAAAAAGGACATCATGGGGATTAAACGACTGTATCTCTTTTTATTGAAAACATTCATGCCGATATTCTTGATGACTTTCGGCATTTGCATGTTTATTGTCTTGATGCAGTTTCTCTGGAAATATGTAGATGAAATGGTCGGCAAAGGGCTTGAAATCAAAGTTCTTTCCGAGATGTTTTTCTACGCTGCCCTATCCCTTGTGCCTCTGGCATTACCTTTAGCTATTTTGCTGGCTTCGCTGATGACATTCGGCAACTTGGGAGAACAGCTCGAACTGCTGGCCATGAAGTCGGCTGGAATTTCTTTGCCTCGCATCATGCGCCCGTTTATCATTCTCCTATCGTTCGTTGCCGTGGGCGCCTTCTTTTTCCAGAACAACATCATCCCCCTCTCACAGGTAAAGATGTGGACCCTTCTGGGTTCCATCAGAGCCAAATCGCCCGAACTGCAAATCCCGGAAAGCACCTTCTCCAATCAAATCGAAGGTTATAATCTTTATGTCAAAAAGAAAGACAAAGACGGACGACTGAACCACTTGATGATCTATGACTATTCCGAAGGTTTTAACAATGCACAGGTGATTGTGGCCGATTCGGGACGAATGAAGATTTCGGCCGACAAGCAGTTTTTGGTGCTTTTTCTGTTCGAGGGCAAGATGTTCAAGAACTTCAACAAAGACGGCATAGGAAGCAGTGAAGCGGTACCCTATATGAAAGAGTCGTTCAAGGTGCGGGAGATGCTGATTCGATTCGACTCGGATTTTCACCGTGCCGACGAGTCGATCCTGCAAGACCGATATATCGGCAAGAACTTGGCTGATCTGCAGTCTTCGATCGACTCGATGACGGTTCATCTGGACAGCATCAAGCAACTGAATGCAAGAGCGATCTACCGGCAGTCATACCGGAGAGAGCTGGAAGGAGCAAAAGAGGAGGAAAATGATATACACACGGAAGAAATCCCGGACTTCGACAAGATTTATCGGGAATTACCGACCGACCGACAGGCTAGCATACTTCGACAGGCTAAAAATGCCCTGGAAACAACAAAAGCCGACTATGATTTCAAAGCAGCCGTATTATCCAGCGATGAGAAAGAGATGCGTCGCCATCATACCGAGATGCACCAGAAGTTCACGCTTTCGTTTGCCTGCCTGATCTTCTTCTTTATCGGCGCACCGTTAGGCGCCATCATCCGAAAGGGCGGACTGGGCATGCCGGTCGTGATTTCCGTCTTCCTGTTTATTTTTTACTATGTCATCAATAACATCGGCCTGAAGATGGCCAGCAACGGCATGTGGCAGCCATGGCAAGGCATGTGGTTAAGCTCGGCCGTGCTGCTTCCACTCGGTATTTTCTTAACTTACAAAGCCTCGAACGACTCGGTTATCCTCAATGCCGACACGTATATCGAAGGACTGAAAAAGCTGATCGGCAAACGTGCGACACGTAAGATCGAAAAGAAAGAAGTCATCATGTTTCATGTCGACTATACGGAGTGGGAAGTACAAATCGAGCGTCTGAAAGAGCAATGCGAAGCATATCTGAAACGTTCCAAACGATGGATGCCGTATTTTCGTTTCTGGGAACAGGGAGGCAAAGATCCGGAGGCCGAACGGATCTCCGTGCAGTTGGAGGAACTGGTAGCCGAAGGAAGTAATTCCGACCGCCATCTGGTGCTGAACAAACTGATGGACTATCCGATTCTCAACGGATACCATCTGATTCATTCCCGGGTAAGCCCTACGGTGGGGAAAATATTGGGCTGGCTCTTTCCCATCGGCCTGCCGATATATCTGCTGGCCACTTATCGTCGCAAACTGCTGTTGCACGACATACGAACCATTACGCATGTGAGTCATGAACTTTTGAATATTCTAAAAAAATAAACTATATGAACCGATTGAACACGATTGAAGAAGCAATTGAAGATTTCCGTGAGGGTAAGTTCCTGATCGTCGTCGATGACGAAGATCGTGAGAACGAAGGGGATTTCATTATCGCCGCAGAGAAGATCACTCCGGAGAAGATCAATTTTATGCTGGCTAACGGTCGGGGCGTACTTTGCGCACCGATTACGGAAGAACGATGCGAAGAATTGGAGCTGAACATGCAGGTAATTCATAATACTTCCATGCTCGAAACACCGTTTACCGTGACCGTAGACAAGCTGGGAGCGGGATGCACGACGGGCGTCTCGATCTATGATCGGGCGCAAACGATTCTGGCGCTTGCCGATCCGGCCACGAGGCCGTCTGATCTGGGACGACCGGGACATATCAATCCGTTGCGTGCCCGTTCACGTGGCGTATTGCGCCGCGCAGGACATACCGAGGCCACGGTCGATATGGCACGACTGGCCGGGCTGTATCCGGCCGGAGCGCTGATCGAAATCCTGAACGAAGACGGAACGATGGCGCGCATGCCGCAACTGATCGAAGTCTCGAAAAAATTCGGCATCAAGATCATCACCATACGCGACCTGATTGCCTACCGCCTCAGAACAGAATCGCTCGTAGAGAAGGGGGTCGAGGCCGACCTGCCGACCGAGCACGGACGTTTCCGCATCATTCCTTTCCGCCAGAAAAGCAACGGGGCGGAACATGTGGTACTGATCAAAGGCGAACTGAACGCAGACGAGCCGGTGCTCGTACGCGTCCACTCATCGTGCATGACAGGCGATATCTTCGGTTCGATGCGATGCGATTGCGGCGAACAACTGCACAAGGCTATGCGCCTCATCGAGCAGGAAGGTAAAGGCGTGGTGCTCTACCTGAATCAAGAAGGGCGCGGTATCGGACTGATGGACAAGATTCACGCATATAAGCTGCAGGAAGAGGGCATGGATACGGTCGAAGCCAACTTGAAGCTCTGCCATCAGGCCGACGAGCGCGACTATGGTGTGGGAGCGCAGATACTGCGTCAGATCGGCGTGACGAAGATGCGCCTGATGACGAACAACCCCGTCAAACGCGTCGGGTTAGAAGCATACGGACTGGAAGTCGTCGAGAACATCCCGATCGAGGTGCCGCCCAACGAGCATAACGAGTTTTACATGCGCACCAAAAAAGAGCGCATGGGACACCAGTTGCAAAACATCAAATAACACACAATCACTCTATTGAAAAACATCTAAATAATATGGAACAAGTATCAGCACGTTTGGCCAGCCTTTCAACATCGGCAACGCTGGCCATGTCACAAAAAAGTAGCGAACTGAAAGCGCAGGGCGTAGACATCATTAACCTGAGCGTGGGCGAACCGGATTTCTTTACGTCCGATCATATCAAGGCGGCGGCCAAGAAAGCCATCGACGAGAATTTTTCGTTCTATTCACCCGTACCCGGTTACATGGATTTACGGAAAGCGATTGTCGACAAACTGAAAAACGAAAACGGTCTCGATTATACGGTCGATCAGATCATCGTATCGAACGGAGCCAAACAGTCTGTCTGCAATACGCTGCTAAGTATCATCAATCCGGGCGATGAAGTGATCGTGCCCGCTCCCTACTGGGTGAGCTACGTGGAGATGGTAAAACTCGCCGAAGGCACGAATGTGATCATCCCGGCCGGCATCGATCAGGATTTCAAAATCACGGCGGCACAGCTCGAAGCGTCGATCACGCCCCGCACGCGGGCGTTAATACTTTGTTCGCCGTCGAACCCGACCGGCAGTGTGTACAGCCGCGAAGAACTTCAGTCGCTCGCCGAGGTGTTAGTCAAACATCCGAACATCATCGTACTGTCTGACGAAATCTACGAACATATCAACTATGTAGGGAAACATGCAAGCATCGCACAGTTCCCCGAGATAAAAGAGCGGGTTGTAATCATCAACGGCGTATCGAAAGCATACGCCATGACGGGCTGGCGTATCGGATTCATTGCCGCGCCGCTATGGATTGCCAAGGCGACGAACAAATTGCAGGGACAATATACGTCGGGCGCCAGCTCCATCGCACAGAAAGCCGCCAAAGAAGCCTTTGCCGGCGATCAGCGTTGCGTAGAGGAGATGCGACAGGCCTTTATGCGCCGGCGCGATCTGATCTGCCGCCTCTGCCGGGAGATTCCCGGTGTTCAGCTCTCCGTACCCGAAGGGGCTTTTTATATCTTCCCCGATGTAAGCAGCTACTTCGGCAAAAGCGCCGGCGAACGAACCGTAAAGAACGCGGCCGATCTGGCGATGTACCTGCTCGAAGTAGCCCATGTGGCTACGGTAGGCGGCGACTCGTTCGGTGCACCCGAATGTATCCGTCTCTCGTACGCTACCTCGGACGAGAACCTGACCGAAGCGATGCGTCGCATCACCGAAGCGCTGGCGCAACTGAAATAAGTTGAAGCCGATTCATAAAGAAAGGAATCAAGAATGTTGCGTCAAAACGAAATGTTTTGACGCAACATTCTTCACAGAAGTATATGAAACGACTCTTTTTCCTGCTGATTCTCCCACTCTTATCGACCGGTTGCCTGCGCGACGAGCTGCCGAACGCGGAAGCCGACATCCTGACATGCACCCTTGCCGAGGCCTCTCTCCTCAAGCGTGAACCGATCATCGAAAACAATAAAATCACGCTCCTTGTAAAAGCCAATGCAGACCTGACACGTCAAACGCTCTCGTTCACCCTGTCCGACGGTGCCGTCATCGAACCGGCCGGAGGTACGACCCGCGACTTCTCTACGCCTCAGACATACACCGTCACATCGCAAGACGGGCAGTGGAAAAAAACGTATACCGTCGCATTCGTGGCCGACGAACTGCCGACAAGGTATCATTTCGAAGATACGGTGGCCGAAAAGAGCCGCCGCTTCTGCATCTTTGCCGAGAAGCAAAACGGACGCGTCTCGATGGAATGGGCCAGCGGAAACCTCGGGTTTGCCATGACAGGCAACGCGCAGACACCCGACGACTATCCCACCGCTCAGTCTGCCGATGGATACACCGGACGATGCGCCCGCCTGACGACACGCAGCACCGGCAGCTTCGGCGCTCTTGCCGGTATGCCGATCGCCGCAGGAAACCTGTTTATCGGTACGTTCGATCTTCTGAGCGCGCTCAGCAGTCCGTTGAAAGCAACGCGCTTCGGATTGCCGTTCTACCGTCGGCCGCTTTATCTTTCAGGCTATTACAAATACAAAGCAGGGACAACGTATTATCAGAACGACCAACCCGCACAAACAGCAATCACCGACCGCTGTCATTTCTATGCCGTACTGTATGAAACGGACGAGACACTAAAAACCCTCGACGGCACGAATATTCTGACACATCCGAACGTGATCTGCGCCGCCGTCGTCGAAGATCAAAAAGAGACGGACAAGTGGACGCATTTCAGACTCCCCTTCATCACGCGCGAAGGCAAAACCATCGATGCGGCAAAGCTGCGCAACGGCATCTACAATCTGGCAGTCGTCTTTACATCAAGCATAGCAGGAGCAACTTTCAGCGGCGCTCCCGGCAGCACCCTCTATATCGATGAAGTAGAAATTGTTTGTGAGTGAAGATAAATTCCTTTTTTGTCCTAGTCTGTCATATTCATACTCTTCAATTTTGCCTTTGGACGTTTTAGAAACACTCATTCCCTCTGCACTTCCTCTTTTAACCCTCGGCGGATGCTGTCTTGCTCCATCATACGACGCATTTGCTTTTCGGTAGGGCACGTTTTCCAGCCTTCAGGAGGAGCCTCTAACGTAAACCAATTAGGGACAGCGTCGAAGATAAGATGTCGTGACTCTTCGTTCGGTACAACCATCATAAAAAAGCGGTTTACATTGATGAATTTTTTGAGTGGCATATTGGTGCTATTTTCATACATACGGTGGTTATACTGAAATGTGTATTTAACTATATACCCTTTGGGTGCTCCGCGAGTTTTAGTGACTGTTAATATAGTCCATACACCGTTTTTCTCAACATAATCCGCTTCCCTATAACTATTCCACATAATAATCGTAAAGGTAACAAAGATTGTTAAGCAACCGATATTACCGATTATATTCTTCTTCGCTTTTTTCTCCATCCGTTTTTGTTGTCCGGTATTTGGTATTCTTTTTCACTCACTCCCGCTGCACCTCCTCTTTTAACCCTCGGCGGATGCTGTCTTGCTCCATCATACGGCGCATTTGCTTTTCGGTGGGGCACGTTTTCCATCCTTCAGGAGGAGCCTCTAACGTAAACCAATTAGGGACAGCGTCGAAGATAAGATGTCGTGACTCTTCGTTCGGTACAACCATCATAAAAAAGCGGTTTACATTGATGAATTTTTTGAGTGGCATATTGGTGCTATTTTCATACATACGGTGGTTATACTGAAATGTGTATTTAACTATATACCCTTTGGGTGCTCCGCGAGTTTTAGTGACTGTTAATATAGTCCATACACCGTTTTTCTCAACATAATCCGCTTCCCTATAACTATTCCACATAATAATCGTAATGGTGGCAAAGATCGTTATACAACCGATCTTACCGATTATATTCTTCTTCGCTTTTTTCTCCATCTTTTCTATCATTCCGATGTTTCTTTATTTCCTCCCGAATACCTTCCGTCGTAGATTGTGTTCCCATTTGATAACCGGTGTAGAGTACGGGCAAAGCAAAATACTTTATTAATCGTTCTGATAATTCGTAATTGACATCTTTTTGTATCGCCTTCTCTATACCCCCCGAAACACCACCATATATTTTCCCGATTGTGGCCTGAGCCCCGAAGTCGAAAACTGTTGTTAAAGGGTCTTTATTAATAAACCCTATGGTGATTTTTTCTTTTTCCCTATCAGGCCTAACTTCAACCAGTGTTGTTACCGCACTTATCCATGGATTCTTTATACCCTCCGCCAACACAGAGACATAATTAATACGCTCCTCATTTCCTTTATTATAAAAAGCTTGCACTTGCCAGTTGAGATACATTTTTATCCATGGGGTGGGTTTCTCATATTCTTTGAGTATGGCTTTCCCCACCGTCCCTGCATAACGAGTTGTATTTGACAACATCGATACAATAGCAGGATTGGCCGATAATAAAAGGGTTGCTTCAATCACCACCGGCAGTGCGGCGGTTCCGAGCAGCACCGGCAGCACAAACTCGCGAAACGCCTGCCCTTTTGCGCTGTTGACACATTTATTAAACACATGCGATTCACCTTTCGTATCGCGGTGTTTCTGCATAAAACGGATAGCCTGCCTGAATAGGGCATCGTTGCGGTTATATACATCGCCCGGAATCGAATAGTAGTAGCGACGCATCTTCTCTACATACGGCTCGATCGAGGCCGACACATCAACTTCGGGTAGCAGGACTTCGAACGCTATATCTTCATCTTTCTTTGCCATATCTTTCTGATTTAAATACTGTAAGGAATGTTAAAGCGGATATCCGAGTTAAAGGTGAGTCGTTGCGGCAGGATATTCAGGCGGCATACGCATCCTTCGTCCGAGAAATTGTTCGTTCCCACATGACATCCTATGCACAGGGATTCTTCGAATTCGATCTTCAGCGGGAAATTCATCAGTTCACTGCCAAAGCGGAAAAAACCGCTTTTCTCTTCCACTCCCCGTATCCAGTTGTTGAGATATGCGTCCGGCATCCGGTAAAGGCCAACGGTGGCGATGCCGCCACGTATTTCCGTATCGGGTTGCCCGTTATGACAGACTTCCTGTATAAATGAGATCTCGAAACTTTTCATCTCGTAGGTCTCGGATCCGAGTTCCATGGTTCCTTCCAACGGGACGACATGACCGCTCGTGATGTTTTTTTTCAGAAACAGTTGCGCCAGGTCCTCCAGCTCTTTCATCGAGGTAGCACCGAGTGAAGTACTTTTGTACAAGTCCTTCGCCCAACGATTATCGATCGATTTCGAGGCGCCTTCAAGAATCAGCTGCTCGGCCTGTAAAATACCTTCGATCGACATGTAAGCCTTTCCTTCGTTGATATACTTCATCTTCAACGATATCAGGGCTGCATCGTAAAAAACTATCGTATGCATGGTATTATACTCGGTATCGCGGATATAAATCTTACCCGAAAGATATTTACTGGTATCGATCGCCCATTCCCAAAACAGAGTGCGAGGAATCCCCGACATGTAAAACATGATGTTTCCACCTCTCAGATGGGTCTGAATCTTTCCCCGATCATCCAAACCTCTCAACAACGTATAGTTCCATGAATCCAATTCCAACAAATTCGGAGTGTAAGCCGTGTATTTTCCATTCTTATCAACGCCTCCGATTTCTAAAAATGCTCTATGTCCGTATTCAGCCATAATGATATTGTTTTAATGAATTTAGTACTATGTTTACAACAACAAAA
Organism: Tannerella sp.; assembly: GCF_052170195.1. Taxonomy (GTDB): domain Bacteria; phylum Bacteroidota; class Bacteroidia; order Bacteroidales; family Tannerellaceae; genus Tannerella. The sequence continues at coordinate 40,471 of NZ_JBQNAZ010000004.1, read as the reverse complement.
GTAACGAAATGTTTATACCATTGGGCCAAATTTCTCTTTTATTAACGCACCTGTATATTAGACATATCGACAAATTTTATACTTTCGCCTCTTGATGCAAACGATCGGATTACTTTCGGATACTCACGGATGGTGGGACGAGAAATACGCCACCTACTTCGCTTCGTGCGACGAGATCTGGCACGCAGGAGATATCGGCTCGGCCGACGTGGCGTTGCGACTCTCGGCGATACGTCCGCTACGGGCTGTCTGCGGCAACATCGACGGCTACCCCGTGCGACAGATGTACCCGAAGACCCTTCACTTCACGGTCGAAGACGTGTCCGTCATGATGACCCATATCGGCGGCTATCCGGGACGTTATGAGCCGGCCATACGCGCCGAGCTCTACGAAACGAAGCCGCAACTGTTCGTCTGCGGACATTCGCATATCCTCAAAGTAATGTTCGACAAACGTTTGAATTGTCTATGCCTGAACCCCGGAGCAGCGGGAAAAAGCGGCTTTCATACGGTGCGCACGCTGATGCGTTTCGTCATCGACGGGGCAGATATCCGCGATATGGAAATTATCGAGTTGGCGAAACGGTAACCGGCTCCGTCTCGGCCGATACCTCGACCGGCTGTTCGCGCTTCGCCGTGTATTGCTCGGCCAGCAATACGGTATGTTGCAGATAGGCATACTCCTTCTCGAAGTATTCGCTGAACAGTCCCTGCTGCAGATTCTCTTCGATCTGACGGGGTGTCCACAGCTTCCCTTCGGCCGTTTTTACATAGTTCACGAAGGCTTCTTCAGAATGCAGCGTCAGCACGTACAACGAAACGAGTTGCGTCACCCGCTCGTTCTCGAACGGATAGCGAACGAGCAAATGCGGCTTGGCTTCGCCCTTGGTCAGCGAGTTGCCCAATAACTCACGCACCGTCTGCTCGAACGTCTGCTTGAAAAGCACGTGCCCGTAAAACGGATGATCGAGCGCCTCGGGCGAGACAGGCTGAACAGAGCCGCGTTTGACGAGGTAAAGCATCCCGTCATACACCACGGCAATACGCACCACCGGATGACAATAATGCCGCGCCTGCGAAGTGAGGCTGACCGAATAAGCAATCCGTCCGATCACTTTGCCTTTCTTATCGAGCACGGGCAACCATTTCTCTTCCGCTAAACCTTGCTTCATCATCGATACCCGGATCTGCTCGTAGACGATAATCCCCAGACCGATAAACAAGGGAGCCTCACGGTAGAGCAGCCGTTCGACCCAGATATGCTGGTAGTTCTCGGGCAGAATCATATAGAACAGAAGGATAAACAGATGCAACGTATAAATATTCTGGGCAATCTGCGCCACAAAAAAGAACTCGTTCAAGGCTGTACGCAACGGAGCGCGCTTCAACGCCGGACGATTCGATTTACGTACTCGGCCGATGATCGGGCGCTTCGAAAAGCCGATCACCGACAAGACGGCAACTAACAGCCATTCGGCAATAAGCGGGGAATGGAGATACAAGACCGGTTCGAGACGTAAGAACAGGAAGAGCGAATAGAGTATCAGCGTAAGGGCCGTAGGCAAAAGCATAAACTGATACTTCCTGCCGCGAAACAGTCCCCAGAACGTAAAACAGCTAACCACACAGAACACCCCTGCGATAACGAACGAGACAAGGTACGTATAGAAATTGTTCAGAAACATCAGCAACAGCAACGGCAACAACCCGACGGCTTGATTATTCAAGCCCTTACGGATATCCATGCTGTTCTTTATACGGGTAATTTGTTCCATGCTGCATATATAACAATGTATAGGGGTGCTTTGTTGCGAATAAGAGATTTCATTCTTCAAGCACTCGCTCGGCATGATACGACGAACGCACCAACGGCGCGCTCTCGACCGAGCGAAAACCTTTCGAGAGAGCCGTTTCACGATAAGCCTCGAATTGCGCAGGAGTGACGTATTCCGTCACCGGCAGGTTCTTGCGCGAGGGTTGCAGGTACTGCCCGATCGTCAGTGCCGATACCCCCACAGCGCAGGCATCGTCCATCAGCTCCTCCACCTCGGCCGTCGTCTCACCCAGCCCGACCATGATGCCCGTCTTGGCACACCGTCCGCGCTCGGCAATGCGTTTCAGCACCGACAGGCTCACCTCGTAACGTGCCGCGCTGCGCACCTGCGGTGTGAGGCGGCGCACCGTTTCGAGGTTATGCGAGATAACTTCGGGCGCCGCATCGATCACCTGATCGACCAACTCCGTCCGCCCCTGAAAGTCGGGGATCAGTACTTCGAGCGTCGTCTGCGGATTCAGCTCTTTGATACGCCGGATCGTCTGCACCCAGTGCCGGGCACCGAGATCAGGCAGATCGTCCCGATCGACCGACGTAACGACGGCATGCCGCAACTTCATCAGGCGAATACTCTCGGCCACCTGCGCCGGCTCGTCCGGATTGAGCGGCCGGGGCTTACCTGTCAACGTGTTGCAGAAACGGCACGAGCGCGTGCAGATATCGCCACCGATCATAAACGTAGCCGTGCCACGGCTCCAGCATTCGCCCTGATTGGGGCATTTGCCGCTCGTACAGATCGTATGGAGACAGTGCGACTCGACGATTTCTTTCGTTCGGCGGAACTGTTCGTTCCCCTGCAAACGTATTTTCAGCCAGTCGGGCTTCCGAAGATAGATGCTCATTAGAGATTTTCCAGTACAAAATTCGTCATCTTCGTGTATAGATGGTAGCGCGTATTGCCGCCGTAGATGCCATGGTCGCGATCCCGGTAAATATGCATGTCGAACTGTTTACCGGCCTGCACGAGCGCCTCGGCATAGTCCATCGTCTGCTTGAAGTGTACGTTATCGTCGGCCGTGCCGTGGATCAGCAGCAGCTTGCCCTGCAAATCTTTGGCCAGCAAGATGGGCGACGTGGCATTGTAACCGTTCGCATTTTCTTTCGGCGTACGCATGAATCGCTCGGTATAGACCGTGTCGTAGTAGCGCCAGTCGGTAGGCGGCGCAACGGCAATACCGGCTTTGAACGTGCCGTTGCCGGTGCTCAGCGCCATCAGCGTATTGTATCCGCCAAAGCTCCAGCCCCAGATCGCCATCCGGCTGCCGTCCACATAAGGTAACTTGGCCAGCGCCCGAGCGGCTTCGATCTGGTCTCTCGACTCCAGCTCGCCGAGCTTGAGGTAAGTGCATTTGCGGAACGTCTCGCCACGCGCTCCGGTGCCTCGTCCGTCGACACAGACGCAGATCACGCCGTTTGCCGCCAGATACTGCTCCCATCCGAACTCGTAGCGGTCTAATACCGACTGCGAATTGGGGCCGCTGTATTGAAACATCATCACCGGATACTTCTTCGACGGATCGAAGCCGGCCGGCTTTACGATCCACGCGTTCAGCTCATAACCCGACGCGGTCTGTACGGTGATAAACTCTTTCGGCGAATAAGCCGTGGCTTGCAGCGTTTCTTTCAACGACGCATTATCTTCGAGCGTCCGCAACATCTTGCCCGTCTTCGTCTCGTTCACGGTGATGACAGTGGGTGTGCGGGTGCTGGAGTACCGGTTCACATAATAGGCGAAGTTGGCGCTGAACGACGCACTGTTCGTTCCTTCCTGATTCGTCAGGCGCGTCTTCACGCCCTTGGCATCTACCTTATATACCGCGCGGCGCAACGGACTTTCTTCGGCCGACTCGTAATAGACCGTGTTCGTTGCCTCGTCGATACCGATAAGCCGCGTCACGTCCCAGTTCCCCTTCGTCACCTGACGCTGCTCTACGCCCGTTGCCGCATACTGATAAATATGCGCATAACCGTCCTTCTCGCTCACGTACAAGAACCCGTTGTTCGTAAACATCAGCTCATTGAGCCAGTTGGAATCGATATACGTGTCGCTTTCTTCCTTGAGAATCTGTTTGCAGACGCCGCTCTTCGGATTCGCATAATACATGCTGAAAATGTTCTGATGACGGTTGAGCGTCATCACGGCCAACTGGTCGGGGGCCGCAGTAAAAACGATGCGCGGGATGTAGCCGTCGGCATCGACCGGCACCGGAATCGTTTTGATATCTTTCGTTTCGATGCTGTAGGAATGAAGCGTGACGCGGGAATTTTTTTCGCCGGCGTTCGGATATTTGTAGATATATTCGCCCGGATAATAGCCGTCGCCATAGATATGCATGGCGTATTGCGGCACCTCCGACTCGTCGGAACGGATGTACGCGAGATATTGGCTGTCGGACGACCAGCTCATCAGGTTCGTCACCGTGAATTCTTCTTCATACACCCAGTCCGTAGCGCCGTTGATGATCCTGTTCGGCGCGCCGTCTTTCGTGACCTGCACCTCCGTATCGTAATCGAATTTTCTCACCCATATATTGTTATCGACCACATAAGCGCACATTCGTCCGTCGGGCGAGAAGGTCGGAATCATCACTTTGGCACCCGAGTCGTTCAGCGGTTTCACCATGTTGCGACGCACGTCGTAAGCAAAAGTCTGCGCCTTGAACGAGCGACGATATATCGGCTCCGTCTCGCGCCAGATCAGAATCCGGTGGCCGGTCGGACTCACTTCATATCCCTGGAAATCATCGAACGTACATTCACGCGCCGTCTTGGTATGAAAAAGCGTATCGACCGGTTTACCCGTGCGATAGTCGTATTTGACAATCATCGTCCGCTCTCTGTTCATCGCGGTATAATGCACTCCGTCGGTCATGGTACGCAACCCTCCGTCGGTCGTCGATTGGCGGTATTTTCCGTCCGTAATTCCTCGCAATTCCACCCGCTGCTGAGCGCTGACAACTCCTGCCGTGAGTAGCAAGAGCAAAAGAGCTATTCCTGTTTTCTTCCCCATTGTTTTTCGTTTTTTTCTTCGGGCAAACTTAAATAAAAAAACCGATATTTCTAAACAAGTCTGCTAAAAAAAGCAGGAACCGGACTGCGATTCCGGACGTTCGGGGAAGAGTGTTTATTCGGCTTTCCTTTTATTAAAAAGTGTTTCTATTTTATTCCGCATAAACGGTACACGGATGCGATTTTAACTACATACGGACGCGCGAAAATTTACGTCCGTATATAAATAAATTTTCTCCCGTATATAAATTTACGTACATACGGATGCGCGTAAACTTACGTCCGTATGTAAATTTTGCTACGTCCGTATGTAAATTGACGCCGGTCAAGGCGTGTTAAGAAAATCATACGACGTTAACAAATCTACAACACACAACATGGAGCAGCTTTCACCCGTTCATGCGCTTTCGAAGCTTGGCCTCGAACTGATAATTTTTCAGTCCCCAGTCGGGGGCAAGCAGCCATTCCTTGGGTGCCTGCGATACGTATCGTTCGATAAGGATGTCGGGACGCAGACGCCGGCGAAACGCAACGATCAAATCGATGTATTCGTCTACGGTAAACAGACGAAACCGTTCGGGGTATGCCTCGTACTCACGTCCCATCGCCGTATGACGGATAATCTGCAACTGATGCAGTTTAAGAGAAGTAATGGGTAAGGCCGAAAGCACATCGGCATGATGCAGCATCTCGTCGCGGCTCTCGCCGGGAAGGCCGAGAATCAAGTGTACGCCTACAGGAAGGCCTCGCGCATGAGTGCGACGGATCGCATCTTCCGACTCGGCATGCGTATGCCCGCGATTGATCTGCCGCAGCGTACGGTCGAGCGTGCTTTCCAGACCGTATTCGATCATCACGTATGTATGCCCGGCAAGAGCGGTCAGATAGTCGAGCAACTCGTCCGGCATGCAATCCGGGCGTGTGCCGATCACTAACCCCACCACACCCGGACAGGCCAAGGCTTCTTCGTACTTGCGTCGCAATTCGTCCATCTCGCCGTAGGTATTCGTGTACGCCTGAAAGTAAGCCAGATATTTCATCTCCGGATATTTGCGGGAAAAGAAAAGTATCCCTTCGTTCATCTGTTCGGTGATACTCTTCTCCGCACGACAATAATCGGGATTGAACGTCCGGTTATTGCAGTACGTGCACCCGCCCGTCCCTTTGCTCCCATCGCGATTGGGGCATGTGAAACCCGCATTCAACGAAATTTTCTGTACTTTGAAAGGAAAAGAGTGCATCTTCGATTTCATCCCGCAAAGGTAATTATCCGAACGCAAATAACGCAAAGAACTGTATTTGTCATTCCGAACATCGTGAGGAATCTCACAGGGAAAAGGAGAGAGATTCTTCGCTTCGCTCTGAATGACAAATTAATTGTTAATTGTCAATGGTTAATTGTTATGCGTGGTACACGCCGAATCATGTATTTAGAAAATAACCATTGACCATTCATTTCGGCGTTCGTCCTTGGGCCTCGGGCGGTGAGCCGACAAGAAAGGTGAGATGAGTAGTAAAGTAATCTAAAAAAAAGAGGGTTACCCTCATGGGGCAACCCTCTTTATCTTAATATTGAATCAAATGATTATTTCAATATTTACTTAACCATTGCTTTCACAGCTGCTTCGCCTTCAACAGCTACTACAACAACACCTTGTGGAGCTGCAACCGTAGCACGGTCTGAAGTCAATACAGTGTTAACAAGCGTCTGGCCCAGTACGTTGCTTACAACAACCTTCTTGCCTGCGGCATTCAGGATCGTTACAGCGCCGTTTTCAGCAACAACCTTCACTTCGGTTACTACCGGAGCGACTTCGTTAGCTACCGGTTCTTCGTCAGTTGCTTCTACGTTGAAGATTTCAGCGTCAGCAATTGCTCTAACCACGTCTGAACGAGAAATTACCGGCACACCGTTTTGGATCTTGATCCAACCACCTTCGCACGGAGCGATCACCGGATACTGACCACGATCTGTCGTTTCCGACTCAATCAGGAAGTCTCCACCATCCTTGTTGCACGATCTTCTTTCGATCAAACGGAATGAGAACACACAATCTTTGTGGAAGTTGTCACCCAAAGCAATCTTGCGAACCTTACCGTTCTTCGGAGCATTAGGAGACGAATCCGATAAAGCATCCAATTTCTTCAGGTCAAGCATTCTTGTTTTATTACCCTTACGATCTTTTATGTAAAGATCTTTCAAGTCAGCACCACCCAAGATATACAACGCATCGTTTGCATGAACAGCATCCGTGAACACCAAGCGGTTCCAAGCCGTACCCCAGAGGTAGTCGTCTTCGTTCGGCGTACCGGCATCTGCCTTAGCAGAATCCGTAGCATTGATCAGGTACATACCTCTACGGTAACCCGGTAACTTAACCGTCAGATCTCCGTTATCATCGCAACCCAATGTATCTTCAACCACTTCCGGACGAATCATCAGCATGTACTGCGGTTTGATATAGCCCGTACCACGGTTTACATAAGCCGTATCTACGTAGATTGCCGTTTTCACATTCGGGTTAGAGTTGATACTTACCAAGCCCAGATAATTCTTTTTCGCTCTGTAATAAGCATGCTGATCCTTCAGTGCGTCCGTATTTTCAAACAGATAGTTCTTTCCTGTCGGAACACTTCTCGTCGTAAAGAATTTCACTGTTTCAGGAGCATCGCCCGGATTCTTACCTTCCAATTCCGTATTGAAACGACGGTAAATCGGATCTGAATCTTTCTTCAAGCGGAAAGTAGAAACACGTGTCTGAACATCACCACGATATACATATTTCAACTTCATCGGAGCCTGTTCTTCTACAGCAGCCACGAAGAGACCCGGATTGAATTCACCGGCTTTTCTCAGATTTTTCATGATCATACCGGCCAATTGATTGCCTAAATGAGCCACCAAATACTTTTCGAACTGAGAGTCCGGAGCCAAACCGCCACCTTGTCCCTGGATGGAAAGTGTATCCATTACCTGAACCAAAGCAAAGTCTTTGCCTCCGTCAGCTTCCTTGTATACATCGCGCAAGAAGAACAACGGTCTTCCGATAATCTCACTGTAACGTAAGTTCGAACTCAACGAATAACGGTATTGTTCGCCATTGCTCAAGTGCAACGAACCCAGACAATACTTGAACGGATTTTCGTATTTGATACGATAAGCCTGTCTCTTCAACTGTACCAGATCAGCGACCTGATTCTTTCTCCAGATACCATTCACATCTTCCTTACCGCCTTTTACTCCATAACCGTACGGTTTGTAGTGACCGGCATCGGCATTCACCGTGTCAAGACGGAAATAACCAATATTGAAGCAATCTTCGCCCTGCAGATAAACTAATGTATCTGTGTTAGGATACTTACCCATATCAAATTTGCTACCTACAGAGAGGTATTTCGTATTATCGATACCCGATCTGTAGTTGAACGCATAGAGGTTCACAACCGCAGTATCACGATCAATCCATTGGTAACCCAGTTTCTCATTGTTCTTATATTCCTTCGGCAAACGGATAAACGTCGGTGCTTTCTTCGCACTCATGTTTGCTTTTGCTTTTTCGAAGTCGATTATCTCAGAGTTCACATTTTCCTTGTTCCAACCCCATGTCTTTGTACGACCTTTGAACGGAGCATGCTGATCTTTCTTCATCTGGATATCCAGGAATGCCAGACCATAATTTCCGGGATATGCGCCGCCCATGTTCACCTGACCGAATTCACGGTTGATGATATTGATCGGAGAAGCTTCCGCGTTTTTGAAACGTTTCTCCACAATCCACTGGAACGAAGGCAACTCTTCAGGATGTACATTCTTATCTAAGTATACCCAAACAGCAGAGTCCTGTGCTGAATACAACGGAACATGCAGATACTGTCCTCTTTCGTTACGGATCAGGTACAAGTCCGGATCAATCGTTACGCGATCGGAAGTAGCCAGTTTACAAGGCTCATAGCAACCAAAATTGATCTTTGTATTAATTACACCACTCTTCCAGGAGCCGTTATACAACGTCACTCTTGTACCCGGTTTACCATCTATCGTCAAGTTCTGAAGACCTACATACAGTCTGTGATAGTAGCTGAAACGAGTCGGAGCACCTTCATTGGGGATGAGTACACCCTGTTCTCTATTCGGATTAACACCCCATTTCAGACGAGCCGTTACACGTTCTTCCAGCGGAACATCCAAAGCCGGGCTGGCAAGAGTTGCAGAACCATAATTAGGTAATGTATCGGCCATCAGCGCCGGTGTCGGATAAGCCGTAAAGGTATACCACGAACGTACGACGCTGTCCGTAGCGAAACGTGTTGTATCAGTAATCGCTTTCGGGTCATACGAAGGCACATACGTTGCACTGAACGGGTTGATATAGATACTGTCGCCCGAAGGATAATATACCATACGCCAAGCGAACTGACCTACCATCGGATTGCCATCAGCCGGGAAAGTCGCGTTCTGGTTGAATTTCAAGAATTGCGAATTTCCGGAATTGTAATATACCGTATCTACATATAGATATTTTCCACCATTCTTTAACGCAACATAACCCATTTGCCCCATATGACTGGCGGCTACGCTAAACCAGGGATTTCCGGCAACAATACCTGCTTGCGAGATCGGAGCCACATCCCATGCCATATAGTTTGTTTCCCACTTGTTGGTCCAAGCCGAACTGTCAACGAGCATAGCATTCGGCATAGTCAGATATTCCACTTCCCATTTCTGATCCGTAAACGGATTCGGAGTACCGTTCGGAGTAAAAACCAACGAACGAGCTTCCTGAGAAGATTCCGTACCTAATACAGTCTCAAAGCTCTTTTTGTCCAAAACAAACGGCATCGCTTCTTTTAAAGTAAAGAGCAACATACCATTGATCTTACCGGCTTTCACGTCGGTAGCCGGAGCAATCTTCACTTGTACATAACCTAATTTATTGAGAGTATCTCCCACCAAAACAGCCACGGTATCCCTCGTCTCATCAAGATAAGCCACTAACGGACGGCCGCCTTTTACGCCTGTTTTATACGTTTCGGAGAATTCCCATGCAGAGATACTTCCCGGTGTTTGAGCGTTCGTATTCCCAGCACTCTTATAGTTCGACATTCTCCAGCCGTCAATATCCCTCGGCCAGCTTTCGTGACCATACACATTGACTTCAAGCATCATTTTCTGAAGCTTATTCGTGAAATCGAATGTCGGGTTCTGTCCCTGAATATATTTTTGGATCGTTACGCACCACAGACCGGCCGCACTTTCCAAAGCTATACTGGTATTATTTGGATATGCGTTCGGAGCAACCGCAGTTCCGGGAGTTGTTCCGCTCATACGTCCCATTACATCGAGCCACAAAGCGTTTTGTCCGAGACTGTCCGGACCCATATAAAGGGTCACGCCTCTTCTTATTGTTCCAAAAGTGTCAAGCGGAACAGCTCCGGGCCACGGCGTTTTCTTAGGAGTAAAGCCGATCACCTTCTTCTGGCCCGTCGCCTTATCATAGGCCATCATGGAGTCCAACTGAAGGTAAAAATAGCCTTCATTCGCTCCTTCATTAAACTTCAGCGAGGGCTTTGTATTGTCATAAGGCTTAACGCGCAGCTCCTGTTGTTCCAGCACATTTTGTGCAGTCACTGAAGATACCGCCGCGAAGCCCATAAAGGCACCCGCTAATAGCGTGAAAATTTTCTTGTTCATAATCATTATCATTTTTAATATTAATATTCAACTTGTATCGGTAAGAAAGTGAGAGGAACGGCAGGCAGATCACCTGCCATCCTCACTTTCTATGTAATGAATACCTTATTATTTTACTTTACTACAGCTTTTACTGCATTCTCACCTTCGATCGCTACGACTACCACACCCTGCGGAGCTGCAATCGTTTCATTATCCGAAGTCAACACTACCTTAGCAATCGTTTGACCCAAGATATTGCTTACCGTAACCTTCTTACCCGAAGCATTAAGAACCGTCACTGCGCCAGCCTCGGCTACCACCTTCACATCCGTTGCAGATACTTGAGCATTAGCCAGCGGAGCCTTATCCGTCATTTTCACGTTCCACACTTCGGCTTCCGTAATCCAATCCGAGTATGAACCACGGCTAATCACCGGTACACCATTCTGGATTTTCACCCAACCACCGACCATCGGAGCGATCATACGACCGGCTGTTACATCACGATTCGTCGTTTCAGATTCGATCAGGAAGTCCTTCTTCGAACCACCGCCTATTTCCGTGAAACGGAACGAGAATACTTCGTCTTTATGCAAGTTGTTGCTCAGATCACGGATCACCACTTTCGGATCCTTTCTCAGTTTCTTATAGTTTACATATTCGGTACCGTCAGCAGCCTTCTGCAAGAACGCTTCGATCGGACGACCATTCAGAATATACAAACTATCTCCTGCGTGAATAGCCGGAACAAACGACAAGCGCTCCCATTTCGAATCCCAAATATAAGCTTCATCAATAATTTTACCATCCTTATGTCCGGCCTGACGAGCAGAATCGGTCTGGTTACGCAGGTAACGAGCATATACGTACGGACGATCCAATTCATCTTCACCGCAAACAGGGCAGCCCAGATAACCGAATTTCGGACCTACCGCCAACAGATACTGCGGTTTAATATGTCCCGTACCACGGTTTACATAAGCTGTGTCTACGTAGATAGCCCAATCGGTATCCAGATGACGTTTGAATACTTGATCTTTATCTTTGTTCGCGATAGCATCATCTTCGTTCTGAACGCCCATAAAGTTGATACTGCTATGATGCATTCCCGGAAGTTGCTTTATTTTATAAGAATAGATACTGTGAGCATCTTCATAGATATACTCTCTTTCTTTTCCTACAGCCGTACGATGGAATTTCAATGTATCCGGATTATCGGAAGCTACAGTACTTTCGTCCGTAGTATTGAAACGACGGTACAGAGGCTCCGTATCGTGAGAAAGTGCGAATGTCGAAACACGCTGTGCACCAATTGTCTTAGGCTGACTTCTCACATATCTGTTCAAGTCGTCAACAGAAGCATGAACCACCCCAAACGAATTTTGCAGCACCGTTCCGTGACTGTTATCGTGTACTCTTACGGTATCCGTGATAGGCAGACCGGTAATATCCGTATAATGGTGGAAATTAGCGATATCGATACGATCGATCAGTGCATAGTAGTTCTTACCGTCTACCTGATACGTAAAGCGCAGATAGAATTTAGCCTTATTCAGCTTGCGAGCGTTAGCAATCGCCTCTTTCGTATATCCGTAACGGCCGTTATCATCCAATACCAGATAGTATTCATTACGTTTAAACTTCCAATAGTCATTGATCTGCATATGATAGTACCATCTTTCCAGCGGAGCGATATAGTCATCAGATTTAGCATTTGCGAATTTACCTGCCAACAGACCGTCAAACCAGCCAATACCGTATTTCTCGGTGCCGTATGCTTCCTTACGTAAAGTATCGGGTACAACCAACTGGAAGAAAGTCTTATCACCCTTCAATACATACAATATCGTATCCTTTTCCGAAGCTTTTTCTTCGAAGCCCATATAATGTTCTCCGCTCAAGCCGCTCAAATACTGGAAGGAATAAGCAAACCAGTTAAGTGAATCAAGCGCTTCCTTAATACCACCCTTCGGATCATTCTTCTTGCTCGGTTTGCGGCTAAAGAATCGATACCCCAGATACGGATCGTTACGATAAGGTTTCGGAACACGGGTATAGCTTTCTTTGTTCACCAAATTTTTGCCCATTACCGGCGAATAATCTTTCTTCTTATTCTTCGGATCCAAACGCCACCAAACACCTTTGAAAAGCTCATAATCATTGTAAACCTGTACATATTCGATACGAATATCATTAAACTCACGGTTTGTCAGATGAATCTTCGAGATTTCAGAACCGTCGTTCACCTTCTCAACAAACCATTGATAAGAAGGAGTCATATTGGCTACTTCATTTTCGTCGAGGTACAACCATTGCGGAGTAAAGCTACCTGCATACATGGGCACCACCAAATAACGTCCATCTTTATCTTTGATGGTATACAAATCGCTCGGAATCGTCGTACGATTCTTATCGTACAGGAGACAATTGTTGATATTGAAGAATCCACGCACATTAGCAGGCTTCTCATACACAGTAATAACACGTTCTCCGGCTGACAAATCCTGCATACGCACTGTCAGGAAGTTCCAGATTTCCTGATTAAACAGGCCATCATACCCGGGATTGGAAGAATAAATTCCATTATCGGAATGAACACCAAAATCAATATGATCCAACTTACGTACATTGATTACCAAACTGTCCTCGGAAGGATAGTAAACAAAACGCCAGTCACTCTGTTGAGCAGACGATTTCTTTCCTGTCACAATCTTCGGATAACGGAATCCCAAATCATTTATATAATCCTCATCCGTAGCACTTAATGCGGTAACATACTCACCTGCCTTATTTTTCAAATTCAAATACAAGGCATTACCCGATGTTCCGGTCACTTCTTCAGCCTTCAAGGGTTGTTCAAACGGATTCACCTGACCCTTGCTAACCTTTTGCGAGAATTCAAGTTGACGATACTCCTCCGTTGAATATTCATACATCATCGTATTAAATTCCTTGGCAGTAAGCACTCTCGGAAGAGCCGAAACCAATGTAAATTTCAACAAATCATTCTTGTAAAAATCCGCATTCACATCGAATTCATCCTTATGAGCTACAACAAGACGAACAGAGTCAGACGCACCACATGTTCTGTTAATGGCGAACGTCATATAATAGTCCGGTTCCACCTCTATAGCAAGATACTGTTCCTGCTCCAGCGGCACGGTATTATACGTACGAGAGAACTTCCATATACCGAGATTACCTCCCACCAACGGAAGATCACCCTGAGACTTAACCTTCATACCGGCACACCAAGCCCTGCCAAACATAGCCTTTTCATAATTAAACTCTAACCCGGCGCCATACTCCTTATTCGTAAAAGCGAAACCGGGCACCTTACCATAATTTTCCGGTCTGGTCACATTCACACACCACATCGATGCGCGCAGTCTGCGATACGCTGAATCGGCTGGAACACCCGGCTCATAAATATAGGCAGCAGGATCGACCAACGTAATGTAACCATACTCGTCCATCGCCAAGAACCTATCCTCCGGTCCACTAGGGTATTGCACCTCCACCTTCAAGTGATAAGCTCCTTTACCTACTCCTTCCGGAAGATACTTAACCGCATCACCGTAAGGAAGTGTTTGCGCATTCGCCATAAATGCCGCCACAAACAGCATCAGCGAAGCCGCTAACAAAGTAAATACTTTTTTGTTCATAATCAAATAATTAAATATTAATACTAAGTAAATTAATTTATTTCCTTCATCTTACAACACGCATCCGTAGAGACTTTCCACATCAGCGGACACACTATTCAGTGCAACAAAAATACATATTTGTTTTGTTCCTGCAATCATAAACTTGTTTTTTTTTTCATGCGTTGTCTGTTTCTTATCAAAAAAGGTGTTTCCATGTACAAAATATAAAGCCCCGGCAACAACGGCGAACATTCGTCTGTTCTTCTGCTACCGGAACTCGTTGGGTATATTTCTTTTCTGTTATCTGAGGCATTGTATAAGTTTGATTCTTATTGTTTTTCCATAATGCACCTAACGTGCATATTAAAAATCATATGATATTTTATTGTATTTTACTTGAGCCGAAACCCGGACTCGAACCGGGGACCTATTCATTACGAATGAATTGCTCTACCAACTGAGCTATTTCGGCATAACATCTTATTTATTACGTTCTCATGGAACACCTCAACAAGTATCGATCGGACTAATTCGGGCGCAAAGATAATAACTTATTCGACATCTGAAAAGAGTTTCTTATAAAAATCTTTTAATTCCCGATCCAAACTTTTCATCAGATCGACCTCTTCAGCCGTATCCTCCATGGAATAAAGAACTTCCAATACACTAAAATCTTCGTTTGTCAGATGAATCACAAACGGTTTCATAAAATTCGCATGCTCAAAAACGCCCGCCTCAGCCACCTTGTTGATCGCCGAACGAATCATAGCGATCTTTTGAGGGGTAAATGCTTCGTCCTTATTCTTAGCATCGGCCCAATCGAAAATCACTTTTTTCTTCAACAGACGCTCTTGCTCGTCGAAGATCTGAATTTCGCCGGTCTCGATATCCAATTGTACTCCCAAACTGTTAATAACGCACACCTCATGATCTTTTGTCAGACGTTCTACGACCGACAAAAATAACGATTCTATCACAGGCTGAACCTTCGAATTTTGTTTCATCTTCTATTCCTTACTATCCAAGCACAAAAAAACACATTTCCATAAGACGCATGACAAATATTGATAATCAATAAACATCCATCTATATGGGCGCCCTTTTTGCTTTCGAAAGAACAAAGGTAAGCATTGTTTCGTTTTTCGAAGAAGATTTATTCTTTTTTAAGCATGCAAGCATTAAGGCTTTGATCAAAAAAGAGGGTCGAATCGTGAAAGAAATAGCTAAACAATTCCACATAAAATTCCCAAACATTCAATCATTCGATCATATTTCGCGTCTTATTTGTTAATTGTGAAACAATTTGAAAAATGTTCCACAATCACGCAAAAATCATACGAGATAAATATTTTCTCTGTTCTTCCGTTTAAAACTGCTTTCTCAAAGCTTCATCCGAGTGTACCCGATGTTCCAAGACCGAGATATAACAGGCCTGATTCCGCGTAGCTTCGGCCGACGCTCCCAAGTACTTGCGACAAAGCTCATGCGACCACCTCGCCCACTCCAGCGCTTTTGACAAATCTCCCTTCAACTCCTCGCTCAAAGCAAGATTGGCAGCCAAACGCGCTTGAGCTTTCCCTTCGGGCATTCGGTCGTAAAGGCGCTGCCAGATAGCAGCAGCCTCCTCCCAATGATCTGTCGCAGCATAAGCTGCCGCTTCTTTCCACAGTGATCCCGAAGCCGTATAATACCAGCGAGTATCTGATTCCCAATGCGGAACAAAATTCAGATGGGTCTTATCGGCCAGATAGCTCGACACGCCACGCAACACTTCATCCAGCGGAAGTTCTTCGATCTTCTCCGTTGCGGCCAAGTCCCACTCGAGATTAACCGGTATCGTGTCGGACAGCAGGACGGTTCCTAAAGCACGCTTCTCGTCGGGAATAGTCGCGCGCACCGTGCCGAGCACTTCCACATCGACCGACTCCACCGGCAGATAGTCCCCCTGCCGAAGTACTCCTTTCATCTTAAAGAGCAAACGGTCTAACGAGATCACGGCATCGACTCCCTCCTCTTCACATAATCGCCGCACCGTTTCACCGGTCAGGCGCTGCTCCGAAGCGAAAAAGGAATCGGTCCGTAAAGCGACCTGATAAAGACGTACATCTTCAAAACGCGGAGACTGAGCCATCCGTTCGCCTAACCTCCGGCAAAAATCGAATGTCGTACTGTCGGCTCTTACCCCCATCGTATCAGCCGAATTTATCGGCCGTAAGGCTTCATAGCGTACCTTCGGCTGCGCCACGGCATTATTTACGATCAGGATTTTACGCACCTTCTTCGGAAAGACAATCTCGGAAGGGTTGTATGTCTCTATCTCTACATAACGTAATGAGCTGCATGAAGCGAGGAGCAACAGGCAAAGCCCTGTCACCGCGAATAAAAACCGAGACGAACGTCCTTCTCTTGCCGAACCCTTAGCGCACATCGGCATCTCTTCCTTTCAACTTCTCAACGTTTTCTCGCAGCGTCTTCAGCTTGCTTTCGGCATCGGCCTGCTTTTTGCGCTCATTAGCCACGACTTCAGGCTTCGCATGAGCGACAAACTTTTCGTTACCGAGTTTTTTCATGACCAAAGCCAGAAACCCTTCAAGGTAATTGATCTCCTCCTGCATCTTCTTCACCTCCCCAGCAACGTCGATCGTACTTCCGAGGGGTACGGCATATTCCGTCGTACCGACCAGAAACGATGCCGACGTCTCATCTTTCGGAGCACGCACAATCTGCTCCAGATGACACATCTTCGTAATCACCGTATTGTAAGCATCGTCAAAATCGCCCGATACGATTTGAAGCGTCAGAGGCTCCCTGTTCGGGATGTTCCGCTCAAGACGTATCGAACGGACGGCGGCTACGATATTCTTTACGTTCTCGAAATCCGCGACGAGCCGGTCATGTTTATTGCCCACATCGGGCATTTGTGATACCATGATGCTTTCGCCGGGCCGGCGCTCGACAAGCGCCTGCCACACTTCTTCGGTGATAAACGGCATAAACGGATGAAGCAGCAACGTCAACTGTTCAAAAAACCGGAGTGTGGCCGAATATGAAGTCGCATCGATCGGCTGACCGTATGCCGGTTTGACCATTTCGAGATACCACGAGGAGAATTCGTCGCGGAAAAGTTTGTACACGACCATCAACGCTTCGGAGATGCGATATTTTGAGAAATCGTCGTTCAACTCCTCGATGGCTGCGGCGACACGCGCCTCAAACCACTTGACGGCAATTCCGGCAGATTCGGGCTGCGGAAGATCGGCTACCGTCCAGCCTTTTACGAGACGCAGCGCGTTCCATATTTTATTATTGAAGTTACGTCCCTGCTCACAAAGAGACTCATCGAACAGGATATCATTGCCGGCCGGCGCGGAGAGCATCATTCCCATACGCACACCATCGGCGCCGTACTTCTCGATCAGTTCGAGGGGATCGGGCGAATTACCCAGCGATTTCGACATCTTCCGTCCGAGCTTATCACGCACGATACCGGTAAAATAGACGTTTTTAAACGGCATCTTCCCCTCGTATTCATAGCCGGCCATAATCATACGCGCCACCCAGAAGAAAATAATATCCGGAGCGGTGACCAAGTCGGACGTCGGATAGTAATACGCCATTTCCTCGTTACCGGGACGGTTCATCCCGTCGAAGAGAGCGATCGGCCACAGCCATGACGAGAACCACGTATCGAGGCAATCCTCATCCTGACGCAACGTATACGTTCTTCCCGCGCCACCCAAAGCGGGATGCTGCCCGGCTATCGCGCGTGCTTCGTCTTCGGTCTCGGCTACAATCGTAACTGTAGACGGCGTCTCGCCCTGTGGGAGATTCGTCGGGACAGCATAATAGGCCGGTATCCGGTGTCCCCACCACAACTGGCGACTGATACACCAGTCTTTGATGTTCTCCATCCAGTGGCGATACGTATTTTTAAACTTCGACGGATGAAAGACGATCTCATCGTTCATCACCGCATCGAGAGCGGGACGCGCCAGCTTTTCCATCTTCAGGAACCACTGCATCGAAAGTTTCGGTTCAATGGCGACCTGCGTACGCTCCGAGAAGCCTACCTTATTTATATAGTCTTCCGTTTTCTCGAGTAATCCGGCCGCCTCAAGATCCTGCACGATCCGTTTGCGCACTTCGAACCGATCCATACCCACGTAGAGTTGACCCGCCGGAGCAATGGTGCCGTCGTCATGGAATATATCGATCGAAGGAAGGTTATATTTTTCTCCGAGCAGATAGTCGTTCACATCGTGAGCGGGTGTCACTTTCAGACAGCCCGTACCAAAATCGACATCGACATAATCGTCTTCAATCACGGGAATAACGCGGTTGACAAGCGGCACAATCACCTGTTTGCCGTGTAAATGTTTGTTTTTCGGATCGTCCGGATTGATGCACATGGCCGTATCGCCCATGATGGTTTCGGGGCGTGTGGTAGCGACCACGGCATACCCTTCTTCACCGACGATCTTATACCTTAAATAATAAAGTTTCCCCTGTTGCTCTTTATAGATCACCTCTTCGTCGCTCAAGGCCGTCAAGGCTGCGGGATCCCAGTTGACCATGCGCACGCCACGATATATCAGCCCCTTATTATACAGATCGCAAAAGGTCTTGATCACACTTGCCGAGCGGGTCTCATCCATGGTGAATGCCGTACGCTCCCAGTCGCACGAGGCGCCGAGTTTGCGGAGCTGCCGCAGGATAATCCCGCCGTGCTCTTCCGTCCATTGCCAGGCATGTTTTAAAAACTCCTCCCGCGTGAGGTCCGATTTGCGTATTCCTTTTTCGGCCAGACGCGCTACAACCTTGGCCTCCGTAGCGATGGAGGCATGATCGGTGCCCGGCACCCAACAGGCGTTTTTCCCCGTCATGCGCGCACGACGGATCAGGATATCCTGAATCGTATTGTTGAGCATGTGCCCCATGTGCAATACTCCGGTCACATTAGGTGGCGGTATCACGATGGTGTACGGTTCGCGCCCATCGGGTTTCGAGGCAAACAGCCTGTTATCTAACCAATATTGATACCACTTGCTTTCGACCGACGAGGGGTCGTATTTCGTTGCTAATTCCATTTGCTCTTGTTATTGATGCTTTATCAACAGTCGGCGCAAAAATAATAAATATAATCGAGAATGTAGTTTTTTTGTATCTTTGCACCCCAAAAAGCAAAGATAAGCACGACTTTGAGAGAGAAAAACGAACAGTTTCTCCCTTTCCGTGCCATAATCTCTGCCCCGGATTTTAAAAAAGAACAACGAGAAAAGATGCAAAAAAAACTGGTTATCGTAGAGTCTCCTGCGAAAGCAAAAACCATCGAGAAATTTTTGGGTAAAGACTATCAGGTCATGTCGAGTTACGGACACATCCGCGACTTGAAGACGAAAGAATTCAGTATTGATATTGAGAACGATTACGCACCGCAATACGTCATTCCGGCGGAAAAGAAAAAGCTGGTCGCAGACTTGAAAAAAGCGTCGCAAGAGGCGACGGAGGTGCTGCTCGCGTCTGATGAAGACCGCGAAGGAGAAGCCATTGCCTGGCATTTAGCCGAAGTGCTGGATCTGAACCCCCAAAATACGCAGCGCATCGTTTTTCACGAGATCACGAAGAACGCGATCCTGCACGCGCTGGATACGCCTCGCAGCCTCGATATCCATCTGGTCAATGCTCAGCAGGCACGCCGCGTATTAGACCGGATCGTAGGTTTTGAGGTGTCACCGATTTTATGGCGCAAAGTCAAGCCGGCGCTATCGGCCGGACGGGTGCAGTCGGTAGCCGTGCGCCTGATCGTAGAGCGTGAACGCGAAGTGAACGACTTCGTGGCCGAAGCCTCGTACCGGGTCATCGCTACTTTCATCCTGCCCGACGGAAAAACGCTCCTGAAAGCAGAACTGAACAGACGCCTGAAAGACAAGGATGAGGTCGACCGGTTTCTGAAAGCATGCCGGGAAGCAAGTTCGGAATTTATCATCGACGATATCAGTAAAAAGCCGCTGAAAAAATCGCCGGCTCCGCCCTTCACGACTTCTACGTTGCAACAGGAAGCGGCGCGCAAGCTCGGCTTCTCCGTTTCGCAGACGATGATGGTTGCTCAACGACTTTACGAATCGGGATTCATCACATATATGCGTACGGACTCGGTGAACCTGAGCAGCCTTGCCCTGAATACGGCCAAGGAAGCGATTTTCCGCGAATACGGGGAAAAGTATCATCAGCTACGCAAGTATCACACGAAGAGCAAAGGCGCACAGGAAGCGCACGAAGCTATTCGTCCGACGTATATGGATCATCCGGCAATCAACGGAAACGCACAGGAGAAAAAACTGTACGACCTGATCTACAAACGTACAATCGCCAGTCAGATGGCCGATGCCGAACTGGAGCGCACGACGATCTCGATCGGTATCGGAAAGATGAAAGATAAATTCCTCGCTACGGGCGAGGTGGTGAAGTTCGACGGTTTTCTGCATGTCTACCGCGAGAGCGCGGACGACGAGGGAGAAAGCGAGCAGGAAAACGGACTGCTCCCGGCCGTGCAGGTGAAAGATGTGCTCGGCGTGCAGGAGATTACCGCTACGGAACGCTTCACGCAGCGTCCGCCGAGATATACGGAAGCCAGTTTGGTGCGCCGCATGGAAGAGTTGGGTATCGGACGTCCGTCTACATACGCACCGACGATCCAGACGATTCAAAACCGCGAATACGTCGTTCGGGGAGATAAACCGGGCGAAGAACGTTCCTTCCACGCGGTCACCCTGAAGAACGGGACAATCACGGAGGCAGAAAAGAAAGAGATCGTCGGAGCCGATCGCAACAAGTTGCTCCCGACCGATATCGGCACGGTAGTCAATGATTTCCTGATGGAGTACTTTCCGGATATTATGGATTACAACTTCACCGCCAGCGTAGAGAAAGAATTCGATGCCATTGCCGAGGGTGAGCTGGTCTGGACGAAAGCGCTCGATAAATTCTACCGGTTCTTCCATCCGATTGTAGAAAAAACAGCCGCGGTGAAAACAGAACATAAGGTCGGGGAGCGTCAGCTCGGTATCGACCCGAAGAGCGGGGAGCCGGTTTTCGTCAAAATCGGCCGTTACGGTCCGATTGTTCAGATCGGGCAGGCGAATCCGAACGACAAGCAAGCGCCCAAGCCGCGTTTCGCGTCGCTGATGAAAGGTCAGTCTATCGAAACGATCTCGCTCGAAGAAGCACTGGAGCTTTTTAATCTGCCGCGTGTCATCGGCACGTTTGAAGACAAGGAGATGACGGCAGCGATCGGCCGATTCGGGCCGTTCGTGCGTCACGACAACCAATTTGTATCCATCCCCAAGACGCTAAGCCCCTACTCCATCACGGCCGAAGAGGCGATCGCGCTGATTGAGGAAAAACGGAACAAGGAGGCGCAGCGTTACATCAAAAAGTTCGAGGAAGAGCCGGGACTGGAAATTCTGAACGGACGTTACGGGCCGTACATCACATTCGACAAAGCCAACTACCGTATCCCGAAAGGCGTTGAGGCCGCGTCGTTGACGCTCGAAGAGTGTAAAAAAATCATCGCCGAGGCCGATGAAAAACCGGCCAAAAGAAGAGGCGCAAAGAAGAAATAAAAAAAAGCTGCTCAACGGCAGCTTTTTTTATTTCGTTCCGTTCGGAAGCCCTCCGCTACATCCGCTCCGGCATCTCGATACCCAGCAGCGACATGGCCGAGCGCACGATCTTGGCCGTTTCGGCCGAGAGTGTCAGACGCAACTGCCTGATCCGTTCATCGCTCTCGCCGAGGATCGTATAGTCGTGATAGAACTGATTGAACTCGCGCACCAGATCATAGACGTAGTTGGCAATGCAGGCCGGACTATACGTCTCGCCGGCTTCTTTAACCGTCGAGGCGAAGTCGGCCAGCGAACCGATCAATGTCTGCTCTTTCGCATTGACGGGCGTATCGGTCGGCAGCTGTTCGGGGATGACAAGCCCCTGTTCTTCGGCCTTGCGAAGCACCGAGCGGATACGTGCATACGTATATTGAATAAACGAACCGGTGTTTCCGTTGAAGTCGATCGACTCTTTCGGATTAAATGTCATATTCTTACGCGGATCAACTTTCAAGATGAAATACTTGAGCGATCCTAACCCGATGACGCGGATGATATCGTCGGCTTCCGAAGGGCTCAAGCCGTCCAGCTTGCCCAGCTCGTTCGAGATATCGCGCGCCGTGGCAATCATCTCGTCCATCAGATCGTCGGCATCGACGACCGTCCCTTCGCGGCTCTTCATCTTCCCTTCGGGCAGTTCCACCATACCGTACGAGAAATGAATCAACCCTTTGCCGAAAGCGAAGCCCAATTTATCGAGCAGAATCGAGAGCACTTGGAAATGATAATTCTGCTCGTTCCCTACGACGTAAATCATCCGGTCGATCGGATAATCGTCGAAACGAAGTTTGGCCGTGCCGATGTCCTGCGTCATATACACCGATGTGCCGTCGGAGCGCAGCAAGATTTTCTCGTCCAACCCTTCCGGCCGCAGGTCTGCCCATACCGACCCGTCGTCGCGGCGATAAAACAGTCCTTTCTTCAATCCTTCCAGCACCTTCTCGCGCCCTTCGAGATACGTCTCCGATTCATAATAAATCTTATCGAAATCGACTCCGAGCCGCTTATACGTCCGATCAAAGCCATCGTACACCCAACCGTTCATCCGGTTCCACAACTCGCGCACCTCGGCATCGCCGGCTTCCCAGCGGCGGAGCATCTCACGCGCCTCGGCCATCAACGGCGACCGGGCTTCGGCCTCTTCCTTACTCAGGCCCGATGCCACGAGCTGACCGACTTCCTCACGGTAATGCTTGTCGAACATGACATAAAAATCACCGACCAGATGATCGCCTTTCTTTCCCGACGATTCGGGCGTCACGCCCTCGCCCCATTTCTGCCAGGCCAGCATCGACTTGCAGATGTGGATTCCCCGATCGTTGACGATATTCGTTTTAATCACCCGGTTACCGTTGGCTTTCAGAATTTCCGACAGACTGTATCCCAACAGGTTGTTACGCACATGTCCGAGATGGAGCGGCTTATTCGTGTTGGGCGACGAGTATTCGATCATCACCAGCGGAGCCTTTTCGGCCGGATGCGTAATGCCGTAGGTCTCCTGCCCGTGCATCGCGTTCAGCATCTCGATCCAGTTCGATCCGGCGATTGTCAAGTTCAAAAAGCCTTTAATCACATTGAATGAGGCGACAGACGACTCATGTTCCAGCAGATATTCACCGATCTCCTGCGCCGTCTGCTCGGGCGTTTTTTGGGAGATGCGCAAGAACGGAAACACGACGAGCGTAAGATGTCCTTCAAATTCTTTTTTTGTCTTCTGCAGAACGGCCTGTTCGGGTGCAATCGTCACCCCGTAAAGTATCTGTATGGCGGAACGTATGGCCGCCGAAAGTTGTTGTTCAATCATTGTGCAACCTAAATTTTAACGGGACAAAGGTAATATTTTTTCGGGAAACCTGCGGCCACTTCCGCCCTTGTAACGGGCTGCTTATGGAGTATGCCTTCCCCCCGCGACGATACGATTCCGTTATTTTTTGCATCATCTCGAACAGCTCTTAAACGGTTGCCGCATCTTGTTTGAGCGATTTAAGTGTTGTGAAAAGGCTCCCGCAAACTGTTTAAGGTTTCGGGCGATTGCCCGAAGCCTTCCGCAAATTGTTTTAACGTTCGGGCAGTTACCCGAAAACTCCCACATTTTGTTTTAACATTCGGGCGATTACCCGAAAGCTCCCACACTTTGTTTTAACATTCGGGCGATTGCCCGAAAGCTCCCGCATTTTGTTTTAACGTTCGGGCGATTACCCGAAGACTCCCGCACTTTGTTTTAACATTCGGGCAGTTACCCGAAGGTCTACCGTTTTTAATTCCTTTAACTCAAATTGCGTGATACACGGTTCGGCGTGTACCATGAACAATTGATTTTTAATATTATGTCAGCAAACAGCGTTCGGTATGCCGCGTAGGGGCGAACCTTGTGTTCGCCCCTACATTAACGGCCTTTCCCCTGCCCTGTCATTCAGAGTGAAGCGAAGAATCTCTTCCCTTTTTCGGGGCGAGATTCCTCACTATGTTCGGAATGACAAACGCGGCGTTCGTAATTCGTAATTTGTCATTCGTAATTTTCTCCCAGCCCTGTCATACCGAACGCTGAATACTGACCGCTGTAAAAGCCCTGAAAGGGCGTAATAATTCAGCCCAATGTGGAGCGAAGCGAAGCGTTGGGGAAAAAGGCCACACCCCGATAAGAGGGCTGAAAGCCTGATATAATCGTCAGCGGAATACCCCCAACAAATCAACAACCAAACAATTCAATAATTCAACAAACAGTCATAGTCTGCAATTTATTTAAAAAAAGCCACCTCGCGCAAGGCGAGATGGCTTTTTACCATACACGGTTTACTCCTCTTTGGGAGTATACGATCAATCCTTGAACTTGGCCGAGAGGTACTCGCGATTCATGCGAGCGATATTCGTCACCGATATTTGTTTCGGACATTCCACCTCGCATGCTCTGGTGTTCGTACAGTTTCCGAACCCAAGCTCATCCATCTTGGCCACCATGGCTTTAGCACGGCGGGCCGCCTCCACCTTACCCTGCGGGAGCAAAGCCAGCTGACTTACCTTGGCCGACACGAACAGCATGGCCGACCCGTTCTTGCAGGCGGCCGCACAAGCGCCGCAACCGATACAGGCGGCCGCATCCATAGCCAGATCGGCATCTTTCTTCGGAATCGGAATAGCATTGGCATCGGGTACTCCACCGGTGTTGACGGACACGAACCCTCCGGCCTGCATGATCTTGTCGTATGCCTGACGGTCGACCGTCAGGTCACGGATCACGGGGAAACCGGCCGAACGCCACGGTTCGACGGTAATCGTCTCGCCGTCGTTGAACTTGCGCATGTGCAACTGGCACGTGGTAATAGCCGAATCCGGGCCGTGCGGATGGCCGTTGATGTATAACGAGCACATACCGCAGATGCCTTCGCGGCAATCATGATCGAAGAAGACCGGTTCTTTGCCTTCGTTGACCAACTGTTCGTTGAGCACATCCAGCATTTCGAGGAACGAACTGCCCTGAGAAATTCCTTTGAGCGGATATGTTTCAAAAGCGCCTTTTTCTTTCGGACCTCGCTGGCGCCATACTTTTACGGTTATATCGATATTTTTATCCATTGTCTTGTTCTTTTAAGCTGTGTGAAACTCCTTAATTCTTATAGTTCCGCTGCTGACGAACGACAAACTCGTAATCGAGCGGTTCTTTCAGCATCACCGGATCTTTGTCTTCGCCCTGATATTCCCAGCACGATACATACGAGAATTCTTCGTCGTGGCGCATCGCTTCACCTTCCGACGTCTGGTGCTCTTCGCGGAAATGTCCGCCGCACGATTCGGCACGGTCATACGAGTCGTGCGCCATCAGTTCGCCGATCTCGATAAAGTCGGCCAGACGCAACGCTTTTTCAAGCTCTACGTTCAGGTCGTCGCCCTTGCCGGGAATACGTACATTGCTCCAGAATTCTTTTTTCAGTTTCTTCAACATCTCGATGGCTTCTTTCAGCCCTTCGGCATTACGCGCCATCCCGACGTGATCCCACATAATGTGTCCCAGCTCTTTATGCAGACTGTCGACCGAACGCTTTCCTTTGATGTTCATCAACCGGTTGATCCGATCCTGAATCTGCTTCTCGGCTTCCGCAAACTCCGGCGCGTCGGTCTTGAAACGGGGCACCTGAATCTGGTCGGCCAGATAATTCTGAATCGTATACGGCAGCACGAAATAACCGTCGGCCAATCCTTGCATCAGGGCCGATGCTCCCAGACGGTTCGCTCCGTGGTCGGAGAAATTGGCTTCGCCGATGGCAAACAAACCCGGGATGTTGGTCATCAATTCGTAGTCTACCCACAGTCCGCCCATCGAATAGTGGAGCGCCGGATAAATCATCATCGGGGTTTCGTACGGATTATCGTCTACAATTTTTTCATACATCTGGAAGAGGTTTCCATAGCGTGCTTCTACGACATCGCGTCCCAGACGGTTGATGGCGTCGGCAAAGTCGAGGTAAACGGCCTGACCGGCTCCTACGCCGAACCCTGCGTCGCAACGTTCTTTGGCAGCACGCGAAGCCACGTCGCGCGGCACGAGGTTACCGAACGCCGGATAACGACGTTCCAAATAATAATCGCGGTCTTCTTCCTTGATCTGTGTGGGTCTCAGTTTGCCGGCACGAATCGCTTCGGCATCTTCTTTCTTCTTGGGCACCCAGATACGTCCGTCATTACGTAACGACTCCGACATCAGCGTCAGTTTCGACTGAAATTCGCCGTGCACCGGAATACACGTCGGGTGAATCTGTACCATACACGGGTTGGCGAAGTACGCACCTTTCTTGTAGCACTGCCATGCCGCCGATCCGTTCGAGGCCATCGCGTTCGTCGACAGGAAGAATGTGTTCACATATCCGCCTGTGGCTACGACTACGGCGTGAGCCGCAAAACGTTCTATCTTACCGGTCACTAAATTGCGTGCCAGAATACCGCGGGCTCGTCCGTCGATCTTTACGACATCAAGCATCTCATGACGCGTGTACATCTTTACTTTACCCAGCCCGATCTGACGGCTCAGCGCCGAATATGCGCCCAGCAGTAACTGCTGTCCCGTCTGTCCGCGGGCATAGAACGTACGCGATACCTGTGCCCCGCCGAACGAACGGTTGTCGAGCAATCCGCCGTATTCGCGGGCAAAAGGTACACCTTGCGCCACGCACTGGTCGATAATGGCATTCGATACTTCGGCCAAACGGTACACGTTGGCCTCACGGGCACGATAGTCGCCCCCTTTAATCGTGTCGTAGAACAGACGATACACCGAGTCACCGTCGTTCTGATAGTTCTTGGCCGCATTGATACCTCCCTGCGCTGCAATGGAGTGCGCACGACGCGGCGAATCCTGAATACAGAAATTAAATACGTTAAACCCCATTTCGGCCAGCGAAGCAGCTGCCGAAGCGCCGGCCAGCCCGGTACCTACGACAATAATATCCAAACGGCGTTTGTTGGCCGGGTTTACCAGCTTCTGGTGTGCTTTATAATTGGTCCACTTCTCGGCTAACGGCCCCTGTGGTATTTTTGAATTTATTTGACTCATAACGATTGCTTTTTAAAAGAAATTACATCTTGTTTGTTCACATTAGCCGCACAGGCTTTTCACATAGAAGAAGAGCGTAACAAAAGCATATCCCAAAAAGATAAGCGTAGCCACCACATTACTGATCACTTTCAGACGATTCATCCACACGTGATTGTTCCAGCCGATGGTGTGAATCGCACTCCACACACCGTGTGTGAGGTGAAACCACAATGCCACATACCAAATCAAATAGGCTATCACCACCCACAACTGGCTGAAATAATACTGAATAAAGTCGGCCCCGTTCTGCGGAGACACAACACGGCTCCCCAGCTCTACTTCGTGATGTCCGAGTAATTCCGCAAACATCATCTTGTACCAAAACTGGCTAAAATGAAGAATCATAAAGCCAATGACCACCACACCGATCACGAACATGTTCTGCGAGGCCCAGCTCACCCCTTGGGGACGCGTATTAACCGCATAACGGTCGTTCCCGCGCGCCTTCCGGTTTTGCAGCGTCAGCATCACCGCATACACAAAATGAATGGTAATAATCGCTCCCAAGCCGATGGTCGCCACTACCGCATACCAGTTCGCACCCAGCAATCCACAAATCATGTTGTAGGCGTCAGTCGAAAAGACCGCCGTCACATTCATCGACAGGTGGAACAGCAAAAACAGAACCAGGAAAATTCCGGATATACTCATCACCAGCTTTTTCCCGATAGAAGATTTTAGTAACCACATAAGCAAATTGTTTTAAATGTTTATTTGTTCGGTTTAACGTTTCTTTTAATGTCGCAAAAGTACGATATAGAAAGCGGATAAACAAATATATTGCGGAAATTTTTCCGTAATCGCAAAAAGAGATCGCCAAGCGCTAAAAAACAACAACTTGAATCCTCCCTTTCACGTCCGAACCATCCATTTATTGATGTATAAAAAAGACCCTGTTTGCCATCGGCGAAAATTCCGTACCTTTGCCTCTATGAATATGAAACCGACGCTGTATTTCACTCCGCTCTCATTTCCGATTTACGTGATGGCGAAGTCGGTAGGCGCGCTCTGCAATATGGACTGCGAGTATTGCTATTATCTCGAAAAAAGCGGACTGTATCAAGAACGCAAGCAGAACAGAATGTCCGACGAAACCCTCGAACGATTTACCCAAGCGTATATTGAATGCCAGACAAGCCCGTTCGTACAGTTCACATGGCACGGAGGCGAGTCGCTGTTACGGGGCCTCGACTTCTACCGCAAAGCGCTGAAATTCCAACGGCAATACGGAAGAGGACGGGAGATACAGAATTGCATTCAGACAAACGGGCTGCTGCTTAACGACGAATGGTGCCGTTTCTTCAAAGACAACGATTTTCTGGTGGGCATCTCCATCGATGGGCCGGAAGCCATGCACGACCGCTATCGTAAGGATTGTGGGGGACGGGGTACGTTTGCCCGGGTCATGCGGGGCATCGAGCGGTTGCACCGTCATGGAGTGGAATTTAATACGCTTTCGGTATTGCACGACTATAACGTGCGTTTTCCGCTCGAGATGTATCACTTCTTCAAAGATATCGGCAGTCGATACATGCAATTCTCTCCCATTGTCGAACGCCTTGGCACACGTGCGGACGGACTCGAGCTGCTGACGGCAGCCGACCATCCTGAAGACTGTGAACAGGCGCCCTGGTCGGTCGATCCGATCGCTTATGGCGATTTCTACATTGCGGTATTCGACGAATGGGTTCGCCACGATGTGGGACAATATTATATACAACTTTTCGACGCCACGCTGGCAGGCACCCTCGGTGAGCCGCCCGGTGTCTGCATCTACGCGAAAACCTGCGGCCATGCACTGGCCATGGAATATAACGGCGACGTCTATGCCTGCGACCATTTCGTCTACCCCGAATACCGGCGCGGTAACCTGTACGAAAAAACGCTCGTGGAGATGACCCTCTCGGACGAACAACGGCGTTTCGGGAACGACAAACGGGACGGTCTGCCGGCACAATGTCGCTCCTGCCGCTTCTTGAAATTGTGCAATGGCGAATGCCCGAAGAACAGAATCGCCGTGTCGGCCGATGGCGAGTACGGCTTGAATTACCTCTGTGCCGGATTAAAACGCTATTTCGCGCACGTTGAGCCGGCCATGGCCTTCATGGCCGAAGAACTGCGTAACGGTCGACCGCCGGCCAACATCATGCACGAAATAAGAAGACAAAAATAGCATTGTTCCATAAGGCCTCCCCTCTTATCTTTCGAAATATATCTTTACAGAAGGGGGCGAGGGCGAAAAATTCGCCATTCGGGCAGTTTTCCCCGAAAAAAAAGAGCCTGCCCGGCTATGGCTTCCGGCAGGCTCTTTCAGAAATAACAACCTATGTACAATCTTACTGCACAAAGATTTTTTTGCGAACATCGCCCAGCACGACAATGTAAACGCCCTTAGGCAGTGTGATAATACGCTCACCTATTACGGCATTTTCTTTGCGGTAAAGCGTGCCCGAAATCGTATAAATAGCCAGTGGCTGCAATTTATCGGTTCGGATACGCAAACTGTTGTCAAAAGTCCAGATATCGACATTCTCAACGATCGTCTCGTTTGCATTCGAGTTATAAATCGTCACCTTACAAGAGTCTCTGAAACCTCCGTCGACGGTGCGGACATATACCCAAGTCTCACCCGAAGCCACTCCGGTCAGATAACATGAATCAACCGTTACAACAGCCATGTTGCCACTTGTCCATACCACTTTCTTATTTGTGGCATTGGCCGGCTTAATCGTTGCATTCAACGTATCTTTCTTTCCGATAGCTAACCTG
Organism: Tannerella sp.; assembly: GCF_052170195.1. Classification (GTDB taxonomy): domain Bacteria; phylum Bacteroidota; class Bacteroidia; order Bacteroidales; family Tannerellaceae; genus Tannerella. The sequence goes on along the minus strand of NZ_JBQNAZ010000004.1, from coordinate 10,287 downwards.
ATGGATGTACTGTCTATATCGATCCCCTTAACCGGTATCGTTTCCAGCACACTCACATAACATGTATCTTTAAAACTCCCATCCAACGACTCGGCAACGATCAGGGCAATCCCCTGTTTCTTGGCCGATACGACAGCTGTCGTATCCGTTTCGGGAGTCACCGTGGCATAAGCTGCATTTGTCGATAACCATTTTACTTTCTTCTTGAAGGCATCGTGAGGTGTAATGTTTGCCGTCAGCGTATCACGTTCTCCGATGGCCATGTAGAGTGTATCCTTATTGAGTGATAATCCCGTTACCGCTACAGGAGGAAGTACTTTGAAGACGCAAGTGGCGAACTTTCCGTTCTTTGCCATAGCCGTCACCTTCGAGATACCGGGCGCTACAGATTCAATGCGAGCGACTTTCGTATCGTCGGCCATGGGGGTAGCTGTTACCGACCCGCCTTCTACCGACCAGGCCAGATCAGTGTTATCCGCATTCGCCGGTTTTACCGTAGCATGCAACAATATTTTATGATGCAGGCGCATCACCACCGTGTCTTTGATATCCGGAAAAGAAACTTCCGTCACCGGATTGATAATATGCACCAGACACGTGTCGGTTTTCAAGTTGCCTTCATGTCCGGCCGTAACAACAATCTTCACCTTTCCGGTCTGTTTTCCTGCTGTGATCACCCCCAGAGTGTCGAAAGTATTGACGGTCGCAAGTCCTGAAAGACTGAAAAACCGCACTTTCTTATTCGCTCCCGACGGATTGACCTTTGCATAAAGCGTGTCTTTGCTACCGATCGTGATATAGAGTTCTTCAATATCAGCGCCTTTTTTATCCTTCAATTCCACACTTGCTACCGGCTGGTAAACAATGACGACACAAGAATCTTTCACCTTACTTTTCGAGGTCACCACGATTTCCGTCTCTCCCGGATTTATTCCGGTAATCTTACCATACGTGCTGTCGGATACGGCGTATTTCACCGTTGCAATCAATGGATTTTTCGATTTCCACGCCACCGTGTCCGTTTTAGGCATGACATTCACTTTGACCGAGTCGGACTGCCCCACATCGATGCGGATCGTGTCTTTAGCCAGAACACATTCGGGTTTGGGAGACTGCCCCCATGCTTCATTCGGAAGCAGAACCATCATACACAGGATTGCTCCAAGATAAAACGTAATTTTTTTCATGTCTTTTATTGTTTAATTTGATTACTAAGAAAGTAACAAATAAGGCTAACAAAATGTTTCGTTTTTTTCCTACCGAACAAATATTTTTTTGCCGGTATGATTCAGAACGACGATGTAAAAACCACGCGGCAGAGGAATGGCACGATCGCCAACTACCCCCTCTTCGCGCCGGTAAAGTGTCCCCGAAATCGTGTAAATGCGCAACGAAACAGGTTTACCGGAATGGATATGCACATACCCCCCAGAAGCGTAAACATGCTGATCATTCACTTCGACCACGGCGCCAGAACCGGGTTCTCGCGTGATGATGACGCATGTATCACGATAGTAACTACTGTCTTTCGCTTCCACGATAACATACGTTGTATCGGGAGTCAGAGCCGCAGCGATGAACGCCACCGTATCTGTCTCGGACGAAGGAGTGACTGTTGCCTTTCCTTTGACTATCCAGTTCAGCGAACGGTTCGTGGCTTGACTCGGATACACCATTGCCCGAAGGGTGTCCTTACCGCCGATATCCACACGCAGGGTGTCTTTATTCAAGCGGATGCTATCAAGCGGAACACGCGTAATCACCACGCACGTATCGCTACATTTACTCCCGTCTTTTGCTTCGGCTATGATGAGCGTCGTGTCTGTTACGGCAGCCGCCGTTATTAACGCTTCGGTATGATTGGTCGCAGACGGAGTGACCGTTGCCCTCCCTTTAGTCCTCCAATTGAGTGTTTTGTCGGTGGCATTCTGCGGAGTTATACCGGCTTGAATCATTTGAGTCTGACCAGCCTTCAGACGAACGGTATCTTTATTCAAACGCACCTCTTTCACGGGGATCCTGGGAGAAACAAAGACCCAGCACGTATCTTTAGCCGCACCAACCTGAACGATCACTTTCGTCTTACCTACTTTTCTGCCTTTTACAAGATACACCTTTCCATAACGAGCTGAAGAAGACAGAGGAGCGATAGAAGCAATGACCGGTATAGAGGCAGGTGCATCCCAGTGAATCGGAGCATCGGGAACGGCTGTTGCTTTCACAGTATCTTCCTGTCCAACAACCAAACGCAATGTGTCCTTATGAAAATAAACAGCCTGTTGTACCGGCTTCGTTTGTCCGGCAGCTTCGAAAGAAAGCCCTGCAATCGTAAATACGATTGCCAAAAAATAGGAAATAATTTTTTTCATTGTTATCTTGAAATGCATATATAAATTACGGTAATGAAACGGTGGTGCAAAAGTCTGAACTTTGCCCTTACTATCCAAATAAAATCTTACATTTGCACCGTTTTTAACACTCATTTTCATGAATTTCACACATAAACATCCTATTGCGTCGGCTCCCGACACGGTAATTGTGGCAGCCGGAGACTTTCCTTCCCATCCGGCTGCGTATGGGGCGATAGAGCAGTTTCGTGACCGCATCATCTGCTGCGACGGAGCTACCGACGCTCTCCTTCGCGCCGGCTTTATGCCACTGGCCGTGGCAGGCGATGGCGACTCCATTTCCCAAACGGCACGCGACAAGGTGGCAGACAGGCTACACCTCGAATCGGAACAGGAGACGAATGACCTGACGAAAGCGGTACGTTATGCCCTCAAGCAAGGACATCGCCGGCTGCTTATCGTCGGCGCCACGGGGAAACGTGAAGACCACACGCTCGGCAACATCAGCCTGCTGGCCGATTATATGGACAAGGCAACCGTCGAGATGCGCACAGATTACGGCATCTTCACACCTGCCACGGGACATACCTCTTTTGCTTCGTATGCCGGACAACAGATTTCCGTTTTTTGTGTAGACAGCGAACCGTTAACCCTCCGCAACGTACGCTGGCCCCTAACCCGACAACGCATCACCCGTTGGTGGCAAGGCACACTGAACGAGGCATTGAGCGATCAGTTTGAAGTGGAAACGGAAGGTAAAGTCATTGTGTTCCGCGCCTATTGATCCTATCGGTGCGAAACATCATTCAAGAAGTTTTTCCATTGAAAGCCTCTGCGTAAAGAATTACTTTTTGATGCGGGGCATGCGCGGCAATAACTCGACAAGGCGAGTTGAAGTAATACGAAGAAACACAACGATGGAAAAAAGCAGCATGGCCGAAAATGCGATACTCGAAGAGAGTGCCGCTCCGGTCACCCCGTAAGCAGGAATCAGGAAGCCACCCGCTATAAGCAGTACAAGCAATCCGATACACGAACATACGGCGCTGACGCGCACGCGACCCGTCCCAATGAAGTAATGGCTCAGGATACGATTACTGCCAAAGGTCACAATCCCGACAGCCAAGGCCACAATCACCTTTCGGATTCCCGTAAATTCGGGCGTAAACAGATAATCCGTATAGACCCACTCCGGCAGACAGAGGACAAGTGCCATAGCAACGATCAGCGTACAGTAAGTTAACTTAAACAGCCTCAACGTCAGGCTGCGCTGCCGTTCGGCCTCCGATGTCCGGGCGATCTGACTGTAAGCGATAAAGCTCACCCCGTGACTGATATGCCAGATACTTTCGGATATTTTCGTACCCGAATCCAATAACCCGACCTGTCCGTATCCGCCAAACCGTTGCAGCAGGAAGTAATTCAGGCGCGTAGTCAGTCCTTCGGCCAAATTGTCGGCACTGCTCCAGAGGCCATACACAAACATCGCTTTCACACCTTTTATCCACGAGCCGGAAACCCGAGCTTCGTGCGGCACACGAAAGAACGGCTTTATCATCAATCCCAGGCTAACCATCCACGCGATGAGATTCGTCAGAAAAAGGCCCCACAGATACCCTGACACATCGCGCTTGTTCAGTCCGAAGTAGAAACCGACGAGGATAAAAAACAATAATCCGCCCTGAATGATAAAAACCGCATTAAACGCCTTGATCAGGTCTTTACCCAGCAGAAAACGAGCATTCGCCGCTACGAGCGAAAGCAGGACGGACAGCCCGTAAACAATAAACCCATAACCTTCGGGGAGCATCCCCAGCAGGGACATGCAGACACAAGCTATCGCCGACCCGACAAAAGCCCATACATACGTCGGCCAGAAAACGGTACGGAAAGGCTGCCGATGCATAAAATAGACGATCGTATTGCCACAGAGGACACTGTTAAAGATAACCGCCAGATTGACCGAAGCATATATCACCCCGACGACCCCCATCCCGTCCCTACCCAGCACCCGGCTGTGAATCAGGATAAGCAACAGGTTGAGCAACGCGATCGCATAGCGCGTTCCGACGGTCGCAAGGATTTTTTTTAACACGGGAAGGAGGTGATATTTAGCTGATCCAACAAACGGACATAAAGAGTGATCGCTTCACGTATTTCCGGCAGTTCGATGTACTCGTCGGCGCTGTGAGAACGCGCCGAATCACCCGGCCCGATCTTTACCGTAGGAAACGGCATCAAGGCCTGATCACTCATTGTGGGAGACCCGAACGGCTCTTTCCCCAGCATCAAGGCGCGTTGCACAAACGGATGCCCGGCATCAAGGCGCGACGAGTTGAGGCGCAGGCTGCGGGGCGTCACATCGCAAGAGACATGCGCCCGTATTTCGTTCAGCGCTTCCCGGTTGGAATAAAATTCATTGGTACGCACATCGACGGTAAACCGGCATCGGTCCGGCACGACATTGTGTTGTGTGCCGGCTTCGATCATCGTCACACTCATCTTTACGCTCCCCAAGAGGTCGCTGTGGCAAGGGAAAGTGTACGAATGAAACCACGCGATGTCTTTCATAGCTTCGGAGATCGCGTTGACACCTTCGTTTCGGGCGGCATGACCGGCTCTTCCATGGCTGACACAGTCGAGCACAAGCAGTCCTTTTTCGGCAATCGCCGGATGCATCGCGGTTGGTTCGCCCACGACACCGAACGCGATCGGAGGCAACTCGGGCAGGACATTTTCAACCCCTCCCTGCCCGGACACCTCTTCTTCGGCCGACGCCAGAAAAATCAGATTATAGGGTTGGTCCTTCACCGATAACTCACTGAATGCCGCATAAAGAGCGACGACACTCGCACCGGCATCGTTGCTGCCCAAACCATAGAGGCGTTCGGTTTCGTCGTCTTCACAGGGAGCGAACGGGTCTTTCGTCCAGCCCTGTACGGGTCTGACCGTATCGATATGCGAATTGAGCAAGACGGTAGGCTTGGAGAGATCAATGCTTCCGGAGGTCATCCAGAGGTTATTCCCCTTGCGATGCACGACGCGCCCCGCAGTCTTCCATTCGGACTGTAAGAAATCGGCGACCTCCTTTTCTTCACGACTAAAGGAGGGGCGTCTGATCATCCCTTTCAGCAAATCTATGGCCTGATAATATATTTCCATTTCAATACGCGATTCGTTATGTCATGGTTCATAATGCAGCAGACGATCTACTTCTTCCCTGTCGATCTCAAGCTGTTCTTTCAAGGCTTCCAAGTCTTTGAATCTCCTGTTCTGACGTACGAAATGAATAAACTCAACCTCGATTGCTTCGCCATAGACCGTATCGGAGAAATGCAACAGATGGACTTCGACCGTCAGCGACTGACCATCGACCGTCGGGCGGTTGCCGACGGAGAGCATCCCCTTGTAGCGAGTATCGCGCAGGTGTACCCACACGGCATAGACTCCGTTACCCGGCCAGACCTTGAACGGTTCGTCGACCTCGATGTTGGCCGTCGGGAAACCCATCATACGACCAATCTGACGCCCGCCGACGATATGTCCTTTCAGAAGATACGGATACGTCAACATCTGCGCCGCTTCTTCTACGCGGCACTCGGCAAGAAACTGCCTGATCCGCGATGAACTGACGGCGTCTTCACCTTCCGACGGGAGATAAGGAGTAGCCTTCCGCACTTCCATACCGCATGCTTCACCGTATGCGGCGTATGCTTCAAAACCTTCTTCGCGATTGTGCCCGAAACGATGGTCGTACCCCACTAACAGTGTACGGACACCCCATTGTTGCCATAAAACCTGTTCGATAAACTCACGCGCCGAGAGAGTGGCCAATTCGCGTGTAAAGTCAAGTACTGCGCAGCAGTCGGCCTCCGTCGTTGCCAGATGTCTCAATTTTTCATCGAACGAATTCAACAGCTTCGGCTGATAATTGGCCTGCAACACGATACGGGGATGCACCGGAAATGTAAAAACGGCGGCCGTCTGCCCGCGTTCATCGGCCAGACGGCGCAGTTCATGAATCAGGAAACGATGTCCTTGATGAACACCATCGAAAAATCCGACCGTTGCCGCCCACGCGTTGCCTCGCCTCTCTTCTGCATTGCGTATGATGATCATGGCACAAACATAGATAAAAAAGCCGAGAATAGTATACACGATTCGAAAAAATGTTTCGTTGTTGAATTGTTGAGTTGTTGATCTGTTTATTGACTGCTGACCGCTGTAAAAGCCCTGAAAGGGCGCATTAATTCAGCCCAATACGAAGCATTGGGGAAAAAGGCATCGCATCTCGGCGGAGGGCTGTAAGCCTGACGTAATTCAGTTGTTAATTGTCAATTGTTATGCGTGGTACATGCCGAATCATGTATTTAGAAAATAACAATTGACAATTAATTTCGGCGTTTGTCCCTCAGGCCTCGGGCGGTGAGCCGACGGAGCAGTGAGCGGGGCGAAAGAAAATCAGGCTGTCCGAGCCAAGCGAGTTACCTGATTTTCCGACCTGCGAGCGTCGCGAAGGTGTGCGAAGCGCCCGAAGCCTTGACCTTTGGGTTACTTTCGGGTCAAGCCAAAAGTGACAAAAAAGAGATTCTTCGCTTCGCTCTGAATGACAAAAGACCGAACACAGAGGAACATCCCCCCCCCCTTCAAAGGGGGAAGAGCGGAGCGAAGGGGGATGTTATCCCTTCAAAGGGGGAAGAGCGGAAGCGAAGCGTTGGGGAAAAAGCATCGCATCTCGGCGGAGGGCTGTAAGCCTGACGTAACCATTGTCGTACATTCGTACGTCCATTATTAATGGTAAACGCCGAACAGTGTATCGCGTAATTTAGGTTAAAGAAATAAATGGAACAAGTGATTACACTCTTTACAAAATTCCCGCCTTCTATGTATGTGCAGAACATGCAGGTGTTCTTTGATGAATCAATCCGTCTTCCCCATGGCATCCTTTATATTCGAACTGAAGGGTTACATGACCTATTCCGAATTCTTCGGACAGCATCGCTTCGAGATGTCTTCTGATTTGCTGTACATCGGATAGCATACGATCTTCGCAAAGATTTATATGTGCCTCCAGATGGATATGCTCATCATCCATCCGCCAGATATGGAGGTGGTGCATGTTTTCCACTTCGGAAAATTCTTCAACCTTCCGTTTCAGCATATTGACATCTATTCCGTCGGGAGTAGCCTGCATCAGAATATTGACTGTCTGCCGCACAATCGACCATGTATGACGGATAATGTATACGCCTACTAATACGGTGATGAGCGGGTCGAGCCAATACAGCTCCCATATCCAGATGGCCACTCCTCCGACAATGACGGCCACGGACGACAGCGTATCACCTAACAGATGCAGGTATGCGGCACGTACATTCAGATTGTGCGATTTGTCTTTGTGCAGTACAACAACCGATATCAGGTTTGCCATCAGACCGAAAACGGCGACAAAGAGCATCACTTTCCCTTTGATCGGCTCCGGTGTCACAAATCGCTCATAAGCTTCGAAAAACAAATAGATACAAATCGCGATTAACACGACGGCATTGAAAAGCGCCGCGAGAATTTCGATACGTTTATAACCGAATGTTTTCCGCTCGTCGGGTTGTTTTTCGGCATGCTTACCGGCCAGAAAAGCGATAAAGATGGCCGACGAATCACCCAGATTGTGGATCGCATCCGAGATCAAGGAGAGACTGTTGGAAAGGACACCTCCGATAATCTGTACAATCGTGATCGAAAAATTCAGCAGTGTTACCCACAACAGCTTACGCCCTCTTACATGGTGCCCATGATGATGGTGATGGTCATCGTGTGCGTGATGCCCGTGCATCTTATTTTTTTCATGTTCGTGTGTCATCTTCTCCAAGTCAGTTAATGATGATTCGTTATCCCCCTCCTGTTCATACATATAATATATTGCTCACAATCGGCAACTCTGGTGCATCTTTAATTTACTGTCCGGGCAAAGTCTTACAAACTGAAAAAATAGCACATGTTCACATAATCGGAACGATGTTCGGGCTGCACTTTCTCCGCATCGTTACCGACGGGGATGCTTTCGCTCCATTCGTACAAATACTTTGCAGGGAAGATCAGTTCCGTGCTAGCCTTACCCGATTCTTTGTCACTCCGCAGGCTCTTTCGCCATCCGTTGTTCGCCGTAAGCGTAAAACGTTGTGAGACGACCGGAGTTCTGTTTCTAAGAAGTGCAACCTCTGCCGACGTATTCAATTCAAAAGGTGTCTGTGGAGGAAGGATCAGTTTCCCGTCACTAAAAGGCGACGGTACGTCCGGTAATCCCGTCAGACTACCCACTTTGACCCACGAGAGCGCCTGATACGTAATACGCATTCCTTGATACAAGTCTTTTACGAGATGTTCAAGATAAATAAGATACCAACCTTCAGCCTCAGGTGTAAACGAAGCCGTGTAGAAGTTCTCTTCCCGTGCTTTCGACAACGCTTTTTTCTCTCCGTCGGGAGTAAGAAGCATCAACTTGCAATCGGCAATATCCGAGAACCATTTTTGCGCAGGCGTAATCATATTGATCGAAAACTCGCCGAAATAGATTTTGACTTGCTGTTCCTGACCAATATACCCCTGATAGGATGATTCGATCCACATCGTATGCGCCTTCGACAAATGCGTAATGATCAGCAGCAAAAAGCAGGCGCAGCTTCGGATAATTATTTTCTGCAGATTCATTTGGAATGGAATGAATATAATTTGTTCGTACAAAGAAACCCCTTTTCCGGCATCCGGGAAATCCCCATTTGTAGGGATTTTTCCGAATAACCATTCTACGAAACCGAATTTCTATATGCGAGAATCAGAAAATAGAAAGTTTGGTTTTGGTCGTAAACTCTTCCAAAAACAATATACCTTTCTGTGAGTTCCCTTTAGGGTTGAGTCGCGGACTCCACACGGCGATACAATATCTTTGCGGATGTACAGCTACAATGCCGCCGCCCACACCGCTCTTGCCGGGAAGTCCGACTTTAAACGCAAACTGTCCGGCCTCATCATAAAACCCGCAAGTCTGCATCAACGCATTCGTCCGTTTAGTCCGGCTGGGAGAAAGGATAGGCTTGCCCGAATAAGGGACAATACCGTTATTGGCGAGAAAAAGAAACGACTCGGACAGCTCCCTGCATGTCATTTCAATGGAACATATTTTAAAGTACAGGTCCATGACTTTCTCGATGTCGTTTTTGATATTCCCAAACGACTTCATCAAGTGAATCAATGCGTAATTACGATATGCCATGGATCGTTCCGAATATGCGACCTTGAGATTATAATCTATCTTGTTATTCCCCGACAAGCTTCGTACAAACTCCAACACCTCGACCGAAGGATTTTCAAACCGACTCACAAGAATATCGCATACAACTATCGCACCGGCATTTACAAAAGGATTACGCGGTATTCCTCTGTCGTATTCCAATTGTACGAGCGAATTAAAAGGCGTTCCCGCAGGTTCCAAATCCATCCGTTTCCAGATATTGCTTTTCAGATGGGAATAAGCAAGTACAAACGACAATACCTTGGCGATACTCTGTACGGAAAAACGCGTCTCGGAGTCGCCGAAAGCATAATGCACACCATCGACCGTAGTCAGATGAACACCGAAAGAATCGGGATTGACACGAGCCAGCTCCGGAATATAATCCGCCACCTTTCCTTCATCGGGAACGTTCTTCAGTTTCTCGAAAATATCTTCGAATATTTTTTCGTAGTTCATTTTGCAAAACATCGCTATAATTCGGATACAAAACTATAAAAAAGAGAGCTTCGGCCGATCCTGCAAACAAAATAATTCCTGTCTCATCCTTCCCTTTGCCGCTCTACCATACGGGCAAATTCGCCGCCACGAGCCAGCAGTTCGGCGGGAGTGCCCTGCTCGGCAACCGTACCGTCTTTGAGCACCACTATC
>NZ_JBQNAZ010000003.1:0-140099 GCF_052170195.1 Tannerella sp. | reverse complement strand
TGATTTTCCGACCTGCAAGCGTCGCGAAGGCGTGCGAAGCGCACGAAGCCTTGACCTTTGGGTTACTTTTGGGTCAAGCCAAAAGTAACGGAAAGAGATTCTTCGCTTCGCTCTGAATGACAAATTAATTGTTAATGGTCAATGGTTAATTGTTATGCGTGTACACGGTATCCGAACGCAGAAGGACATCCCCCCTCCCCCCCTTCAAAGGGGGGAAGAGCGGTAAAACAAAAAAATCTGTGTGAAGATTTATCTCCCGCAAATTGTTTGTAATAAATCTGTGTGAAGATTTATTTCCCGCAAATTGTTTGTAATAAATCTGTGCGAAGATTTATCTCCCGCAAATTGTTTGTAATAAATCTGTGTGAAGATTTATCTCCTGCAAGTTGTTTCTAATAAATCTGCGTGAAGATTTATTTCCCGCAAATTGTTTGTAATAAATCACGGTTGTGATTTATCTCCTGCTATGCCTGTTTCTCCGGAAATCTCTATCTTTGCCTTTCAAACGGCTTACAGTTTGTAATAAACGTGACGATCGGCGAACGTAACATCATGTATCTTCCGGGAGTAGGGCCTAAACGTGCCGAACTTCTGAAGAAAGAGGTCGACGTGGTCTCTTTCGAAGACTTGTTGTACTATTTTCCTTACAAACATATCGACCGCAGCCGGTTCTACCGGGTCAGCGAGATCACGGGCGACATGCCTTACATCCAGCTCAAAGGACGCATTGTCTTCTTCGATACGGTTGGTGAAGGACGCAAAAAACGACTGATCGGGAAATTCACGGACGACACCGGCACCATTGATCTCGTCTGGTTTCAGGGACTTAAATATATCACCGACAAGTACCGGCCGGGAACGGAATACATCGTCTTCGGCAGACCGAAAGCATTCGGTCACTCGGTGAACATTTCTCATCCCGAGATCGATCCGGTGGAAAATGCACCGCAGGTAGCCAGCGGACTGACCCCTCTTTATCATACGACCGAGCTGATGAAAAAGGCGTTTCTTCATTCACGCGCCATCCAAGATATGCAGTATACGTTGCTCTCGACGCTCGACTGGCAGATTCCCGAAACATTGCCCGAAGCCATCGTGACGCACTTTCAGATGATGTCTGTCTCGGAAGCTATCAAGAACATACACTTCCCCGAATCGGCACAAACGTTGCAGGCGGCGCAGCAACGTCTCAAATTTGATGAGCTGTTTTACATTCAGCTCAACATCCTGCGTACGGCAACGCTTCGGCGAAACAAGCTCAGCGGGGTTGCCTTTCGCAAAGTGGGCGACGCTTTTCATACGTTCTACCGTGATTATCTGCCCTTCCGGCTGACCGGTGCACAGCAACGCGTGTTGCGTGAGATTCATGCCGATATGAAGAGCGGACAACAGATGAATCGGCTGTTGCAGGGCGACGTGGGCAGCGGCAAGACACTCGTTGCCCTGATGGCGATGCTGCTCGCCGTTGACAACGGCTTTCAGGCCTGTATGATGGCTCCGACCGAGATTCTGGCCAATCAGCATCTGGCCACGGTAAAGGAGTTTCTGAAAGACATGGATGTGAGGGTCGAGTTGCTTACCGGATCGACGACGAAAAAGCAGCGTAGCGCCTTACTGCCTGCCATAGCCTCGGGCGAGGTCGATATCCTGATCGGTACGCATGCGCTTATCGAGGAGACGGTTGTTTTCAAAGCCCTCGGCATGGCGGTAATCGACGAACAGCACCGTTTCGGCGTGGCACAACGTTCGAGATTATGGGTCAAAAACCAATTTGTACCTCATGTACTTGTGATGACAGCTACACCCATTCCGCGCACCTTGGCCATGACGCTTTACGGCGATCTCGATGTCTCCGTTATCGATGAATTGCCTCCCGGCCGAAAACCGATAAAAACCGTTCATCGCTACGATACGAAAAAAGCGGCCGTCTATGAGTTTCTACGGAGCGAGATTCGCAAGGGACGGCAGGTTTATGTAGTCTATCCGCTTATCGAAGAAAGCGAAAACCTCGATTATAAAAATCTGGAAGAAGGGTTCGAGACATTCAAAAAAGTGTTTCCCGAATACCGGGTGTGCATGGTTCACGGCCGGATGAAAGCGAAAGAGAAAGACGCCGAGATGCAGCGTTTCGTTGGCGGAGAGGCGCACATTCTCGTGGCTACGACTGTTATCGAGGTGGGAGTCAATGTCCCGAACGCCTCGGTGATGGTCATCGAGAGCGCCGAACGTTTCGGACTGGCGCAGCTTCACCAGTTACGCGGACGTGTAGGGCGTGGTGCCGAACAGTCCTACTGCATCCTGATCTCATCGTACAAGTTGAGTAACGAGACACGCAAGCGACTCGAAATCATGGTTCGGACAAACAACGGTTTCGAGATTGCCGAAGAAGACCTTAAACTGCGTGGCGCGGGCGACCTTGAAGGGACGCAACAGAGCGGCGACGGGCTGTTTCTGAAGATCGCCAATCTTGCACACGACGGAGAAATCCTCCAACGCGCCCGCCGGACAGCGCAAAAAATACTCGATAACGATCCCGACCTGACAAAGCCCGAACACAAGCTGCTGCGCGATCGGCTCAGCTCGCTCTTCCGTCGGAAAATGAACTGGGGACTGATCTCTTAATCTGACTTTTTGACCGGACATGCGAAACACCGGAAGCCTTAGTCGAGCCACAGCTCAGGATCGAGCTTACGCTTTTCTTTCCATAACTGGAAGTGGAGCACGGTCTCGTTATTGTTCTCCGTATCCGTATAGATTTTTCCGATGCTCTGACGGGTTGTCACGTTGTCGCCGGCTTTTACATAGACATGGCTCAAGTTGCCGTAAACGGTCAGGTAGTTGCCATGTCGCACGATGACACTGTTGTTATAACCCGGAACGACAAAGACGCGTGTCACCACGCCATCAAAGACGGCACGTGCTTCCGTCCCGCTCGTAGTCTGGATATCGATACCGTTGTTGTTCGTACGCACATGCCTGAGTTCCTGATGCTGATGCTCTCCGAAAGTGGAGATGATGCGATATTTTCCGTTGAGAGGAAAAGGCAGTCGACCGCGGTTCGAAGCAAAGTCGGCCGAAAGTTTTTGTTCTGCTTTCGTCATGGCATATCCCCCGCTTGTTTCAGCTTTCCGTTTTCCGCTCGATGCTTTGCCCGATTTCTTTACTTCTTCAGCAATCAGCTTCTCGATTTGTCGATTCAACGCTTCGGCCTGACGTCGTTTTTGTACCAACTTCTGCCGCAAGTCTTTTTCTTTTTTATTGAGCTGCTGTACTTCCGCTTTCTGTTCCGATTCCTCCTGTTGCAGTTTCCGGCTTTCCTCCTCGCGAGCATCGAGCAAAGCTACTTTATCCGTACGCGTCTGCCCCAGTTCTTCCCGTTTCTTATCCAGCTCTTCCTGTTTTCTGACAATCAGTAACGCCTGCATTTTCTGCCACGACGCATATTCGCGCAGATAACGCATTCGGCGGAGCGACTGAGCGAAGTTATCGGCCGAGAGTACGAAGAGTAACCGGTGTTGCGATGCACGCCGCGTGTACAAATTCCGCACTAATTGGGCATATCGTTCTTTCCGGTCATTCAAACTTTTCTCCAATACAGCCAATTCACGGGTAGCATCAGCGATTTGCTTATCGAGCACGGCGATCTCCTGATTGAGGAGACTGATCACCTTTTTCCGTGCGATCACCTGCTGCGATATCAGGTGCAGGCGGTTGAGCGATGTCTGGGCTGAGGCACGCGCTTCGTTAAGCAACAGGGTTGTCTGTTCGATTTCGCGAAGTGCCGCTTGCCGTTGCGCTTCGAGCTGCCTGAGCGTATGCGTCTGTGCAGTTACACGACCCGCGCAAAGCAGCAGAGCGAGGTAACCGACATACCAAACATATCGTATCAGGCCTATGCGTTTCATTGAGACAGAGCTTTGAGGATTTGTTCCGGAGTCACCCGTTCATACCCTTCGGGAATGATGAATTTCAGGTCGACGGGTGTGTTAATTTCAACTTTATTAAATCGTATCGATAACTTATGGTCACGTAACGACGCGAGCATATCCATCGGGAAGAGTTGCCCTTCGACGGTACGGAAATTCGTATAATCCCACATGAGGGTATGCTTGTCGGCATCCGTGATTTCGGTAGTACGAAGTTTAGCCTCGTTATCGGCTAAGAAACGGTACTGCATACCGGTTGCATCAGACGTTTGAAGGCGATAGCCGGCGGGTATCCGTTCCCAGCCGAAGCGGCCGCGGTCATCCGGAGTGACGGCTTGTTTGCCGGGCAGAAAGAGGCGGTTGGTGAGGAGTGCCTGCAGGTTATCGAATGTAAAGTCGAGATGCTTGCGAGCTTTCAGGTCGGCGATGGATTCGGCGAAGTAGCGCTTGTTCATTCGGTCGATCGCCTTGACACTGTCTCGACTTACTTCAAGCCGGAACATCTCGATACCGAGCAATGGCTGGACGGAGATTTGCAGCCGGTCGTCGCGACGCAGTTTGAGTTGTGCACGCGAGCCGACTTCCTTGCCCGAAGCCGGAGTGAACTCGACTTGTATTTTAGCTGAAAGAGTTCGGTAGCGAAGCGACTGCTCATCGAGGGTACGGAAAAATTCCGTTTCAGCCTTCAGCGCGGCATCCGCTTCGCCTGCTGCCTCTTTTACCGTCCGACATCCTGCCGGCAGAACACTCAGGACGACGCACACATACAGCCACAACGGATTAAGTGATATTTTTTTATTCTTCATTCGGGTCTTCGATATAGATTCCTTCTGCTATTTTGCGTTTCAATATTTCCGTGTCTTTGCCCAGCTCCTGCGCTTTCTTCCACTGTTCAAGGGCTTTTTCCTTATCGCCCGTCATGTAGAGGATGTCTCCATAATGATCGACGAGTTCAGCGCTGTTCGTCGTATCTTTTTCGAGCGCACTGCGGATGTAAATGTGCGCGAGCGTATAGTTCCCTTTCATAAAGAAGACCCACGCATACGTATCGAGATACGTCGGGTTATTCGGCTCCAGCTTGATACATTGGGCACTCATGCGCTCGGCCTTATCCAGATCGCGTTTACGAAGCGTCAGGAAATAACTGTAGTTGTTTAGCACGGGCACATTCTTGTCGTTATATTTAAGCGCCTGTTCGTAGGCGTTGAACGCTTCCTCTACCTGTTTCATCCGATAATAGATATCACCGATCTGACCGTAAAAGTCGGATCGCAGCGGTCGATTGTCTTCGGGTATCTTGGCCAGCCCTTCCTGATATGTCTCAAGCGCCTTCCGGTAATCGTTCTGCTGATAATATGCGATGCCGAGGTAGAAATAATATCCCGGCGCTTCGGGGAAAAGTTCCTGACATTTCCGGCAGATGCGGATGGCTTCGTCAATATTTTCGGCACGGAAGGCCAAGTTTAGCAGCTGCTGCCAGGCCGATTCATTGTCGGGTTCCATCTCGGTAACCAGCCGGTACTGGAATTGCGCCTCATCGGTTTTTCCTTGCATCGCCAGCAAGCTGCCGTAGTGGAGTTTCAGTTCCGTATCTTCGGGATGTTGCTCGAGCAGAGTCTGAAAAAGTGCGTTGGCCGATTCGGTTCCGTTGCGTGACTGTTGCAGCTGGCCAATGTAACGGGCCAGAATACCCATCTTCGTGCTTACATCGAGGTCTTTATTGATTAAAGCCGTATGTATCTGTCCTTCGGCGGCTTCATGATCACCCACCTGCTCGTAATAGTTGGCCATCGAAACGGTATAATATGGATTCGACGGGTCGATACCGTGCGCCTTTTGGTAATATTCGTATGCTTCTACCGTATCGTTCCGCTGGAGGTAGAGATCCCCGATCAGGATCGGATACCGTGCATCCGACGGATATTTGTCGGCCAGCTTTTTCAGTTCGCCGAACGCTTTTTCCGGCTCTTCGATCTGCATGTACAACTTGTATTTCTGCGTCGAGAGCGCTTCGTTCATCCCGACAGCATTCTCCAGATCGTTGAACCGGTCGATGGCTTCGCCAATCTCTCCGGCTTGGGTCAGCGCTTCGGCGAGATAGTAGTTCAGTTCCACTTTGCCCGGGTAAGTCTTTACAAGTTCGCGATAAATCTCGGCCGCTTCACCATACATGCCGATGTTGAGCGAGAGGGAAGCAAGCGCCAATTTATAATGGAAGTTGGAAGGGGCGTACTCGACTGCTTTCCGCAGAAAAACGGCAGCTTTCTCGGGCTGATTGAGCTGCAGATAGAAAGCCGAAAGTTCGTAGAGTGGCGCGGCTGCCGTAGAATCCGTTTGGAGGCAGTGATAAAACATTTCGTACGCAGCGTCATATTTCCCTTCGTTCTTCAGTTTCACCCCTTCGTAGAAAAAGTAGTCGACCTTGCGCTGTATAGCTGCCGGCAATGGTTTCTTCTTCAGCGGAGCATGTGGTGCAGCCGAGAGTATGCCGACCCACAGAGATAAGCACAGGAGGCCGATCTGCCGAGCCTTCCCGGATATGACCTTCTTTTTAAACGGTATGTTTCTTTTTTTATTCAATGGTCGTATGATTATCAGTATTCCGTTTTATCTTACTCCTTTCCCGTATGTCCGAACCCCCCGGCGCCTCGTTCCGTTTCGTCGAGTATTTCTTCGGGCTCCCATATCACGTGCGCATGGGAGGTAATGACCATCTGGCAAATCCGCTCGCCGTCGTTTATTGTGAACGGTTCGTTCGACAAGTTCACTAGAATAACGCCGATCTCGCCGCGATAATCGGCGTCGATCGTACCCGGCGTGTTCAGCAACGTAATCCCGTGTTTGAGCGCCAGTCCGCTACGCGGACGTATCTGAGCCTCGTATCCTTCGGGCAGTGCGATGAATAAGCCGGTAGGAATCAACCGGCGTTCAAGCGGACGGAGCACGACCGGTTCGCACAGGTTGGCACGTACATCCATCCCTGCCGAAAGAGGGGTTGCATACTGTGGCAACGGATGGTGAGATGTATTGATAATTTTGACTTTCATGCTTTCTGTTTTGTTTGCCGGGCAAAGGTAGAAAAATTTGTCGAGAATGAATGAATGCATATTCGCGGCTTACAAAAACCGAAAGCCCTATAACGCACGATTATCGGCCTTGTCGAATCCTTCCATCTGTTTTACGTTTTGATATCGTTAAAAAAACAAAGATGAATCTCCTCCTTTTCCCCGCGAGATTCCTCACTGTGTTCGGAATGACAAAGGGGGCGCTCGTAATTCGTAATTTGTAATTCGTAATTCTCCCCTACCTTGTCATTCAGAGCGAAGCGAAGAATCTCTTTTTTGTCACTTTTGGCTTGACCCAAAAGTAACCAAAAGGTCAAGGCTTCGTGCGCTTCACACGACTTCGCGACGCTCGCAGGTCGGAAAATCAGGTAACTCGCTTCGCTTCGGACAGCCTGATTTTCTTTCGCCCTGCTCGCTGCTCCGTCGGCTCACCGCCCGAGGCCCATGGGACGAAATTAATGGTCAATGGTTATTTTCTAAATACATGATTCGGCGTGTACCACGCATAACAATTGACCATTGACAATTAACAATTGAATTAACAGCCCTCCGCCGAGATGCGATGCCTTTTTCCCCAACGCTGCGCATTGGGCTGAATTAATGCGCCCTTTCAGGGCTTTTACAGCCGTCAGCGCTCAGCAAACAGATCAACATCTAAACCCCTCAACAACTTTCTTCTATCGCGGAATCCGGGGTTATCGTACAACCATCAGCGAGGGATCATTGTTCTCGTCACAGGGAGAAAACGATGGCCTTGCAAGCAATTTTTATGCCGGTCTGAATTTAATTATGTATTTTTGGACTTTAAATTGTTTTGGTTTACGTATGCAGACTCTCTTTCCGAATTCTCCTTTTTCGCTGGGTATCGATTCCGATACGCAAGAGAAAATCATTGTTTCTGTGATTATTGTCTTATTGGTATGGCTCGTCCGGCTTATCATCCTGAGGCTGGTGTGGAAGACTACGAACAATCACAAGAGCCGTTATCTGTGGAAACGAATCATGTCGTTCGTGGCTCCGATCACGGTGATTATCCTGATCGGTATGGTCTGGGTGAACGCTTTTCGTCACGTAGGTACGTTTTTGGGATTACTCTCGGCCGGGATTGCCATTGCCCTCAAAGACTTGCTGGAAAATATGGCGGGATGGCTCTTTATCGTGATACGCAAACCTTTTACGGTAGGCGATCGTGTACAGATCGGCGAAGATAAAGGAGACATCATCGACATACGGCTCTTTCAATTCACGATTCTCGAAGTGGGTAACCGTATCGATGCCGAACAAAGCACGGGACGCATCATCCATATTCCCAACCGGCGGGTATTCACGATGCCGCAAGCCAACTACGATCAGGGCTTCAAATACATCTGGAACGAGGTACAGATACGTATCACGTTCGATAGCAACTGGACGAAAACAAAAGAGATTCTTCTGCAAATTCTCAACAAATACGGAGCAGATGTGGTTCAATCGGCCGAAGAAGGGCTTTGTGAGGCAAGCAAAATGTATTATGTACACTATCAACACCTCACACCGATCGTGTACCTTACGCTTGTCGAAAACGGTATCCGTCTGACAGGGCGCTATCTCTGTGAACCGCGAAAGATACGAAGCACCGAATCGGCCATCTGGGAAGATATCCTGACGGCCCTCGAAGCACACGACGACATCCGGTGGGCTTACCCCACACAGCGGTTCGTCTCTTATAATATCCCCCCGGACATTCCGGTCGATCATCCCGATATCCCCATAAACTAACTTGTATGCTTATGAAATGTAACATATCCGATTTTGAGATCATGGCCCCTGCCGGTTCGTACGAATCACTGATGGCAGCCATTCAGGGCGGAGCCGATTCGGTGTATTTCGGCATCGAGGGGCTGAACATGCGTGCCCGCTCGTCGAATAACTTCACCACAGACGACTTGCGCAAGATCGCTTCGATCTGCGATGAACATGGCGTAAAAAGCTACCTGACGGTGAATACCGTGATTTACGACGAAGACCTGCCGCTCATGCGCACCATCATCGACGCAGCGAAGGAAGCCGGCGTTTCCGCAATCATAGCGGCCGATGTAGCGGCGATGGCCTATGCCAACAGCATCGGGCAGGAAGTACACCTCTCGACCCAACTGAACATCTCGAATACGGAGGCGCTGAAATTCTACGCTCGTTTTGCCGATGTCGTCGTGCTTGCACGCGAGTTGAATCTCGAACAGGTACGCACCATCTACGACGCCATCGGCACACAAGGAATTTACGGTCCGAAAGGTGAGCCGATCCGCATCGAGATGTTTTGCCACGGTGCGCTCTGCATGGCCGTTTCGGGCAAATGCTACCTGAGCCTTCATGAGATGAACGCCTCCGCGAATCGTGGCGCCTGCATGCAAATCTGCCGACGCGGATACACCGTAAAGGACCGGGAAACAAATATCGAACTCGATGTCGAAAATCAATACATCATGTCGCCCAAAGATTTAAAAACGATTCATTTTATGAACAAGATGATGGATGCGGGCGTGCGCGTGTTCAAGCTCGAGGGTCGGGCGCGCGGACCGGAATACGTGCATATCGTCACATCGTGCTACAAGGAGGCCGTACAGGCATATTGCGAAGGTTCGTTTACCGACGAAAAGGTCTCCGCATGGGACGAACAGCTGAAATCGGTCTTCAACCGCGGCTTCTGGGACGGATATTACCTCGGACAGCGGCTCGGCGAATGGAACAGTCATTACGGATCGAGCGCTACGAAACGAAAAGAGTACATCGCACGAGGCATCAAGTATTTTACAGGGCTTGGCGTAGCCGAGTTCGAGATGGAGAGCGGAGAACTGCGAGTGGGAGATGAGATCCTGATCACCGGCCCCACGACAGGCGCGTTGTTTCAGACAGTAGAAGAGATACGCGTAGACCTGAAACCCGTTCCGTCGGCCGTAAAAGGCGAGCGTTTCTCAATCAAGACCACCGAACGTATCCGCGCTTCGGACAGAATGTATAAAATGGTACAGGTGGAACGAAAAAAATAAATCTGTGCGAAGATTTATTTCCCGCATCGTTGTTTGTAATAAATCTGTGCGAAGATTTATTCCCCGCAAATTGTTTGTAATAAATCTGCGTGAAGATTTATTTCCCGCATCGTTGTTTGTAATAAATCTGTGTGAAGATTTATTCCCCGCAAATTGTTTGTAATAAATCTGTGTGAAGATTTATTTCCCGCAAATTGTTTGTAATAAATCTGTGTGAAGATTTATTTCCCGCAAATTGTTTGTAATAAATCTGTGCGAAGATTTATTCCCCGCAAATTGTTTGTAATAAATCACAGTTGTGATTTGTTTCAATGAGACAACGGAAGAAAGACAATCCCAATCGACCGGTTTATCGTCGATCAATTTCCCGTCTTTCCAATACGCGGGAAATGCGGGATAAACAACCCGGAAACGAAAGGGATAAAAAAAAGCGGTGTGCCCAAACATTGCGTTTTGACACACCCTTTCGTCGGTGCGGCTGAAGGGACTCGAACCCCCACGCCGTGAAGCATCAGATCCTAAGTCTGACGTGGCTACCAATTACACCACAGCCGCTCAATTCCGCCGCAAAGATACGAAAAAGCAGGAACAATTACTCCTCCACACAGAAAAATGACGCTGTTTTTTTGTTTTCAGAAAAAGGCAGTGAGCCGCAGGCCGATACCTAAATAGTCGAACGTTTGCTCGGCTTCAATCCTGAGATTCTCATCTTCCGTTTCCCTCAAACTCTCACTGAGATTGAAACGGATTGTTGGCCTCGAATAATTATAATTGGCATAAAACGAAAGCCCCAGCTCATCATGAAATTTGTAGGTGATCGATGAACCGACACATCCTCTCCAAGCCGTATGAGGTTTATAGGAAAACATCTCTGCTTCTCTCTCTATTCCGGGATACTCTTTTTCTATTTCATAAAGCATTTTTCCTTTTGCCCCGAAGGCCAATCCGGTCTCGGCCTTAGCCATAAACAGCCATTGATGCCCCAGTCCGAGAGCATAATGAGGGCCTATGCCGAGGTTTAGCGTGCCGATGGATTCGGTTTTTAGCTTTACCTTGCCCAGCTCGGGAGAATCTTCGTCCAGCAAATCCGATGGGCTGACCGGAAAGCTCATAAAAGCAAATTCGCCTCCTATCCCCCAATGCTGGCCAATGAACCATGCCCCTTCAAATCCGCTTTCAAAGCCAAGTTTGGTGCGTGCCCCATTCTCCAGCAGCCCCATCAGGTTGCGCATCGCTGTGGCATTGCCTAACTTGACCGAGAGATACGAAGGATGACCGTTTCCTTCGACACGAGACAACAGCCCGATATGATCCCCTTCGTTTCCATATAGTTTGTCGATAAAAAAATAGCCGAGCTGAGTCGATAAAATCCCGATTCCCGCACCGGCCAGTATATCGGGCATCCAATGTCTGTTATTCAGGCTGCGTCCCAAAGCTGTAAAAGTCGCCCCCGAATATCCTGCGATGCTGTACAGCGGGTTGACGATCCCGTATTCCTTGTGCATGAAGGTTGCATTTGTAAACGCCATGGCTGTATGTCCCGAAGGGAATGAATTTCGTGTCGATCCGTCAGGCCGCTCCACCTGAGCCGTATATTTGATGGAATTGACGATTGCACCCATAATAACCAGACTTGTACCGTGAGAAAGGAGGGTGCGCGGCATGCTATTGCGCCCTCGTACTTTTGCAAGTTTCATGCCGTAAACAGCCGCTGCCGGAGCGTATTGCATATAATCGTCGAAGACATTCCTGAAACCGGGGATGTAGCGATTTCGTTTGCTCCGGATGCTTTCCCGCTCTCCCCACGTGAGCGCCGAGGCTGTGAAAAATATCGCCGGAGCCAATCCGATTCTGACCGCCTGACGGTCGAAGAATGTTTTTCGTTCTTTCCGGATCATGAAAGACAGGGTGTCGTCGGCCGGAGAGCGGCGTGAGGCAGAAACGACCTCAAGCGATACAGGACGAAACATCTGTTGAGCGAATGTTCCGGACGTATGGAAGAAATACAGGATCAAAACGATACTGCATTTAATCAACCGGATCATGATACGATGAAACGTTTGTACTTCGTTCATTATAGAAGTCCATTATAGAGTTGCTCTTACTAAAACAGGCGCCGCAAAGATAGGTGATTTCGAGCATCCGACCATAAAAAAACTTCCGTTCAACATCCGTGAACGAAAGTTTCAATCTTGTATAAACAAACGGAGATCAGAATGTCACTCCATTGTTTTGCATGGTCACATTCAACAGTCGAACATACTTCCGATACTGCTCTTCCGTCAAAGTAGACTTCATTAATTTCAAATTTGCATAGACGGCTTTCTGAAACTTTTCCTTTCGGTTTTTTTGTGACGAGAAAGAAGCTGATCTCATCTGATCCGTAAAATGAACGCAGATATCGGACACTTCATCAGCCTGTCCGGAAGATAATTGCAGATAATGGCTCAGTTGGTTCATATTGACGTCAAAGTTCCAACTTGCATAACTTGCTGCGTCTTTTGCATAACTTGCTGCGGATATACTCAACACAGCGACTATTGTACATACTACTTTTTTCATAACCTAAATCAATCTGTTTTACCTAAAAAATCTATTGCCTATTAAAATCCAAAAAAACGCTTTTTTTCAGGATGAAGCCGCAAAGATAAAAACATGTTTTATAACATACAATTATTTTTGGATATTTTCGTCGTCGAGCATCAGGCGAAAAATACTTTTAATATTATCGAACAGAAGGTAAAAATCCGACAATTCACTTGCAAACCATTAGTTTCAGTTGACTTGAGTCGCTATATTCCGGAGGCTGTTTACTACCTTTGTCGGAAAATTCAGTAGTAGGGCAACCGAAGAGTTTCGTTGATTTCGGATAAGAGAAAAAAGCATGAATAATTTTGCAGCGATTGACGTGGAAACAGCCAATGAACACCGGAGCAGTATATGCAGTATCGGGGTGGTGATTGTGCGAGACGGACGAATGACCGATTCGTTTTATCATTTGGTTCAGCCGGAACCGAATTACTATCAGTACTGGAACACAAGAATACACGGACTGAAAGCGACAGATACCGATACGGCACCGGTCTTTCCGTTTATCTGGCGGCAGATCGCACCGCACATCGAGGGATTACCGCTCGTCGCACACAACTCCTCTTTCGACGAGGGTTGTCTGAAAGCTGTGTTTCGTGTGTACGGCATGGATTATCCCGACTACATATTCCATTGTACCTGCCGTGCATCGCGGAAGGCGTGGCCCGAACTTCCCAATCATCAGTTGCACACGGTTGCCCAAGCTTGCGGTTTTAACCTGAAGCGGCATCATCATGCTCTGGCCGATGCCGAAGCATGTGCAGCCATTGCCGGATATGTTTTCCGGTGATGTTTTGTCATACCGAACCGACCATCGTTTGCAAGTCGACCGGTCAGATTTCTATACCTACAATCGCCCGACGATTTTTTCGAGATGCATCCCGTGAGAGCCTTTAATCAGAATATGATAACCGCATAATGGATTAGTTGTAAGGTAAGCCTCCAACGCTTCGACCGATGGAAAACCGTCATACTTCTTCCCGCCGGCGGTCATAAACTGTTCGCCACAAAGAAACACTTTGTCGAAGTGACAGGCTTTCAGCTGTTCGATCACATCGGCATGCAATGCCTGACTTTCTTTACCCAGTTCACGCATATCACCGAGGATAACGGCTTTGGGAGCAACATCCCATGCGGCAAAGTTTTCAAGCGCCACGCGCATGCTGCTCGGATTGGCGTTATACGCATCGATAATCAGGGTATTGTGCGCTGTCTTCTTCCACTGCGATCGGTTGTTTGTCGGCGCATATCCGGCAATCGCCCGATTGATTTTCTCCGCAGGCACATCGAACGTACGTCCGGCAGCGATAGCCGCTAATGCGTTCCACAAGTTATAATCACCCACCAGCTGCGTGTTGACGGTATGTAAATATCCGTCCTTCTGCCACCATTGAAATGAGAGGAACGGATGACTCACGATCACTCGTCCCGCCACGAATGTGTCATCGTGCATTTCGCGACCGTAAGCGATTTTATCCAGTCCGTGCGCTATTCCCTGCAACCATTCGTTCTCCTGATGAATAAAGATATTTTTGCTTCCCGCACGCATGAAGTCGTACAGTTCGCCTTTTGTTCGCACGACATTTTCGAACGAGCCGAAACCTTCGAGGTGTGCTTGCCCGACGTTCGTAATCAAGCCGTAATCCGGCTGTACAAGCTGTGTCAACGCACGTATTTCGCCCGGGTGATTCGCGCCCATCTCAATCACGGCCACATCATGTTCGTCCGTAAGGCGAAGCAAGGTAAGCGGCACACCGATATGATTATTATAATTCCCGAGTGTATGAAGCGTCTTGTATTTTTCCGAAAGTACCGCGGCGAGCAATTCTTTCGTCGTTGTTTTGCCGTTTGTTCCGGTAATACCGATGATGGGGGTCCCGAGCTTTCGGCGATGAAGCGTTGCAAGGCGTTGCAGGGTATCGAGTACGCTATCCGTTAAAATCATTCGGTCGCTCATCTGCTCGGCCGGATTATCGACGATGGCATAAGCGCATCCCGACTCCAAAGCCTGTGCTGCAAAACGGTTCCCGTCGAAGGTATCACCCTTCAACGCAAAGAAGAGGGAGCCCGGAGGACAATTCCGACTATCGGTCGTGACGCAAGGGTGTTTTCGGAAAAGAGCGTATAAATCATCTAAATTCATCTTCCTGTTCAATTATCACGCAAAAGTAATATTATTTCCGTACTTTTGTGGGGAAACTTTTGAAAAAGGAAGCCTGAATGAAGGAGAAATCAATCAATTTGAACGGACGGTTGTTATCGTTAAAGTCGCCGGTTGTCATGGGGATTCTGAACGTGACGCCCGATTCGTTTTATGCAGGAAGCCGTCAGGCAGACGAGGCCGCCGTAGCACAGCGCATCGAGACGATCCTGTCCGAAGGCGGAATAATCGTCGACATCGGAGGATATTCGTCTCGTCCGGATGCGGCTGAGGTTACAGAGGAGGACGAATGGCAACGGATTGAACCCGCTCTGAAGCGGATGCAGAAGGATTATCCCGATGTTCCCGTTTCGGTCGATACGTTTCGCGCGGCGATTGCGCGGCGCGCTGTCGAAGAATACGGGGCGGCCATGATCAATGATATCTCGGGCGGTATGCTCGATCCGCAGATGTTCGGAACGGTCACGTCACTTCAGGTGCCATACATTCTGATGCACATGCGCGGGACCCCTCAGACCATGCAACAGCAAACGGACTATGACGATCTGATGGAAGAAATCATGCTTTATTTTGCTCAAAAAGTCAGGATGCTCCGACAGTTGGGAGTGAACGACGTGATTCTCGATCCCGGTTTCGGATTTGCCAAAACTCTCGAACAAAACTATGAACTGATGCGATCGCTCGCTGAATTTTCGCTCCATTTTGACACGCCTCTACTGGTCGGGATATCTCGAAAAAGCATGATATATAAATTATTGAATACAACTCCGGAGAACAGTCTGAATGGCACGACTGTGTTGAATACGTATGCCCTCCTGAACGGCGCCGACATCCTGCGCGTGCACGATGTGAAGGCTGCTGCCGAAGCCATAGAAATCGTAAAACAACTCATGCCGTCTTAATCAAACACTATGTGGGTCTCTTTCGGAATTAAAGACGCGTTAGACGTCTTGCTGGTAGCGTTCTTTACATACCAGATTTATAAGCTGATGAAAAGCTCAGGGACGCTTACGGTCTTCAGCGGAATCGTATCGGTGGTCATCGTCTGGGTACTGGTTTCTCAGGTACTGGAGATGCGACTCATGGGCGCCATCCTCGATAAGTTTATCAGTGTCGGTTTTCTGGTATTGGTTATTCTTTTTCAGGATGATATCCGTCGCTTTCTGGTCGCACTCGGTTCGAACCGCGGATGGAAGTTTCTTGCAAAAATATTCTCCAGAAAAGATACGGAAACAGAAGAGCAGCAAAAATATATTACCCCGGTTGTATTGGCGTGTATGAATCTGGCACGCAAAAAAACGGGGGCGTTGATCGTGGTCCAGCGCGAGATGGATTTATCTGCGTATATCCATACCGGCGAAATCTTCACAGCCGATGTCAATACGCGCCTGATCGAAAACATCTTTTTCAAGAACAGTCCGCTGCACGATGGCGCCATGATTATCGGAGACGGAAAAATCAGAGCGGCCGGTTGCATTCTTCCCGTCGTACAGAGCTTGAAACTGTCGAAAGAAATGGGGCTCCGCCATCGTTCCGGCGTGGGAATGTCGAAAGAAACGGATGCCATTGTCATTATCGTTTCCGAAGAGCGAGGGAGCATATCCGTAGCGCATAACGGAAAGATCAGCATCAACCTCTCTGCCGAAGATTTACAGCAAATCTTGTCGGGCGACAAGGATATTTAGTGTGTTAAATAAATTGAATTTAGGGCCGTTCCATAAATAATTCTCTTTTTGCAAACTCTACTTTGCAATTTTTAGTACATTTGTAGCAAAATAATACACATATCATAGAAGAACTTACGTAACATAATAATATAAAGAAGTATTTATTCCATGGATTTAATTCAAAGTATCGTAGAGCGTGCCCGGGCAAACAGGCAACGCATTGTGCTTCCGGAAGGAACGGAAGAACGTACATTGAAAGCCGCCGACCGCCTGATTGCCGACGGAGTAGCAGACATTATCCTGATCGGCTTGCCGACAGAGATTAACCGGTTAGCCGGTGATTTCGGACTGAAACATATTGATAAGGCGACCATCGTCGACCCGAAGAATCATGCGAAGAAACAAGAATATGCCGACTTGCTGCTCGAATTGCGTCGGGCCAAAGGGATGACACCCGAAAAAGCGGCTCAATTAGTTGAGAATCCGTTATACCTCGGTTGCCTGATGATCAAGGCAGGCGATGCGGATGGTGAAATTGCGGGAGCCCGCAATACGACGGGCGATGTGCTTCGTCCGGCACTACAGATTATCCGCACAATTCCCGGTATCAATTGCGTATCGGGAGCTTATCTGATGTTTGTAAATGATTCGTCGTACGGAAAGGATGGTCTGCTGATCTTCGCCGATTGCGCGGTAATTCCGAATCCGACAGCGCAGGAGCTGGCACAGATCGCGATTTCTTCGGCGCAGACGGCACGTGCCATGGCCGGTGTAGAACCGACCGTCGCGATGCTGAGCTTCTCGACGAAAGGCAGCGCCTCGCACGAGATGGTCGACAAGGTCGTTGAGGCGACAAGGCTGGCCAAGGAGATGGAGCCGACACTGAAGATCGACGGAGAACTACAGGCCGATGCGGCACTCGTTCCGGCAGTGGGTGCACATAAAGCGCCGGGCAGCGAGGTAGCCGGAAAAGCCAATGTGCTTGTGTTTCCGTCGCTCGAAGTTGGCAATATCGGGTACAAGCTCGTACAGCGTTTGGGCGGTGCACAGGCCGTCGGACCGATTTTACAGGGTATGGCAGCGCCAGTCAACGACTTGTCGCGCGGCTGCTCAGTTGATGATTTGTATTACATGGCGGCGATTTCGTGCAATCAGGCCATCGCACAAAAGAAGGAGAAAGGCGTATGAAAACATTAGTGCTGAATTGCGGCAGCAGTTCGATCAAATATAAGCTCTTCGACATGACCTCCGGCGAGGTAATGGCACAGGGAGGACTCGAAAAAGTAGGTCTCGAAGGTTCATTCCTGAAGTTTACGGACAAGAACGGAGAGAAAGTCGTACTCGAAAAAGACATTCCCGACCATGAGGTAGGGATCGAATTTATCCTGAATACATTAACGGATGCTACTTATGGGTGCATTCAGAGCTTCAAGGAGATTGACGCCGTGGGTCACCGTGTCGTGCACGGAGCAGAAGAGTTTGCTTCGAGTGTATTAATCACCAAAGAGCTGCTTGCGAAAGTGGTAGAATGTTCCGCTCTTGCTCCGCTCCATAACCCGGCGAATCTGCTCGGTATCGAAGCGATGGAGAAAATCCTCCCGGGCACCCCGCAAGTGGCAGTATTCGACACCGCTTTCCACCAGACGATGCCCGATTATGCCTATATGTACGCCCTGCCGTACCGCATGTACACGGAATACGGTGTGCGTCGCTACGGCTTTCACGGAACGAGCCATCGATACGTTTCGCGTCGTGCCTGCGAGATCCTCGGCGTACCTTACGAAACCCAGCGCATCATTACGGCACATATCGGCAACGGCGGCTCCATCACGGCCGTTAAGAACGGTAAGTCAATCGATACATCGATGGGAATGACCCCAACCGAAGGTTTGATGATGGGTACGCGTTGCGGCGACGTCGATGCCGGAGCGCTTTCGTTTATCATGAATAAGGAAGGGCTTGATGCCGAAGGGCTGTCAACCCTGATCAATAAGAAGAGTGGGGTAGCCGGATTCTCGGAAATGTCGTCCGATATGCGCGATATCGAAAGTGCGATGTATAACGGTGATCCGCGTGCCATCCTGACTCTCAAGATGTATAATTACCGTATCAAAAAATATGTCGGCGCGTATGCGGCGGCGATGGGCGGGCTCGACATCCTTGTATTCACCGGTGGCGTAGGCGAGAATCAATGGACTACACGTGCCGAGGTTTGCGAAAACATGGAGTTTCTCGGCATCGAATTCGACACGAAAAAGAACGAGAATGAGCGAGGCCGTGAAATCGTTCTCAGCAAACCGGAGAGCCGGGTGAAAGTCCTTGTTGTCCCGACCGACGAAGAATATATGATCGCGTCGGATACGCAGGCCATTCTCGAAGGTAAACCTATACGTTAACATCCTCCACAGCTTACATAAAACAGAGGATGAAAGCATCGTCGGCACGTTGCCGGGGGTGCTCTCTTTTTTTGAGGTATACAGCCACCATCATTTCACCCTGCCACCTGTTAACATACTTGAAAATATGGAAACTAAGCAATGTTTCCAGTTCCTACCAACCGGTTCTCAACAACCGATTCGGCCATCTATCCGAAACGAAAAGAGAGCCGCCTCCTTTTGAGACAGCTCTCTTATTTCCGACACTTCCAAAAATCTTTTAGAAGTTTCCTGCAGGGGTATCCCACCAGAGACGCGTAGAGATTTCATCTCCACCTCGTCCACTAAGAATCTTTAGCCCCGATTCGTACCCCACCTTGTTGTTATTTTTCTCATCTTGGCAGAACGGCAGACGACGAATACCCAACGTAGTCAATTCAGGATACTTACTCCTATTGTTGACAATCGGGAAGAGCTTCGGATAGCCTGTACGACGATACTCGCTCCATGCGTTCAATCCTTCAGGGAATCCGGCGATCCACTTCTGCGTGATAATCTGTTGCAGCTTTTGCTCGTTCGTTCCGTCGGTCATAAATTTCACAGGGACGTCGTTCATTCCTTTCATGTTCAACGCCGGGTTATGCGGATCTACATAGTCGGCAGCAAGTGTAGTACCCTCAATGTAGGCATTATAATCGGCCGAGACCTTATAATCATCGAACGAAACACGAACACCTTCCTTATAGAAGTCTTCGGCCGTTCCTTTCATGGCCCATCCGCGCAATGCGCCTTCGGCACGAAGGAAATACGACTCGGCACGCTTCATAATCGGCAGCGGATAGTCCGTCGACATGGGATCTTTGCCATCTGTGTTAACCATCGGGATCGAATACATTTTATATTCACCGGCCGACGGCACTTCGAAACCGTTACGAACGCCGTAGATTTTACCGATCGAGTTCGTTTCTTTCCCACTCTTGTCTTTGATATCTCCCTTATCCATCCATCCTACAGGCAAGGCCATTTTAACCAGACGGGGGTCATTGTAGCCCTTCAGGATTGACTCAAACGAAGCGCTGATGCTGCAGTCGTTATAATCGCGACAGATCACCATCAGCGGATTACGTGTATTTTGGTCCTTCACTTCGATATTAACTTTCTCCAATAGACCGTAAGGATTAGCTACAGCTGCTTCGGCTTCTTTCTTTGCCAGATCGGGTGCTACTTTTACCACGCGCATAGCCAGACGCAGACGCAGCGTATTGGCAAACTGCAACCAGGTGGTGTGGCTTTTGCCGCACATCAGGTCGAAGCTCAGACGACTGGCTACATCGCCGTTCTTTTGGATAAACGCAGTCAGTCGCTGTGTTGCATCCGCCAGATCTTCAAAGAACGATTTATAAATCGTCTCCTCTGTATCATATTCAACAACCAACCCTCCTTGCATTGCTTTGGAATAAGGAATAGGACCGTATGTATCAACAACTTTAGATACACCCGCTACTCTCAGTATCTTGGCGATAGCAATATAATCGTCAGCCGTTTGTGCTTTTAAAATCATTGCGCAAGGTTTCATCACATGTAGTAAACCATAACTAAGGTTCAGGTTGTTCCAACCATCTACCATGTAATATAGGCTATTATTATTATTCGATGCAAAAGGAGTCGGGATGGCCAGATAACCGGAATACAAATCAGCATTAAGGTTTTGCATCAATTGATATTCCCAGTTTCCATTCGACTGGTTATAATAAATTGATAATTGAGCCTCTTGCATAAACGACTTCATCTGAATCTGCGACGAATTCAGTCCCATCGGATCCGTATTGAGTTCTTCAAAATTGTTGGTACATGCCGTTGTGCCGAACACCATGATGGCGGCAGCCAGCAGACCGTTCTTCAGATTGAATTTATTATTTGTTTTCATATATATGATTACTTTATGTTAGAATGTTGCTTTCAAATTAATACCAAAACTGCGTGTAGCCGGCAGCGCGAAATAGTTCGATCCGGAGTAACCGTTTGACGTTGACATCGACACTTCGGGATCGGATGGCGAATCTTTGTAGAAGAAGAACAAGTTACGCCCGATCAAGCTTACGCCAAGGTCTTTGCCGGCACCCAGCAGATTGCGGAAAGCATAACCGATCGACAATTCACGCAAGCGAAAGTTCGTGGCCGAATACACATAATAGCCCCCGCCTACTCCTTTATAACCAACAGCCTGATAGAATTTTGCTGCATCCACTTTCGTTCCGTTACCGATATCGACTCCACCGTTGTCGCGCGCATCAGCTGAGTTCTTGGATACACCGTATGTATCCAACACAGCTTGCGTTGCATCGATAAAGTTACCTCCTATACGTCCGTCGATGAGGAAGTAAAGCTGCATATCTTTATAGTTGAATGAATTGCTCCAGCCCAGATTCCATTTTGAATTGACGTTACCAACTTTCTCAAAGTCATTCGTAAATTGTGGCACACCATCTTTATCTACCGTAATAACCCCATCTTTACGTTGTATTGTTTTCGAATAAATATCGCCATATGATCCCCCCTCAAGAAGACGCATATCATACCCCATTATACTTCCTAAAGAAACATAAGTCAAGCGGTCTGACTCTTTGATGCCTGTGCGGTTGTCCAATTTCTTAATGACGTTGTCGTTGTACGAGAGATTGAACGAAGTTTTCCATGAGAGGTCAGCTGTGATAGGTTGTCTCCAGCTCATGGTTGTTTCGAAACCGGAATTCTGAATATCGCCGGCATTGAAATAGTATCTACTAAATCCTGTTGCTGCCGGAACCGACATAACAAAGTATTGATTCGTATTGTTCGTCTTATAGTAAGTAAAGTCCATCTCAAAACGATTATCGAACATTGAAAGGTCAAATCCGAACTCCAACGATTTCAGCTTCTCGGGTTTCATTTCGGTGAACGGAATCGCTGTATTAAACTTCACAGATCCATTGGAAAACTCATGTGTCGGATTTGTAGTATAAGCCGGCACATCGTTACCGACGATCGAGTACGACGCGCGTGCCTTCAACAGGTTGAATGCTTCGGGAAGAGTAGTCATCTCGTTGATCAACGCCGTCAATCCGAACGACGGATAGAAGTACGATACGTTCGGTGTGTACGAGAGGGTCGACGACCAATCGTTACGTCCCGTCACGTCCAGATAAAGCATGTCTTTGTATCCGATCTGTGCCGTACCGAACACGCTATTGAGGCGCTTCTGTGTCTTATTGCGTTTGTTGCCGGCTCCGTTCTTCGAGCCATTGGCAAGATGAAAGAAATTCGGAATATAGACATCGCCACTGGTAGCTAAAGAGACTCCTGTCTCTTTAAGGTCTGTAAAGCTTGTTCCGATCGAGGCTGTCACGCTCCACGCATCGAAGGTCTTGTTGAAGTTGGCCATCAAGTCGCCGTAAAACTGGCGGCTGTCGTCACGTTCCTGACGGTATTCGCCGTTTACGTTATGCAGAGTAGTCGAAGTAGAAGCATAAATCTTCCGTTCATAGAGATCGGCAATGCGGTCGTAGTTCAAACGTCCCTGAATGTTCAGGTAGTCGGTAATATTGTAGCGGATGCTTGCCGAAGCCATCATACGGTCGCGTTTCTCGGTATGGGGATTACGGTGCAGCACCCAATACGGATTGGCGCTGAAATCCTGATTTACCTCGCGATACCATTGTTGAACGGGATAACCCTTCACTTCGTCGTACTTTTCAAATTCATTTTTGTATTGACGGAAGTCACCATTAGCAGGGAACGTATAGAGCCCGGTCAACGGGTTGCGATATTGCCCCGGTTCGTGACGGTTCCGGCCTTTCTGGATGATATAATTCAGCGAGGCGTTAACCGTTACTTTATTGTCAAACAACTTGAATGTTTCTTTAGCCATCATGTTGTGGCGGGTAAACGTATTGGTCGGCATGATACCGCTTGCCGACGTGTTGGCATACGAAACGTAGCTTTGGTTCTTTTCCGACCCTCCGCTGATTGATACAGAGTTGATCGAGGTCATCCCTGTGCGGAAGAATTCATCGAGACGGTTCGCTCCTTTGGCTTCGCCGCTGATTTTTTCGCCCCAGCTGTCCTGCGCCAGCGCGCCTGAGCCTGATACGACTGCTCCATACGTGCTTTGCAGCTTCGGAGCATCTAAAGGTGTTTCGAACGTCGTATTGCTTGATACGTCTACACGCATGCTTCCTGCAGCTCCTTTCTTGGTGGTAATCATCACCACGCCGTTAGCCGCCATACTTCCGTACAGAGCCGCAGCCGAAGCACCTTTCAAGACGTTGATGCTCGCAATGTCGTCGGGGTTAAGGTTCGACAGAGCGTCTCCTCCGTCACGTCCGCCATATTCGCCCTCCATCTGTGTCGTTGTCGAGTTAGCCATCGGAATACCGTCAATTACGATCAACGGCTGGTTGTTACCCTGCGCCGATTTGTTTCCGCGGATCAACAGTTTAGACGATCCGCCCGCACCGGTAGAATTGGGGGTGATGACCAAACCTGCCGTTTTACCTTGCAAGCTGTTGATCAGGTTCGTCTCCTTGGCACGAGTCAATTCGCCTCCTCCTACTTGCTGTGTCGCGTAGGTCAAGCTCTTCGCTTTGCGCTCGAGACCCATGGCCGTAACCACCACTTCGTTAATTTTGACGGACGAAGAAGCTAGCGACACATTAATCACCGTACGTTCGCCTACTGTTTCTTCGTGAGTTTCAAGACCCACATAAGCGAACTGCAATACATCGTTCGCATTCACATCGATCGTGTAATGACCGTCCAAGTCTGTAATGACACCGTTCGTCGTTCCTTTCACCACAACGGTCGCCCCGATCAGCGGCTCGTTCGTATCGGCTTCTTTCACGACGCCGCTCACTTTCTTTTGTGCCAGCAGCACGTTTGTGCCTAAGAAAAAGAGCACAAACATAAATAGATGTTTATTCATACGTTTTTTGATTGATTATAAATGTACCTATTAAAAAAACCGCGCAAAGATAGACTCATTTTTTAATCTTATGTCATTTTGTCTTATCTTTAACAATTCATCTAAGACGCACAAAATCTTGTTTTTATGACAAAATGTCATTTTATTATTGAGGGATTTAAAAAATTATCAGGCCGATATTTATCGTCCCTTTCGCATAGCAATCCGAAAGCACATCGGAAATCATTCCCGCTTTTGCTTCGCCTCCATTCTGATTTTTAACATTCGCACACATTTTTAGCTCACCCATAGACTTGTCTTTTAACATCGACCATCTTTGTTCCGGCCTGCCTCAAATTTGAGCAAGCATCTTACCGACTTACAAATGTGCAAAGAATACATTTTTGAGAGCCTTCGCCACTTATTAACGCTTAAAATAGAAAACATTAGAGACTTTTATAATCTCACGGAGTTAAAGAAAACGCTTTTAAGGGCAGTCATCACTTGTTTACTGTTAAAAGAGCTGAATTTAGAAGCTTTCTCCCCCCTGCGCGAGCTTAAAGAAGATAATTTTGATCATTTGCATTGCTTGAAAAGATTGTTTTCCGAACAACATCTGTCTGAAAATACTTCGGATTATGTTATTTTTGCATGCTCGAAGCAAAGAAGTAAAGACAGATTTCGGAGTTGATTAAAACCAGAACAAGTATGCAGTGGAACGAATTAATATCCGGTAAGCGCCTCGGCATTGAGGCTTACCACGAACGGAAGCATGAACGGACAAATTTTCAGCGCGATTATGATAGACTGATCTTCTCCTCCCCTTTTCGGCGGTTACAAAACAAGACGCAGGTCTTTCCTCTACCCGGCAGCATCTTTGTACACAACCGACTGACGCACAGCTTAGAAGTATCATGCGTCGGGCGATCGCTCGGCACGAATGTGGCAACACGTCTGATGCAGAAATACGGAGAAGAGGCCGCCAACCTGCAAGAGATCGGCTCGATCGTTTCAGCGGCCTGTCTGGCGCACGACATGGGAAATCCTCCGTTCGGGCACTCGGGAGAGCGGGCTATCTCGGCATTCTTCTCCGAAGGTGCGGGCCGGCAGCTCGAAGCCCTCGTACGTGCCGAAAGCGGCCGATGGGAAGACTTCGTACACTTCGAAGGCAATGCCAACGCCATACGCTTGCTCACGCACCAGTTTATCGGGCGTCGAAAAGGCGGGTTTGCCCTAACATACAGCACACTTGCTTCTATCGTCAAATATCCTTATGCCTCGATACACGCTTCCGCGAAGCAAAAATTCGGCTTCTTCCAGACCGAAGAAGAAACGTATTGCCGCATCGCCGAAGAGCTGGGCATCCCCAAACAGCCCGACGCTTCCGACGCCTATGTCCGCTATCCGTTGGTCTATCTGGTCGAGGCCGCCGATGATATCTGTTATCAGATTATGGATATCGAAGACGCCCACAAATTACGTCTGCTGACAAGCGAAGAGGCCATCGGGCTGCTGCTCGGCTTTTTTGAAGGAAAACGCCTGAATGATATCCAACATACGATGGTCATGGTAGACGACACGAACGAGCAGATCGCCTACCTCCGTTCGTGCATCATCGGACTGCTGGTCGACGAGTGCACGCAGGTATTTATCGAAAACGAGGAAGGATTGCTCGACGGAAGTTTCCATGCACCGCTGATCGACTGTATCAACGAACAGGCGCGCAAGGCATATAAGGCGTGTTCGGAGGTGGCTTATCGGAAAATTTACGTCGCGAATGAAGTGGTCGACGTGGAACTGGCAGGTTATCATATCTTCGGATACCTGCTCGAGACAGTCATTGATGCCGTGCTCCATCCTGAGCACGCGTACAGCCGGTTACTCCTCAGCCGCATACCAGGTCAGTATGACATCAAAGCGCCTACCACATACGGGAAGATACAGTGCGCGCTCGATTATATTTCGGGCATGACGGACGTCTACGCCCTCGACCTGTATCGCAAGATTACGGGCATGAGTCTGCCGGCCGTCTGAGCAACGATCCTCAATAGGCCTCACGGTATTTCGTGCCGTCTTTGTCTTCGAGAATATTGAGGTAACTTTTATAGCGCGACTGGCTGATGTAATGTGCTTCGACGGCCTCGCGCACCGCGCAGCCCGGCTCATTGGTATGCGTGCAGTTGCTAAACCGACAGTCGGCCGAATGTTTGAAAATCTCGGGGAAATAATGCGCCACTTCTACCCCCTGCATCTCAATCGTACCGAAGCCTTTAATGCCGGGCGTATCGATCAGATAGCCTCCGTTCGGAAGCGGAATCATTTCGGAGAACGTCGTGGTGTGAACACCCGCTTTGTGATACTCGGAGATATCTTTCGTTCGGAGCTTGGCATGCGGCAGCAGCTTGTTGATAATCGTCGATTTCCCGACACCCGAGTGCCCGGACAGCAGCGTAATCTTGTTGCTGATCTTGTCCGACAACGCATCGATTCCTTCGCCCGACGTAGCACAAAGCTTCATGCAGTCGTACCCGATGGTACGATAAAGCGTCATCAGCCCTTCCAGATATTCAAGCTCGTCGGCGTCATAACGGTCTATTTTATTGAAGACGAGTAAGGCCGGAATCCCGTAAGCCTCGGCGGTGGCAAGGAAACGATCGATAAAAGTCGTTGTCGTCTGCGGATAATGAATTGTAACGACGAGCAAGGCCAAGTCGATATTCGCCGCAAGAATATGCGACTGCTTCGACAGGTTCGATGCCCGCCGGATCATATAATTTCGGCGGTCGCCGATTGCCGTAATAAACGCGCTTCCTTCGCAGTTCTCTTCGATTTCGACCCGATCGCCGATGGTGACCGGATTCGTACTTCGAATGCCTTTCAGCCGAAACGATCCTTTAATCTTACAATCGACAGATCGCCCATCGTCGGTATGAACCGTATACCAACTACCGGTATTCTTTACGACAAGGCCGTGCATCAAACGGTCATGATTTCTTTTTCTTTCGCCGCGTACAGTTCGTCCACTTGCTTGATGTATTTATCGTGAATCTTCTGTACAGTCGCTTCGGCATCTTTCCCCGCATCTTCGGGCACCCCTTCCTTAACAGCTTTCTTGAGCAGCTCAATCACATCCCTGCGCGTATTACGGATACTGATCTTTGCCGTTTCGGCATGTTGTTTGGCGCCCTTCGCGAGTGAGCGGCGGCGCTCTTCGGTGAGCGGTGGAATACCGAGGCGGATCACTTCGCCGTTATTCTCGGGGGTAATGCCTACTTCGGACGAGAGAATCGCCTTCTCAATCTCCTTCAACATCTGTTTTTCCCACGGGGTGATAATGATCGTTTTGGCGTCGGGAGTCGTGATGGACGACACATTAGCGAGTGGCGCCATACTGCCGTAATAAGAGACTTTGACATTGTCCAGAATACGCGGGCTTGCCTTGCCGGCGCGAATGCGTGCCAGCTCATCGTCTAAATAGCGAATAGCCGACGACATTTTCGTTTCGGCATCTTTGATGATTTGGTTGGTGTCTGCTAACATAACTTTTTATTTTTTATTTTTCACAAAGATAAT
Organism: Tannerella sp.; assembly: GCF_052170195.1. Classification (GTDB taxonomy): domain Bacteria; phylum Bacteroidota; class Bacteroidia; order Bacteroidales; family Tannerellaceae; genus Tannerella. The sequence goes on along the minus strand of NZ_JBQNAZ010000003.1, from coordinate 112,778 downwards.
TCTTTTTTGTATATATGCAAAATGTGTGCAAGATAGTAAGCGTGATGAAGCCAGACAAAAACGAGAGATGCAGGCTCGCTCTATTAAATTCGTATCATTCCACCGTTGAGATACCCTTTACCATTAACACCTGATACTAATTCAGGCTTTCAGCCCTTGTGCCCCGTGCGAGCGATGATAATGGTTAATGGTCAATTGTTCATTGTTATGTGTGGTACACGTCGAATCATGTACCTGGCAAATAACCATTAACAACTAACAATTGGAAAACAGCCCCGCAGGGATGCATTAGTTCAGCCCAATGCGGAGCATTGAGGGTATGCGTTCAAACTGTTTACAGCAAGGCTTGGACGGCTTTCTCCACCTCGTCCATGCCAGCCGTGGGCTCGAAGCGAGCTACAACATTCCCTTGTTTATCGATCAGAAACTTTGTGAAGTTCCATTTGATATCGGGCTTGCTTGCATAGTCCTTGTCTTTTTTCTCGAGCAGGGCACTCATGGCATGGGCTCGCGAACCGGTAAAACCTTCGAAGCCTTTTTGGCTCTTCAGATACGTATAGAGCGGCGACTCGTTTTCGCCATTCACCTCGATCTTCTCAAACAATGGGAATTTCGTTCCGTACTTTAGGGTGCAGAAGTCTTTGATTTCTTCTATCGTACCCGGCGCCTGCTCGCCAAACTGGTTGCAGGGAAAGTCGAGGACGACAAAGCCTTGCCCTTTGTATTGTTCATAAAGCTTTTCCAACGCTTCGTATTGAGGTGTAAAACCGCACCTCGTTGCAGTGTTTACAATCAAGAGCACCTTGCCTTCGTACTCTTTCAGTAAGACCTCTTTCCCTTCGGCATCCTTGACGGTGATGTCGTAAATACCATTCTGCGCCATAGCCGTCCACACAAAGCAAAGCGACAGCAGCGCTAATAACATTGTTTTTTTCATAAAACGATATTTTTAAATTGTTGATACTGTTTGCCCGTTCAACAGAAATCCGGATATGTAAAAACGAATCACTCTTCCCGGCCAAACGACAAAGATAGTTTATTTTGTAACTCATCCAATCCATCGTATGCTTATGCCTCAACAAAGACGTAAGCATTCCCGCTTTGATAACCAAAAAATCCCCCTGTACGGGGATGCCGCACAAGGGGATTTAAAACCATCAAAATGGCTATGATCTCAATAAATGTTATTTCACAATAACCTTATGTACCGTGCCGTCTTTGAGTGTTACCACATACGCGCCGCGTTGCATCGGGATCGGCGTATCGCCTTCAGGCAGTTCGATTCTCTTAACCAACTGACCGGCTACCGAGTAAATGCTTGCGATATCCTCACGTTCTACACGGATGTAAATCGTTTCGCCATGCGACCATACGGCCGGACCGTCAATCGACATATTTGCTACATGGTCCGGACCGAACGTCAGCACAATATGCTGCGTAACATCTGTAATCACATATTCATATTCGCCGTTGGCGTTTTTCTTGCCTTCAAGCACTTCTTTCAATCCGTTATACATACGGTCTGTACGTACCACGAACGGTTTCTCGGTCGAATATTTCGCCCTGAATTCGAAGTTCGAATGACCTAGCGTATACGCGATACCTGCCGGAGGCGTTGTCGTTACACCCACTACCGAAGGAATCGTTACTGAGTAAACTGTCTTAGGCACTACAGCATTACCAACACACAGATAAACCACTCCTTCTTGCGATACATCAAGAGCAAGAGGAACTTCCATACCGTTGATTTTCATTCTCTTCGGAACAAGATTCAAGTTCTTCACGCTACCCGGAGTCTGCGATTTGTAATAGATGATCGGATAGCAACGGTTCTCCATTCTTTCGCACGGACGAACCTCGATATTTACATCGACCGTACCATACGTCGTCAACATATCTACATCGATTGCATCGCTGTATTCGCCGTTGATACCCTTCGTCGTACCTACCGAGAAATGAAGCTGTGCACCGCCGTCAAGACGAAGGTCTTTCATCTTAAGCGTTCCGCACTTCTGCTCGTAGCACTGACCGCGCAAACGAAGCGAAGTGAAGCCCGGGTTCAGGTGTGCTTCTGTTTCTACATGCACATCCGAGTGTTGGTAGCCGAACCCTCCGAACGTCGAGGTCGTGATCACGTCAAGCGCTTTGTCGTCCGAGAGCCACAGTTCACTATAATTGCGACCGCAAGCACCAATCGGTTCCATATGGTAATGTCGTGTATACACACCAGCATAATTCTTAGACTGCATCTGCTCTTCCGAGATCAATTCGAAGTGAGCGTCATGTTCGTGTCTTGCATCCGCGTAAAGGGCTACCTGATTACGGACTTTAAGTGTATCGATAAAGAAGCGAGCATTCAAGATCGGAGGTCCCTGTACATGGTCGAACGAGTCGGTCACAAACGTCAGCACCGTATGGTCGAACACTACTGTGTTGAAACGTTCTACAAACGTATCGCCGTATTTGAACTTGATCGTAATCGTATCGAGCATATGTTTCGGGTCCGTACTGCCCGGGATATAACTGTAGCAAGGTGCGCATTCGATATCTTTATACTTATATTCCTGTACCGGAGGAGTACGACGGCTGTAACCGAACTTCATGATCGGTTTATCCCCATTGACGCCGCTCCACGAACGATATTTCAGTTTGTCTCCGCTCACGATCAAGCTGTCGTGCAAGATCAAACTGTCGGCTTGAAGCACAATTTCCGTGCGAGTGCCATCCTTCTCTTTCGTATTGAGTTCCAGATCACCGAACACTTCGATCACCGGAGAGCCCAGATATACTTTCTGATCATGCGCATAGATGCGAGCATCGCTATGGAATGTCATACGCGATACCATATGCAGGAAATCTCCTTTATCGCATCCGCCCTCACAACCCATCGGACACTTGGGTATATACTTGAGAGTATTCGTATTCCAGTTGTTCTTATTGCCCTGAGTTTTCATATACAACCCGTAGCCGGCTACGTTTTCACCGTGCAGCGTACCTGTACCGGGTACGGATCCGATCCCTGCGCCCTGACCACCTTTATATTCCATCTTTTTATATACATCAATATAGTCGGATGCAACAGCGGCAAAACCGCCTTTATTGAAAGAGGTAACCATACCCATGGTATCGGAGAAGTTAAGTATAAGCTCACGCGCCTGATTTTCATTGTCTACCATATCGCAATGATATTTGCCCGTTCCGCACGGATAGTCTGTTCCGATCTTTTCGTCCGGATTAGCCGGATTGTAATCCGTGCTCAGGAACGGATCGTGGCGCGTACCCTTATTTTGCAGACCGCCATAGTTAAGTTTGATGTTATTGTCTGCTGCGATAAAGATACTTCCGCTGTCGTTCGGCGTATAAGCCATATCTTGTACATAGACGTTATTGCGTTCTTCGGCGCAACCGCACAGACCTACCTTCGAGAGGTCGCTGAGATTTTCCGTTTGTGCAAGAAGCAACAAATTGCCTTTCAGCCCACGTATATTCGTTTTTCCGCGAAGGTCGATATCGCCAAAGCGTGTGCGGAAGAATGCGCTTCCCTTGTCGTTTTGGAAATTAATTTCCGTTCCGGTATTCATAATGATATTACCGCGCTGGCCGGCATCAACCGTCAGGTCACCGTTATTGCCTTGATATTTTAACGCCGGTTCTATAACCTGATCGGCCAGATTTTCCGCGATCGGATTGGTGAATTTTCCTTCGTATTCATTCCAAGCCTGTTCCCTGCCGCAACGGCCTACTCCGCCGATGATACCTGCATGTTCGTAACGTTGCATCGCTTCGCCTCTACGCTCATGGAGATCACCGGTTACCGGATCACTGCTTCCACAATAATATTCGTTCGAGAACGGAATTGTAATATTCGTCGGATAAGCACCCGAGCCGATCATTTCAGTTTTGATCGACGTGAAATAGATATTTCCGCCTTCCCAGCGTTTGCCATTATCCGTTTCATCCCAGCCGGCTTTGATATTCAGTACTCCTGCATTCGCAACATCATTTACCTTATAAGTAAACTTATTATCGCTGAATTTATAAGTATTCGCTGTTATATTGCCCACTGCATCATATACCTGTGCGCCGATCGAGTAGCCTAACCAAATATCGCCTTTGCGCGAAATGATATTCGTCGTGTCATGATCCTGATTTTGCGATTCAAACTCAAACGAAGCAGTCCGGATATTATTGGCTGCAATCATATTCGTTTCCGTATTTAAATTTCCGGGTGCCGGAGCCGCAGGACGATTAACCTTTATACTATCATTAATATAAACATTTCCACGATTCGAGTTGCGGTTCGTTGCCCAGTCATTAGCACAGCCTCCAAAAAGTTCGGGTTGACGATCTTCCGCCCAAAGCGTAAGCAATCCCTGAGCGAGCGTATTCTTGTGGTCCCCCTTATAGTTGAACTTCTGTGTGACTACATTACCTCCTTCGGATAAAATATACAGATTATTTCCTCTTGGCGTAGCATCAATCGTAGCATCGGCTCTCAACTCAGCATCACTGAGTGCCTGTATACGCATGATCCCATCATCCGTAGCATTCGTAAAGGCATTTGCAATACTGTCGGTCGCAGCCTTGTAAAAATACAGGTCGGCCAGACATGCATCAACTACCGGACGTCCCACACCATAGTTCATAATATGAAGCGGTTGCGTACCATTAAGCACAAACTGTGAGGCAGCCGCATCTCCCGTTAAATTCGAAGGACATCCCAAATGCATCGGGAAACTACTGTTCACTATACAGCTCTCGAAGTTCTTCAACATACCGCCCGAATAAATATGCATATGCCCAGATCCCCTTGTTTTTGTTCCGATTTCAATCACACCGGGATGATCAGTCATAGTTCCTCCCGGGACAAGGTTCGTATGCCATTCGGCATTATTCGCTTTATAATTATAATTCCCATTAACCCCTAATACGCTGGCTTCGGTATTAACGGGAAGAGCGGGCAAACTCACATTGATGGCAGCATTCGTAAATCCTCCCAAAGAGTTCGGAGCAAACGTAAATCCATTTCCAAAAGATGCGCCGGCCGGATAAGAATAAATATTCGTTGCACTCACCGGGAAAGTTGCTTGCGTATAGAACTTGTTAGTAGGATTATTCGCTTGTATAAACGGAAGGGTCGCATCATGCGCGATGTTGATACTGTCGATATCTCCTCCTACACGTAAAGTAGAACGACCATCGTTCGGCAGAACCAACAATGCATCCGTCTTTTCATCAGCCAACGGATTAGCAGCCACTTTAGAAGTTGCCGCAACAGCGGTTGCGTCTTTGACATTGTTTTTAACGCATACATGCGCACCTGCAGCAATCACAATTGCGCCATCGATAAAGGTACTTCCTCTTACCGGATCTGCCGGACGACGCCATTCGGGACTAATTGTGATAAACGTCATTTCTCCCGATCCACAGCTACTGGAACCTACTTTTTGAGAACCGAGTTGAGGATAAACGGTATCCGTTGTATACCACCAATTAATATCGCGATATGTAAATTCGTCGAATGTCTGTACGGCTTCATTGTCTCCTTTCTCGATAAGAACAGTTGTCGGGCGCTTATAGTTCGCCATTGTTGCAGCGCCACTATTCGCAGCATTGGCTCCCATATCGGTTGTACTGTTCGCTGCAATTGAATACGCTTCTGTCCCCACTACTGATGCCATCTTTACTTGATTGCTCAAGTCTGTCGAACTTTTCATCATTGTCCCGTTAATTTGAACCAATGGAATACCATCATCCATTGGGAAATCAAGAGAAGTAAGAGCATTATCGTCAAATGTTTCTACCGGCCAAGTAAACGTATATTTATCGCTGATTGAGCTCGTATAGTAATAGCGAGGCTTCTCAGAAGGCCCCACCGTCAAACAAGGGACACCATCGGTTGTATGATGATAAATCCACATACGCGCTTTTCCATTAGGTTCCGGATAATAATGCAACTCGAATAGGGAACGCTGACATGGAGCCATCGCAGGACCAGTAGCGGCACTTGGTACATTTTGATTCCGATACCTTCTACCATCACACGCATTCAGATTGTTCTCAAGCACACTCCAATCCGTAGGGTCTGGAGAGTTCCACGGATTTAGACTGTATCCAGGCTGATTACTAATTACAAACTTTTGCCGATTATATTTGTTAAAAGAAAAAATATTATAACCATTCCCTATTGCATGAGGCTCATCATAGTAAGTCAGCCCCGGAATATTTTTTACATCTTGCCAACTGTTAATCGCGGCAGGTTTAATTATAGCGGCATTCGCCCGATATGCATTCAGCACCGACATCCATCCCATTGCAAAGCCGGCACCGGAATACGTTTTGATTACAACGTTTTTACTATTCTGACTACCTAACAGAATTCCGGCGGGTGCATCGTGCGTTGCCCCTGTAAAAGGTATTGCAGTCACCGCATTAATAAGCAACTGGTGCGCAGGCGAAATTCTGGAAGATTCTCCGGCACCGAACTCACCTTGAACATCCTGAGCATACCGAATGGTATCGACCGTTCCAGGAGCATGATCACGTCTAAGGCTTACACCTTCTTTTTGATTGGAATAATCCGTGTAATAAATCTCAGCAGGTTTCGACGGCAAATGAGCGTCTCCGCATGAGCCATTACATTCATGGCTATGCACATGCTTCTGTGGAGCTAACACCCCGTATTGCCCCCACATGGTTCCGCTGCCTGCCATAAACATTGCTATGCAGATCAGCCACAAAATTGTTAATTTTTTACTCATAATTTCTGTTTTTAATAACTAAATCTTCTATTTAACTATCATTTCTTCTTCAAAAAGCATCCTCTTACTCGGTTACGAGTTCGAAGGTGATTTCGTCGAGGTTATTCTTAAAGTCTACGCCCGGCGTAAAAATAACTTTGGGCGGGTTCATTTTCTTTGTATTATACTTATCCTTCGTGTCTACCCCTTCGCCGGTGACAGACAACCGAATGGTCCCGAAGCTGCCGAGTTGCACGCTGTGTCCGAGCATCAAGTAGGCAGGCAGCCGGTCGAGGAAATTGTCTAATACGTTGTTAATATCTCCGCGGGTGAGCGAGGAGCGCCCCGCTATATCGGTTACGATCTGTTTAACCGTTACTTTCCCGGCATTGACTGCCTGAGGATACCACTTGCCCGGTTCGGCGGGCTTTTGCGGGTTTTTCCGCTGCACTAATTTATACTTCATGATTTTTACGTTTTTTATAGGATTAATATTGAGGTTTGTTTTTACGGTTTTTACATACATACGGATGCGCGTAAATTTTCTCCCGTATATAAATTTCGCCACATACGGATGCGCGTAAACTTACATACGGATGTAAATTTATTTTCTCCCGTATGTAATTTTTATTACATACGGACGCAGGCATTTTTACTTTCGTGCATGACTCTGAGAGCAACCACGCAGTTCCGTTAAGCCCTTCTGACAAAAAAGTTTGAGATTCGTGCGGTCTTTTACGGTTTTTTCCTCTTTCGGATGTGCATATATACGGAGAGATACGGTATGCGGAGAATCCATCTGCATCCTCGCGTACATATAATATATACCGATTGCGATTTTTATATCTGCCGTACTTCGTTTCCATTTTGCTTATCACCGGTAAAGCTTATCATCCTAAACACCGCAAAGATAAAAAGATTCTTTTTCAAATGCAAATATCTTTTGGGTGTTTTTTTATAAAAGAAACACCAGAATTCATTGGGTAAAGCGATCTTAACACATCTCTTCATCAGAACTTACGCAAGAAGGATGCTATTTTGCCCCGAATTACGCTCCGGAATAAGGTGGTTACGGCAGGTCTCCTGTCGACACAATAAGATCTCCAAGAGTCGCACTTGTTAATGCTGTCAGATGATGTGACGAGAGCTTGAGTTGTAAACCGCGTCGGCCGGCACTCACGCAAATCTTATCAAACATCCGGCATGTTTCGTGTATAAAGGTGGGAAGATGCTTCTTCATGCCGATCGGAGAGCACCCTCCACGAATATATCCGGTTACGGGGAGTAATTCCTTCATTGGAAGCATGGCAGCACTTTTATTACCCGATATTCGGGCGGCTTTTTTCAAGTCTACCTCGGTATTACCGGGGATAAGACAGACAAACAACCCGTTGCGATCGCCACGCAGAACGAGCGTTTTAAACACCTGAGCAGGGTCTTGCCCCAATTGCCTGGCAACATGTAGGGCCGTCAGATCGTTTTCATCAACGACATACGACAATGTCTCATAAGGAATCTGCTCCTGTTCTACCAGACGCAAGGCATTTGTTTTCCGAATCTTCATCTTTCAACTGCATTTGACGGACAAAGTTACACATAAGGAATCAAAAAAGCTCTTGTCGGGTAACGAGATATACATAATAATAAAAGAAATCCCCTGTGCGGACATGCCGTACAAGGGGATTTCAAACCCTAAAAAAGCTTGCTATGGCATCACCCCGTTATTTCACAACAACCTTATACGATGAGCCGTATCTTTAAAATTTACAGTATTATACTTCCTCCTATAGCTTTTCTATTTCTTCGGGAAGCAATCCGGTACAGCCTTTTATGATATCAATGGGTATACCGGATGCTTTCATTTTTTTCGCTGTTTCAAGAATTCCTTCTGCGAGTCCTTGAGCACGCCCTTCTGCATGTCCTTGAGCATGTCCTTCTGCATGTCCTTGAGCATGTCCTTGAGCATGTCCTTGAGCATGTCCTTCTGCAAGCCCTTTTGCGAGCCCAGTTTCCCATGCTTTTTCCTGCTGCTCTTTAGCATAGCTTTCTATGGCGAGATTGGTCCGGTATATATCCAAACTACGCTGATACATACGCCGCTCTTTTGCCGGTAGATTCTCTACATCACATAACTCCTCGAGACGCTCGAAGAGCATCTTTCGTGCCTTGAATGGCATTCGGTTCAGTGTTTCCATATGCTTTAATACAAAAATCCAACGTTCAAAATCTGTCGTACACGAGCGCTCATCCTTATCGAACAAAGGCATCGTGATAAATATCTGCCGCATTTTATCGCAAAACATCTTGCCGGTATCCCTGTCTGACAGGATCACATCCGTACGGAATTTGGCCTCTTCTCCTTCGAATGTAAAATTCATAAAAAAGACACCATAGACAGCCTTTACGGCATACTGCCAGCCTCTTCCTCTTTGCCCCTGCTCCGACAATGCACGAGCCACGTAGTAGAGCGCACGCTCCTTGAAGTTACTCTGTGTACGATTCTGCATCTCCACAATAATCTGCTCTCCGCTGTCGGTCGTACAGTACACATCATAAATAATTGCACGCATATCCTCGTCTCCGGGCAAGCGTTCGTTGTTGAGAAATGTCAGATCTTTAATCACTCTTTCTCCAAGAAGAAGACTGTTGAGAAAATCTATTAACAGTTCTTTGCTTACCTCCTGACCGAATATTTTTTTGAATCCGTAGTCCGTAAACGGGTTAATGAAGTGCGACATACATCATTCCTTTTTGTCCGACAACAAAGATACGGATTTTTTTTGCATACCATCAAACATTTTTTTGAAGATATCTTTTTTACCGCTTTGTTTCAATGCGACAATGGAGAGGCGCTTTCAGCCCGGACGCATTTCTGTAATGTACCTCGGCATAACCGATTTTCAGCTTCGAACGTATTTTGACAGGAATAAAGTTATCATCATCACCGATCCACAGTTCGGCAGCAGCCTTGGTTTGTGTGAAGGCTTTATCGTAAATGTCGACCGAGAAATGAAGTGTCCGGTATTTGATATTTCCGCGTTCAACGACAGCCTGCCCCTGATAGCGGCAGCTGATTTTCACCAAGTCTTTGCCGATGGCCACCGTCATCGGGAACGTATCTCCGGTTTTGAGCTTCTTCCGGTCGAGTGTTCGCAGAAAGAAAGTGGCGCCCAGCATGTCGAACGCGCAACCCGACCGAACGTTAAGGGTGGTATCGATTTTCGTTTCAGTCGACGTATAGCGGCGCGAGCGTATCGAGGTGCGCCGGTTCGGATACGAGAAAGTAAGTTCGTCAATCAGATGGTAATGATTTTCGTGCGTATGCTTCGAGCTGAACAGCAGGGAATAGTCGGGGGCATAATAGCAATCCATCGTGTCACGCATCCGGTAAACGGATTCGAAGAGATTCACCGTACGGAAATGCAACCGATAGCGCGATGCGCTCTGCCCCTGATAGGTGGCCTTGCCGAACGAGAGTGAAGCTTCGCCGGCGCGTGACATGAGCAATCCCCATTTAAAATAAATGTCGTAGTTCACCGTCTCACCATGATTGATTGGCAGAGTCGAGGGAAGGCATTGCGCTCTTGTATGCAAGGCAAACAGGAGCGCGCAGCTCACCACAAGCATAATGCGGACATACTTAGAACGGCAGTCCGATGGCACCGCCCGACGAGCGTCCGGACGACCGGCCTTCTTCTTTATAATCACGTTTTTTTCGCGTAACATCTTTCGGCTTATTTTTCGTAATTTCCGGCAGTTTCTGTCGAGTAATGGGCGTATCAGTTACATTCCACGTTTCCTCAATCTCCCAGTTTGTCCGCATCGTATAGATTTTCGGTGAATAATACACCGTTTCGGGCTGTTGTTTTCCGGCATAGTTGCCGGTATCCCATACTCCGTTCTCATTCGTATCGACAATCAGCCGCGCATAATATTTCTCGGGCAGCAGGTTTGAGAACAGCACGCCTCCGTCTTTGACCCGACCTTTCCGCACGGGCTCGTCGTTCGCATTGAGCAGCTCCACGAAAGCCGGCTCGGCGACTCCTTCGATATTGAGATAAAGATGCCCGTACTCCTCCTTTTTCCGGATCTGAAACGAGGTCTCGTAGGTATTGTTATGATGCCCGTAGAGGCTTTGCAACCGTGCCGAATCGATGGTGACACGATAACTCGTACCGTATTTCCACGGATGCCGGACGTGATATTTCAGCAGATCGACACTGTCTTGCAGCAGCGTGAAGTCAACAGGCGCCCAGAGCGTATCGTTTTGCTGTTCGAGGAGGAGGGTTTCGCGCTTCAGGTCGAGAACCGGTTCGTTGAATACGAACGAAACGGTATCGTAGATTTCAATCGTACCGGAGGCTTTGGTTTGAAGCGTCAGGAAGACTTTCGGCTCGGCCTCCCCTTTTTTCGGTTTCTTCGGCACGCGCTGCTTACGAAGCGTGAGATGGATGGTATCCGTCTGCGGACGCAGCATGTTCGTCGAGTCGCTTTTCAGGTAGTCGACCTGCAGATGCAGCGTGTCGCGTTTCCAGACCATCGAGTCCGTGATCCAGTAGTGCAGGGCTGTGTTTCCTTCGGCCGGCTGCATCAGGAACCACGGATCGCGAGTTGGCCGGTCAAGCAGCGTGACGCGCGGCAACGAGTCGGCCGGAGCATTGAATTTGAGTACAAAGCGGTTGGCCTGCGGACGCTCGGGGCGAAGCATATATTGGCGGCGGAACTTCTCTTTGAAAAGGAACAGGACAACATTGTCCGGCAGAAAGCGTGTGTACTCAACTGTACAAATCGTATCGACGGTAACGGAATCTTTCCAGACCGTATCCTGACGAAGGGCCAGTTCGAAGGTCGGTGTCACGAGCGAGTCGAGGAATGCGATATCTTCGCCGGGCTGATCGAACAAGTAATCGCGGTTGGCATCGTTCAGGGCATAGAGGCGATACGTCCCTTCGGCGATATTGCGGATGGTAAACCGTCCGCGATCGTTTGTTTTTGAGGTTCTCAGGAAAGGCAGGGTCGTAAAAGCGGAGTCGGCCGGATTGGCATGCAGTCCGACCATGATACCGGGCATCGGTTCGAGGTTGGCGGCATTAAGCAGCGTGCCTGAAATCTCTAACGAGTCGATCGTTTCGCCTGTCGAAAAAGCAAAGCTGAAATTTTCGAACACGTTTTTTTCGTTATTGTCGGACACGGAGTTGGTAAAGTCAATCGTGTACGTCATATCGGGCTTCAGCGTATCTTTCAGCTCGACGCGAATTTTTTTACCCATCACCTGTATGCTCGGCAGCTCTTTTTGCGGAGGGGTGATGATAACATTTTCGGAAGGTTTCTCGATCTGAATCAGTTCGTCGAACAGAATTTCGATCCGCTTGCCCTTGTAGCCCGTCTGATAGGGTGCGGGCGTACTGCTCACGAACTTCGGAGGTTGTTCGTCGTATGGTCCTCCGTTGGGCGAGGCCATGTTAGCACACGAAACCAGCGCACAGCAGCACCATACCCCTTGCATCATGCGTCCGATCCGATACAACATCTTCTTTCCTCTGTTTTCGAGCATTACCGTCTTCTCTGTTCTTTCTCTTTTTGCAGCCGCAAAGATAACGTAAATGCAGGCAGGAATGAAATTTATTTTGCAGCGCTCTTGATCAGCCGGAAACCGATGCGACAGTAGAGACATTTCCGCTTGTCGCAATATTCACGCCGCAGCTGAATCAGCGCCTGAGAATCGCAGGCATTCTTGACCGGCACTCCGGCATCGGTAAAGGCTTTAACGATGCTGTTGCGTTCAGGAGGTATCTGTTCGAGCAGACGCAGCGCCTGCTCGCCATATTCAGGTTGCTGCTTCTGCTTACCGTAGGCAAAGAGAACAGACGCTACCGTGTTAATCATCACAATATAGGCCGCATGCAGACCGATCGGTTTCTTACGTGCCGGCGAGGGGAAATCAAAATGATAATGCGTATCCCAATAGGTCGACGGAGGAACATTAAAACATTGTTGCAATTTCTCTATCGACGGGTTTTCGAGTATTTCGGAAAAAAGCGTATCGTTATGTGTCCAAACGGAAGCCAGCTGTGCCAATCGCAGATGCGGAAAATTGACCGGACGCGTGCGCAACCTTTTGAACAGAAAACCGTCCACCGGTTTCAATCCGTATTTCTTTTGCAGAAACGCATATTCAAGTCGAAGCGCTTCGTAATATGCGTCATCTTTCTCGGCGGTGAGCAGTCCTGCCTGACCAAAGAGCAGCGCTTCAACCTGCATGCTGTTGTTCCGATGTTTCCGGATATATTTAAATGGCAAACTCACAGCCAGCCACTCGAATGCATCGCTATTTGTTCCGAAGCCGAAATTGCGGGTCAGCGTAAGATAAAAAACTTCGTTCCAGTCATATCTCGTTTGCTTCAGCCGCTTGAAGATGTCTTCCGTCTTCCGTTCCAGACGTTCGCCAAGCAACGCGTTCATCCATCCCGACAGGAAGGGCGGGCTGACTTCATGAATCCGTGTGGCGCACGCTACCGCTCCCTCGCGCGACAGCAACCAGTCGATGCTCTGCCGTACCTTTCCGGGTACATGCAACACTAACTGTGGCAGCACTTCTCCGTTACTGCGGCACACGGACGCGTCGTCTTCTCCGACCACGTGCAGGATCACCGAATCGTATGCAGGATTCCGGTCGTGTCCGTGCCGTATCCAGTCCGATGCCTTACTGTGAATCTCGATGTCGCCGGCCCAGACCGTTCCGGCAATGCGCAACTTGGCGTTGAAGAAATCCGCTCCCGCGTCCGTGTTCGTCAAGCCCGGATCAATGACTGTTACCGGATCACCGGTCGTGGTACGCAGATCGACTTCGTCGTAAAGCCGGTATTTCCAGAGGTATTGTAAGACTCGTTCCTTCATTTTGCAATAGTTTTGGGAAACTTTGCCCAAATATAATACAAAATCCTTATATTTGCACCTTTATGAGAAAAAAGTTTACGGTAACGATCATCAGTCAGAAGAACTAAGCAAATGAAAATAGCATTGATAGGCTACGGAAAGATGGGGAAAGCCGTCGAAGAGGCCGCCTTGAAACGGGGACATGAGATCGTTTCAATTATTGATGTCGACCATCATGATGCTTTCCGCTCGGAAGCTTTTCGGAGCGCCGACGTGGCCATTGAATTTACAAGACCGGACACTGCATTCGATAATTACATGCAGTGCTTTGCGGCCGGTGTGCCCGTTGTCAGCGGGACAACCGGATGGCTCGACCGGCTCGACGAAGTCAAAGCGATCTGTCGCAACGAAGGACGGACGTTCTTCTATGCGTCGAACTTCAGCATCGGCATGAATCTGTTTTTTGCCGTAAATGCTTATCTGGCAAAACTGATGAACCGCTTCACCGATTACGATGTGCAGATCACCGAGACGCATCACATTCATAAGTTAGATGCTCCGAGCGGAACGGCTATCACGCTGGCCGACGATATCCTCAAGGCCATCGACCGAAAGACGCGCCGCGTATCGGGCAAGGCCGAACACCCCGAAGAATTGGCCGTGCTGTCTGTCCGCGAAGGCGAAGTGCCGGGCATCCACGAGGTGGAGTACGACTCGGAAACGGACTTCATCCGCATTTGCCACAGCGCAAAAAGTCGTGCCGGTTTGGCATTGGGCGCCGTGCTTGCGGCAGAGTTCACCGCAGGGAAAACAGGCTTCCTCGGAATGAATGATCTGCTTCATCTCTCTCCTGTTGAACAATGAAAAAATAATATACACGTAGAAATGAAAAAAATTGCAACACGCCAATGGATCAGTTTCGGTATCTGGGCAACGCTCTATACCCTGTTTTGTATCTGGATGGAAAACTTGTGGATGCTCTTCGGTCTGATCATACTGGTTGATATCTTCCTCACGAAATTCATCCCATGGGGCGCATGGAAACGCTCGAAGAATAAGAGAATACGCCAAACGCTTGAATGGATAGACGATATTGTGTTCGCACTCGTAGCTGTCTACCTGATCAATCTGTTCGTCTTTCAGAATTATCAGATCCCGACTCCCTCGCTCGAGAAAACGTTATTAGTAGGCGATTACCTGTTCGTCAGCAAGCTAAGCTATGGACCGCGAGTGCCGAACACTCCGATATCGTTTCCCCTCGTGCAGAACACTTTCCCAATACTGAACTGCAAGTCGTACCTCGACTGGCCGCGATGGGGTTATAAGCGTGTAAAAGGCTTCGGGCAGGTGAAACGCAACGATATTGTCGTATTTAATTTCCCTACCGGCGATACGGTGGCGCTCAAATGGCAGAATCCCGACTATTATTGGCTGGTAAATGAAGTCGGACGGGAAGCGGTGCATGCAAATAAAGACTATTACGGCGACATTATCTATCGCCCCGTAGACAAACGGGAAAATTACGTAAAGCGTTGCGTCGGGATGCCGGGTGACTCACTCGCGATCCGTAACAATGCACTGTACATTAACGGAGAAAAACAGAAAGACCCGGCACGGATGCAGCTTTGCTACTTTGTTGAAACAGACGGAGCGATGCTCACTGAAGAGCAGTTCCGCAAGATGGACATCAGTAAGAGCGACCGCAAGTTCGTTTCCGTCCCTACATCGGACGAGGAAAAGTTTTACTACGAATATCTGCCGTTTCTCGGCTTCACTTCGACCGACGGACGATACAATCCGATCTATCGCCTGCCGCTGACACAGGAGGCGCTGGAGATCATGAAGAAAATCCGGTCGGTGAAGCAGATTAAAGTAGAGCCCGAGCAATTAGGAGGCACAACATATCCGGTCGGTTACCGCACGGGATGGACACGCGACAATTACGGTCCTATCTGGATCCCGAAGAAAGGTGCAACCATCGAGTTAAACGAACGCAACTTAGCACTCTACAGCCGGTGCATCGGAAGTTATGAAGGGAATAAACTGGAAGTACGGGGCGGGCAGATACTCATTAACGGACAGCCGGCTACGACCTATACATTTAAATACGACTACTACTGGATGATGGGCGATAATCGACACAACAGCGCCGACAGTCGTTCGTGGGGTTTCGTGCCCGAAGATCATATCGTCGGGAAGCCGATCCTCATCTGGCTCTCGCTCGACAAAGACCGGAGCCTCTTCAATGGCGGCATCCGCTGGAGCCGGATGTTCCGCACGGTACGCTCCGACTGATCAAAAACGCTGTAAGGAGAGACAATGACACGTCGGCTGATACGATACTTGACAGGCTTGGTGATCGCCGCCCTGATCGCATGGGGGCTGCATCTCTTCTGCATCGGTTCGTACCGTATCTCGACCCGTTCGATGAGCGACGCGCTGCAGGAGGGCGACCGCGTGTTCGTGAACAAAATCCGCAGCGTCTCGAATCCCGGACGGGGCCGGATTGTCCTGTTCAAAGGCCACCGGACGCAGGGCTGTCAAGCCCCGCTCTTCCTAAGCCGTTGTGTGGGGATGCCGGGCGACACCGTCATCATCGACGAAGACGGCTTCCGCATCGCCGGACGTCTGTATCCGAAACTCCCGACAACCGAAAATATGTTTCGCATCCGCAGAGACATCAAGGAACCGCTGATGGAACTGATGCGCGGCCTGAACATCCCCTACCGTAGCGCCGGAGAAGATTCGCTAAGCCTGACTTTTCGCCTGACAAGTCGCGAAGAAGTATTGCTCCGCGATAAACTCCCCCGGTTGCTGCAGATCGAATGGCTTCCCGGCGAACGTCGTCGCCACAGGTTTGTGATCCCGGCCAAAGACAGCCTTTACCGAATCGATTCGATCTCCCTGCTCATCTGTCGTGAGGCTATCCTCACGGAATACGGCAACCGGGCGTCGATCCGCGACGGGGTACTCTATGTAGACGGCAGGCATAGACGTTACCTGTTTTTCCGGAAAAACTATTACTGGATGCTTTCGGATAATGAGGACGAGGCCGTCGATTCGCGACACTTCGGGCTGATTCCGGAAACCCGAATCGAGGGTAACGTATGGTTTCGCTGGTACAGCAACGACCGGAAGAAGCTGTTTAAACGTATCGAGTAAGCGATATGAGTATCGTCTGCCTTTCCACCGCCTATTTGGCGCCTGTCAGCTACTATTGCAAACTGTATGCCTTCGATACCGTACAGCTCGAAACCTGCGAGAACTACCGGAAACAGACCTTCCGCAACCGCTGCCGGATCGCTACGGCCAACGGCATACAGGAGCTGACCGTACCCGTCGAAAAATCTCCGGCACCGAAAATCCTGACACGCGATATCCGTATCTCCGACCATGGTAACTGGCGTCATCTGCACTGGAACGCATTAGTCTCGGCCTACAACATGAGTCCTTTCTTCGAATATTATGCCGATGATTTCGCGCCGTTCTACGAGAAGAAATTTACTTTTCTGATGGATTATAACGAGGCTTTGCAACACCTCATCTGCGACCTGATTGACCTGCGGCCACAAATCATACATACCGGAACGTATGAGCCCGACATCCCGAACGATTTTCGGAATGCCTTCCATCCGCGCCACCCGCACGATGATCCTTCTTTTCATCCCCAGCCCTACTATCAGGTGTTCCGTGAAAGACACGGTTTCCTGCCCGACCTGAGCATGGTAGACCTGCTGTTCAACATGGGTCCCGAAGCACTGCCGGTGCTCAGCCGCTCATACCGACAAACCGGCAACGGCGATGTATAAACAGCCGTCCCTTTATCTTCTTCGCCGCACGCTGCGTGTTGCAGCCGGCTTTTCTGCTTTCGTCTTAGGCGCTTTGGCCGCCTTTTGTTTCGGCGCTTTTGTCTTTTTCGTCTCTTTTTCTTTCTCGTTGGTCGCTTTCTCTTTTACGGACGACCGGCGTCCTGTTTTTCCGGCTTTCTTCTTACCGGAAGTTGCCGCTTTTGCCTGTGCGGTCGTATCGGGTTGAAACCATAACGCTTTGTTGAACGCGACCAGCTCGCCTTCAATTTTCTTTTGCTCGCGCTCCAGCGAGTCGGGCGTAGGACAATAGGCCTGCAACGGAATATTAAGCAGGTTCTCGGTCTTGATAATCTTGCCGTCGAACATGCGGCGACGGAAATAATCGTCGATCGTAAACGTTTTTGCGTTGTTCGTGTTCGACGTCATGATATATGTATTCGATACGTAAGGGCGGACATCTTCGTAAACAACCCAGAACATAGGCGAACGCTCGGTACCCATATCGCCTTCGTAGAAGATAATCGGACTGATGGCTAATGTTTTCACATCATACAGGGAATTGTTCTGATCGAAATACCATGCTTCTTTTACGTAGAAGGCCTTGACTTCGCCCGAAGGGACGTCGCTTTCGTTGATCACGAAACGCTGCCTCCCGTCACGCTCCGGTACTGTTTCATACATGATGGAGAAACGGTCGAGCACCGATTTAAAATCGACGAGATGCTCCTCGTCAAACGCTTCGTAACCGTCTATATATTCATACGCTTTGAGTTTTCCCTCGCTCACTAACTGAAATATGGAAGAGAAGAGATTCATCGAACCGTTCCTCGGATTCACCGGATAATAGAGGGGTGCATTTTTCTCTTCGAGCATGTTCAGCTCGCGGTATATCACACGCATCCACCGTGCGTTGCCGATGTTCTGCGTCAGTTGCTCGTTAAGATGCTGCGCACGTACGGTAAGTTCGGGCAAGCCACTCTCGTCCCGGTTTTGCCGGTTACGATCGCCTCCCCGGCTCATCTGAGGTGTACGGCGCGTATTGCCCGTATCCTGCGCTTGCAGCATGACGCCCGAAAAGGCCGTCAGCATACTTATTACAACCGTAAAAAAAACAATCCGTTTCATCATCTCTTATCTTTACTTGTTATGCTCTACAATTTATTGAATGATTACATCGAAAACGACCGGGTCTTGCTCCACTCCTTCGGGAGTAACGGAAACCGACTTGATATAAAACTGTTTTCCGCGTTGCAGGTTGCGGATATAGCTCTTTTGCCGATCGGTAAACGAGTTGTTCTGCGACACCTCTATCAGCGAGTTCCCCATCGAATCGGAATACGTCAACGTAAAATTCTTCACCCGGCATTCGATGTCGAGGATTCCGTCGTCGATAGCCGACATGATACCCGTTGCTTCCACGAGGGCACGTTTCGATATACGGCCTCCGGTAAACTTCTTCGTCACCCCGTTGGCATCCGTATACAAGATGTACGGTTGCGCCTTGGGTAACTGACGCACCTTGAACGGATAATCGCCGATCTTGGTCTGCACGCCTCCGATACGAGCCGTTACGGAAATCACGGCTTCCTTGGCATTCATGTTCGGAACGGCATATCTTTTTCCGTTTTCCGTACGGATCTGCCCGTTCGTCATGGTGGCTGTCACATCGCCGCTGGCCACGCCGGGCACGGCAATATCAATCTCGTTCTCGCGCACACGTCCGGCATACAGCACACGCATCAGCGCCGAGGCCACCGTCGCACTTTTAGCCGATACGGAATATTCACTGTTAAAGTAGTACGGATCTTTGCCCGGCACTTTCAGATAGCCCTGAACAGGGAATGTTCCGGTAGAACCCGTACCGACCGTATAGATGCCTTCGTAATCGCTCACCTCTTTTTCACTGCCTTTAGGGCCGATAAAGAGTTGAGGACGCTGGGTCGAATCGACGGCCGACAGTACGATATTCGCCTGATAAGGAGTTCCGCTCATCACGATCTGACTCTTGGGAACGACCTGCGCAACGATCTTGTTCACGCGGTAATCGCCCACATCGACACTTTTTGCAATGTCTGCCAATACTTCGCCTTCTACATAACGGATATCATTTTGGTATTTCGTCAAGATCGTAACGGCAGCTGCCACAGGGATATTTTCAAACATGATCGACTCCCACGAGCGAAGCTCTACTCCCGTCTTAGACGGCACTTTCGTGCTCAGAACGCGTTGTAACATATTGCGCAAATCGGGATCGTCGACTAAAGCGACTACCTTTGAACGATACGTTTCCAAGCGCTCTCTCAACTTTTTCCCTTCCCCGACAATCGGTGCAGTCATCACTTCCGACGAGGCATCCATATTCTCCTTATTCTCTATCTTATTGACATCGCCCTCTTTCCCGTCGGCTTCCTGCACGATCCTGATTTTAAGATTCTGTAGGTAGTCAACCAGTTCGTCCGATTGTCGTTTGACATCGATCGCCTTACGGTACCATTCTCCCACTTTCGCAGGATTTTCCGCATTGGCAGCCTCCATCGTCTCCAACGCTTTTTTGTTCCGTACAGAGGCAATCGTAGCGGATTCACGCAGTCCTCTTTCCACCAAATCAAATCCGTTCAGTACCTCCGATGAATAATTTAATGCCATCATGGCGATGAACACCAAATACATCAGGTTGATCATTTTCTGACGCGGTGAATTGGGATTATTTGCTATTCCTGCCATTTAATCATTGGTTATATAGTTGTTCAAATCCATCAACATTCCGTTGTTTATCGCTGATTAGGATAAGGAGGTTGTTGCGCATAGCCCTGCGGCGGATAACCGCCCTGATACGGAGGTTGCTGAGGCGGATACATCGTTCCTCCCCCCGGCATATTGACCGTCATGGCTTGCAGCAGACGTCCGTAAACCTGATTCAGCTGTGCCAACAGCTGCGCCATCCGCTCGTTCTCGTTACGGAAAGCCGTGCTGTCCATCACGGAATTGTCGTACATGTCGCGGATACGGCTCAATCCTGCATTAATCTGCTGGATCGTATCCATCTGCGAGCGCAGGCCGCTCAGATGCACGGAATAAAATTCGTTCAATCCCGAAAGGCTCTGGTTCAGTTGCTCCATCTGCTGAACATATCCGACAGTCTGTTTCTCCGAATGCTCATTCTTCGATCCGGCAATCATCTCGCACGAATGAACGAGCGAATCGGAAACTTCACTCAACGAGTTGGTCACAACATTGAAACGTTCCAGATTGGCCGTAACACTCGATATTTGTTCGATATAGGTCTTCGTCGCATCCGTCAGATCGGCCATACGGGAAATCTGCTCAGCCGCATCACCCAATTTCTGGATGCTGTTAGCCAAGCTCTTCGTATCTTCTTCCGATACATTCAATCCCATCGCCGCCATACCAATCTCGGCATTCTGAGCAGCGGCACGGGCATTGCCCGTGAGCGTAGCACCACCGGACTGAGCTCCCGACAAATCACCCAACACAATGGTTCCGCCTCCCAAGTGTCCTCCACCGCCTCCGATAATCACATGTCCTTCACCGCTTCCTGATCCTCCGCTGCTGAAATCGGGACGGTCCAACGGATTTTTCGACTTCAAGACCGGAAAAACTTCTTCCCAATGATATTCGTTAGCGGGACGCTCAAAACCGGACACAAAGAATACAATGGCTTCAACAATCATCGCCACCGTAAGTATTTCGTTGCCATATTGCAAGTGCAGAATCTTGAACAAAGCTCCGATGATTACAATCGAAGCTCCCCAGCTATATACGAAATTCAGTGTTCGCTTTCCGTTCTCGGACGAAAGGAACATTTCGATCCGGTTTTTATATCTTCTATATTTTCCCATAATTCTTTCTGATGTATTGTTGTCGTTGGAGTTTATTTCTTTTTATTTTTCCCTTTCGCGTTAGAGAATCCGATTTGTGTACGCACACAGCGGAAACCGATGTAGGAACGTGTTTCGTTCTGGTATTCGAAAGTACGCCGGTCGGAGCGGATAAATTGAGCGACATCCTTCCATGAGCCGCCCCGCACCACTTTCTTTTTCATCGCATAGGGGTCTTCCTTTGCCGCGTTATAATGAAGGTCGGGGTTAAGGTCGCTCGTCTGGTTCTGTCCTGATTCGGTGTAAACGGACGAAGTCCATTCGGCCACGTTTCCGGCCATATCATACAATCCGAACTCATTCGGTGCAAACGTTGCAACGCGCGATGTAATCAGGTGACCGTCCTCCGTATAGTTTCCGTCTCCCGGTTTAAAGTTGGCCATGAAACAACCTTTCCCATTCTGGAGTTCATTCGTCGACCACGGATATTTGTTTTCGTTTTTGCCGGCGCGAGCTGCATATTCCCATTCTCCCTCTGTCGGTAAGCGGAACGGCTCGATCACTTGTCCGGGAGGCAAGTTGGCCGATTTCTTGTAATATTCGGTTCGCCACACACAGAAAGCATTCGCCTGTTCCCACGAGACACCGACCACCGGATAATCATCGTAGCCCGGATGCGTGAAATACATTTTAAGGTACGGCTCGTTGTAAGCGTTTTTGAAATCGTTTACCCAGCTCGTTTCATCCGGATAAATATTGACAATATGAGTATGCAGAAAATCAAACAGACTGCTTAACGGACGTGTGATCGTCTGATTAACAGGACGCCCATCCGTATCGAGGTAGGCCGTATCTTTCGAAATCATCACGACGGCATTGGGATCCGGTTGGATATCGGTATTACGTTCGCGCTCGGCCGGATCGAGACGGTTACGGCGCAAAGCGGCAGCGGTATAATCAAACCATTCGTATTTATAATTCATCTGTCGCCCGTCGAGCCCGCGTTCACCCGTCACAGGATGAGTATAAAAGACACTTTCAATAGCACGCTGTTCATCTTCATTGGCGCGTTTCCATGGAATCGGACGCGTCCAGTCAAGATGCGGAGTGACCGGTTCACCGTATTTGTCTTCCGTAATCATAAACAGCTCGTTGCCTCCGTATGCAGGGTCCGCCAGACGGGTCCGAATGATCGAGTCACGCACCCAATAAACGAACTGTCGGTATTTCGCATTCGTAATTTCCGTCTCATCCATCCAGAATGCTTCGAACGATACTCCTTTCGTTTCGGCATCGAAGCCCCAGAGGCTATCCTTATCCGATGGTCCCATCTCGAAGGAACCTCTTTTAATCAAGACCATCCCATAAGGATTCGGCTCGTTGAACGAAGCCATCTTGACGCCAACCAATTCGCCGCCGTCGCCGGAAAGCAATTTTCCGCACGAGGTCGTCAGTAACATCATGGCGATCGATATGAATGCTAATTTCTTCATCATCTTCCTGATTGTCTATTGTCTGTTCTTATCTTACAATATTCTGATACTCTTATGTTTGTTTCTTCCGCCTTTAGGTTTGTTCAAAGTCAGCCGATATGTTGCCATGGCCTCATGGCTGCCCGTACTCACCTTCGACAAAGCAGAAAACGGATATTCATACGCATAGCTTACACGGAATTTACCGATATTCGCCCCCAAATAAAGGATGCCATTCATCCGGACACCTTGATAACTATCTCCGATCCGCACACCCAATCCTCCGTTAAACATTGTCTTGTAAACCGCTCTTACGGTCACATCGCCCATATACATCTGCAAGTCCGTTTGCAGAAAAACAGAAGGCTGTAACTCAATCAACGGATTTTTCAGTTTAATATTGTACCCGGCTGTTAAATTATATCCCCGATTAACTTTCAGCGTAAAATTTTCATCCAGCTCCATCTCCTGAGCAAGCAGATGCGTAGAAGCAATACCGACATAATATTTGTCTGTCGAGTAGAGTAACCCTAAGGCTATATCCAGTCCCTTCGCATCGATGTCGGATTTGGGCAAGGCGTCATCTTCGGACGAATGGTCCGTGCTCCCGTCAATTCCTTCGGGAAGAGGTTCTGCCTTAGAACCTAAATACGACTTGCTGATCATTCCACCTTGAAGTCCGATACTCAATACTCCTTTGCCCAACTTATGTTTATATGCATATTGAAGCGAAGTGTACACATCTTTATATAACGTACTTTTGTCGTCGCTAAAGAACATCACTCCTACCCCATGCCGTGTTTTTCCGAACGTGAATGGCATATCGGCGGCAACGAAAGCCGACTGCGGCATTCCTCTGTCGAGCCCAAGCCATTGCAGCCGGTAAAGCGCCGTTATTCCGAGCTCATTCTTCATCCCGACCGAGGCAGGGTTATATGCCCCCATCGCCATAAAATAATGGTTCAGCGATGCGTCAACCTGCGCCCAAGCAGAAGCTACCCCCATGCTTAAAAGGAGGGAAAACGTCCAGAATCGTTTGATCGTCATTCGAAAGAGTTACATCTATAGATATGTATAACTCTGAAAAACCCGTAAAATTGTGTATGAAATAAAAAAAGAGCTGCAAGCACTGCCCGCAACTCTTTCATTTTTCAGTATTCTTCTTCATTAAAAAAGAAGTCTTCCTTACTGGGATAATCCGGCCAGAGATCTTCTATACTCTCATATATTTCGCCTTCATCTTCCATCTCTTGCAAATTTTCAATCACTTCAAGCGGAGCACCGGAACGTTGAGCGTAATCAATCAGTTCGTCTTTGGTTGCAGGCCAAGGTGCATCTTCCAATTTGGATGCCAATTCTAATGTCCAATACATAAAAACCCTATTTTACAGTTATCTACCTTTAAAGCCATCCCAAAAATGGGCTGAAATTTTCGGCAAAAATAAACGTTTATTTGTTAGCTGCAAGCGCTATCCCAAAGAATTTCATCATTATTTTTACGAATGCACTCATTCCGACCAATAACAAACAGAAGATCAGAAAGTCGATTCATAAAAATCAGCACAGGTTCTTCGACGGTTGCCGATTCGGTGAGACGATAAATGCGTCGTTCGGCACGGCGACATACGGTACGACACACATGCGCCAAAGCCGATGAGCGGTTTCCTCCGGGCAAAACAAATCCGCGCATACGCGGTAGCTGCGTATCGTAACGATCAATCGCCTCTTCAAGACGACAGATACTCTCGGGAGTCACATTGCTTTCGATACGCAGGTCGGTCTGTGTCATATCGGTTGCCAAATAGGAACCTACGGTAAAGAGTTTGTGTTGGACAAAGCGGAGCAAGTCAGCTGTTTGCTGATCGTCCGTTTCGGCAATCAACAATCCTATTTGGGAATTCAGTTCATCGATCGTACCGTAAGCTTCAAGACGAGGATGCGTCTTGGGGACGCGTACACCTCCTACGAGCGAAGTCGTTCCTTTATCACCGCCACCGGTATATATTAGACTTTTTTTCATCCTGTTTATGATCGAGGGGTTTGTATTTCCTTTTGTGCCGGAGGATTGAGAATACTGTTCAGATACAATTCGATATACGGAAAGGCAACCTCCTTCATGACAACCTTATGTTCTTTATCGAGCAAATAAAGCGCCGGAAGAACACGCAATACGTACGTTTGTCGCTGCCGGATATCAAGATTCTTATCATAACCATGTATCCACGTTTCGGGCATCTGAGGCAGATACTCCTTCCACTGTTCTTCGGCCATATCGAGATATATGGAAAGGATTGTAAGCTTTTTCTGAGCAATCATCTGCTTAACGGGCTGCGAGACGTCAATCATCTGACTTACCTCACGCGCATTCCCCAAATCAAGGCCATGAAAAAAGACAAGCACAAAATCAGTCTTCAAATCATAAAGCGATCCCTGAGAGCCATTCTCGGTTGTATAGCGGATATCGGCAGCCTGCATGCCGGGACGGTTTTTTTGCACTTGTGCCAGCATCGCCCGAGGACGCCCTTTGCGATACGCATCCAAACTGTCTGATGCAACCATATGTTCGAGTACGGGAATGAAATATTCTTCGTTTCGCATGGATGAATTAGGATAGAAAAGAAATTCTTCCATCTTCGACGTAAAAAAAGCGTACATCGCGCGATTTTTCTGTGCCTGATCGAGCAAACGTTTGATTCCGTTACAGGAGGTCTGATACGGAGTATAAGGAAAGATGGAGAAGAAATCGATGATTGCCTGTTCGGTGATATTCGCGGCACTACCCACGAAAGCCGTGTCGGCAAAGTCGAAATGATCCCAATAATGCATCGCCAGATACTCGGCACGTAGTCTCGGTTCAGTATAGACTGCCGGAACTTCGGCCTGTTTGAACGTTTTCCGCCCCGGTGCATCCGTCGATGTTCCACAACTGAAAAACAACATCAAACCTGCCAATCCGCACCCTAACAGCAGTAATCGTTTTTTCATCATAACACTTTTAAATCCTTTCTAATTTTATCATTTGGGGACAAAGGTACGGGATAATTTCCAATATCTATTCAGAAAAATAATAAAGTTTTAAGTAACGGCTTTACCGGAAAGCACCCGTTGAAAAAAGCACCACTTATCTTAACTTCAAAGACATACCACATCACACAATGGACATATGAGAAATAAATCCAATAAATACTGAAATAAATTTCCTCGAGAAACTCTTTTGATTAAAAATAAAATATGTCAAATATTACAAAAATATTGGCTTAACCGAAAAAACAATATACTTTTGTATAATAATATTATAAGCCCAAAAAATAACCTGTCTTTTGACAAATTCAATTCAGTCAAAAAACGATTAAAACGAGATAAATAAAACAAGATACAAACATCAATTAAAATATCAGAACAAAATGGAAAGAAAAAGTACTCACGATTTGAATGCCTTCCTTTTTTACTTATGGCGAAAAGGCCGAATTTCTTTACTGCTTTGCTTGCTTTTGCTTGCCACAGCAATTGCAACACAAGCCCAAAAGGTAAATTGGACATCAGGTTACCCGAAACTGGACGAGGTGCCTTTGGTGATGCTGGAAGATGAACGTGCGTTATTAATACGCTTCACTCCTCTGACTGCAGATATTAACAACGCAACCATCGAAATTACGCTACCCCCACAAGTAGACTTCGGGGCCATCAGTGGAACGACGGTACTGTCCTCAACGCCTCTGAACCTATCCAACACTTTCGGAGGAGCATTGGCTACAGGCAGAACTGCGTCCATCGCTATCACTTCAAATGGGAACAAATTACTGCGCAACACGGAAGTAGAAATCCACGTCAACGTAAAAGCCGTTTCGTGTGGAACACCCGGAGCAGCGAATTTCAACATTCAGGTTAAAGCCGGAGCAACGAATGTAACGGACGGACAAAAGACGGTAACGACAAATATGGTAAAACCAAGTATTGCTATCGTATCGACCGATGGAACGATTAATTTCCCGACCCAAGCAAGTGTCAATACCGTTACGTATTATCTCAAGACAAATACAGCGAATAAGGCTTCTTCGGCGAAAGTTACGTTTACGACAGACCTCGTAACCACACTTTCCGACTTCAAGCTCAAAGGTGTCTCGTTTACTCCGGTCGAAGCGACGGTCGGCGGAAAGAAGACCTATACATATGCATTCACATCCTCCGCGTTAGGAAGCAAGATCGATGATACGAATGACAAAGTCATTACCTTTCAAGGAGCCTCTACCGGCTGCGGCTCGCACCTTGTTGAAGCAAGCGTGCAATACCCGCACGATTCGGATTGTGCCACGGCAACAGGCTCTTCCGTCACGCTGGCATTCCCGTCCCCTCCCCTACCCAACATGGTACACGTTAGCACGACTTATGTCAATCATGCCGATGCTCCTATCACCAGCCCCCAAGTCAACATGGACGGAACGACGTCAACTATCGTAAAAACGACTTTCCGGAATACGGGGGGAAGCGCACGTAACATCCGGCTGCATTTCCGCAACTACGGGTCGTATAATTATCTTGACATCTCCGATATTTATATGCAAGTGGAAGGAGGTCCCAAACGTAAGATCACAGCCAGTGAAATTACCGAAGCATCGAACAAAACCAACGGTGAGACATTTGGCTATCTCAAACCAAGTGCTCTTGGAAAACCGTATGGAATACATATCCTCATTCCCGAAGAAGTTCCGGCAGGCAAAACGATTACGTTCTGGGTGCCTACGATCAACGGAGATATTTATGACAATACCACCCGTAATGTTTATCATAACTATGGAACAAATACCATCAACGGAATAACAAGCAATATCATTCAAGTTAAAAGTCCTTGTGGTGATGATGGCATTGCCCTGGCCCAAGCTTTCCGAATTGTTTATCTGAATGCTCCGCATTATCGTGAGTTGCCACCGAGCCTGAGTTTAAAAGGAGGGCAGACCAAGAAACAGACTGTTTTCATCGCCCCCGGTTCTACGAATGAAACAATAGCAGAATTTCATGTTAAGACCCCTGCCTGGCTTACGATTTTAAGTATGAAGATAACGAGTAACAGCGATGGCACCGGAGTGCTGTATGGACAAGCCACCGTCGCTCCGGGGGCCACGCACGCATCGGTATCAATTCAGAACCGAGGGAATCAAGGGACGGCTTACCTGCATGTGGAATATAAAGCCGCCCCGTGCGGATTGAATGTCAATCAAACAGACCAAGTACATTATTGGGCAAATCAGAAGTGGGGCTCCCAAACGCTCGAAAAAATAAGCCAAGTTTTTCAAGAAGCTATACACACCTGTGATATTGTCGGCATATCGTTCGATGAATTTTATTCTCGCAGAACATCCAAAGGATTGAAAGATACAAATAACGACAGAGTGCCGGACGATGGCTCCGTAGCTCCCGACAGTGAAATACGGCACGATCTGTTCATTGCCGAAGACGAAGGATACTTCTACTGGAAAGGCACGATTCAGGCACCGGGTGGATATAAATACATCGATATGCCGGTCAAGGCCGTAGGATTCCGATTCGATTCGAACGTCGTACCCGATCCCCAAAACGCAACGGTCACGCTCAACGGAGCACCGGCAGCCGGTCAAGTAACTTTTGCAAGATCAACAATCAATACGGGCTACTTCCGTTATCATTATCCGGCCGGCTTAACAACCCTCACAGTCGTCGAAATCAAAGTCCCCTTTAAGATACGATCCGGCACCAACAATCCTAACAGTATGGATTCCGAATTGTATGTAAGCGCCACTCCTGTAAGCAACCCGCTGAACAGTGCAACGGATCCCGCCCGTAAAGGGAAAGAAAAAGCATCGCTACCCATCGGCACATACAACCTCGACCGGCTGAACTGGTGGAATAACGATGCCTTAGAAGAATCGTTCCCCGATAACAATCCCAAAGGGCCTTTCTCGCTTGGGTATACCGATATTTTCCACAGTGGAAAATTCCCGTCTCCCTACTTCCCCAAAGAAGTACGCTTCCATGAATATCTTGAGAAACTCGAATTCAAATTGCCCAAAGGATATCGCATTATCGATCCTCTGACGATACAGTATTATAATGGATCAGGGCCGATTGAAAATACAACCTTAGCCCCTGCAAGTTCGACGGGAGGGCATATGATTTATGACGTAAAAAATTTGTATGACCTGACGTACGATGGTTCCGGTGCATTGCAAGCGGGCAAATGGCAACGGCCCGACGATTTCTGGCGGCTTACGACGTACGGTAAAATTAAGGCATTACCCTCAGCCAAGCGCGATGCAAGTATCATGAAACGTATCTCGACGTGGAAGAACCCGAAAACGGGACAAACCCACACGCATGTACTTGATGTCACATTTAAATATACCGGACCGGGCAATTCGCTCGAAGTTTCCGTCCCCGAGGTACCGGCCTATGGCCCTACCGTCAACAGTCCGGCACTCACCGTAACAAACCAGACAAGCAATCCGATACAGGATATGTGGTTTTATTTCGAAGGAAATATCAGCGACGTTAAACTCAAAGATGCCGACGCCGGAACGATTCATAACGGTACCGGACTGGGAAATCGTTGGGTAAAAGTAGCCAATGTGCCCGGCACGGCTTCAAAGACCTTCGAGATGAGTTATACCTATAATTTCAACGACTGTACGGGCGACAAAGTAAAGGTATATACCGGTGCAGGTTTCAACAGCGCATGGACTCCGAACACAAATGCTCCGCTCGATCCGGAGGGCGATAATTTTTCGGCCATCGATTCGTTCGTTATCAAACCATCGGCCGATGCTACGATAGCAGGAAGCATCACGGCTGTTCGAGATACGTTCAAACACGAATCGGTAGAGCCGTATATCATCAAAGTGAATTTTACGACCGCGACTTCCACAGGCGCACTTAAAAACCCAGAGATGAAAGACTTTACCGTTCCTATCGGACAAGTCTATAAAGCCGGAAGCGCACGCCTTGAATATCCCGTAGGTACACTGAACCCCGTTCCTGCTGCGATGGAAGCTGCACTCGTTGCCGCATTCGGGGCCGGAGAAGATGCGGAACGGACGATCGCTTCGATTAAACTCGCCGACGCCAAAGGAAGTGATATCATCCTGCCGGGAAACCTCGATACAGAGGCGACAGATGCCGACCGGACAGCTGGCATCGTCCTGGAATTTAATGCCAAATGTAATACCGATTTTACGGGGATACAATATAAAGGACAGATTGCCGGCATGTCACCCTGCGGAACGGTTGCAGCCGGGAGTGGCACTCATATCGTTTCACGGAAACTGTATCCGAACGTGACATACAATTATCTGTTCGAGGACATCAAGATCGCTCCGGTATCCGGTACGCATGCCTTCAACGAGATTCAGACACAGGACACCCTCAAACTAACGATCAAAAAGATTACAGGGACCGTCAACACTATGGTGCCAACCGATCATTTAATGCTCCGGATGCCCAAAGAACTGAACGTGGAGGGGGACTCGATCTTCTACCGGGGCTTCGGTTCCATGAGCGGACTGGCCAAACGTGATACGATCACATACAAAGACAGCATTGACGCTCAGGGCGTGCGCTACGTCAGACTACCCATGCCCATCAATGAGTACAATGCAGCCGCTAACAAGGGAGTCGGTGCTGAAATCACCTGCCATGTACCTGTTAAGTATACCCCTAACGGTCACTCACGCAAAGATAACCCGGTCGATTCGATTATCGCTTCGGTCAATATCTACGCCATATTCGGAAGCTGTCCGCCCATCGTTGTACCCGTCGGTACCGGAAAAGACAGCATCGGGCTCTTTACAGCCAAAGAAATCCCGGCACGCCTGTATGTGAGCGAACTTGACACGATCGAAATACTCAGCGCCGGATTCGGAGGAAGCTGGTATCTTGAAAAGACAGGAGGAACATTGCAGCATACCGGACCGGTATGGCCGCATGCTCCTACCGACTCGACAAAACTCGGAGAACTGATGTACTACTTCACTCCTGTAATCAATGGTCATAATTTTGGCGGACGATTGCCTTATCCCGTAAAGATATGGATCCATCCATGGTTTATTCGCAACCTCGACCCGATGAAGTATATCTGTGAAGATCATGATACGCTCTTCGTCAAGGGAGGTGGAATGGACATCAGATATCAATGGTTCTACGAAGGCAGTGCGATCGCAGGCGCCACGGACACCAGCCTGATCGTGCGTAAACCCGGCAAATATCACGTAGAAATTACCGATACGGTGCCCGAAACCGTCAGCTCCGATACGATGGAGGTCTATTTCCGTGAAATCCCTGCGTTCATCAAAGACCTGCCTCTCCACGCACGCGAATGCGACAACTGGCGATACCTGCTGAGCGTAAAAACGACCGGGAAATTCATGCTGTATCAATGGTACAGAAATGGTCTGCCTATACCCGGAGCAACAAAGAGCAGTTACTATGCACTGGCCAAAGACTCATCGGCGTTCTTCCGCGTATCGGTCAAGAATCCCTGTGGTGACAGTATTGTAAGTAACCAGTGTTACCTCAGTTTCTGCGACGAAAAGATCCACGGGATCAATCGCCTCATCGAATTGATCGTACCGCCATCGGCCGAGACCACCCCCCGACCGGGACAGTTGATTTTCGTAAAAAGCCAACAAGACTTTACGTTCACGATCAAGGCGAAGAACGGGTACAGCCTGAAATACGCGACGGTTACTACCGACAGTCCCATCTGGAACGAACAAGGCGGCATTAAACGAACAATGCTTTCGGACAGTGTGATGGAAGTAACGATTCTTACCGTTACCCGAAACCTGAAAGTAACCGTATCGGGAGTCAGTCCGGTTGGCAATCAGGAAATCATCGGAAAGGTAGCAAGAGCCTGGGTGTATGAAGGGAAAGTCTACGTGGAGACCGATCGTCCCACCACGGTTTATGTCTTCACCACCATGGGCCATCTCTACCGACGTGAAAAAGTACAAGCGGGACTGACCACGTTCGATGCTCCCCAACCGGGCGTATACTTCATCAAATTCGATAACGGATACTCCGGCAAGATTTTAGTCGAATAACGATCGCAATATTTTCTCGGCATAAACCGCAGACAAGTTTATCCGGGCAAAAAAGCTCATTTATTAAAAGAGGATGTGTCCAAACGACACATCCTCTTTTGTTATCTCTGCCTTCTCCCAACCAGTCGTTACAAGAAAATTCATCAGGAATTTGGCGTGATGATGTATGTCACTCCAAATACCGGAAGCCCCTTAAATAAAACCCACAACCAACTGATAATGTACCCCAAAAGTGGTTCTGAGGTCATCGGTGAGTAGTTCAGAGCTTGTCGTCAGGTATTTCGGAAATACCTGACGGGTAGTTCGGAACTTGTCGGCAGGTAGTTCCATTACCACCCGATGGGTAGCTCGGAGGCACCCGTCGGGCGGTTCTTTATTACCCGAAGGGTAGCTCCGAACGTATCGACGGGCGGTTCCGGAATACTCACCGATGACATCGGAACTACTTCCGGTACGTACCCGAACCACCCGACACCTGCTTCGGAACGTATCCATGGGTAGTTCCGAACCACTCACCCATACGTTTCCAACTACCAGCCGATACGTTCCGAACTACCCATCGTCAGGTTCCGGACCGGTCATAATCTATTTCCGAACGCTTTCTCTTTGTCATTCCGAACGCAGTGAGGAATCTCGCCCCGGAAAAGAAGGAGATTCTTCGCTTCGCTCTGAATGACAAAAAATGATGTTCGAACGCCTCGGCTTTCAGTCTTGGGTCTCGGGCCTCGGGCGGTGAGCCGACGGAGCAGCAAGCAGGGCGAAAGAAAATCAGGCTGTCCGAGCAAAGCGAGTTACCTGATTTTCCGACCTGCAAGCGTCGCGAAGGCGTGCGAAGCGCACGAAGCCTTGACCTTTGGGTTACTCTTGGGTCAAACAGAAAAGAGATTCTTCGCTTCGCTCTAAATGACAAAAAAAGGGAGCTAAGTAGCAAGAGTAGTAAAGGTTGTAAAGAATTACGAATGATGATGGCTGAATGTTGAATGACAACTCAACCTTTGAAGGATTCTTTGTGCTTCGCTTTTCATAAACTTGTTTTTGTTTCTCCTTTTTTCTTTCTAACTTGCGCCCCCAATGATAGAATGTTAAACAATACAATAATAGAATATGAAGATCTCCCTTGAAAGCACGTTGCCTTCGTATCCGAAGTTTCAGGAAGGCATACGCCGCGCACCCGATCGCGGTTTCCGCCTCTCTCCGGCACAAACCGAAACCGCGTTAAAAA
Organism: Tannerella sp.; assembly: GCF_052170195.1. GTDB lineage: Bacteria > Bacteroidota > Bacteroidia > Bacteroidales > Tannerellaceae > Tannerella. Next base: position 79,752 of record NZ_JBQNAZ010000003.1, on the reverse strand, counting down.
ACGCCTTGCGCTATATTCCGTTCGAGTTGCACGAAACTCTTGCTCCCGAATTTTTAGACGAGCTGAAAACGCGTGGAAAAATCTACGGTTACCGCTACCGCCCCGAGGGCGACCTGAAAGCCCAACCCATCGATGCATACCGAGGAAAGTGCATCGAAGGCAAAGCTTTTCAGGTGATGATCAATAACAACCTCTGTTTCGATATCGCCCTCTACCCATACGAACTAGTCACGTACGGCGAAACGGGACAGGTATGCCAGAACTGGATGCAGTACCGTCTGATCATGAAATATCTGGAAGAGCTTACGCAAGACCAGACGCTCGTCATCGAGAGCGGACATCCGCTCGGCCTGTTCCGCTCCAAGCCCGACGCACCGCGCGTGATCATTACCAACTCGATGATGATCGGACAGTTCGATAACCTCGCCGACTGGGAGATTGCCGCACAGATGGGTGTCGCCAACTACGGTCAGATGACGGCCGGCGGATGGATGTACATCGGTCCGCAAGGGATTGTGCACGGCACATTCAACACCCTGCTTAACGCCGGACGCATGAAGCTGGGCGTACCGCAGGACGGTGACCTGCGCGGACATCTCTTCGTCTCGTCCGGATTGGGCGGCATGAGCGGCGCACAACCGAAAGCAGCAGACATTGCCGGTGCTGCATCGATCGTGGCCGAAGTCGATTACTCGCGTATCGAAACGCGCCACTCGCAAGGATGGGTGCAACGCATCACACCCCATGCCGGCGAAGCGTTCGAATGGGCGCACGATGCCATGAAACGTCGTGAACCGCTCTCCATCGCTTATCACGGCAACGTGGTCGATCTGCTCGAATACGCGGTGGAGAAGAACATCCATATCGAACTGCTGAGCGACCAGACATCCTGCCACGAACCCTACACCGGAGGATATTGTCCGGCCGGCATCTCGTTCGAAGAACGCACACGGTTGCTCAAAGAAGACCGTGAGAAATTCCATACGCTCGTCGACGCCTCGCTCCGACGCCATTTCAACGTCGTGAAAGAGCTTGTAGCCCGCGGCACCTACTTCTTCGACTATGGCAACTCATTTATGAAAGCCATCTACGACAGCGGCGTGAAAGAGATCTCGAAAAACGGCATCGACGACAAAGACGGGTTCATCTGGCCGTCATACGTCGAAGACATCATGGGGCCCGAACTGTTCGACTACGGCTACGGCCCCTTCCGCTGGGTTTGCCTGAGCGGCAAACACGAAGACCTGATCAAGACCGACCGCGCCGCCATGGAGTGCATCGACCCTCACCGCCGCGGACAAGATATGGACAACTGGATTTGGATTCGCGACGCCGAGAAAAACCGGTTAGTGGTAGGCACACAGGCACGCATCCTCTATCAGGATGCCGTAGGACGGATGACCATCGCATTGAAGTTTAACGAGATGGTACGCAAGGGCGAGATCGGCCCCGTTATGCTCGGCCGCGACCATCATGACGTGAGCGGCACCGACTCCCCCTTCCGCGAGACCTCGAACATCAAGGACGGTAGTAATGTGATGGCCGACATGGCCGTACAGTGCTTCGCCGGCAACTGCGCCCGCGGGATGAGCCTCGTAGCGCTGCATAACGGAGGAGGCGTGGGCATCGGCAAAGCCATCAACGGAGGCTTCGGCATGGTGTGCGACGGCAGCGAACGCGTCGATCAGATTCTGCGTTCGTCCATGCTCTGGGACGTGATGGGAGGTGTAGCCCGCCGCTCGTGGGCACGCAACGCGAACGCCATGAGTACCGTCGCCGAATTTAACCGGTCGCATGCCGACGGGTATCATATCACGGAACCGTATCTGGTGAATGAGGAGTTGATAAAGCGCATACTCAAACAGGAGTAATAAGATGTCAAGATTACGTAATAAGCGAATCGCTTCCCTGATTTGTACTCGTCTAACGATGCTTTTCGTTTGCATCTTCTTTTGGGGAGAGGGTAAAGCCCAATCATCGGAAGATTTAATCGGTCGATGCATTACTTTTCTGGAAGCAAGTGACAGTATCGCTTTCAGGAAGGTCTATCCGGATATTTTTATGCGATATGCGGCGGAGGCTTCGAGAATTTATTTAGACAGTGCCATTCATCAAGGTGATCGACAGGCCGTTCAATCCTACTTGGAGAGCTTGACAGCCGCCCCCGAATTAGACGCTTTAGCGTATTATTACCTCTCGAATACGGAATATCATCCCTTCTTCCGGTCACTGTCGGGCTGGGAGAAGTATGAAAGATGGCTCGACTCCGTAAAGTCCGTACCTTATGCCGACATCCGCGACGAAATATGGCGTATCCAACGCGAAGATCAAGGAATCAGGGTATTGTGGATCAATCTGCCGAAAGAGACAGCTGACACCACTAAGGCACAAGTTCGGAATGAAATGCGGCGTGTAGACGAGCGAAATACCCGACGTGCAGCACAGATTCTCGATGCTTTCGGCAAGTGGCCGGGAGCGGATGTGTTAGGAGCATCGGCCGATCAGACGCTTTGGCTATGCATCCAGCATGCTGACCAACGGCCGGAAGTAGCTGTCCGCTACTTGCCGATGCTGAAGGCGGCTGTTGATGAAAAGCGCACAGTTCCGATGTACTATGCTTATCTGGTAGACCGTATCCGTATGCATGAAGGACGCGAGCAAGTCTATGGAACGCAGACTTATAAAATAAAAGAGGAGGATGGACGTTCGTTCTTTTTCGTCGTTCCCATCGAAGACGTCGAACATGTAGACGAACGACGTGCCGCGATGGGCATGGGACCGCTCGCCGAATATCTCGAAGGGATGGGACAGAAATGGGACTTGGTCCAATATCAAAAAGATCTGCCCAAAATTTGGACGTATTACCGACGATCGAAGATGAAATAAATGGTTGGTAAAATGAATGTACAAACATGATTGCAAGAATAAACAAATAGAACGCATGATGAACTCTATCAAACCATACGGTACGCAAACAGTCAATTCATTCACTTATATTCAATACTTATGAAACGTACATGCTATTTAATTATCACGGTTCTGTCGTTTATGGCACTATCGTTCGCTTGTGAAAAAGAAAAAGACATAGAGTTCTCGGATACTGACTATCTTATTTTTGGACATTTTTATGGAATGTGTCAAGGAGAAAAATGCATCGAGATTTTTAAATTAGAAAAAGCGAAGTTGTTTAAAGATATCCGGAAGAAATATCCTTCATCAGAAGACTTTTATGTCGGGGAATATGTGGAGTTATCGCAAGAGAAATTCGAGGCGACAAAAGATTTGATTGATTATTTCCCGAAAGACTTACTCAAAGAAAAAGAGAGAAGAATAGGAGAACCGGACGCTTCAGACGGGGGAGGACTTTACATTGAATATTATATCGGAGGAGTCCGAAAATTTTGGATTTTAGATAAGATGAAAATGAGAGTTCCCAATAAATACCATGTATTTATAGATAAAGTAAACGAGAAAATAAAACGATTAAGATAAATCTGAGGCAAGAAAAGACAGTGAAGTTCCCTCGATAAACCGTATAAAAGTGCACTTAAACTTCTCTAAAAAAGAATAATTATACATAGATACTCAAAATAACAATCATTTATGAACAAAATTATTGAATGTGTCCCCAACTTCAGCGAAGGGCGCGACAAAGAAAAAATCGAGAAAATCGTGGAGTGTTTCCGCGGAAAAGACAATGTAAAACTATTGGATTACAACAACGACGAAGATCATAACCGCTTAGTCGTTACCGTGGTGGGCGAGCCTGCTCCGTTACGGGATGCCGTGATCGAGGCGATCGGCGTAGCCGTGAAACTGATCGACCTGAACAAGCATAGCGGCCAGCATCCCCGCATGGGATCGGTAGATGTGGTGCCGTTTATCCCGATCAAGAACACGACGATGGACGAAGCCATTGCCCTCTCGAAAGAGGTGGCCGAGCAGGTGGCTCAACGGTATGCCCTGCCCGTATTCCTCTACGAGAAATCGGCTTCGGCGCCTCACCGCGAGAATCTGGCCGCCGTACGCAAAGGCGAATTCGAAGGGATGGCCGAGAAGATCAAACAACCCGAATGGCATCCCGATTTCGGTCCGGCCGAGCGTCATGCGACGGCGGGAACGGTAGCCATCGGAGCACGGATGCCGCTCGTAGCTTACAACGTGAACCTCAATACCGGCGATCTCTCCATTGCCGATGCCATCGCCAAGAAAGTGCGTTTCCTCGGCGGCGGCCTCCGCTTCTGCAAGGCCATGGGCGTGGAACTGACCGATCGCGGCATCGTGCAGGTGTCGATGAACCTGACCGACTTCACGAAGACGGCTATCTACCGTGCACACGAAATGGTGCGTATGGAAGCGCAACGCTACGGCGTGAGCGTCGTGGGCGCCGAAGTGATCGGACTCGTACCGATGCAGGCGCTGATTGACTGTGCCGAATATTATCTGGGAATCGAGAAATTCTCGATGGATCAGGTACTCGAATCGCGCATCATGGAGTAAACGCTTCGAACGATAATGCTTGTTCAGATTGATGGTAAACACATTTAAACGGATTCAATGAACAACCTGATCATAAAAAATGCGTCCCAAGTCGTTACATGCAGCGGCTTTGCCCCGAAACGCGGAAAGGAGATGTCGGAACTGCATGTCATCGAGCATGGGACGGTCGTTGTAACGGACGGAATCATTTCGCACGTGCTGAGATCGGGCGAACCGGTTCCCGTCAACGAAGCGGAGTATGAAATCCTCGACGGCACGGGTAAAGCGCTGTTGCCCGGTTTTGTCGATCCGCATACCCACTTTGTGTTCGGCGGCTATCGTGAGGAGGAATTCTCGTGGCGCATGCGCGGCGACAGCTACATGGACATCATGAATCGCGGAGGAGGCATCGTCAACACCACACGGGCTACGCGCGAAGCGTCGGAGGAGGAGCTGTTCGAAGCAGGCTGCCAACGGCTCGACGCGATGATACGCCTCGGCATCACGACCGTCGAAGGAAAGAGCGGCTACGGGCTCGACAGGGAGACCGAATTGAAGCAGCTCCGTGTGATGCGTCGCCTCAACAGCGAACACCCGATGGACGTCGTTCCCACGTTTATGGGACCTCATGCGACGCCGGCCGAGTGGAAAGGACGCGAAGACGAGTTTATCGACTTCAACATCCGTGAGATGCTTCCCCTTGTGGCGCAGGAGCAACTGGCCGAGTTCGCCGATATCTTCTGCGAGAAGAACGTCTTTACGATTGAGCAGTCGCGCCGTTACCTGCAAGCGGCCCGCGAGCACGGCTTCGAATTGAAGATTCATGCCGACGAGATTGTCCGGTTCGGAGGGGCCGAGCTGGCCGCCGAATTGAAATGTACTTCGGCCGATCACCTGCTGCAAGCCTCCGACGAGGGCATCCGCGCCATGGCCGAAGCGGGTGTGGTAGCAACTCTGCTGCCGCTCACCGCCTTCTCGCTGCGCGAAGAATATGCACGAGGACGTGAGATGATCGATGCCGGATGCGTCGTAGCGCTGGCGACCGACCTCAACCCCGGCAGTTCGTTCAGCGCCTCCGTACCGTTGCTGTTCGCCATCGCCTGTATTTATATGAAGCTCTCGCCCGAAGAGGCTGTAACGGCCTTGACGATCAACAGCGCGGCAGCCCTCCGTCGTGCCGACAAGATCGGCAGCATCGATGTGGGCAAGCAGGGCGATCTGGTGCTGCTGCAATTCCCGTCGTACAAGTTCCTGCCCTACCATGTAGGGATGAATATCGTGGAAAAAGTAATTAAGGGAGGAAGAGTGATTGAGTAACGAAGAGTGAAAAGTGAAGAGTGAAAAGTGAAGAGTGAAAAATTATGGCTGACTCCATTTTGAAAACGAAGAGTTATCATTTTGCGATAAGGATCGTCAGACTTGCTCAAATGCTTCAGAGCGACAGGATGGAGTTTGTCTTAAGCCGTCAGATTTTGAGAAGCGGAACATCCATAGGTGCCTTGGTTCGAGAAGCGGAGTTCGGTCAGAGTAAAGCCGATTTCGTTCATAAAATGAGTATTGCGCTAAAAGAAGCTAACGAAACGCATTACTGGTTGTCTTTGATTTTTGATACCGGCTATATGGAAGAGAATCTTTCCGTTTCCTTAAAAAAGGATTGCGAAGAAATCATTTCATTGCTCGTATCGACCGTAAAGACATCCAAAAAAAGCCTGAAAGAAAAAGAACGATCCCCCAACTTTTAATTTTTAGTTTTTCACTTTTAGTTTTTAGTTTTTAGTTATTCACTTTTCGTTTATCGTTTTTCACTAAATAAATTAGAAGAATATGAACTTACAAGATTTAACAGTCAAAGAATTTATCGACAAAGTAACCGGCAACGATCCTGTGCCGGGTGGAGGAAGCGTGTCGGCCCTGAATGGTTCGCTGGCAGCTTCGTTAGCGGCTATGGTAGCCAATCTGACCGTGGGGCGTAAGAAGTACGCCGAGGTCAACGACGAGATGGAGGAGCTGTCGGCACGTCTGACGGGCTTATCCGCTCAATTATTAAACGATGTAGACCGCGACGCCGAGGCGTACGACCGCGTCTTCGCAGCCTTCAAGTTGCCCAAAGAGACGGACGAAGAGAAGGCCGTTCGCACGGAAGCCGTCCAGCGTGAGACGAAGTATGCCGCCGAGGTACCGATGGAAGTAGCCCGTACGGCTCACGCCATGTTGCCGCTTATCGATACGGTCGCGCGCAAAGGCAACAGCAACGCGGTAACGGATGCCTGCGTAGCCATGATGTGCGCCCGCACGGCCGTGCTGGGAGCGCTGCTGAACGTGCGTATCAACCTGACGTCGATTACCGACGAGGCGTTTGTGAAAGAGATGAGCGCCGAGGCCGAACGGCTCGAGCGGGAGACGCTCGCCTCCGAACAGCAGGTGCTCGAATACGTTAAAACAGTTTTCCAATAAATACAGACTACACTATGAAGAACGTATATCAAATCGGTTCCGGCGAACTGACCTTCGACATTATCGAACAGATCATCAGTGAGAACCTCAAACTCGAACTGGCGCCCGAAGCTCGTCGGCGCATTCAGACGTGCCGCGACTATCTTGATGCCAAAATAGCGGCCTCGTCCGAACCGTTATACGGCATCACCACCGGATTCGGATCGCTGTGTAACAAAAACATCTCGATGGACGAACTGGGAACGCTTCAGGAGAACCTCATCAAGAGCCATGCGTGCAGCGTGGGCGAAGAGATACCGCCTGTCGTAATCAAGCTGATGATGCTGCTCAAGGCCTACGCCCTCTCGTTGGGGCACAGCGGCGTGCAGGTAATCACCGTGCAGCGCATCCTCGACTTCTTCAACAACGACGTGATGCCGATCGTGTACGACCGCGGCTCGCTGGGCGCATCGGGCGACCTCGCCCCGCTGGCCAACCTCTTCCTGCCGCTTATCGGCGTGGGCGACGTCTATTACAAAGGGAAAAAGTGCGAGGCCATCAGCGTGCTCGACGAGTTCGGCTGGGAGCCTGTACGGCTGATGAGCAAGGAAGGACTGGCGTTGCTCAACGGTACCCAATTCATGAGTGCCAACGGCGTATTTGCGATTCTGAAAGCGCGCCGTCTCTCGAAAATGGCCGACCTGATCGCCTCCCTTTCGCTCGAAGCCTTCGACGGACGCATCGAGCCGTTCATGGATTGCCTCCATCAGATTCGTCCGCACAAGGGACAGATCGAAACCGGCGAAGCCTTCCGCCATTTCCTCGAAGGCAGCGAAATCATCGCTCAGCCCAAAGCGCACGTGCAGGATCCGTACTCGTTCCGCTGCATCCCGCAGGTACACGGTGCGACGAAAGATGCCATTCGTTACGTGGCCTCCGTATTGCTGACCGAGATCAACTCCGTAACGGACAACCCGACCATCTTCCCCGACGAAGACCTGATTATTTCGGGCGGGAACTTCCACGGTCAGCCGCTGGCTATCTCGTTCGATTTTCTGGCTATCGCGCTGGCCGAGCTGGGCAATATCTCCGAGCGACGCGTGGCACAGCTGATTATGGGCTTCCGCGGACTGCCCGAATTCCTCGTCGCCAATCCGGGGCTCAATTCCGGCTTTATGATTCCGCAATACGCCGCAGCCGCTATGGTGAACCAGAACAAGATGTACTGCCACGCTGCTTCGAGCGACTCGATCGTCTCGTCCAACGGACAGGAAGACCACGTGAGCATGGGCGCAAACGCCGCCACGAAGCTCTACCGGGTGATGAACAACCTGGAACTGATTCTGGCCATCGAACTGATGAATGCGGCGCAAGGCATGGAGTTCCGCCGGCCGCTGAAAAGCTCCCCCATTCTGGAACGGTTCATGCACGCCTATCGCAAGGAAGTGCCTTTCGTCAAGGACGATATCGTGATGTATAAAGAGATACATAAGACGGTCGCCTTCTTGAAAAGAACGCAGGTAGACCATCTGTAATCACCGACCGGCGAAGAAGAAGAGCCGCACAAAAGAGGCTGACTTTACTTTTGAGGCAGCCTCCTTTTTTTATTGCTGTTCGATAAAAATAAATTGAAAGCTCCAGATTCCTTTATCCATCTTCACTACAAGCATTTTCTTCTTATAAGGGCTTGTCCATTGAGTTCAAATAGTAATCTTTATAAAATCTCTTGTTTTTGTGAGATAAAAACGAATACGGGCTGAATAAGTTAACAAAGCATCGTTTTAAAGTCGTTTTTTTACATCGGTCGTAGGAAAAATTTTTATTGGACCGCAAAAATTATTCTTCAAAGCTAAAGATCCATTTGTTGGAATGCTTGAACTATATAGACCTTGCCGGTGTCTGTCAACGGTTATATCCAAAATTTTCATACCTTTGCGCCATAAAATCATACAAGAAAGTTATGGCAAAGGAAACAACGAACACGCTGCCCTATAAAGTGGCAGACATTACACTGGCGGATTTCGGACGCAAGGAAATCGAAATCGCCGAACACGAAATGCCGGGGCTGATGGCGCTGCGCAAAAAATATGCGGATAAGAAACCGCTTCAAGGTGCACGCATCACCGGATCGCTGCACATGACCATTCAAACCGCCGTTCTGATCGAAACACTCGTAGACCTTGGCGCCGATGTACGCTGGGCAAGTTGTAACATCTTCTCTACGCAAGACCATGCGGCAGCCGCTATCGCCAAGGCCGGTGTGCCCGTATTCGCGTGGAAAGGCGAAACGCTTGAAGAATATTGGTGGTGTACTGATCAGGCGCTACGTTTCCCCGACGGTAAAGGCCCGAACCTCATTGTCGACGACGGAGGAGACGCCTCGCTGCTCTTCCATCAGGGATATGCGGCCGAAAACGATCCCCGGATCCTTAAACGCAAAGCAGCCAATCACGAGGAACAAGTAATTCTGAACCTCCTCGAAAGCATCCATAAGGAAAACCCGCAACGCTGGCACAATATGCTTAAGGAAATGAAAGGCGTATCGGAAGAAACAACAACCGGTGTACATCGTCTCTATCAAATGATGGAGCGCGGCGAACTGCTCGTGCCTGCTATCAATGTAAACGACTCGGTGACGAAATCGAAGTTCGACAATCTATACGGCTGCCGCGAATCGCTGGCCGACGGGATTAAGCGCGCTACCGATGTGATGATTGCCGGAAAGGTCGTAGTAGTAGCCGGATACGGCGATGTGGGCAAAGGCTGCGCTCATTCGATGCGTTCGTACGGGGCCCGTGTGATCGTAACGGAGATAGACCCCATCTGCGCACTACAGGCTTCGATGGAAGGCTTTGAAGTAACAACCATGGAAGAAGGTATAAAAGAAGGCGATATCTTTGTGACCACAACCGGTAACTGCGATGTCATCACCATCGACCACATGAAGGCGATGAAAGACCAGGCAATCGTTTGCAACATCGGACACTTCGACAATGAGATTCAAGTCGAAAAACTGGTCACATTCCCCGGTATCAAGCATCAAAATATCAAACCTCAGGTCGACAAATACACGTTCCCCGACGGGCATTCGATTTTCCTGTTGGCCGAAGGCCGTCTTGTCAACCTCGGCTGTGCAACCGGACATCCCTCGTTCGTAATGAGTAACTCGTTTACGAACCAGACATTGGCACAGATCGATCTCTGGCAAAAGAAGTACGAAGTTGGCGTTTACTGTCTGCCGAAACACCTCGACGAAGAAGTGGCACGGCTGCATCTCGAGCGGGTCGGCGTCAAACTCACGAAACTCACCCAAAAACAAGCCGATTATATCGGCGTTCCGGTAAACGGGCCGTTCAAGTCGGACATCTACCGGTATTGATATACAGTCGAACGGCGCTGCTCCCACTTCAGAAACAGCGCCGTTCCTGTCTTTATACGATATGATAAACCATACATTGATGGTCTTACTTGGCATCTTCTACACATTGGCGGCCGCCTCGGCTGCCTGCGGTGCCTCACGCGAAGAAGAACGCAGCTTCTGGAGTAAGTTGCGGAGAAAGCAGGAACTTGGATCTATCGTAATTCTGCCGTAAATTTGCTGGCCAACCCTCAGGACTTTCTGGCAGCACAACAGGAGAACAGGGCCATGTTGGAAACCCTTGCCGACAAGGCCGCCAATATGAGTGCGGAGGAATGGGGTGATTTTGCCGGGCAGGTGCTATTCGAGGTGGGCACAGAGGTTGCCACCGCAGGAGGAGCCGCAGCTCTTACAGCCGTAAAAGCTGCCGACAAGGTGGTAGATGTGGCAAAGGTTGCCAATCGGGTCGATGATGTATTGGATACTGTCAAGGCATTGGATAAGATTGATGATGCAGCAGATGCTGCTAAAGCATTGGATAAAGCAAAGGTGCCCAAACTGACCAATCCAGTGATGAGACAGGCAGACGATATAGATTCCTTTAAATTGTTAGATACAGAAGGAAATGTTGGTAGCTTTGATGAACTTGTAAAAGCAGGGACTATGGGAGATAATATTACTCCTCATCATATGCCATCTGCAAAATACCCAGAGATTAATACGGATATCAAATATAAAGATGGTGTGGCGATGAATATGGAGCAGCCCTCCCCGGGAAAAGGAGGACGACATAGAAAGACGTCTACATACAACAATAATATGACAAAAGCTGAACAGCAATCATATTGGAATTTGTCTCCGAGAGAAGCATTAGCTCATGATATTAATGATGCAATAAAGATTTATAAAGAACAAGGTTTATACAATGATAAGATTAGAGAAGGATTGCTTGAAGTGATTATAAGAAATAAAGAAAAATATCCTGATTTATTCAAAAAATAGCATGAAATCGATAGAAGATTTAAGACTCCAATTGGTGAAAAATAAATTGATGAGAACTCAAGAAGAGGTAGAGTTGTTTGAGTCAGCCATGAATGAGTTATATAAAGAACCCAATCTGAATAATATTGATTATTTCTGTGAGGCATTTAATGATGCCACAGAGCACCATGAGGTGATGTTTGGGCTGGTACATGGAATAGAAAATTATTGCAAGTTATTCGGTGTGGATAACTATTTTGATAAGCTAGTAGATGCTTTGGCTAAAATGGATAACAATTCAATTGGATGGCAAAATATAATATTCTATAGGATATTAAATACTGATTGGGGGAGAAAAGCTTTAGCCGATAAATTAAAACAAAAGAATGATGATATAAGAAATTTCATCCTATGTGCTATTAATCGAATCAAGCAGGAAGACAATGAGAGATTTGGTTATAAAGCAGATGAAATACTTAATACATTTTAGATTACACCCTCCGTCCCTTATTGTTAATATTCAAAATTTAAACAACACTAAAAATATCGGCCGGCTTCGCCGACCAGCTGAAGCAAGACGGCGAGACATTGAAATCTCTTGGCAATCTGGCCGGTAAGGCGGGAACTTGGATGTATCGTAATTCTGCCGTAAATTTGCTGGCCAACCCTCAGGATTTTCTGGCAGCACAACAGGAGAACAGGGCCATGTTGGAAACCCTTGCCGACAAGGCCGCCAATATGAGTGCGGAGGAATGGGGTGATTTTGCCGGGCAGGTGCTATTCGAGGTGGGCACAGAGGTTGCCACCGCAGGAGGAGCCGCAGCTCTTACAGCCGTAAAAGTTGCCGACAAGGTGGTAGATGTGGCAAAGGTTGCCAATCGGGTCGATGATGCATTGGATGCAGCCAAAGCGTTGGATAAGCTGGATGATGCAGCTGATATAGCTAAGGCCGCCGACAAATTGGATGATGCAGCAGATGCTGCTAAAGCTTTGGATAAAGCAAAGGTGCCGAAATTGGAACCTCCAGTGAAAAATATAGACGAATTTCTTTTCGACTATAAAAAATATCGCTTACGTGAGGGTGAAAAATTAGGGGACTTTGGCGAAACTATTGCAAAGGATTATTATCGTTCTTTAGGGTATGATGAGTTTTATGCGGTGCAAAATAAATCTGGCAATGGTGTAGATATTGTAGCCAGAAACTCCCAAACGGGAGATATGGTAAAGGCAGAAGTCAAAACGACCCAACAAGATAAGCTCTGGAATGGTGGTAAAACAAAGGAAATACCGCTAAGCAAGGATCAGAGACAGATGGGAGGTGAGCATTATACCAATGACAGATTAAATAGAGCTGCAAATGGTGATGATGGGTACACTGATGGCAGAAGTTCTGAACAAGCAGAAATGGCATTAGAGGCGCAAAGAGAAGCAATAAATAATGGCGCTGAAGTTAAGACAGAAAAAATAGATATATATGTGGAGCAGAATGGGACATTACGAGGGGAACCGCAAGTCAGAAAATGGTAAAAAAAGAATATATGGACAAGTTTAAGAAACTGAAGTTATATGCTTTAAAGAAAAAAACGCACCAGATAGATAAGCACAATGGGCATTACACTAATTCAATGAGAGATATTCAAAACTTCATAGAAGGAGTGAAAGGTAGATCCATAATTGGGTTAAAATTTGAGAGAATATCAACCTGGCTTCATTGGGAATTTATGTTTAATTTCCTAAATAACGAAAAAATAGATTCTCATGGATTGGAATTGTCTACAATTTTTGCATTAGAGTCTGTTAATTGGGATTACTTCTTGGGCAAAGATGTTGAGAAATATAATGAATCCATCCAGTTTCATAAAGCGATAAAACACATGGCTCAAGCTTTGTTGTTAGGGTGGGATGAATTGGCCGTAAAATATGGACATCTGTTAATCAAGATGCTTTATGGCAAGCAGTACGAAGGCTGGCATCCAGCGTACAAGCATCCATGGTTTATGTTGGAAATCTTCTGTAAATGGCAAAAAATAGAGCTTGACTACAGCAAACTCAATTACCCTAAGGATATGGGCGTTTATATTGAAGCATTAAAGTGCTGGGATACAACAGATACCACATTGCTGGCAAAGATAATAAATGACCTTACGGACTTCCATATCGCAGAATCAGACGAGAATGAATATGAAGACCGTACTCCGGATTTTCCGTCATCGGATTACTTCATTTTTCCGATAGAAATGCTCTTATGGCTAAACATCCGCCAGAGGATCGGATTGCCAGACTATACACCAGACAACGAGTTGATGAATATGCCTATCAACAACTGGCATACCCAACAAACGGAGATTCCCCGAATAGAAATCATTGAGCGAGCAAAACAAAAATTACTGCAAGATTGTCCGGAAATTAGTTTTGAGTTGTAGTGTGACTTAGGGAGACGGATGACTACAGGCTATTCGTATTCCATTTCCTCGAAGGGGTTGATGTATGAGTGCCGAGAAGTATGTTCCCGAGAGAGTTTAGCTGTATTTTTATTTCAACGAAGAATTGCCCTGTAGAAGTATCGAAATTTTGTTGGCGAAGAAAATTTCACCTTTCCTCTAAAAGGTATTTTTGTGATTCCTTAAAATCCTGCCCGATAACACCCAAATCCAGCTGTTTTGGTCGCCATAACTCACGAAACTCACCCAAAAACAAGCCGATTATATCGGCGTTCCGGTAAACGGGCCGTTCAAGTCGGACATCTACCGGTATTGATATACAGTCGAACGGCGCTGCTCCCACTTCAGAAACAGCGCCGTTCCTGTCTTTATACGATTTTTACAGCAGATGATCTTTTCCGTTCACAAACAAGTCCCTATCTTTGCCGCATGAACATGAACGAGATAAAACAACTCATCCGTGAAGGCCAAACTGCCGACGCTATCCGCCGGCTTGATGCCTACCTGACCGACCATCCCGAGTCGGACGAAGCCTTTTTCTTACGTGGCAATGCATATCGTAAGCAGGGCAACAGCCGCGAAGCATTAAATAACTATTTAGCAGCGACGGCATTGAACCCTGACAGTCCTGCCCATCGCGCGTATCAGAGCGAGATCGAAATCCTCGATTTCTTCGACAGGAATCTGTATAATCAGTGAATCAGAAATTGAGGTTGACACCCGCCAGCACATGAAACGGCTGAGTAGGGTAAGCGTACCACAGTTCCTGCTGCCTGTTCAGCATATTATTCACCTTTACATAAGCGCCGAACGTATCGTTGAAGTTATACGTCGCCGTAAGATTCAGATCGTTGATGTTCGACAGCTTAATTTCTTTCTGATGGAACAGCGTATAACGATTCGCACCTAAATAGTATCCCAGTGCCAGCGTTAGCGGACGGAACGGACGGACGGCAAGATCGGCATGAAGCTCCAACTCGGGGCGTCCGTAAGCCTTTTTATAACCATTCCCTTTGCCGGAGAGCCACGTGTTGCCATCTCCGTCACGCAATGACCAGTTATGGTACACGCCTTTGATCGAGGCATCGACCCATTTCTGATAGGCATACTTCAACGACGCACCGACGCGAAACAGCGAAGCGTCCGGCTGATAAGCGAAGCTGTAATTCCCAAAATCGTGCTTGGCTCCGACATAATTAGCCGGAACGAAAAACACCTCATTTTCCGTAATTTTGTAACCACCGAAGAATTCCATCCACATGTTCGGAACGAAGCCGCTTCGGATGCCCAACTCCAAATCCAGCCATGTGCGCGACGGTCTCACCATTAACCCATGATCCGTATAACGGTTCAGTCGTGAGATCGAACGTGCATCGTTCATTCCAATACCGCCCCCGGCATAGAGGTATAGCATCGTCTTATCCGCTATTTTTCCTTCGGCCGAAATATTGGGCGACAGAAAAAGTTTGGACGAATCGCCGGTGATGAGCATCACGTTGGCTCCTAACTGTAACTTCCAGTTATCGTCTGCGTAACGGTAATAAGGCGTCACGGTGATTTGGGCCTGATTCTGATAGCCGAAGGCGAGGGTATCGCCTCCCTTATTGTTCGAAGGATACGTATAGTTGAAATAATCCAGCTTACCGGCAAGACCTACCCGTTGAGGGTTATTGCTGAAACGTGAGCTAAAGCCCAGCTGCAGAGTGAATCGATTTTCACGTATGCCATCCACGTCGACGGTATGTCCGTATTTTTGTCCGAAGCGCTGATATTCAATATCGAGCAGATAGCCAAGCAAGGCGTCTTCTTTCGATCGGATGCCAACGTATGCGTTCATGGTCTGGTTTACCTGATTCCTCTCGCGATCAGCGGGGTAACTCTGTGGTAGTAGCAGATTGTTGCCCGGTTGTTGGATTCGGTAGAGCGAGTCTAAGGGGAAACCGTAATAATTAAACCCTGTGTAGCCATATTTCCCTCCGAGGCGCAACGTGCCAAAGTCGAAATGATGATGAAAATGGATTCCTCCAAGGTTGTCATTGAGCTTGGCTTTTTGTTTCATGCCACTTCCATCGTAGTCTTTTAACTTGCTACTCGTCGAACGGTGAGAAAAGAAAACATTCAGGAAATCCGTCCGGTTATTTAAAAGATGATAGCCGAAATCTCCTTCTACATTCATGTTCATTCCCGTACCGAGACGAAGATACCCGCGACGTTTGTTGTAAGGGATGGCCGTCATGATTTTACCCGAAGGAAGCACGACGATCTCCTTTTCCGGATCGGCCGGCAGGGTGAACGGTGAATATTCGATCGTATGCTTCGTCACTTTCGGCTCTTTCA
Organism: Tannerella sp.; assembly: GCF_052170195.1. Classification (GTDB taxonomy): domain Bacteria; phylum Bacteroidota; class Bacteroidia; order Bacteroidales; family Tannerellaceae; genus Tannerella. The sequence goes on along the minus strand of NZ_JBQNAZ010000003.1, from coordinate 63,723 downwards.
GGTCGGGGAGGCGATTGACCTTATTCGCATCTTGTACACTCGGATCATATTCGCGTTCGAGCGTCATTTCATGGTTCAATTTCGTTTCCTTTTCCTGAGCCGCAAGCGTCAGATTACTACTTAATAAAACAGCTGCGATCGATATCCGTATTTGGTTCTTCGTTGTCATCTTCTTCATTTTTTTCATTGACATTTCGACTATCCTTTTCTTTATTTCAGTTTTGCGAGTCGTTCCGTTATCATTCCGGCAATGTCATCATTGCCTTTGTAATTCTTTTGCAGGCTTGTGAGGTATTGACGTGCTTGAAATTTATCTCCTTTCCGAACATACACGTCAGAGAGCAACACGAATCCGCGTGCAAGCCAATAACGATGGGTCGTACCTTTCTCTATGAAGTTCAGCAATTCCTTTTCGGCCTTGTCAAGCTCGTTTCCGTCGTAATAAGACTTAGCTAATAAGTATTTAGCCTCAGCTCCGTAGACCGTACGCGTATCTTTACTCAATGCCTGCAGATCGACCCGGGCTTTGTTTTCTTCACCCAAGCCGAGATACGATTGAGCGCGCAAGTAACGGGCTTCGGCCTCTACTTCGGGTCTGAGTTTCGAACTTTTTAGCAGTTCATCGGCTGCCAGCAAGGCTTCGGTCTGTTGTCCTGTCTGCCGGGCACAGCGCATGATACCCAGTCTGGCCGCCTCACGATTATGAGCCGTTTCAGCGATAGCTGCCAGCCATTTGAAACTCTTGATGGCTTCCGCACAATCTTTTTGCAGGTATTCCACCTCTGCTTTGCGTGCTACCGACTCTTCGAGAAATTTCGTATTGCCGCTTTCGGCTACCGCCGCATAGCGTGTTCGGGCCTCATCGTAATGTTTCTGCGCAAAAGCAATCTGGGCCAGATAATAATTGGCATTCGAGCTGAACGCTCCACGCGGGAATTGCTGCAAATAATTGTTCAAACTCCGGCGCGCCCCTTCATTATCGCCACGCATAAAGAGCTTCTCGGCGGCAAAATACGTTAGAGAATCCTGTTCGCTTGCATCGAAACGCGTCGATGTGTTGCCAAGCGAGTTGACGTAGCTCGCATACGATGCCACATCGTTCATATCCACATAGACCGATTTCAGGTCCTGCACGGCCGTCTTTGCTTCTTCACTGCCCGGATAGTCGCTGATCACTTTCTTATAGGCTTCGACGGACCGCTCTGGCTGGTTGTTGTTGAAGTACAGAAGGCCGAGTTGCAAACCCGATTTCCGTGCCAGACTGCTCTGTGGGAAACGCTGTTGCAGCTCTTTGAAAGCGTCGGCCGCCAGATCGTAGTTTTCCATCAGCACATACGAACGTCCTTTCTCATACAAGGCGTCGTCTGTGTAGGGGGATTCGGGATATTCACGGATAACCCGGTCCATCAGGCTGATCTTTCCTTTGTAATCTTTCTGCAATCCCAGAAGGAATCCTTTCTGATAAAGCGCATAATCTCCGCTCGAAGGCTGCAATGACGCGGCGCGTGTGTATTGCTCTTCGGCCGACGTGAACTGACGGTTATGGAACAGGCAGTCGCCGATTCGGTTATAGGCATCGGCCAGCGATATCGCCGATGTGTTTTTTTCGAGGTCGACATACTGCCGGAAAGCTGACTGTGCCGCTTCGTAGTTCTTCTGCTTGAAATGGCAATATCCCAGATTATAATGTGCAAGCGCATAAGTATTGGAGGCTCGGTCAGGCGTATTTGCTGCGAAGGCACGGAAGTCTGAGGCCGCATCACTGAAGTTATGCTGACGGTAATAAGCCTCTCCGCGCCAGAAGTAGGCGTCGCTATAGGCTTCCTTGTCATAGTTCCCTAATGCGATGGCGCTGTTGAAGTAATCGACGGCCTTCTCGGGCTGTTGGTTAGCAAAAGCCTGTGTTCCCAATCGGAATAATACGTTTTGACGCGCAGCTTGGATCTTGGCTCCCGGTTGGCGTATCTTTTCGATCGAAGCCAATGCTGCTTCATAATTCTTTGTGGTAAGATACACTTCAGCCAAGTAATCGTTTACTTTGTCCGTGTATTTCGAGTCCGGAAAACGGTTCAGGAAATCTTCGAAAATGGTGACTGACTCGCCAAATCCGGTAAATGACGTCTCGTGAATCAGCAGAGCGTAGTTATACATGGCCGTTTCCTGCACCTGCTTGTCGAATTCGGATGTCGTGGCCATCTCAAAGGCCATGCGTGCCTTATTTTTATCATTCGTCTTGAGGTAAGACTGTCCTAAATAGAGGTAGGCATTTTGTGTCAATGCATCTTCTTCATCAATGGCTTCAGTCAACGCTTCGATCGCCTGGTCATAATTGCCTTGATTATAGTGGCAGACACCTAAAATATACATATCGCCACGAAGTACGGAATCCGTATGAGCCACATATTTTTCCAGCCGATCAATCGCTTTCGATGGCTCGCCGTTCCGGTAGTATGCATTTCCCAATAACCGGTATATCTCCGAATTATTCGCACTATTCGGGTAAGCTCGCAAGAGCTCTTCACCATCTGCGATGACCCGGTCGTAACGATTTTCAATAAAATTGATCTGGGTGATGTAATAAAGAGCCTGTTCGCGATAAGTCAGACTATTTTTCAGCCGGTTAAATCCGGTCAGTGCTTTTTCATAGTTACCTGTGGCATAATCGATATAAGCCAGATAGTATGAAGCCGCTTCTTGATAGGTTTTTCCCACTTGCTGGATCCGGGCGAAATAATTCCGTGCCGTTCGCAGGTCGTTCGTCTGCAATAACGCATAAGCCATGCGGAACGCATAAGCCTCCTGCTGCTCTTCGTCGAGGTAATCGATTTCGGAGCGATTAAACCATTCGATCGCTGCCTGATAATTCTCCTGTGCAAAGTAGGCTGAGCCAAGCATGAAGCAAATCTCGTCTCCATGACGTGTGTCGGGATAAGTCGTCAGATAGTTCTCGAGTGTCTCGATGGCTGCCGGATGATCTTGTCCGAAAGCGACGCAGACCAGCATATAGTCTGCTTCCTGAATCAGGTCGCGATTGGTCGATTGTGCTTTATAAGCGTTCAGTTTGTCGGAGCAACCGGGATAGTTTCGTAAATGAAACAGCTCTTTCCCCTCGTGAAATAACCGGTCGGACGACTCGAACCGATGCGTACGCTGTCCGTATGTCAGACAACATCCTGTCATCAAACACAGCGAAATAACAATCTTCTTCATACGTTTCTAATGGCTAATGGCTTACATTATTATTTGCGCAAAGATAACCATCCTTTCCAGAAAATGAGATTAATTTCTGTTATTTTATTGTAATTGTCGCAGTGTAAAGGCGGCTCTTTTCGATATTGATGATGCTCTTGTCACAAACCAAATACATCTTGTGTCAAATTTTCCGAGTCATTTTTGTCGTTCTTTTGTTTTGACTTTTCGCACCTCAAAAAAATGGCCTGTGAATCGTTAAAAGAAGCATCTGTCTCAAAAAAAGCTATATCTTTGTATGGTCATTCATCATGATAAACAATCTTAGTAATGAATATAAAACATTTTTTTGTTGTCGGCTGTATAACAGCCTCTCTCGGAGCATGCGGCAGCGGAGTTTCCGAAGCTCCGGCACCGATTCTGCCGGTTCCTACGCCTGAACAGGTTGCCTGGCATAAAACGGAAATATACGCTTTCGTACATTTCGGGTTAAACACATTCAACGACCTGGAATGGGGTTATGGCGATACACCCGCATCGACATTCAACCCTGAGAATCTCGATTGCGACCAGTGGGCACGCATCATCAAGGCCGCCGGATTCAGAGGAATTGTTATTACGACAAAGCACCATGACGGTTTTTGTCTCTGGCCGACGGAAACAACGGAATACAGCGTAAAAAATTCGCCATGGAAAGACGGCAAGGGCGATGTGGTGCGTGATCTTTCCGAAGCATGTAAGAAATACGACTTGAAGTTTGGCGTCTATCTCTCGCCGTGGGATCGGAATCATGCCGAATACGGCCGTCCCGGATACGTAGAGACGTACCATAACCAGATACGTGAATTGTCGTCAAACTATGGTCCGCTTTTTGAATTTTGGTTCGACGGGGCAAACGGTGGTGACGGCTGGTATGGCGGCGCTAACGAAAAACGCTCGATCAATGCCTCCACTTACTATAACTACGAGAAGGCACGCGAAATCATCAAAGAAAAACATCCCGATGCGATGATTTTCGGAGGTACGGTACCCGACATTCGCTGGATCGGTAACGAAAGCGGATGGGCCGGCGACACGCAATGGAGCATCTTCGGAACAGAGCCGGAGCACAACTATCATTACAAACAGAGCCAGTGGGGCGATGAGCACGGATCGAAATGGCTCGGCGGCGAAGTCGATGTGTCGATTCGTCCGGGATGGTTCTATCATGCCAGCGAAGATCATCAGGTACGCACACTCTCGCAGATGGTCGATTATTACTATCGCAGCGTGGGACATAATGCGAATCTGATTCTGAATTTCCCCATCTCTCTGCGCGGAACGATTCATCCTTTCGACTCGGCACGAGTGATGGAATGGGCCGAAACAATTCGCAACGATTTAAAAGAAAATCTGCTTACCCTGGCTACGGTTAAAGCATCAACCGTACGGGGAAGCAAGTACACCGCCAAACAGGTGCTTGACGGAGATTGGGATACTTACTGGGCTACGGCAGACGGAGAAGTAAGCGGCGATCTGACATTCTCTTTCTCGGAGCCGACGGCTCTGAATCGCTTCCTGATTCAGGAATATATTCCGCTGGGCCAGCGGGTCCGTTCATTCGTCATCGAAGCCGAGCACGAAGGTCAGTGGACACCTGTCGAGGCTTATGATTCTACGACAACGGTCGGTTATAAGCGTATTGTCCGTTTCCAGACCGTCACTGCAAAACAGTTCCGGATACGTTTTCTCGATACCCGTGGTTCGCTTTGTATCAACAATGTGGAAGCATTTCTGGCGCCTGCGCTGATGGTCGAACCTCGTATCGTTCGTAACGAGAAAGATGAAGTAAAGATTCTGCCGGGCGATAAAAACTCGGTTGTTTATTACACAACGGACAACTCACAGCCTTCCCTCGAGTCGACACGTTACGATCACCCATTCTCATTTGCGCAAAAAGGCCGTATCAAAGCCGCCTGCTATGATGCGACATTTGATAAGTGGAGCCCGGTTACTACGGCCGAGCTGGATATTCCGGCCTCGTCGTATGAGATGGCGGACGAAAAGATGACGGCTCTTTTCGATGGCGATGGAAATTCGCTGTATACGTTGCCCAAGGGCGAAAACTCGCTCACCATCGTTCTGAAAGAGAAAGCAACGATCGCAGGATTCCGCTATCTCCCGAATCAACAGCGCTATGCCGATGGGCATATTTCCTCGTATCAGGTTTTTGTCGATGGGAAAGAGGTGGCGAAAGGCGAGTTCTCCAATATCCGCAACAATCCCGTCATGCAGGAAGTACGGTTTGCCCAACCGGTCGAAGGAAAAACGCTTCGCCTTGCGGCAAAGAGTATCGTCCTGAATCCGCCCGTAAGAATCGGCGACTTCTCTCTGATTACAGAATAACAACGTGAGAACAGAGGAATTAATTTTTCAGCCGTATCAATATAATTTATAAAAATGGACTCAGGACTTTTGCCTTTTGCCTTACTGTGTTTTACATCTTTCTTTACACTGACGAACCCGTTAGGAACGATGCCTGTTTTTTTGACCATGACAAACGGTATGACCGAGAAGGAACGCCGTGCCATTGTACGCCGCGCTACCATCGTCGCCTTTCTCACCTTGATGGTTTTCATCTTTTCCGGGCAGTTTTTATTCAAATTTTTCGGAATTTCGACGAATGGCTTTCGCATCGCCGGAGGAGTGATTATCTTCAAAATCGGATTCGATATGTTGCAGGCGCGTTATACTTCGCTTCGGCTGAAAGATGAGGAGATCAAAACATACGCCAACGACATTTCCATTACGCCGCTCGGTATCCCGATGCTCTGCGGGCCGGGAGCGATCGCCAATGCCATCGTTCTGATGCAGGACGCGCATACCATCGAGATGAAAGGCGTGTTAATCGGCATCGTGGCGCTCATCTATCTCTTCGCTTTTTTCATGCTCAGCGCCTCGACCCGTCTTGTTAAAGTGCTCGGAGAAACAGGAAACAACGTCATGATGCGTCTGATGGGATTGATTCTGATGGTGATTGCCGTCGAATGCTTCGTGAGCGGGGCCCAACCGATTCTCGTCGATATCTTAAAGGAAGGAACGATGCCTCTGCCCCTGACGGAATGATGTGGCCTCCATTATGAAGATGTGCGCAACGATCTCCGCCTTCATTTTTATCACAAAGCCCCTTCCTTGCCGAAAAAGGGGCTTTCATTTTGCCGCCTCCGTTTATTTTTGATCCGATAAATACTTTTACAAGACAACAATAATTCCATATCTTTGCGGGAAATATTGGCGGTATGCAAGATGCCACTGCGAAAATCAGCCCGTTGACAGCCTTCCGATGGCTTTGTGCAAGAAGAAGGGACATTGGGGCAAGAGAGAATAGATAGACGAATAAACAAGAAGAACGATGAATATATTGCTTTTAGGTTCGGGAGGACGCGAGCATGCACTGGCATGGAAAATGGCTCAAAGCCCGAAAGTCAGACAACTTTATATTGCCCCCGGCAACGCAGGGACTGCTTCTGTCGGAACGAACGTGGAGTTGCGTGCGAATGATTTTGCAGGCATCAAAACGTTTGTGTTGGCGAATCACGTCGATATGGTCGTTGTGGGGCCGGAGGATCCGCTGGTGGCAGGAATCTATGACTATTTCCGCGATGATGATGAACTGGCTCCCATCCCGGTCATTGGCCCGAGTCGTGAAGGAGCACAACTGGAAGGGAGTAAAGACTTCGCCAAGGCCTTTATGATGCGGCATGGCATTCCTACCGCACGCTACCGCAGCTTTACCGCCGACGAGCTGGTAGCCGGCGAGGCCTTTCTCGAAACCTTATCTCCTCCTTACGTGCTGAAAGCCGACGGGCTGGCGGCCGGTAAGGGTGTGCTGATCATCGATTCGCTCGACGACGCACGGAAAGAATTGCGCCAGATGTTGCAGGGTATGTTCGGCGAGGCGAGCCGCACGGTCGTTATCGAGGAGTTTCTCGACGGTATCGAATGCTCGGTGTTTGTCCTGACCGATGGCAACGATTACAAAATCCTTCCCGTGGCGAAAGATTACAAACGGATCGGCGAAGGAAATACCGGCTTGAACACCGGCGGTATGGGGGCCGTATCACCTGTCCCGTTCGCCGACGCTGCTTTTATGCAAAAGGTAGAGGAGCGTATCATCCGCCCTACAGTCGATGGGCTGCGCGCTGAAAGCATCGACTACAAAGGGTTTATCTTCCTCGGACTGATTAAGGTCAAAGGTGAGCCGATGGTGATCGAATACAACTGTCGTATGGGCGATCCCGAAACGGAAGTGGTGATGCTGCGTATCAAGAACGACCTTGTCGAACTGCTCGAAGGAGTAGCCCAAGGTACCCTGTCCACATGCGAACTGATCGAAGATGAGCGTGCAGCTGTTACCGTGATGCTTGTCAGCGGCGGATATCCCGAAGATTATGAAAAAGGTAAAATCATCACCGGACTTGATACAATCCGTACACCCGACCGTATCGTGTTTCATGCCGGAACGACCCGGAAAGACGGATCCATTGTTACATCGGGCGGACGTGTCGTTGCCATCAGCTCATACGGGATCACGAAAGAAGAGGCCTTGAAGAAATCATACGCCGGAGCGGAGGCCATTGATTTCGAAAGGAAGTATTACCGCCGCGATATCGGCTTCGATCTGTAAACATCACCGGATATGGGACGAGAATCCGAAGTGTTTCGGCGCAGAAAACGGATCAATCTGTCAAGCCTGCCCAACCTCATCCTTACCGTACTGGTCTGTCTGGTATGTTGGACGGTAGGATATCAATACTCGGCGGGCTATCCGGTCGTTTGTGATACGGGCGCCTCGCCGGTGTGGGAAGCGGTCTGTGCCATATTGCCCGACAAACGTTTTACCTACCTGATCGGATGCTTGCTGATCTGTTTACTTGCTTTTATTATACAGCGAATCAATTTTTCGTTCGTCATCGTCCGAGGAAAGACGCTGTTGCCTTTTCTCTTTTTCCTGCTCTTTGTCAGCACCAATCCGGATATTTTCCCCCTTCGTCCGGCCTCTCTTGCTCTTTTCTTCCTGCTCGGAGCGTTGGCCGAACTGTTCAGTTCATACCAAAAACCCGAACAGACAGGACGCGCTTTCAACTTGTCCGTGTTCCTGAGTCTGGGCAGTCTGATCTGGCCGCATCTGCTCTGGATGGTGCCGCTTTTTTGGTTCGGGATGTACCGTCTGCATTCACTGACACCTCAAAACCTGCTCACTTCCGTGCTGGGTATCCTTACCACATTCGGTTTCGCATTTGTCTGGTGTATCTGGAAGCATGATTACACCATCTTCATTGTACTGAAGGAGCAATTGACGACCATCCATCCGTTCTTTCTGAGTAACCCTCTGCGAATCGAATGGCTCAGTTCGATATGTGTCGTTTGCCTGACGATTATTACGTATATCTATATCTTACTGCACGAATTCGTGCATACCATACGTACGCGGCAATTTCTTTCCTTTCTGCTGGTCTTTGCATTCTATTCATTAATACCGCTCGGCCTGTACGAACACTATTCGGTCGATTTTTTATGCCTCTTCTATGTGCCCTCATCCATGCTGATAGCCTATTTCTTCTCCGACCGACGCAACCTGTTGACATACTTGTTCTACATCCTGATTGTCATCTTCCTCGTACTCTTGCTGCTCGTTCGTTTATGGACTTTCTGATCGATTACGGATACATCGGTGTTTTCATTGCCTCTTTTCTGGCTGCCACTGTCCTTCCTTTCAGTTCCGAGGTCGTGCTCACGGGAGCACTGCTGGGCGGCGCATCGTATCTGCCCTGTATGATTGCGGCGACAACAGGTAATTTTCTGGGCGGAATGACATGTTATTGGATCGGGAAAGTCGGGAAAGTTGAATGGATCAAGAGATACCTCCGGCTCAACATCGACAAGCTGCTTAAAGTGCAGCATTGGATCAGCGGGAGAGGCTCATGGACGGCTTTTTTCGTCTTCGTACCCGGTATCGGCGATTTTATTGCCGTGGCACTGGGTTTTCTACGTGCCAACGTATGGTGGGTCGCTTTCTGGATGCTGCTCGGCAAAGCCACCCGCTATTGGGTATGGATGGAGCTGGTATATAAAGTACAGGGAGTCGTCTGAATCTCTGCTGTCTTTCGGCTGAAAAGCCTTGTTGGCAGGTTGTGTATAACAGGCTGTCAGGCATTTCTTTGTTCAAGTCGACAAAATATCACATGGGATAAAGTCCGGAGCTTATGACACAGATAAAATGTAGAACCCCTATCGTCAATGGATGAGTTGGATGACAAAAGATTATTTCAGAGAACCTTTTTCAAACAAGAAGATGGATTGAAGAATAAATATTACCCGATAATTCAGGCATTTTATTCAAAAACAGCATTATTTTTGCAAAGCGAATCGAAAAGAAGAACAAATCATGTTGCCTGTTTTCTGTCCGGGCTTCCGGACGCCTCTCAACGTAAAAGCCTTACCGCGCGATGTTGCATTACTGAATATCGTGAAAGTCTTCGGCGCAAGACGGGACGAAGAACGGGTTGCCGGCTTTATGGTCGGACTGATTATTTCCGAAATGATATCCAAAATATGAATACACTTTTTGCTATGAAAAAAATGATGTTATGTCTTGTAGCGATGCTCTTGACGGGCACGCTCTCAGCACAGGAGATTACCGGACCATGGAGCGGAAGTATGTCCGTGAGCGGTATCAAACTGCGCCTCGTGTTTCACATTCAGCAAAGCGAGCAGGGACTTTCTGCTACGCTCGACAGTCCCGATCAAGGCGCGAAAGGCATTCCGTGCGACACGGTCACATTCAACCCTCCTGCGTTGCGCATCGTTATGCGAAGCCTGGGAGCTTCTTATGATGCCGTATTGGCAAACGATACGCTGAAAGGCACCTTCTCGCAGGTGGGGATGAAGATGCCGCTTGATATGGTTCGTAACGATACGTCGGGAGTTGTGTCCAAGCGCCCGCAAGAGCCTCGTCCACCATTTCCGTATCATACCGAAGAGGTCACGTTCGTTAACCCGACCGATAACATCACGCTGGCCGGTACGTTAACGCTTCCTGCGAAGGAAGGGAAGTATCCCGTTGTCGTCCTGATCTCGGGCAGCGGCCCCCAGAACCGTGACGAAGAGTTGATGGGACATAAACCCTTTCTGGTGATAGCCGATTACCTGACCCGAAACGGTATCGGCGTGCTGCGGTATGACGACCGCGGCACGGCACAGTCCGGCGGCCGTTTCTCTACGGCTACCTCGTCTGATTTTTCCAACGATGCCGAAGCGGCCGTCGAATACTTGAGGACTCGCCATGAGGTAGATTCTCTCCGGATAGGGCTGATCGGCCACAGCGAAGGAGGCGTCATCGCTCCGATGGTAGCAGCGAGGAACAAACGCGTGTCGTTTATCGTGATGCTTGCCGGGGTAGGTGTGCCCGGCCATGAATTAGTGAAAACACAGGTCGAAGATATGGCTAAAGCATCGGGTGTACCGGACAGTGCACGTAAGATAGGCAATGACCTTATGGCAAAGGTATGTGACTTGATTCTTACATGCAGCGATCGGGAGCATCTGTTAGACAGTCTGACTGCCTGTATAAGGCAATCCGTACAAGCCGTTCTGCCGAGCTCTTCCCCGGAAGAGCAGGATGTGTATATCCAATCCCAAGTAAAACAGATGCTCTCTCCGTGGATGCAATACGTTCTGCGCTATGATCCTGCCCCAACGCTCCGAAAAGTAACCTGTCCCGTGCTGGCACTCAATGGCACGAAAGATACGCAAGTTGCCGCGCAATCCAATTTATCGGCTATCCGGAAAGCGTTGGAGGAGGGAGGAAATACCGATGTCACCGTCCGCGAACTCCCGGGGTTGAATCATCTTTTCCAAGAGTGTACGACGGGAGCCCTCAACGAATATGCTACAATCGAACAAACGTTTGCCCCTCCGGCACTCGAAATCATCGTCTCGTGGATCAAGGAGCGGAAGTAAAAAGAGCTTGTAGAAGGCGATCTGTTCGCTTTCTACAGGCTCTTTTTTAGAATACGGAATGGCCCCAGCGCAAGCTATCTTGCTCCGAATCGGAGACACACCGGCCGATGCACGAGAATATCTTGCCGTGTATCGGTTAACAGGCCATTTTCCGGATTACGTCGGAAAACTTGTATCTTGTGTTCATCACGACAGGCTACGAGCAGATACCGTCCGTCCGGAGTAAGCGCGAAATGGCGCGGATGCTTTCCGGTAGGCTGGTAACCTGCCTTCGTAAGCGTTCCATCTGTCGAAGAAACGGCAAAGATGGCGATACCGTCTCCCTCTAATCGGTTCGAAGCATAGAGGTACTGTCCATCGGGCGATATTTTGATGTGAGCGCTCCCACGTGCTCCAATACTGTCGGCTACGATCCCTTGCTTCACTTCCATAGCTCCGTTATGATCATGATATACGACCACCTGTCCCGACAATTCTCCAAGTAGATACAGATATTGCCCATTGGGATGGAAATCGAAGTGGCGCGGACCAGTCCCGGGAGGGGTTTGGATTACTTTTACCGAGTTTTTATCGAACGGTATCGAGTCGGGAGTTATCTCGTATCGATAAAGATGATCCGTACCCAAGTCCGACGCAAACAAATAACGGCCGTCGGGCGAAAAACGTACCGAATGCAGGTGGGGCTGTTTCTGACGCTCCGGATCGAGTCCTTCGCCCTTGAAAGAAAGCAGTTGTGTGAGAGGTTGCAAGCTTCCGTCCATATGAGTGGGAAAGACGGAAATACTTCCTCCGCCGTAATTAGCGGTTACGACCCGCTGTCCCATCGGATCGAGCTCGATATAGCAAGGTGAGCTTCCGCCTGTTTTCTGCGAGTTGAGAAGCGTAAGCCTGCCTTCTGTGGAGTCGAAAGAAAAAGCGTGTACGTAGCTGTCGTCAATGCCGTTCTCACTTACGGCATAGATTCGTGTCAGGTCTGCGTTCAGAGTCAGAAACGAGGGATTCGAGACTTCTGTCATGGTAACAGAGTCGGCTGTTCCGGTAGCCTCATCGAAACGATACACATAAATTCCTCTACTTTCTCCGGGGGAGGTATACGTCCCGACGAACAAATAAAGACTTTCTTCGGGGATCGGTTGCTTCGTATCATTCTTTTTCCCGGAGCAAGCAACGATCAACGGACACATCAATAAGAGGGTAAAGAATCTCATCAGATTTTTTGTTTTTTATTCAAACGATAAAACGTGTCGTTTCTTGTATAGTCATGCATATATTTTTCTGCACTCTACGATGGTATTTATGATCGGACTTCCGGTTTACAGCTGTTTCCTCGCCATACGTATCCGAGAGGAAGAAAAAGTCATGAAGGGAATGTGGAGTTCCACCAGCTAACACTTTGTATGGAACGATTAATTGAACTGGAATAAAAGACTATAGCAACCTTTGCCGTAATGAAGCCGTAGGGTTATGGGATATGTTTTATAGCATGGCGTAACGTTGCAGCAGGTCGTTTTTTGGGTAGTAGGAGGATTATCGGTTTTTTTGTGAAAAAATCCGATTTTTGCAGTAACATTAAAAAAGAATACCCATGAAATGTAAATCGCTACTTATTTTTAGTTTTCTGCTGATACCGTTATGGCTTTTTGCCCAGCAACACATAACCGTCTCGGGTGTGGTAACGGAGCAAGCCACCGGCGAGCCCGCCATTGGTGTCAGTATTCTGGTAAAAGGTACGACGGCCGGGACCGTGACCGGGATCGACGGTTCGTACACGTTATCCGACGTTCCGGCTCAGGCAACGTTGGTCTTCAGTTATATCGGTATGACGACGGTGGAGCAGGCCGTCAACGGACACTCACGTATCGATGTGAAGATGTCGGAAGATCAGCAGGTATTGGACGAAGTTGTGGTTATCGGTTACGGAAGCGCCAAGAAGCGTGACCTTACCGGGTCGATCGTCAGTATCAAAGCCGCCGAGTTTGCCGATCGTCCGTCGACGAACCCATTGGCTTCCATACAGGGGAAACTTGCGGGAGTGCAGGTGGTCAATGCCGGACAGGCCGGACAGGATCCGGAAATTCGTATCCGCGGTACAAACTCGATCAACGGATATGCGCCGTTGTATGTTGTGGATGGACTGTTTTCTGACAACATCAACTATTTGAACCCTGCCGATATCGAGTCGATGGAAGTATTGAAAGACCCTTCATCACTCGCGATTTTTGGTGTTCGCGGCGCCAACGGGGTGATTATCGTGAATACGAAACGCGCCAAATCCGGGCAGACGGTTGTGAACATCAACTCATCGTTCGGATTCAGAAACGTCGCCGACCGGATGTCGATGACCAATGCCGCTCAGTTCCGCGAACTATATGATGAACAGCGAGTCAATCAGGGACTGGGCGCATACGACTATGCGAAATGGAATGCCGATACCGACTGGCAGGATGTGATCTTCCGGCAGGGTTTTATGACGAACCACAATGTGAGCATCACGGGCGCCAGCGAGAAGAACCGTTTCTACTTAGGTCTCGGCTACACATCGGAGGAAGGCAATATTCTGCATGAAAAGTACTCGAAGGTAACGGCTAACCTGAACAGCGATTATCAGGTGACTGATTTTTTGCGCTTCGGATTTCAGGTAAACGGTTCGCGTACATGGCCGTCCGATGCCAAAGGCGTATCGGGAGCCATCCGGGCCGCACCGATTGCTCCGGTCTATCATGAGAAAACCGGCCTGCTGCATACGCTCCCTGATTTTCAGCGGGCACAGGTGTGGAACCCGATGATCGACGTGGAAACGCGAGCCGGACATGCGGTCGGCGTAAACAACCGGGTGGCCGGAAATATCTACGGCGAGGTGGATCTTCTGAAAAATCTGAAATTTAAAACTACCTTCTCGTTGGATTATGCCGTAGGGGAAGTGCGGAGATTCAGTCCGATTATTTATGTGTACAATCCCGATGTTGCAGGCAAAGAGAATCTGACCGACCGCGAATCGGTATCGCAAAATAAATCGACACGTACCGTCGCACAGAGCGACTATATTCTGACTTACGACTTGTCGTCGGGCGGACACAGCTTGACGGCGATGGCCGGATTAACCACAAATTATACCGAATATTCGCTACTGGAAGGCGCAAGAGAACAACATCTTAACGATATCATCTTTTCGATTCCCGATAATGACAAGGATAAATGGTGGATTTCCTCGATCGATGCGAAAGCTTCGTCGAACGGAGGTGCACAACACCGCCGTTTCACCATGTCGTACCTGCTTCGGGCGTTATACAGCTATCAGAATAGGTATTTGCTCAACGTGTCGTACCGTCGCGACGGCGCTTCGGTGTTCCGTTCGGTAGGCAACACGTGGGAGAACTTCTATTCGCTCGGTGCAGGCTGGGTCGTTTCGGAAGAGGCGTTCATGAAAAATCAGTCGATGATCGATTACCTGAAGCTGAAAGGCTCGTGGGGAGTGTTGGGAAGCCAGAATACCGGAGGTTTCCATTATCCTACGTATCCTCGACTGGAGAACTCGGGCAGCGCTGTTTTCGGCGACAACATCATCGCGGGCTACTCGTTGAAGTATCTGCCCCGTAATCTGTCGTGGGAGAAAACGCACGCATGGGAGGCCGGTCTCGAGATTGCTTTCTTCGGGAATCGGCTTCGTATTGAGCCGGTGTATTATAACAAGGTAACGAAAGATATCATTGTTTTGTTGTCGGGTTTCTCGGGGGCGAAAAATTCGCTCGAAAATCTCGGAGAGATCCGTAACCGGGGCGTGGAGCTTTCGGCTTCGTGGTCGGATAAGATCGGGGAAAGTGGGCTGAAATACACCGTATCAGGTAACCTGACGACAATCGACAATCAGGTGCTTTCGCTCGGACGTGGCCCCGAGGATGCCATCTTTGAAGGACCGAAAGGCATCTCGCGTTCTATGGAAGGGTATCCTGTGGCACACTTCTACGGTTATCAGGTTATCGGCGTGTACCAGAACAAAGAAGACGTGAAGCGTTACTACCCGAATAAAGTCGGCAGTCCGGCACCCGGCGACCTGAAGTTTAAGGATGTGAACGGCGATGGCGTGATCACGCAGGACGACCGTACGATGATCGGTAATCCGACACCCGACCTTACCTACGGTTTCAACGTCAACCTCGAATATCGAAACTTCGATCTGGGTGTCGACATGATGGGAGTCTATGGCAACGAAATCTACCGGACCTGGGATGACCCGACGTATGCTCAGTTAAACTACCTTACCTCGCGGATGAACCGCTGGCACGGTGAAGGTACGTCCAACTGGGAGCCGATTCTGAACCCGTCGCGGGCATTGAATCTGCTAAATTCAAACTATTTTATCGAAGACGGCAGTTTCTTCCGCATACGTAACGTTCAGTTCGGATACAAACTCCATCCGGCACTGTTGAGCAAGCTGCATCTGAAGTCGCTGCGACTGTACGCGAATATTCAGAACCTGAAAACATGGCGGCGTAACACGGGATACACGCCCGAGATGAAAGGCTCGGCCTTGGAATCGGGTATCGACAGAGGAACGTATCCCATGCCGGTGATTTATACTTTCGGATTTAACTTAACTTTCTAAATACATCGATTATGAATCATTCTATCAGAAATATCATAGGAATACTCGCAACAGGCCTTGCGATGCTGACGGGCGGATGCACCGACCTGTTAGATCAGCGTCCGCAGGGAGAGTGGATACAGGGTGATGAAAGCGGTGGCGGATCATTTCAGTCCGATGTCTTTACCTTGTACGCCAAGATGCGCGGGTTTAGCGTAACAAGCGGAACAACGGCACTGGCAGTGCATTGCTTCCGTTCCGAAGATGCCGAAAAAGGCAGTACGGCCTCCGACGGCGCGGCACACGGCAAGATGTTCGACGACTTTGAATACATTGCAACAAACGGACTGATTGCCGGCTACTGGACCGGGAACTACGAGCTGATTATCTTAGCCAATAAAGTCATTGCCGACATCGAGCAGAGCGAGAAGGAAAAAGGTTCCCTGTCGGATGGTGACCGCATCAACAAGTCGGAAGCGCATTTCTTCCGTGCCTTCGCTTTCTTCAATCTGGTGCGTGCGTTCGGCGACGTGCCCAAAATTGATTTCAAAGTGAACAAGGCCGAAGAAGCGAATATTCCGAAGTCTCCCGCGGCAGATATCTACACTTTGATCGACGCGGACCTGACCGCCGCCGAAGCGCATCTGCCCAAGACGTGGCCGGCCGTATACACCGGTCGTCTGACCTGGGGCGCCGCACGGTCACTGCATGCAAGGACCTACATGCAACGCAATGATTGGACGAATATGTATGCGGCATCCACGGAAGTAATCAAGTCCGGCCTGTATAACCTGAATACGCCATACGACAAGATCTTCCGTGAATCGGGTGAGAACAGCAGCGAATCCGTCTTTGAGCTGCAATGTACGGCGACTCCATCACAACCGGGTTCGAACGACATCGGTAGCCAGTTTGCACAGGTGCAGGGCGTGCGTGGCGCCGGCGAATGGAATCTCGGCTGGGGTTGGCATACGCCGACTCAGTTGTTGGCTGATGCGTTTGAAAAAGGCGATCCGCGCAAGGACGAGACGTTGCTCTACTTCGTCAAGACAGGCGAAGACGCGAATACGATTGAGCCAAACAAACCGTGGGGCGAGCGGCCTGTTGCCAATGCTTCCGTCGTCAATAAATACTATAATAAGAAAGCATACACCGATCCGACGCTGCGTGCCACTTACACAAAGAGTGGCCATTGGTACAACATCCGCCTGATTCGCTATGCCGACGTCGTACTTATGGCGGCCGAAGCGGCCAATGAGACGGGCAAAACAGGCGAAGCGATGGAATACCTCGAAATGGTACGCGCTCGTGCCCGGGGAAGCAATGCTGCTGTTCTGCCGAAAGTAACGACAACCGATCCGGCCGAGATGCGCAAAGCCATCCGTCACGAACGCCGGGTGGAGCTGGGCATGGAGTTCGACCGTTTCTACGACCTTGTGCGCTGGGGCATCGCCCGCGAAGTGTTGCATGCGGCCGGCAAAACGAATTATCAGGACAAGCACGCATTACTGCCTTTGCCGCAGACGGAAGTCGACAAGTCGAATGGCGTACTCAAACAGAATCCGAATTACTAACCGATTAAAACAAGACCTTATGAAAAAGACAATGTATATGGGAATCGCGTTGGCCGGCTTGTTGCTAACGTCATGTTTTCAGGACTTGGGGCAAGACCCGCCGTTCGACTATCCGCAGCAGCCGACACCTCCGCCGCTCGGCGCCGACGGACAAATCTTCTACCTGTCGTTCGACAAGGATTTTGAAGAATACCAAAGTCTTTCTGAGGCTTTACCGACAGGAACACCCTCACTGACCGACGGAAAAAAAGGTAAAGCATATACAGGGGCCAAAGACAGCTATCTTACGTTTGACGTGGCCAATCTGGCCGCGCCGTTAGGATCGTCGATGACGTTTGCGTTCTGGTACAAGCTCAATCCTGTGCCCGACCGTGCCGGTCTGCTCGTGCTTGCTCCCAAGACGGAAGGTAAACCTTCCGACAAACAAAATAACCGCAAAGCCGGCTTCCGTATCTTCCGCGAAAAAGCGGGTGCGAAGCAGCGCATCAAGGCCAATGTGGGCAACGGAACGGCCGATAGCTGGTTAGACGGTGGCGCTAAGGCCGACCTTGATCCGGAGACGAACGCATGGAAATACGTTGCGCTGGTGCTGACCGAAGGGAAGGCTTTCCTTTACCTTGACGGTGAAGAGGTGGCCGCCACAAACCTGACCCGCATCAGCTGGGACGGCTGCGATCTGATGTCTATCGGTTCGGGGTCACCGCGCTTCAACGAGTGGAACCACCTCTCCGATCACAGCCTGATCGACGAGCTGCGTATCTACAACAAAGCATTGAGTGCTTCCGAAATCAAACAGTTAATGAATAAATAACGCACACTATGAAACAACGAATCTGCATCTTGCTGTTAGGCTGTGTTTGCAGCATGCAGTGGATTTCCGCTCAGAAGAAATTCCCTCAGTATGAGAGCGACGTGTATGTATCGAAGAGCGGCGACTCGCTGCTTTATCGCAGTCTGAAACCTGAAAACGTAGCCGAAGGTAAAACGTATCCGTTAGTGCTCTTTCTGCATGGAGCGGGCGAACGCGGCTCGGACAATGAGAAACAACTGTTTCACGGAGGCATGCTTTTTACCAATCCCGTTAACCGAACACAATACCCCGCCTTCGTATTGTTCCCGCAATGTCCGGAAGATCGCTACTGGCCTACGCCGCTACGTCCCGACGGTTTCAAAGACGGCAATCCTTTTCCGATTGACACTGAAATCTCACGACCGCTCGCATTGGTGAAGGAGTTGCTTGACCGGACGATGGCCGAATACCCTGTCGATCCCCGTCGCGTGTATGTGATGGGGCTGTCGATGGGCGGCATGGGTACGTTCGATCTTGTCTGCCGTTACCCTGATCTCTTTGCTGCCGCGATCCCCATCTGCGGAGGCATACATACCGGGCGACTGGAGAAACTTGTGACATCGACAAAATTCCGTATCTACCACGGAGATTCCGATTCGGTCGTGCCGGTAGAGTTTTCGCGCGAGGCTTATCTGGCGTTAAAGAAGGCTGGCATCGAGGCGGAATACATTGAGTTTCCCGGCGTTGATCACGGCAGTTGGTACCCGGCGTTCAGCCAGCCCGATTACCTCTCGTGGCTGTTCGGACAGCGCAAACCGGACGGAGGAGGCTTATGAGAGCAATAGCCGCAGCTTTCCTGTGCCTCTGCCTGACAGTCGGATGCGATAAAAAATCGGAGAAAGAGACACTCCCGGCCGAGCAACGTCTGCTGACATTTGCCGACGACGACGCGTTCCTCGATTATATTCAGCGAACGCACTTGAATTATATGTGGGACGGAGCCGAGCCGACATCGGGCTTGGCTCCCGAACGCATCCATATAGACGGCGTTTATCCGCAAAACGATGCCGACGTCGTGACTACGGGCGGTAGCGGCTTCGGCCTGGCAGGGCTGTTAGTCGCCGTTGAGCGGGGATTTATCCCGCGCGATACGTGTGTCGGACGGCTTCACCGTATCGTCGATTATCTGGCGCGTGCCGACCGGTTTCACGGTGTCTGGCCGCACTGGATCTACGGAAAGACCGGAAAAGTAAAGCCGTTCAGCTCGAAAGATGACGGGGGCGACCTTGTCGAAAGCGCTTTTCTGATGCAGGGCCTCCTGTGCGTGCGTGAATATTTCAAGGAAGGGAATGCGTCGGAACGTGCATTGGCGCAGAAGATCGATACACTTTGGCATGCGATGGAGTGGGACTGGTATCTGAACGGTAAGGATGTGCTGTACTGGCACTGGAGTCCCACACACGAATGGCAGATGAACTTCCCGCTCGAAGGGTATAACGAATGCCTGATCACATATATTCTTGCGGCTTCGTCGCCCACACATCCCATTCCGGCTTCGGCTTACCACAACGGATGGGCACGCGGCGGAGGTATTCGCAGCGAGTCCGTTGCTTACGGGCTACCGTTGCGGGTCAAACATAACGGTGCCGAAGGCTACGGAGGGCCTCTCTTCTGGGCACATTATTCTTACATCGGCTTGAACCCGACAGGGCTGAAAGACCGATATGCCGATTATGGCGAGGTAAACCGTAATCAGGCGCTGGTCAACTATGCCTACTGCGTGCAGAACCCGCAAGGGCATAAAGGATACGGCGAGAACTGCTGGGGACTGACGGCCAGCTACACGGTCAATGGCTACACGGCGCACAGGCCGATGCAGAACGATCCGGGTGTCATCACCCCTACGGCGGCGCTGTCGAGCTTCCCCTATACCCCCGACGAATCGATGAAGGCTCTGCGTCATTTCTATTTTACTCTTGGAGACAGTATCTGGGGAGTGTATGGCTTTTACGATGCCTTCAGCATCGGTCACGGCTGGTATCCGAAACGCTATTTGGCTATCGATCAGCTGACCATTGCTCCGATGATCGAAAATCATCGTACGAGGCTGCTCTGGCGTTTATTTATGAACGCCCCCGAAATACGCGAAGGACTGAAGAAGTTAGGCTTTGAAGTTGCTGTTTGAAATCGAAGAGCGAGCCGCTATAAGGAGAAAATACCTGTAATAACGGTGGATAAAAGGAAGTAACATATTTGATTTATTTTTACCCGACAGCAATAAAAAAAGAAAAAGGAAAAGTGCTATCCTTTCCTTTCTCTTTTTTTATGATTTACGATGCCATCCTTAAGATCACAACATCAGGCGATATACAATGAATCAGGTCACTTAGGAGGTTGTGGTTCGGATACTTTTGATGGTCGAATACACTTCGGAATATTCGGGCTCACGTACTTCCTTAACTTCACTCATCCCTCTGAAATCGGAAGAAGAAAAATATTTCATCAGCTGCAAATAAAAGACTTTTCCTGCCACATCTTCATGAATATAGAGTTGCAGGGGCTGATTGTTCGCTTCCGCCGCATCAGCAAGACCTTTGAAATCACCGGCCTCGAACATCTGCAAAAGTGCTTCTTCGCTCACAGCCGAAGAATCGAATTTCTTCACAGCGCTTTTTACAATCTTGCCACCACTCTGCTTGTTGTAGTATGCTTCGCCTCCGAAATAAGCTGCAAACCCAAAATATAGCAACCCGATTACACCAATCACACGAATCAGGGAAGAGGAAAGCGGAAGAATGGAAGGGAAGATGATTAGCAACAAACAGATGGCTGCCAATACATAGTAGACGATCTTTTTCGTCCCGTTTGTTCTTTTTTCAATGTCACTGTTTGCCTCATAATACGCATAGAGGTTCACCGGATAATCTTTTTTTTCTGTTTCCATGTTTTCTTTTTTTAAGTGTTGATTTATCTATTATCTCATTTCTGTCGTGCCTTTCTCATGAATTCCCTCTTAGAATTTTTTCGCAAAGGTACATTTTTTATGTGAGTTCGGGATAAAAATTCTTATAAACCCGGATTACGCAATAGAAGAAATAAGAATGAATTTAATTCAGGCCTTCAGCCCTTCGAACAAGGTGCGGATGTCGATACCCCACCCTTGCGGGATGGGGCTGAAATAATTCAGGCTTTCAGCCCTTTCGGACAATGGTTAATGGTTATGCGCGGTACACTCCGAATCATGTACCCGGCAAATAACCATTGACAATTAACAATTGAAAAACAGCCCTGAAAGGGCGAGATAATTCAGCCCAATGCGAAGCGTTGGGGAAAAAGCAATATCCCCGTTGGGAGGGCTGTAAGCCTGACGTAACCATTGTCGTACATTCGCACATCCATTATTAATGGTAAACGCCGAACAGGGTATCGCGTAATTTGGGATAAAAGTTGGTAATCATGCGTTTTTTTATTCTTAGGGAAGAATGAGTTAAAGAGGCCGCTTATAGGATTGTCAAAGATAAAATGACCGAACTGTTTTGCATGTTCGATGAGGTTAGCGAGAATTTTGATGTGGAAGTTCAAAATCATTCACTTCCGTCGGGTTTCTAAAAGTTGTACAGAACCCGTAATACTTCACTTAGCGACAGAGAGATGACCTCTAACTTTATGCCTTTGGGAGATATACAGGCATCAACTTTATGGACAATATACTATACCGAGCCACGCATTAAAATAGAGGATGCGTCAAAGAGACGCACCCTCTATTTTAATATCTATAAAAGTGGTTTAGAAGCCAGTCGGTTTTCCTCCTGCCTGGAGAGGCCATCCCGGATTCTGATAAATCACGGAGTTCTCTGCCTTTCCATCGGGGCTTGTCAACACGAAATGCTCAAACGCAATCGGTGACAAATAATGTGCTGCAGTCCAATTGTAGCCGTTGTAAAATTTATTATTGGCTTCTACGATCTGATACGGACGCAGATACAAGCTGTTCTCCTTGCGCGACACGTTCGGTTTATCGCTTGGAAGCGTAATCAGCTTTGATTTGTTGTTGTCCTTATCGACATATTTGTCTTGCATCGTTCCCCAGAGTTTAAACCCTTCGACCTGATAATTCTTTACCTGATCGAGTGCTCTCCAGCGGCGCAGGTCATCCAGACGCATACCTTCGGCCATTAATTCGCATCTGCGTTCGCGGCGGATGTTGTAAAGCGTTTTATCGACGAGCTTACCGGCCGAATATTTTCCCCAATCTTGTTCTTGTGCCAAATCAGTAGCTGAGATGGTCACATTGTAATCTTCGGGTAATCCGGCTCTGCGGCGTAATTGTTTCCAATAGGTTGATGCCGTCTGATCCAAAGCTCCGTCTTTTTCATAAGCCGCTTCGATATAGTTCAGATAGGCTTCGGTGGCACGGAAAATGATGCACCCCGTCGTTGTCGGGTTTTCACCTTTCAGGAATTTTGATTCGAAACCGTATACTCCTTTTTTGATATTATACCCAGTCACGGCTCTACGCTCCGGTAAGTCCAGAATTTCAGGATAAGATGCCACCAATGCATCACCCTTGTCTTTGACGAGCGTATCTCCGGGAGCTGCGGTAAAGAGTCTCAGACGATGATCACGATTTGTGAGTACATCGGCAAGATCTTCGTCGCCTTTATATCCTGATCCAGCGGCGTAGATCGGCAGACCGTTTTCCATCAGGAACGATTCCACAAAGTTTCGGGTATATCCCGAGGCCGCTCCGCCATTGAGGTAGTGCATCGTATGATGTCCGACAAATTGTGCATCATAGTCGCGCCAAAGCAGCACTTCGCTGTATCCCGACATATCCAGATCGCCGAACATTTTAAAGTACGGATTTTCAAGTGCGGCAACGCCGGTCAATATTCCGTTGCTTTCAACTAATTTCACGCTTTCGGCTACCGCTTTAGCAGCTTCCATTGCCTGACCTAAGAAGAATGCAATTTCGCCATCGATATCGATCGAGAAGTTATCGACTTTCCCTGCTCCCGGCCAACCCGTACCACCGGGTACTTGCGCCGTCCCTTTGTGATGCTTCAACCATGTCCCCTCGTAGAGCGCTACTCTCGATTTAAAGAGTTGTGCCGCTTCCTTGCTCAGTCTGTTTTTATTCGCAACCGGACTGGATTTCATCAGCATAATGGCCGAATCGAGATCGGACAGGATAAATCGTGCCACCTCATGGCTGGGACGACGTTTAGATGCTTCTACCAACAACTCTTTCTGATCGGGGAATGTCCGACGGATAATCGGATAGTCGCCGAACGTTTGTAATTTCCCGAAATAATCGTAAGCACGGAGAAAATATACCTCACCAATATAGTGTTTGATATTTTCTTCATTACCGGTAATCTTTTTTGCTTTCCAATTGGGAAGAACGGCTTCTAAAAAATAGTTCAGTTCACGAATTTCACTAAAGTCCCATCCCCCTCCGGATGCTGCTACACGCCATTCGCCGGGCAGCCACAAACTATTGGCATGTACTCCGGCCTGATTATCCGTGTGATTGTCATCAACAAATGTTCCGGCATTCCATCCGCTATGCGACGGGAAACTATAATGAGCAATACTATACGATTCGAGATCAGCCTCGGATTTGAAAAAGACTTCGGGCGTAACCTGCGACAAGGGTGCTCTATCCAAAAAGTCATTACAGGAGACGCTTAATGCTCCTGCCGCTATCAGGACAATATACAATAAATAAGATTTCTTTTTCATCATGTTTTTTTGTTAGAAAGTTACACTTAAACCGCAAGACCAGACGCGTGAGAGCGGGTAAATTTTTCCGTTACCCCATCCGCCCATAAAGGTCTCCGGATCGAATATTTTCGTCATTTTCGTAAACGTCACCAGGTTTTCACCGGATACATACACACGGAAGTTGCTCACTCCTATTTTCTGCGTATAAACCGACGGTACGGTATAGCCTACTTGCAGGTTTTTCAAACGCATATATGCTCCGTTCTGAAGCCAGCGTGTTTGTGTCTCAAAGTTCTTCCCTCCTTTATCGAAGCTCGGACGCGGATAATACGCGTCTTCGTTCGGGCCGAAGAAGCTCTTCGTATCAGCCGGACGGTAGAAGTCGAGATGTTCTTCGAAACCGGCATTCTGCCACATATTTCCGTTTCCTCCGGTAAAGTAAGGACCACCTACGGCAATATCCCGTTTACCCACGCCTTGGAAGAATACTCTGAAATCGAATCCTCTCCATTGCATATCAATATCGATACCGAAGTTATACCGCGGCGTGCTGTTACCAATAACGCTCAAATCGCCATGATCGCTCAATTTGTTACCGCCTTTGCTGATTTCACCGTCCCCGTTCAGGTCCTTATACATGATATCTCCACCAGCCCAGTCGCTACCCCACGTAGGTTTATTCTTTTTGATATGTTCGGCCATTTCGGCATCTGTCTTAGCGATACCGACTGTCGTATATCCCCAGATTTCGTTCAATTCCTGTCCTGCATAATATTGATTCAACAACCCATTTTCGTTCGGATAGCGTGTAATGAACTGACGGCTGTCGGCTAGAGTGGCTTTCACTCCGTACGAAAGTTCACCGATACGGTCACGCCAACTTACTTCAAGCTCAAAACCTCTCGATTTCATATCGGTATTATTCATTTTAGGCACTTCGGTTCCCAGTGTGTTGGGTAGTTGAGGAGCCGGACCGACCATATCGTATGTTCTACGCTGGAAATAATCGAAGACAATGTTTAGACGGTTGTTAAAAGCGTTGACATCTGCTCCGATGTTCCATGAATTGACACGTTCCCACGTCAACAATCCACTTACCAGTCCCGGCGCCCATGCGCGATTCGTTTTTTTGCCATTCACAAGCCAGTTTCCATCGGCTACCCCTACCGGCATATTCAAATAGAAGGGGTAGTAAAGCGGGTTTTGATACTGGTCTACGATATTCTGGTTACCCAATTCACCGTATGAACCACGGAGTTTCAAGGTAGACACGTATTCTCCCAGCGGTGAATCTGTCCAGAATGATTCTTTAGCCATGTTCCATCCGAGCGAGAAGGAGGGGAAGAAGTTCCAGCGCTTGTCCCGCAGGAAGCGGCTCGATCCGTCATAGCGTCCGTTCAATTCTACAAGGTATTTTCCCATGTAATCGTAGTTGAGACGTCCGAAGAAACCGGCAGTTGCCCAATGATTGAAGTATCCGTTTACACCGTCGTTATCGCCGTATGTGGCGTCGATGGCCGGCACGTCGGGCGTATAAACCTGTTCTCTCCATGCGCCCAAACCTCGTCCTTTGTTCAGTTCGGACTGGAACCCTGCCATTACCTTAAAGTTATGTGTATCATTAATCGATTTTACATATTCGGTATAAATATTGGGGTTAAAGAAATTCCATTTATGTCCGTATTCGCTGATGCGTGACTGTCCGCCCGACCAGAACGAACCGAATTGCAGGGCGGCGGCGTTGGCCACACCGTTTTTGTCGTACGAATAAATCGGCAACACCTCGACATGTGTAAACGTTGTACCGGTTTTATAGTTCAATTCCACGTGAGTGTTCCATCCTTCGATCGGTGTAAAGATAAGTGCCAGCTGCTGGATAAATTCGTCTGTTTGTTCTTCTCTCCGTCCGTTGTTCAAGTGTGCCACTTCGTTTCCGTACACATAATTGCCGTTCGGGTCTTTGAGTGGCAAGGTAGGCCAGCGACGGGCGATGTTATGGTAGAACAGGCCGTGATCGTACGACGAGCGACCGTAATCCACACGTGAGAACTTACCCGAATATTTCAGTTTAAGCATCTTGTGTAGCTGTGCATTCACTGTTGCGTCGACCGAATAACGATCGCGTTTATCAGGGTTGAATTTCATCAAACCGTCCTGTCCAAGCCAGTTGGCAGAGAAGTAGAAGTTCACGGCTTCCGTACCGCCACTTGAACTGATGTTATGCTCTTGAGAAGGCACATTATCGCGATAGAAAATATCGTACCAATTGTTATTGGAAAAGCCATTTGTATATCCTTTCCAACTTTTTCCGGATTCGTTCCATTCCGTTTCGTAAGGAATTTTACCGGCTTTGTAGTCACGGATTTTCTGTAACGTTTCATCGCTAAACGGTGCTGCCTGTCCTCCGTTCTTTGCGGCTTCGTTAAAATATTCGGCAAAGCGTTCGGAATCGAGCATTTTCGGCTGAAGCAACGGACTGCTCCAACGGAAGTTGTTGTTGTACGTCACACTGACTTTGCCCGATTTGCCGGACTTGGTCTTGATCAAGATTACCCCGAAGGCAGCACGTGATCCGTAGATCGAAGCCGATGCTGCGTCTTTCAGGACGGAGATGCTCTCGATATCCTGCGGATTGAGCGAGTTGATATTCCGCTCCAAACCATCGATCAGGATAAGAGGCGACGAGCTGGTGTTACCGATCGTTCCGGCACCACGGATATTAATACCTAATGATCCGCCTAACTCTCCACCGCTGTTGCCTACCGAGACATTCATACCGGCCACAGCTCCTTGAAGCGCCTGCGTAACGGTAGTTACCGGACGTCCTTTCAGGACTTTCTCGTCGACCGTGGCTACGGCTCCCGTCAGATTCTCCTTTTTCTGGGTACCGAAACCTACCACAACTATCTCATCCAGCATTTCGGAGTCGTCTTTCATTGAGACATCAATCACCGTGCGGCCGTTAATTTCCACATCAAGTGTTTTCATTCCCACGAAAGAGAATGTAAGCGTCCCTTTCGACGGTACGCTCTCCAGTGTGTACTTCCCGTCCAAATCGGTTATTGCACCTTTCGACGGATCTCCTTTGACGACGACAGTCGCTCCAGTCAGCGGCTCATCGTTTGCATCGGTCACAGTGCCTCGCACCGTAATCGTTTGCGCCGAGAGCGAAAGCGCCGAGATACACAAAATAAGTGTAAGCAAGCTTCTCGCTCCAAAAAGTTTTTTTCTTTTCATATCACTTAATAATTAGTTATACAACAGGTTATATATAATCCATTTCAATTATTGAAAAATCATCGAAATACTCGTTCATTTCTTCCGACCGCCCATGTTAAGGAGCGACGGGAGGTTCAGGTTCTTTTTTCGAAGGTTTCCGATTGCTTTGGCGGGCTTCTTTAATCAACTCGTCGAGGTCGTGATATAAATCGCTCCACTCCGGCAGGTTCTTCATCGCCGAGATAAGCGAGAACAAATCGCGCAAAGCCAGATGCAGCTCACGGCGTGCACCGGAGGCCGAAGATTTCTGCCGCAATGCCGAGTTGGCATCCGTCTGTTCGGCGCTGATAGTCTCGAAGGCCGCTTGCGCCTGCTTCAGGGCATCGTATTCATCTTTGGCCGACACGGTAGAGAGATGCCCTAAATTAATCGGTTCGTCGAGACGTTTAATCAAAGTCTGCATCACGATATTTTCATCGGCATACGAAAGGCCGTAAATATTGCCGGTTTCTTCAAAAACCGTCAGCAACGCTTCAGCCGCCTTGCCTTTGGGAGTATCGGTAAATCCAACCATTCCCTGAAGCATCCGCCGAAGACTGCGATACAGCTTATCGCGCCGCAAATCAGCCTCCGCTACCGGATCGCCCAGCCCGCTGTACGTATTTTTGATCACGATTTCCTGATAGGCATTATTCTTCGCCTTCAATATTTCTACCAGCGGATGATGTTGAAGCACTCCGCTCTGATACGCAGGTGAGACCACCTCGATTGTACGGTTCGACAAGTTTCCCAACACTTTAGTCGACAATTCACTGTAATTAACACGTAACATAAGATTGCGATTTTAGATATTGAATAATAGAATGATCATAAACAGAACGGCACACGTTTTCTCCGCGCGACGACGGGAAAGGATCATACATCCTACGGTCATCGCCCGGCGCAACGGGAAAGGATAATATAGTGTACGGTAATCTCCCGGCACAACGGGAGATCATCGTAGAGTCTACGGAGATGTTTCGGCGCAACGGGAAATCATCGTAGAGCCTACGGAGATATCTCGGCGCAACGGGAAAGGATAATACGGTGTACGGTAATCGCCCGGCACGACGGGAGATCATCGTAGAGTCTACGGAAATGTTTCGGCGCAACGGAAGACTCTCTTGTGTCGCATGATCATGTCCGGCGGAGAGGAACGTTCTCCTCATCCGCACAGCATGACACGGCAATTTAACTCGATTAAATAACAAAGTTGGTAGACCGGCCGCCGACCGGATACCATATAAAAAGATTATGAAAACATCACACAAAAAAACAAACTGTATAAAGAGGAACGAACAAAAAGGGCAACGATATGTTAAACACATCCTGTCCTTATTAATTTTCATTAAGACATTGCCGTTGTTTGCTTCAGTATCGAAAATATTCTTTCTGATAGCTGGTTGCTGCAAGCCAAATGTATCGAAATTCATTCTCTTCTTAGTGTGTTGCGGCCGCAAAGGTAGGATAATTTTTTTTAATGCATCCCGCAGCATTATATGTTATATAACACTTTTTCTTTGTATATATGGAGTATGCCCCATGCTTAAAGAGGTTGCCTGCCGTGGGAGACGCGGAATATTTTCTCAGACGCCCGCCTCCCCGATGCCGGTTTGAGGCCGATCAGCTCGGTCGTTTCCGGTTTTTGTAGAGCGGGACAAAAACGATAATACCTGAGGCGACAATGGAAAAAAGGGTCATAAAGTCGATCGTCTTAGTCGATGTCAACAAGATATATACCAGAAAACCCCACAGCAGGATGATGCAGACGGCTTGTGTGTTCGTGATTTTTCGGCGTGCCATGAGATGCGTTTATTTGATTTCGGTGATGATTTTATGGGTGATGGCATAGAACGTAAGTCCCGGAATGGTTTTGATGCCGAGCTTGGCCGTGATGTTTTTGCGATGAGTCAGGATGGTATTGAGGCTGACAAAGAGCCGTGCGGCAATTTCTTTGTTCGTATATCCGCTGACGATGAGTCTGAGCACTTCCTTCTCACGGTTCGAGAGATGGCTGTTATCGTCGACCATCGGGAGCAGGATGCGGTTGCGAATGCGGTTGTGCTGCCGGATGTCGCGCCCCAGTGCGTCGATGGCGAACAGAACGGCATAACACAGGTTCTCGTCGTACACTCCGGTCAGATGCTTGATTATGATGTTCCGCATATCGTCCATCATGGCTTCGATCGATTCGTCGGTATCGACCGATCGTTTCGACCGTGTATTTCTCCGGTTCTGCTCTTTTTCGCCGAGCGAAAGGAGTTGGGGAAACCATTCTTTCTCGTCGGTTTGAATGCGTCCGCACAGTTTCTCTCTGAACGAAGCGAAGATATTGCCCAGCAGTTGCAGCGAAGCATTGCTCCCCCCCGACGTATGAATAAAAATCTGCAAGTGCCGGTCGATGTTGGGCAACTGGTATTGCAGATAATACCGGTTCGTTTGCTTCAGATAGTCGATAATCTGCGTGAGGTGGAAGTTTTGCAGTTTTTTCTCGGGAAAATAATCTTCGTTGATAAACGTATTGACGATGGTGAGGAAAAAGTCCGTATCGATATCGTTTGCTTCGCAAAGCGCCATGACCGTCTCATCACCCACCCCCAGCCGTATGCCGAAGCGGTTGATCACCGGAATGAGCGAGAGGTGTTCGCTCACCACCTCGCTCATTCTCATATTTGCATATACTAACGGCATCCGCTTCCGCTATACATTTATATATAGGTGTTCCTTACGCCTCGTCCCACTGCTTGCGGAGCAGCTCGACGGCGGCCGTAGCCGTGGCTACGCGATCGTCGTTCTGACAGCCGCATTCAAAGCTCACGTACTTATCGTAGCCGAGCATCTTGAGCGCGCGAAAACCGTCGACGTAGCGGTCGGCCTCTCCGTCTTCGCCCGGCATCAGGCGACGCTTGCGGCTGGCCATATGTACGTGCTGAAGCAGCGATCCGGCCGAAAGGAAAGCGCCCATATCGGACGTTTCTTCCCATGTCATGTGCCAGAAATCGCCCATGCAACGCACGCCGGGGTTGTTGATGTCGCGACAGATGGACGCCGCGTCGGCTACCTGACGGAGGTAGAACGCTTCCTTGCGGTTCAGCGGTTCGAAGATGACCGTCGTCCGGTGCTCGGCGGCAAACGTGCCGAGTTCGTCGAACCACCGGCAAAGGAAATCGCGTGTCTCCTGTGTATGCGGCATGGCGGGCTGTTGCGCGTTGAACGCCGGCACGATGATGACACCGGTCGAGCCCAGCTCGCCCGCGGCGGCAATGATTTCGCGCATCGTATCACGACAGAGGTTACGCACGGCTTCTTCTTCCGAAAGCATAAAGCCTTCGAATCCGGCGCATATCGCGCTGATTTTAATGTTACGTCCTTCGAGCGCTTTCTTCAGCTCGTCCTTCCGCGCGGCCAATCCTCTGCCTCCCACTTCGAGGCCGGTTACACCGAGTTTCTCCATCACGTCGAGCTTGGCCGTCAGCTCCAAATCACCCAACGTACCCTCTTGAAACGAGAGGTTCAGCTTCACGTCTTTCTTCGTGTCGCCTTCGTCCTTGCAGCAGGTTTTCGTTTCTGCGCCTGTCGTCGAGCCTCCCGAGCAGGCGGCCATTGTTGCCAGCGCCGCACTGCCCAGCGAAGCTTTCAGAAAGTTTCGTCTGTCGATACTCATGACTTTTTCTCTAACGGTTTACCGGGTACGGGAACTACGAACGGTTTCATATCCATTTTACCCAGATTCAGGTCGGCCGGCGTATAGTCGAGCGCTGCAGCCGTCATGGCTTCCCAGGTCGTTTCTTCGCCCGTATAAGCCGATTCGCGTCCCATGATGGCGGCCATGTTCGATACGGCGGTTTCCGAAGCCTGATCGATCGATTTGCCGGCGCGAATGGTATTGATCCAGTTCACATGCTCCAGCGTATAAGGATCGTTCTGTTTGAACGAAGCCTTTTCGGCTTCAACGTCGTATTTCCAAATCACATTGCCGGCCAGGTCCTTGATCTCCATGTCGGCGCTGTTCCACGAACCTTTCGTTCCCTGAATAAATTCGCTGACGTTGTTCGCGCAACCGTCTATCTGGCGACACATACTGTGCAGATGAATCCCGTTCTCCATCGTGAAGTCGATGCTGAAGTTATCGTACTGGTCGCCCGTGATCCGGCGCTGACGCGAGCCGAAGCCTACGGCTTTCACCGGTTTCAGCCCCGAGAACCATGTAAACACATCGATGTTGTGTACGTGCTGTTCCACGATATGATCGCCGGAGAGCCATTTCCAGTTCACCCAGTCGCGGATCATCCATTCGCAGTCGCTCCATCCGGCCTGACGCTCCCGGTACCACAACATGCTTTGATTCCAATAAACCGTTCCGCCCGTAATCTCGCCGATCGCACCATTCATGATCTGCTGGTACGATGCGATATAACTGCGCTGATGGTGGCGCTGCGTACCGGTGATTACGCACAGGTTCTTGGCCTGTGCCTGCTTGGCCGTAGCCATGATGGTGCGGTAGCCTACCGCGTCGACACAGATCGGCTTCTCAAGAAAGCAATGTTTGCCTTTTTCTACGGCATACTGGAAATGAATGGGGCGGAAGTTGGGCGGCGTGGCAACGATAACCACGTCTACGTCGCTGTCGATAACCTGCTTGTACGCATCCAACCCGACGAAGCGCTTATCGGCGGGGATGTCGATATTCTTTTCGTCTTTCAGTTTCTGAGCCAGACCGTCTACCCGATCCTGAAACGTGTCGCCCAATGCCACAATCGATACGCCATTCGCTGCTGCGAGGAAGTTCATCGCTGCGCCACTGCCGCGCCCTCCACAACCGATGATACCGGCTTTTAACTCTTTACCGTCGGCCGCCATATCGGGCAACTCGGGTACATAATACGTTCCCGGTTCTTTCAGCGGTTTGTTGGCTGCATTCGCATTCTCGTTACTGCTTGCGCCTCCTCCACACGAGGTAAGCAGGGTGGCAGTCCCCCCCGTACCGACCATTCCGGCTGCTCCTGCAAGAGCGGTGCTTTTGAGGAATGATCTTCTACTGATACTGCTTTTTTTTGTCATGACAATTTTGAATTAGATATACTGTTTTTAGTTCCTGATTATTTTGCTTTCAGCGACGGGTCAGGCTCGCAAACCACGCGGAAGCCGATACCCCGGATGTCGGAATACCACCAAATACTCTTCGGCTGCTGCGGGTCGGTCTTCAGCCAGTCGTCGTGGTGCGTATGACTGCGGGCCGCACAGCGCACATCGGCGGCATCGCTCGTATAGTTGCCACCACGTACGACCCATTCTTCGCCTTCGGTCACCAACGGATTGGTAACAGTCGAGCCTCCTTTGGCATACGCCTGCGGATCGTATTTGTCGGCACAATATTCCATCACATTGCCGAGCATATTTTTCAGCCCGAACGGGTTCGCTTTGACTTTACCGGGCTCCTGTGTTTTGTTCTTCGCGTTTTTACCGTAAATGACAAATGCTCCGATGGGTTCGGTCTTCGCGCTGATAAACTTGCGGATGAAACCTTCATCGGAATAATCTTTCGGTCTTCCTGCGAAGAAATAAGGTGTTTCCGTTCCTCCGCGAGCCGCATATTCCCATTCGGCCTCGGTCGGCAGACGATATTTCTTACCGGTCTTGAGGGAGAGCCACTGGCAGAACGTCTCGGCGGCGTAGTGCGTCATCGTAATGGCCGGTCGCGTGCCTCCTCCCCATCCCTGATCCGGAAATCCGAAAGGCGGCGTAGGACCGGAAACACCGTCCACATCGATGTCAGCGCGGGTATTATTGGCGTAAATCGTTTCGGGCGGGGTACGTCCTTCGCTGAGCGTAGCCGCGTAGAATGCCCAATATTGATCCCATGTCACTTCTACCTCGGCCATAAAGAACGGACTGACTGTTACGTTTCGTACCGGCATCTCATCTTCTCGGCGGAAGTCTTCCTTATCGGGGCTACCCATCTTGAATGTTCCGCCCGGAACGGCGATCATTTTGAACGATACGGGAGTGCCCGGAATTTGTTCGGTAAAATCGGCAAAAGAAGTCACGACGGTTGCCGAGTCGAAAAGTGGCCCGGATGCTGCGGCGGAAGCTCCCGGAATACCGGTCATCTGTCCGTGCTTGTAGTTCGGGTTATAATGTCCGGCATCGAGGTGACAACTGATGCATTGCAAATTCAGTTTTTTCTCGTTTTCTTCATAGTAAAGATGTGCGGTGATCCCTGCATCGGTAATCCCCGCGGGAAACAGATTCTTATGACACTCCTTACACGATTCGTTCGGGATATATTTCACGGCATGTTCGAGCTGCGACTTCATTTCCCAATCGAATGTATCTTTTGTCAGGTAGCCCCACACGTCGCGCATTCCAAGTCGTATCTTGGCCGAATAATGATTCCATGTCTGATTCTTCGGAGGCAGGTGACAGTCGACACAATGAACGGTGACACCGCTGCTGTTGTTTACGTGCGACGATAATTTCCATGCTTCTTCCGCATGCGGATGGACGTGGCAACTCATGCACGCCTCGTCCGTCGAATAGTAGACGGATACTTCATAAAGCGACATAAAAAAGGCCATGCCGACGATAAAGCCGAACAGAAACAGAGGCCATTTCTTTTTCTTCTTTTTTTCGTCTCTTCTCGATCGGTAGCTTGTTCTCATATTATTTCAGTCGTTCGTTATATTTGTTTTGTTGTTAATCGATCCATGGCTGCCATTTGCCATCGTTGTTATGTGCTGAAGCGACCATTGTTTCGATGAACTGCATACCGCGCAGTCCATCATCGACGGTCGGGAAATCCAACCATTTTTTCCGCGGTGTTTCTCCGGCTGCACGTGCACGGAGGGTACGCGCAAAATTACGGTAAATGTTGGCAAATGCTTCGATATATCCTTCGGGATGCCCGCCCGGCGTCCGGGTATTCCAACGGGCAACATCACTAAGTCCGGAAAAGCCGTTCCCGACACGTATTTCTTCCGTTGGTCGATCCGACCATTTCGCATATAGCGTATTCGGCTCCATCTGACGCCATTCAAGGCCTCCTTTCTCGCCGTAGACGCGCACGGTGATGTTATTCTCTTCACCCGCAGCAATCTGCGTAGCGATAAGAACACCCGTAGCCCCGTTGTCATAATGCAGGAGAGCGGCACCGTCATCGTCGAGCTGCCGTCCTGTCGCGAATGTTTTCAGTTCGGCACACAGTTCGGTCACGCGTAGG
This sequence comes from Tannerella sp., assembly GCF_052170195.1. Classification (GTDB taxonomy): domain Bacteria; phylum Bacteroidota; class Bacteroidia; order Bacteroidales; family Tannerellaceae; genus Tannerella. The sequence goes on along the minus strand of NZ_JBQNAZ010000003.1, from coordinate 29,383 downwards.
CCGGTGATATATTCACTCAGATGCCACGCATGTGTACCGATGTCGCCAATACATCCGGCCTTGCCCGATTGCAGCGGATCGGTTCGCCAGACGGCATTATTATTACCCAAGAGTTCAACGCGGTCAGTCAGCCAACCCTGAATATATTCCACATAGACACGCCGTATCTTACCTAAATCTCCCCGTGCGATCCGAGCTTTGGCTTCCTTAACGGCGGGATAACCCGAGTATGTGTGTGTCAATGCAAGAAGGCGTCCGGTTTCTTTGACCTTCTGTTGTAAAGATCGGGCTTCTTCAAGCGAAAACGTCATCGGCTTGTCAAGTACAACATCAAAACCTGCGTCGAGCGACATCACAGCCGGTTCGTAATGATCCTTGTTGGGGGTGACGATTGCGACGAAGTCCATCCGTTCTCCTTCGGGAAGCAGAGCCTCCTGCATGATCATTTCGCGATAGTTCCCATATACACGGTTATCCGGTAAGTAAAGAGAACGGCCTGATTGGCGTGAAGTCTCTTCATTGCGACTGAAGCATCCGCAAACCAGTTCGATCTCGTTGTCCATAAGAGCGGCACAACGATGGATGGAGCCAATGAATGCATTGATCCCACCTCCGATCATTCCCATGCGTAGCTTTCTGTTTCTCATGCGCAAATTGATGTCTTCAATCAGAAAAAATAACCGATTGAGCCGCTAAAGATAATTCATTTCCGATAATTCGCCAAATTAATGTTCGTAATGAGGATTGCCCCCCTCTCATCAACAGTCTCCTATCAATGGAAAGAAGTCGAATAATAAGAGACTTTCCTTTTGTCGTACGCATTGATTCGGTTTACTTGCGCGGGTCGAAAACAGCGTCTCGCCCAAAGCATGGGATCGGACTATCATCTATATTCAGGAAAGAAGCATTACCTTTGTGTCTTATATTATCGAACAAAAAAGATGAAGAAGAATATATTGTTCCTTTGCGGATGGATGCTTTTGTTCTCCGCATGTGGGATGGAAAAAGAAGCAAGGGCAGATATTGAACGTGCCCGGGCATAGCGATAATATTCGGTATGGACGCACGATTTACACATATCGGAGTAGGTTGTTATCGAAACAACAGAACCTTCTATTGGGCACAATTGTTTATCGAAAAGTAGGCAGTCCGTTGATGTAAAAAAAATTGTTTATAGTTTGTGACGAAAGGAAGCTGAATTATGACACTCAGAACATATCGTTTAAACTCAAAAGAGAAACCGACAGACGAGTTGCTCGACAAATTGATGGCAGAAGTGGGTAAAGCGATTCAAGAGGAATCTCGTAAGGTAAATGCTGTGTTGGAGTCGCGGATGAAAGACGTATCTCGGCAAGTGACCAAATTAAAACGAGAAATAACTCATTAAAAAAGCAATATGACCGAATTGAAGAAGCCGGTTCTTTGCATTGTTGCCGGTCCTAATGGAGCAGGTAAAACATCGACAACGAACCAATTATTAAAGAATGAATGGTCGGAAGGAAGTTTATATATCAATCCTGATAATATTGCACAAGAAATTTATGGGGATTGGAATTCGCACGAATCTATCATAAAAGCGGCACAAGATGCAACAGATATTCGGTACAAGTGTTTCTTTTATATCTGCACTCAAGATCCGACAATCAATGTTCGGCGTGTTGCAAAACGTTATTTAACAGGAGGGCATGAAGTCCCCATATCAAAAATCATTAATCAATGCGGCAGCAGCGATAGCAATTGTAGACAGGGTTTACGTATATGATAATGTAGAAAATAAACCTCCCAAATTGTTATATCGAACAGTAGACGGAGTTTTACTAAAAAAATACACAAACGATTTGCCGGAGTGGGCAGAATCATTCATAAAATGACAAACAAATAATAAAAACCTGATAATGAAACAGTATACAATCTTCCTTTGCGGATGGATGCTTTTGCTCTCCGCATGCGGGAGGGAAAAAGAAGCAAGAGCAGATCTGGAACGTGCCCGGGTGCTGTATGAAGAGCGGCAATTCGCTGCGGCCAAGAATGCGATCGATACGCTCCGGATGCGTTATCCGGAGGAAGTGACTGTGCTAAAAGAGTCATTAACGCTAATGCGCCTCGTCGAGCGCGGCGAGAGTGAGCGCAACATCGCTTTTTGCGACAGCATGATACCAATTCGTGCCGAAGAAGCCGAAGCGATGAAGAAAAATTTTGTACTCGAAAAAGATACGGTATACGAGGACGTGGGGCATTATGTATGGAAGCAAAAGACCGTTGAGCGCAATGTGGAGCGCAGCTATATCCGTTGCGGGGTCGATGAAAAAGGCGAAATCTATCTGGCCAGCGTTTTCTTCGGACGGGCTCCTCTCAATCATACCGGGCTGAAGTTCTGTACACCCGACGGGGCTTACGCCGAGACGGCTTCCGTCCCTTACGATGGTGGCGTGAATTACCGTTTCAAAGATTTGGGCAATACGACTGAAATCGTCACATATAAAGCTGAAAACGGTATCGACGCAGTCAAGTTTATTTGCGGACTTGATGACAAGGCGCGTGTCAAGGCCGAATATACCGGAGGCAAGCCTTTCTCTCTCATGCTGAGCAACGATGACAAGAAAGCCATCCGTGCAACGTTCGAGCTGGCTATCATTCTGAGCGACCTTGAAAAGATGCGTCGGGAGAAAGAAAAATCGATGAAGAAAATCACGTACATCGATCAGAAACTCGGCAGCGGCGAAATGCTGAAAAAGAATTAAAAAAGCCGCGTGCCGGTTGCCCATTCTCAATAAATCTTTACCTTTGTCTCCCCTTAGAAAAATGGTATAAAACAGGTGTTATGGCACAACAGGAAGATGTATTTAAGAAACTGATTTCGCATTGCAAAGAGTACGGGTTCGTATTCCCTTCGTCGGATATCTACGACGGATTAGGAGCTGTATATGATTACGGTCAGTACGGCGTAGAACTGAAAAACAACCTCAAAAAATACTGGTGGGACAGCATGGTGTTGCTCCATGAGAATATCGTAGGGATCGACTCTGCCATCTTTATGCACCCGACCATTTGGAAGGCTTCCGGACATGTCGATGCGTTTAACGATCCGCTGATCGATAATAAGGACAGCAAAAAGCGTTATCGCGCCGATGTGCTGATCGAAGATTATCTCGCGAAGCTCGATGAAAAGATCAACAAGGAAGTTGAAAAGGCTGCCAAGCGATTCGGTGAAGCGTTCGACGAGCAACAGTTCCGTTCTACGAACCCGCGTGTGCTCGAAAACCAAGCCAGACGCGATGCGGTACATACACGCTTTGCCGACGCAATGAACGCCAACGACCTCTCCGAGCTGCGGCAGATTATCCTCGACTGCGAAATCGTATGTCCGGTGTCGGGAACCCGCAACTGGACGGAAGTGCGGCAGTTCAATCTGATGTTCGCCACTGAGATGGGCTCGACGGCCGACGGTGCGATGAGAGTCTACCTCCGCCCCGAAACGGCTCAGGGTATCTTTGTCAACTACCTCAACGTTCAGAAAACGGGACGGATGAAAATACCGTTCGGCATTGCACAGATCGGGAAAGCGTTCCGTAACGAGATCGTGGCGCGGCAGTTCATCTTCCGCATGCGCGAGTTTGAACAGATGGAGATGCAGTTCTTCGTTCGTCCGGGCGAAGAGTTGAAATGGTTCGAACAGTGGAAAGAAATGCGTATGAAATGGCATCGTAACCTCGGTATGGGCGATCATAAATACCGCTTCCACGATCACGATAAACTGGCGCATTATGCCAATGCCGCTACCGACGTCGAATTTGAAATGCCGTTCGGATTTAAAGAGGTGGAAGGAATTCACAGCCGTACCGATTTCGACTTGTCGCAACACGAGAAATTCTCCGGAAAGAAAATTCAATATTTCGATGCCGAACTGAACCAAAGTTATACGCCTTACGTGATCGAAACCTCCATCGGGGTCGATCGGTTATTCCTGAGCATCATGGCGGGAGCTTATCAGGAAGAGACGCTGGAGGGCGGAGAGTCGCGCGTTGTTCTGAAGTTACCGCCCGCACTCGCACCCGTCAAATTGGCTGTACTGCCACTGGTACGTAAGGACGGACTGTCGGAAAAAGCCGAAGAAATTCTACACATGCTGCGCTTCGATTTCCGCTGCCAGTACGACGAGAAAGATTCCATCGGCAAGCGTTACCGTCGTCAGGACGCGATCGGTACGCCATACTGCATCACGATCGACTACGACACAATGAAAGACGATACGGTAACGATCCGTTTCCGCGACACGATGCAGCAAGAGCGGGTGCCGATCGCCAAATTGCACGAAATCATTTCGGACAAGGTCAGCATGCGCAGTCTGCTCGAAGGTTTGAAGTAATCACAGAGACTAACGGATACACATACACGAAAAATGAAGAAAAACGTTTTCTGTCTGATCACACTATTTGCGGTGCTGTTCGCCGCGGTAAGCTGCGACAAAAAGGACGATGATGAGGCCGGTCAGGCATGGAAGCTCGCCAATGAGCAGGCGTTCAATGCCATCAAAAATAATCCGGCATACACCGAGTTCAAGTCGCCCGGTAACGAAGGAAGTATATACTACAAAGTTCTCAGGAAAGGGACCGGCACGAAGCCCATCTTTTACACCAGCACCGTGAAGGTGTATTCGAAAGGGTGGTTTGTGGTTGACTCGAAGGAACATGGCATCACCAACGGCATGATGTTTCAGAAATGGCTTGCGGAAGACGGCATACCGGCAACGCTAAAGGTATCCGAACTCCTCTCGAAAAATGGTGCCACTGTTTCGTTTAAAGGGATACAGGCCGCATTGCAGAAGATGAAAGAAGGTGATAAATGGGAAATATGGGTACCCTACCAGTTAGGCGGAGGAAAAAGTAAAGCGTCGACCTTGACCATTGGTTCCACTCCACTCCATCTTATTCCCGCTTATTCGACATTAGTCTTCGAAATCGAAGTCGTGGAAGTCATACAGTAGTAGTTGCGCTTTAAAAGCGCAACTCACCAAAGTGCTCGGGACAGTGATAGTCCGGTGACGGCAGCTCTATCGGACTCCAAGTGACGTAATGCGGGTTTTCCGTACTGTCCGCACATTTGTAGAAGTTACCCCGTATGCTTTCGGGCAGATGGGCGGCGTCAAGCCCCATCAATTCAAATGGAATAGCGACCGTCACTTCCCACGTATAAACACCTTTCTTTTCTTCAAAAGTCTCCCGGTTTACGGTTGTATAACGGCGTATTTTCCGGTATTCGTCATCGGTGAGCGGGGTGCGGTCATGGCGTCCTGCTCCGCGTGCCGCCAGACACGTGCCGATACAGTTAAATTCAAAATTCGTATAGAACAAGTCGTCATTACGACGCATAAAAAACTCGACGCAACTGTCGGGGTGTACGTACTGTCCGTCCCGACCGGCTACAGCCCGAAGCGATCGTCCGTGCACGAAATAATGGAGATATAATTCTTTGTCGCCACGTGCGATATCGAACGCCACAATCGGTTTATACGGAAATTCGGGCCAATTGATCGTGTCGAGGCTTTGGCGTAAGGCGACAGTTTCCATCGCAGCCGTTACGCTCTTCAAATCCATGCCGTCCAATTCGGGGCAATACGGTACGTTCAATGTTTTCATCATCAGGATGTAGTTTCGTAAGATGTGTGTATGACATGAAAAAAGAGGGAATGACGCGCTAACGCCGGCTCACTCCCTCTCCCATTAAATGCTTGTTATTTGCAGGCGCAAGACGGTTTCAGTTGTTTGAAGAAATCGTTGCCTTTATTGTCGACCAGAATAAACGCCGGGAAATCTTCGACTTCGATTCTCCAGATTGCTTCCATGCCGAGTTCGGGATATTCGAGGCATTCGACCTTCTTGATACTTTCGAGCGCGAGTACCGCCGCCGGTCCGCCGATGCTGCCGAGGTAGAAGCCGCCGTATTTCTTGCAGGCGTCGGTCACCTGCTGACTGCGGTTTCCTTTGGCGATCATCACCATGCTTCCGCCGTGAGACTGGAAGAGATCGACGTATGAGTCCATACGTCCGGCCGTCGTCGGGCCGAATGAGCCGGACGACATGCCTTTGGGCGTCTTCGCCGGTCCGGCGTAGTAGATCGGGTGATCTTTGATATACTGCGGCAGCCCTTCTCCCTTGTCGATGCGCTCTTTGAGCTTGGCGTGCGCAATATCTCGCCCGACAATGATGGTGCCGGAAAGCGACAGGCGTGTCGAAACGGGGTATTTATCGAGCTGTTCGAGGATTTCCGCCATCGGCCGGTTCAGGTCGATCTTTACCGCGTTGCCTTCGCCGGCTTGACGCAGCGACTCGGGGATAAGACGTCCGGGATGATCGTCGAGTTTCTCGATCCAGATACCGTCTTGATTGATCTTAGCCTTGATGTTGCGGTCGGCCGAGCACGAAACCCCCATTCCCACGGGACATGACGCGCCGTGACGCGGCAAGCGGATGATGCGAATATCGTGAGCGAAATATTTCCCGCCGAACTGTGCGCCAAGACCTATTTTACAGGATTCTTCGAGCACCTTCTTCTCTAATTCGATGTCGCGGAAGGCGCGGCCGCCTTCGTTGCCCGTTGTCGGGAGGTTGTCGTAGTAATGCGTCGAAGCGAGTTTAACGGTCAGAAGGTTCTTTTCGGCCGATGTTCCGCCGATGACGAACGCGATATGGTAAGGCGGGCAGGCGGCCGTACCGAGCGTCTTCATCTTTTCGACGAGGAAAGGTACGAGCGTGTCCGGGTTCAGCAAGGCTTTCGTTTCCTGATACAGGTAGGTCTTATTCGCCGAGCCTCCTCCTTTGGTGACACAGAGGAAATGATATTCCATCCCTTCGGTGGCTTCGATATCGATTTGCGCGGGCAGGTTGCACTTCGTATTCACCTCGTCGTACATGGTCAGGGGAGCATTCTGCGAGTAGCGGAGGTTTTCTTCCGTATACGTCTTGAACACGCCTTTCGAGAGCGCTTCCTCGTCGCAAAAGCCTGTCCATACCTGCTGTCCTTTCTCGCCGTGGATGATGGCTGTTCCCGTATCCTGACAAAGCGGGAGTTGTCCCTTACACGACACCTCGGCGTTGCGCAGGAAGGTCAGGGCAACGAACTTGTCGTTATCGCTCGCCTCGGGATCGGTTAAGATTTTTGCGACCTGCTCGTTGTGTTCGCGCCGCAACAGAAACGAGACGTCGCGGAATGCCTGATTAGCCAAAAGGGTCAATGCTTCCGGCTCGATCTTGAGGATTGGATGTCCTTCAAACTCGCTGACCGAGATATGGTCTTTCGTCAGCAGATAATACTCCGTCGTGTCTTTCCCCAGCGGGAACGGCGGCTGATACTTGAATTCAGGTGTTGTTGCCATAATTTTATGCTCTGATTTTTACGTTAAATCGACATCAATAAATTTCCTGCCCACAAAGATACATATAAGATTGAGAATGGAAAACGGTTAGCCGCGATATTTTCAGCCGTTGGATCTTGCCGTCGTTACCGATGATTTACCAGACGAAAAACCTCGTTGTTGTACAACAACGGCGTCAAACATGTGTTTAACGTGAGTTCGATCTAAGCGGTCATCCATCTTGAGTCATCCATAAGCTCTTGATAGAGGTTTATGGATGCTTTCTTCTCAAAGAAAGAGTAAGCTACCAAACCAGATAACATATTTGTAATGAAGTTGTCAAAACTTCGATGCCGTGTGTGTTCTATCTGGCAGATGTTTTTCAGATCGTCATTAACAGTTTCAATAAGAGCGCGTTTTCGAAGCATGATTTTATCGTGCATAAGCATCAGAGCGTTCTTCATGTTCTTCTTTATCTTGGTTACCGGATGTACGCCGTTAATAAAAAGTTGTTTGAACAGATCTTTGGAAATGTAGCCTTTATCCTCAAAAAGTTTTCCGAAGATGCGCCCTCTGAAAGTCCATGGATTTGAGCGGTTCTCTGTCGTCTACGTTTCCGGGAGTAAGTATAAAATTCAAGATATCGCCTTTATCGTTAATGAAATAAATTTCTGTAATTTTATGTTCCAACTTTTTTGACCCTTTTCTTACATCGAACTCACGTGGGATACAATTAGCAAAAAAAGAGCAAAAGGATATAGAAATCCTCGTAACTTTATAAAAATGACTTATTTCACTTGTGGGAAACTAAAGTTTGATTACCCACAATATTTCATACAGAACCGGAAATTCTCAGCACAATAATTTGCATTTCTCCATAGAATATGTTATTTGATTACGGCGCAGAACTACGGTAATCGGATGTGCTGTATATTGATGTAGGATAAGAAATGAGGATTTTCGAAATTCAATGAGCATCCGTTATGTCGCGTAGCAGAAAGTCATTTATGGAAGCCATGACTTCACGTGTATGTTCACTGTTTTTAAACAGCCCGCAATGGCCGTCGAGGTGGGTTAAGTTCGACATTTCAAGGAATGGGATGATTTTACGGGCGCGTTTCATGACTTCTTCGCCCGGAAATAAATAATCGGATTTATCGGCAACCAGACCTACTGGCGCACGAAACTTATGTAAATCTTTCTTCCGGAGCTCTTTCCAATCCCCTTTGGCAACCTTTGCGTGCAGAAAGAGCATTTTAGTCATTTCGATCAGATCGTCGTGTTCGAACGAAAGTACCGGTGCCAGGTTTCTTTTTAACATCTCCTCCGTTAGTTGTTTTTCTTCCTTGTCTGCCATACGTATGAGTTTCTCAATTTTTGACGAAGCTCCTTTTGTAAAGCCGGCCGGCTGAACGAGGAGAAGACGCCGGATACACAGCACGGCCTCCTTACAAAGTTGTAATACGATATTGGCTCCGAATGAGTAGCCTAATACCGGACATTCCCGAATCCCCAGTGTATCCATCACTTGAAAAGCCCACTGTCCGTATTCGCCTTTCGATGCGTCAAGTTGTCGCTCGGCACTAAACCCTATACCTCCGGGCACATCCGGCACAACCATACGTATGTGTTCTAAATCCAATCCTTCGATAAAAGGGCGCATCGCCAACGGGTTCGTGACCCATGCTCCTCCGAAACACAAGACGGGCATGCCGGCCGGAGAACCGTAATACATGACATGCGTATCGCCAAAACTTGTTTCCACCATCTGTTCCGACAAGGGAACGTCCAATGCCAGCAAATGTTTACGATATAAATCGTGAAGCAACCGTCTGCCTTCAGCTGATTTATATACTTCTGTGTTGTTTTTTCTCATTACAGATTCTAATATAAACTGTGTCACGGAAAGACAAGGTATGGACGTCTTTTCCGTGACACAGCATCTTTATTTGTCGGTTTTATTTAACAACGACTTTCTGTACCATCTGATCAATCTTAACGATATATAATCCTCTCGGAAGCGGGAGTGTGATCTCGCCCGCCAAAAGTTGCTGACGGTGAGAGAGTGTTCCCATTACGGTGTAGATCTGTACCATGACAGGTCGATCTGTCCGAATATGCACACAATCTTTGCCTGCCCATACAGCCGCATATTCCTGGATCAACTGGTTTGCCGTAGGCTTGACACCGGAGAGTTGGACATTCAGAGGCTCCGTTACATAGCGGAACACAACGGTCATGCTACCGTCAGGGTTCTTTGTTTTCTTCATTCCGCCTTCTTTGTCCTGCCATTTGGAACCTGTCGTGATTTCCAACTCGTCAAGAGTATATCCTTCGTCCGGTGTAATCGTCATCGTAAAATCTTGTTTTGAGTTTACCGAATGAATACCTTTCCCGGGTTTTGTTTTCGCATGCTCGTATTCATTTATGATAATGCCATGACTTAATTGAATAGGAGGCATTCCACTCGGAATAAATTCGTATGCTCCGATATCCACCCGGCTATCGTATATACGGTCATGTCCTGCCAAATCTTTCGATAACCCCGCTTTGATAACCGGTGAATTCCAGCCTGCATCGTAAACCACACTCCGTGCGTCTCTCAGGCGGTAGTTACCTGTAACCATCGAGCCGTTCTTGTTAAATCCGGATTTAACAAAATACGGTTCACCGGAAATGTTTTTCTCGGCATCTGTTCCCAATAAGTTCCAGGCATTCGAAATATCTGCTCCTTCGATTAAACAGAAGCGGTATTCAGTGCCAACACCCATATTCACAATATTGGGTAACATCTGCTCTGCCGTCGTACGATTGTCATGAATGATCGTATTTATTACCTGAACACCGGAGGTTTGAGCGTTATACATACCAGCACCGGATTCTGTCGCATGATTTCCGGAGATCGTTACATTCAGTAATCCCGTTTTCCCGCCTTCGTTATAGAGTCCGGCACCTCGCCGAGCTGTGTTACCGCTGATCTCGGTATTCATAAATAACGGACTTCCTGTTGCACATGTTCCGCGTGACAGGGTATATACACCGCCACCTTCGTGTGTGGCCGCATTGCCACGGATGGCACAATTGACAATGGTCGGTGACCCGTTGTCGTTAAAGATACCGGCACCTTGTTTAGCCATACCTCCGGTGATAATGAAACCGTCCCAGCGTGCACCGCGACTGACTCCACATCCTCCTTCGGGATAAGAGCGGTTTCCATTGATCCGGATAACAGAAGAGTCTTTTCCTTGTAATGTTGTCGGATGATTCACAAAATTACGCTCCTCAATCGCCGACTCTGTACCAGCAAAGCCTCCGTAGACTTCGACACTGTCATAAGCCATCACATACGATCCGCCCGCAGGTGTATAAACGCCTTCAGCCACCCATATTCGGTCACCCTTGCCGGCAACTGCCAGAGCCGTATCCAGATTCAGGAAGGCATCTTTCCATGAAAGGCCGGTCTGTAGTCCGGATGTTGATCGCTTATTCACGAAAAAGTCGATTGTTTTTCCTTGTACGGCGATTGTTCTTTTCGCAGTCATTTCGCACCGCATCGTGTCACCCGGAGCATAACTGATTCCCTTTTCAAAGATTTTCAATTCGATCTGTTTTTGGCCGATGGTTGCCCAAGTGACGCTCGGAGCAGCAGCCGTTGATGAGGCCGGTACTCCTTCGGCGAATGTCCACGTATATCCAGAGATGGACGATGAAGCATTTTTAACGGAAAAAGTCTGTGGTACATTGATCTTGGCCAGCTTGCCCAAAGGAGTACGGAGAATTGTAATCATATCCGGGTCGTAGCATCCGAGAATGAGCTTCTGTGCTGTAGGAGTAGAAGAAAGTCCTCTGACAACGGATTTGATAGAGTGCGTGAATTTGTCGGCATAAGAAGATGCGTCGGCCAGTGTATAGGTCTTTCCGTCTATGGTTGCCGTTCCGGGCACGACGACAATTCGTCCGTAAGGAGCGTCATGTTGTGTGTCGGTATTGATCCTGAATATCCGTTCCGGTTCACTGACGAGCGTAATAAATTTATTGCGTAGCGGGTCTCCGTTCGGAGCAGGATTTAATGTATCCTTTTCTAAAAAGATTTCATCTATTATGTGCGCTGTACCACTGAGATTAAAGACAGAAGCCGTTCCACCGTTCTTGTCGGCTGCCATGAATATGCCGTTACCCACAGGCGCTTTATTGTTATGTATCGCTGCACGTCCAAGAATGTTTACCTCCGGGGTATTTGTTGCGTGCGAGCCGATAAAGAGTCCTCCGCCTTTTTGAGTTGCCTGATTACCGGTGATTTCGCCACCGGTCATATAAAGCACAGTTTGATTATTGACACCGACGCCGGCTGCAATCGGTGCCTTATTGTGGGCGATCCGTCCTCCGGAGATACGGATGGTATCGGTCAATCCGGAAGCATGAATTCCCCCACCTCCTTTTACAGACGTATTATAGCCAATTTCGCCGGAACGGATATGTACCGTCGCGTGTGAAGCCATGGCAATACCGCCTTGTGTCGTTTTCGCAGCATTATGGTTGATACGTCCACCGTCCATGTATAGTAATGCCTGAGCGGTCGATGTACCCGACAGGGCGATACCTCCACCGGTCATTTCGGCCTGATTGTTACGGATGGCAGCATTTTCTTGCAGATAAATCCAACCCGATTTATTTAAGACTCCTCCGGCAGACCTTTTCGACCGGTTATTGTAAATACTTGTATTGTCTTTCATGCGAAGCGTAGAACTGATTCCACCACTGGCGCTATTGCTCGTCAAGCATACACCTCCTCCAGCGGTAGTCGCTTCGTTATCGTGCACAGTTGAGTTTCCGTTCATCTCGACGGTAGCTTGTGTGTACGCCATCATTCCACCTCCACTTCTCGATGCGCAGTGATGGATTGAAGCGCTTTCGTTCATCGTCACTTTGTTTTCGCGCTGCGTGATTCCCCCACCGACATTCTTGCTGTAACAACCATAGATGGAGGCATTACCATTCATCACAACATGTGAACCGTGTCCGCTGAAAATACCGCCTGCATCGTTATCATCAACTTTTGACATACATCCCGCAATGGTGGAATGGCCGTTCATCGTAACCACCGAGTTGGGGCCTGTGCTACAGATGGCTCCGGCCACAGTTCCGGAAGCTGCTCCGGAGGGATAATAAGAGCATAATCGAATAAGTGATCCGTTGTTGAGTGTTAATATTCCGGAGTTTCGGATACCGGCACAATCTCCCGAACCGGTGTTGTGATTATTCTGTAATACCGCACCATCGTTAAGTGTTAGCGTAGCGCCCGCATTTACAAGAATGAGTGGATTGTCGGCCATAAGGCCGCTGTTTGTCCGCGTCGTATCGGCGTGTACTGTCAGTGCTTGCTGATCCCATATAGCACCTCCGTCAAGTATAATGCTTTCCATGATGAAAGTAGCATCATTTTGCACGGTGATCAAATGCGTGAGAAGAGCGGCGCTACGTTTGAGTGTAAAGATCCCTCCCGCGCTTTTCAATACGATGTGCTGGCCGCTGTTTACGGTTACAGCCGTTGTCATGCTGTGATTCGTTGTGGCTTCGATGGTAGTGGGAATTCCCGTTGTGGGAACGGCAGCCACGGCCGCACTCAATGTCGAGTAGTCCGTCGTTCCAATGCGAAACTGCGCTTGTGCAGCGTAAACTACCCCCAGGCAGAGAGCAAGGATTCCAAGTAATTTTGTTTTCATGTCCTTAATTAATATAAAGAGTTTAACTGATTTGCAAATCGGAGACATTATGAATTCACCACAAAATTAGATTTAAATTATGAGAGAAAAAAATATTTTTCAAAAAAAACTATGCGTTCAATATTATTCTACATATTTTAGCTGTATAATCTAAATATACAAAGCATAAATCTGTTGTAAGATAGATCGCCCCCCTTACTACCGAAACACATGATTATAAACCGGATAACTTGAAAAATGATTGAGATATGTCGGAAGAATTGCTGTTGATTTTTACCTATTTTTTTTGCCTTTAAAAATTCAGATTAAACGAAGGTCAGATCATTTATTTTTTTATACCTTTACAGCGAAAAAGGCTGAATACGATATTTTGAAGAAAATCACCAGATAAAAAAGATTCTTATGAGAGCACAAAGAAAAAAAGGAGGGCTGAAGGTACATGCCGTATCCGGAAGCCATGTGGTTTTGCTGGGCATTCATTTGCCCGAAGAGGAGTGCGAGGGGTTGCTTGGCTTTTCGGTTTTGCGGGAAGACCATACCGAGGGCGAGAGGTATTATCTGAAAGCGTCGAAAGTTTTTGAGGAGACCGACCCGAAGCTCAAACCCGGCACGCAGTATTCCACGCACAAGTTTCCCATTCAGAGTTTCCAGTGGGCCGACTATTCGGCCAAGCCGGGGTATGCTTACACCTACGAGGTGTCTGCCCTGAAGGGGACGCCGGCCAATTTAACGGTCTATGCCACCGTGCAGGTGGCAATACGTACCGAGAAAGAGGAGGACGTGGGGCACAATGTCTTTTTCAACAGAGGGTCGGCCGCCTCGCAGGAATATGTGCGGCGATTCGGCGATGTGTCGCCGAAGGATGTGCCGGACAACCGGGCGTTCGAATGGCTCTCGCGTGGGGCCTACGAAGCGCTGGTGGGTTTTGTGGAGTCGTGCGGGCCGGAGCACAGCCTGCAGATTGCGGCCTACGAGTTTCATTACCGGCCTTTTCTCGAAGTGATCGGGAAAGCGATGGAGCGGGGAGTGGATGTGCGGATTGTTTACGACGGGCGGAAGGAGTATCCGCGCCTGATCAATGAAGCGGCCATCCGCGAGACAGGGCTTACCTCCTGTTGCACGCCCCGCCTCAACGGCAAATCCTGCATCTCGCACAATAAATTCATCCTGAAGCTCGAAAGAGGCCGTCCGGTGTCGGTATGGACAGGCGGGATGAATTTTTCGGAAGGAGGTATTTTCGGACATTCCAACGTGGCGCATGTCGTCAACAATCCCGCCATTGCCGAGCGGTACGCACGCTATTGGGAGGCGTTGCAAAGCGATCCCGAGAATGGGCCGATGAAGAAACGGGTGGAAGAGATCACGCCGACGTTCGCTTTGCCGCTCCGGGAGGAGGAAACGGTGGTCTTCAGCCCGCGCACCGGCCTGGAGGTACTGGAGAATTATGCCGGTATGGCACGGTCGGCCAGGCATGCGTTGTTTATGACGTTCGCTTTCGGGATGAACGAAGAGTTCAAGAAGGTGTATCAGGCCGCGCGCACGCCATTGCGGTATGCACTTATGGAGAAAGCGTGCATGGCCGGGAAAGACCGGGAGAAATTCGAAAGAGAGAAGAAGGAGATCGAAGCGATCCGGCGTAAGAAAGAAAATGTGTTCGCCATCGGCAATACGATCCGTACGAATTGTTTCGACGGATGGCTCCGGGAGCGGCTCACGGGATTGAACTCCAACGTGAAATACATCCACAACAAGTTCATGCTCATCGATCCGCTGGGCAGAAACCCCATCGTGGTTACCGGTTCGGCCAATTTCAGTGTCGCCTCCACGAAGAACAACGACGAGAATATGGTGATCGTTCGCGGCAACCGGAGGGTGGCCGACATCTATCTGGGCGAATACATGAGGCTGTTCAGCCACTACTCGTTCCGCGAATCGCTGCAATGGCGCGACCCTCTCGAAAAACCGAAATACCTGAGAACCGACGACTGGTGGAAAGACTATTTCCGGGACAATGCACGGGGAGCACGGAGAAAATATTTCGCTCAGGTCAGCGAATAAAAAAAGGAAGAATATGTTTCTTCCCCCAAGAGGTGGAGTATAGCGGACTCGAACCGCTCACCTCGACACTGCCAGTGTCGCGCTCTAGCCAGATGAGCTAATACCCCCTCGAATTATTTCACGGCAAAGGTAACGTTTTTTTCAACAATAGCGCTACCTTTGACGGGAAATTTACGGACTATGCTTGTTTTTTATACGACATTTCATCTCTCACACAGAAAATATGAAGAAGGGCTTGCTTATTTACGGACGGTTTACATCCCGGCGGCAACGCGCAGCGGTCAACTCCAATCGCCGCGTTTGCAGCGAGTCGTTCATGAGGTGGAAGGTGCGGAAGGAGTCAGTGTGTCGGTGCAGTTCGGAGTAAGCGATGAAAAGACGTTACAAGCCTGGATGTGTGACGAGGGGGCAGCGTTACATCAGGAGCTTGTCGCCCGATTCGAACATGAGATGGCGGGATTCTCGACTGTACTCGAAGAACTTGATTTGATATGAAAGGAGCGGGAACGACGACTTTAGAACGGATTATTCTCGGGATTGACCCGGGGACGATCGTTATGGGATATGGCGTACTTTCCATCAATGGGCGAAAAGCAGCCCTCGAAACGATGGGCGTGTTGAAGTTAGACCGTTATGAAGATCACTATGTACGTCTGCGCCGCATTTATGAACGTGTCATTTCGCTGATCGACCAATATCATCCTGACGAGATGGCGATCGAAGCGCCTTTTTTCGGGAAGAATATACAAAGTATGTTGAAGCTGGGGCGTGCACAGGGAACTGCCATTGCCGCAGCGTTAAATCGTGACGTGCCGATATTCGAGTATGCGCCGTTGAAGATTAAGATGGCCATCACCGGTAACGGACAGGCGGCGAAAGAGCAGGTGGCCGGCATGTTGCAGCATATCCTCCGTATTCCCGACGAATGTATGCTTCCGCAACTTGATGCGACGGATGGGCTGGCCGCAGCCTATTGTCACTATTTGCAAACCAACCGGCCCATGCCCGAAAAAGCATACACCGGTTGGAAAGATTTCATTGCTAAAAATCCCGGCAAGGTGCGGGGAAAATAAACGGTTGTGTCCTTTTCCGCCGCAATCGCCGGATGTAACTGTTATACCACGCCTTGCGCCATCATCGCGCGAGCTACTTTCATAAACCCTGCAATATTTGCTCCTTTCACGTAGTTGATATATTTGCCTTCGCGACCGTGGAGCACGCACTGTTCGTGGATGCTGCTCATGATCTGATGCAGTTTTTCGTCTACTTCCGATGCCGGCCAGGAGATATGCATGGCATTCTGGGTCATTTCCAGCCCCGATGTAGCCACACCACCTGCATTCACCGCTTTACCCGGAGCAAACAGACGGTTGTTATGCAGGAACAGATCGACTGCTTCGGCCGTACAACCCATGTTCGAAATCTCGGCCACGCAAAGCGTATCGTTGTCGATCAGGGCGCGTGCGTCTTCAGCACCCAACTCGTTCTGTGTAGCACACGGCAATGCAACATCAACCTTCTGCTCCCACGGACGTTTGCCTGCAAAGAACGTCGCTTCCTTAAATTGGTCGGCATAAGGAGCAACGATGTCATTTCCGGAAGCACGCAACTCGAGCATATAATCGATTTTCTTACCGGAGATACCTGCCGGATCGTAGATATAGCCGTCAGGGCCGGAGATCGTCACAACTTTTGCACCCAACTCCGTTGCTTTTGTGGCAGCGCCCCAAGCTACGTTACCGAAACCGGAAATCGCGACTGTTTTGCCTTGAATATCGTGTCCGTGCTCACGCAACATTTGATGTACGAAATAAAGTCCGCCGAAACCGGTAGCTTCAGGACGCAGGATCGATCCTCCGAATTCCATGCCCTTACCGGTCATCGTTCCCGTATTCTCACGAGCTAATTTTTTGTACATGCCATAGAGGTAGCCTACTTCGCGTGCACCTACGCCAATGTCACCTGCCGGAACATCCGTATCCGGGCCGATGTTACGCCAAAGCTCCAGCATAAATGCCTGGCAGAAACGCATTACTTCGGCATCACTGCGTCCGCGGAAAGCAAAATCCGCACCCCCTTTTCCACCTCCCATGGGAAGGGTGGTCAAAGCGTTTTTGAATGTCTGCTCGAAACCGAGGAATTTCAGGATCGAGAGGTTTACTGACGGATGAAAACGCAGTCCGCCTTTATACGGGCCGATCGCATTATTAAACTGCACACGGTAACCGAGGTTGACATGTACTTCGCCCTGATCGTCGACCCAGGGCACACGGAATGTAAAAATACGGTCGGGTTCTACTAACCGTTCGATGATTTTTGCTTTCTCAAATTCCGGATGTTGGTTGTAAACATCTTCAATCGAAATAAGCACTTCTTTGACAGCCTGCAAGTATTCCTTCTCTCCGGGATGCTTGGCTTCCAATGATAATAAGATTTCTTCGGTCTTCATGTTTTTTTTATTTTTAAAAGTCCACAAATGTAAGGAGTTTTTACGGTATACCAAATATTTTTCTTTAATTTTGGCGGGCTATCCTGCAACACGCAGGGAAACCTGATTGTATGAGTAAAATAAAGGACTTTCAAAAAGTTGCATTCAAGGATGTTTCGTTTGCAAACCTGATGAATAAGCGTATATATAATGTACTGCTGATTGCAACGGAATACGATACGTTTATGCTCGAAGATGACGGGCGGGTAGACGAGCAGATTTTTAATGAATACATGTCGCTAAGCCTGCGTTATCCACCTCGGTTCACACAGGTTTCGACCGAAGAAGAGGCGTTGCGGGAGCTGGCCAATCGGACATTCGAACTGATCATTTTCATGCCGAATATGATGGAAGCCGATATCTTCGGAGCACCGAAAGAGATTAAGCAACAGTTTCCATCCATTCCGATTGTGGTCTTAACGCCTTTTTCGAAAGAAGTGACAAGGCGTGTGGCGAATGAAGATTTAAGCGTTATCGATTACGTCTTTAGCTGGCTGGGTAATTCGGATCTGCTTCTGGCTATCATCAAACTGATTGAAGATAAAATGAATGTGCCGGACGATACGGCCAGTGTAGGGGTACAGATCATCCTGCTGGTCGAAGACTCCATACGTTTCTATTCTTCGGCACTGCCGCATCTTTACAAATTCGTATTGGAACAAAGTCAGGAATTTGCCAAAGAAGCACTCAATGATCATCAGCGGACGCTTCGGATGCGCGGAAGACCAAAAATCAAGCTGGCACGTACATACGAAGAAGCGATCGCTATATATGACCGGTATCGCGAACATATTCTCGGTATCGTCTCCGACATGAACTTTACCCGTGAAGGAAAGAAAGATGCGCTGGCAGGATATCGTTTCGGGCAATATGTGCGTGAAACAGGGCCGGTGACGCCGATTATCATGGAGTCGTCCGAGTCGAGCAATCGCGAATATGCCCGAAAGCTGGGCGCTTCATTTATCGATAAGAACTCCAAGAGCTATCCGCAGGATCTGCGCGAAAAGATTATGCGACGTTTCGGTTTTGGTGATTTCGTCATTCTGGAACCCGAAACGAAAGAGGAGATTATGCGTATCAAAGACCTGAAAGGATTACAGCATCAGATTTTCAATATTCCGGAACACTCGCTTCGATATCATCTCTCGCGCAATCACTTTTCACGCTTTTTCTATTCGCGCGCGATGTTCCCGCCGGCAGAGCTGCTGAAACATATTGATGTGACCATGTGCACGGACTTGAACGATGCCCGGCAGCTTATTTTCGATGTCATCGTACAGTATCGGCAGATGAAGAATTCCGGTGTCGTCGCTGTTTATCAGAAAGAACGGTTTGACGAGTACAGTAACTTTGCACGCATCGGTGAAGGATCACTGGGAGGTAAAGGGCGCGGACTGGCTTTTATCGGTGCGATGATCAAACGCTATCCGATGCTGGATCAGGAGAACTTTCCGGTCAACATCCCTAAAACGGTCGTTCTCTGTACCGATATTTTCGATGAGTTTATGGAAACGAACTGTCTGTATCCACTGGCATTGAGTGATATCAGCGACGAGGAGATGCTCAGCCGTTTCTTGGAGGCCGAGCTTCCAAAGAGGCTGGTCGACGATCTGATGGCCTTCTTCGAAGTGGTGAAGCGCCCGATCGCGGTTCGTTCGTCGAGTTTGCTCGAAGATGCCCATTACCAGCCGTTCGCAGGTGTCTATTCGACGTATATGGTGCCTAATATGGACAATAAAAACGAGATGCTGCGGGCGGTGAGCGATGCTGTCAAAGGGGTTTATGCGTCTGTGTTTTATCGCGACAGTAAGGCTTATATGACGGCTACAAGCAACTTGATCGATCAGGAAAAAATGGCCGTCGTGCTTCAGGAGGTTGTCGGTGTACGGTTTAACGACCGTCTCTATCCGCTGATCAGCGGAGTGGCACGTTCCCTGAACTTTTATCCCATTGGCAAGGAGAAGGCCGAAGACGGTATTGCCAACATTGCTTTGGGATTGGGTAAATACATTGTCGACGGTGGCGTTACGCTGCGTTTTTCACCTCGTCATCCTCGCAATATCTTGCAGATGAGTACGACCGAATTTGCCTTGAAGGAGACGCAGACCCATTTTCTGGCATTGGATATGAAGAATATGCCAACCCGTTTTTCGGTCGACGACTCGTTCAATTTGATGCGTCTCGGAGTTAAAGATGCCGATGAAGATGGGGCATTAAAGTTTATTTCCTCGACATACGAACCTCATGATCATATTATTCGTGATGGTTATTACCCCGGAGGACGGAAAATCTTGTCGTTTGCGAATATTCTGCAACATGACATGTTCCCGCTGGCTAAAACGCTTGACACTTTACTTCAGATCGGTCAGAAAGAAATGGGACGTCCGGTCGAGATTGAATTTGCGGTCAATATTCATCCGCAAAAACGCGATCGTGCATCGTTTTATCTGCTGCAAATCCGCCCGATCGTCGATCAAAAAGAAATGATTGACGAAGATCTGAAGCGCGTGGATCCGAACGATACGATTCTCTGGTCGCCCAACTCACTGGGACACGGCATCTCGAATGATGTACACGATGTGCTGTACGTTAAGACCGCATCTTTCGATTCGTCCCGGACGCAAACGATTGCAGCAGAAATCGAGGCGATCAATCGTGAATTTTCCGGTAGAGGTTGTTACTATGTGTTGGTCGGTCCCGGTCGATGGGGTAGTCATGACCCGTGGCTCGGTGTTCCGGTAAAATGGCCGCATATCAGTCATGCACGCGTGATTGTGGAGTATAGTTTGGATCATTACCGGATTGACCCGAGTCAGGGGACGCACTTTTTCCAGAACTTGACGTCGTGCGGTGCAGGCTATTTTACGATTCATCCTTCGTTTGGCGGAGGTACGTTCGATGAAGCGTTTCTGAATGCGCAACCGGCTTTACGGGAGACGGAGTATCTGCGGCTTGTACATTTCGAGCATCCGATAACGATCAAAATAGACGGCCGCCAAGGGTT
Organism: Tannerella sp.; assembly: GCF_052170195.1. Classification (GTDB taxonomy): domain Bacteria; phylum Bacteroidota; class Bacteroidia; order Bacteroidales; family Tannerellaceae; genus Tannerella. Next base: position 8,759 of record NZ_JBQNAZ010000003.1, on the reverse strand, counting down.
AGGCGTCGTGATGAAACCGATTTAAATCTCATTGTTTCCGACTCACGATGTTTTTTTCATTATCAGACAGAAGGTACTTGGAAATAAAAATGGACTATCATTGTTTACACAACACCTAAACATTTCTCCCTGTTTTCTGGACATAAAAAAACAGGCAAAATATTTGCCTATTATCAAAAACCGTTTATATCTTTGCAGTATCTCATAAAAAACACAAAGCTATGGAAATAACAGCCTACACTCCACCCGACAAGCCGATGCGCCTCGCAAACCGCACCGGAGGCACAGCGTAAAAGAGATATCCGGAATACGGAAAGCGAAGATCAAATTCTAAAACCGAAAAAAAATATGAAAGCAAAAATCATTTTATGGATAGGTGCCCTGCTTTTGATAATGGTAGGGATGATGGGGTGTGAGAAAGCGGGAGAAATTGCTTCGGACGATGATACAAACCTGCAACAACAAGGTCAACCCAATGCGAATCAGTCGGAAGAAGATCCGGTGATACCGACAGCATTGATCGGCTCTTGGAAACTGGCAGGTTTTGTGCGCACGACAGATAATGCGTTCGAAGAGATAGCATCCAAAGATTGTGCGAAGTGTTATACCATTACGTTTCTGAAAGACGGAACATTTTCAGGATATACTTCGGCAAACGAGGTCAGAGGCAGATATAAGGTGGATGAGACGTTGCGTATTGTCAAATGGGAGGGGACATCCGCAAATGAACAACCTGAAGGGAAGAAATATGTGAGTGCTATGCATGACATTTCTCGTATCGATTTTATGGGCGATCTGTTAAAACTGTATTACGATAACAGTCAGAACCAGCTGCTTTTTTATCGGAAGAAGAATGAGACATTGCCGGTTATCCCTTCGGAGCTGATCGGCTCATGGAAGTTGGAAGGTTTTGGCGATACGGAAACCAATGCGTTTCGAGAAGCCGATCCAAAAGATTGTACAGTCTGCTATACGCTTATCTTCCTTCGGAATGGAATGTTGACAGGGAAAAGCTCTACAAATGAAATGATGGGAGAATATGTGATAAACGAACAGAATATAAAGATTCGTTTTGGAGGGACTAAAAAGAACGAACTCTTTGATGGTGGAAAATATGTAGAGGCAGTCAATAAGATTCATCGCTTCGAAATAGTCTCCCAAAAGCTCAAGTTATATTATAACGGTGGCAAGAATTATTTACGGTTTAAGAGAACAGTGCAATTCACCGGCACCCGGTGGGAGCTGGCCGGAATAGTAGATGCAAAGACCGGGAAAATCACTCCCCTTGCACCGAAAGGCTGCTATTGGTTTAAATTTATTTCCGAGACAAAAGCAAAAGGTGGGTCAGTATTGAATATTATGGCAGTAAATCTTACATCACCTCCTTTTTTTAATATAGAGACAGAAATTGGAGATAGCCATAACGGTGATGCTGCGTTATTCTATCGTATCATAAGAACACTCGAATCGTACACATGGGAAGAGAATGAGTTGAAATTTTTCTACGACAATAAACGGTACTATTTACTTTACAAATGCTCGAATTTATGAAAAACAGCGCATAACTGCTGAAAGGTCCGTAAGTCAACTGATTTTTGTGACTAACATCTTGCTGATCGTTCAACACTTTTACATAGTCAAAAAGTCCTATACCGCTTATACGTCGGCGTCCTTTGCCGAAATTGAAATTGCAATTTTTAACTAAAAACGTCCGATCCTTCATCTTTCGCCGGTATGATTTATCTGCTCTATGGCTGCTTCTTCGGCATACAACAGCGAGTCGGTTGCCGAGTCATTCATCTCGGCACGATAAAATATGTTTGTCAGAAATTCGGTTTGCGGATAGTTTTGCGGGATTTTCTCAATAGCTTTTTGCAACAGCTCGCGAGCCGAAAGATTCGTAACGATGACTTCGTTCAGTGGTACATCGGCGGGAACTAATCGAATGGACAAAGTATACCTATCTTGCGCTATGTTATGGGTATGGCCTGCGTTTCGTACACGATGCGGTCAGCGTATCGCCTGTTTCTGGCAGCCGGAGCCGGAATTGCCCGTCGGAGTTCGTAACGGTTCCTCTTTTCGCCTTTTTGAAGAAAAGGTTCACATTCGGCAATGGCCGGTTATGCTCATCTGCGACGCTCCCCGTAATGACCGAACGAGGTTGACCGCACAGCAGCGTCGGCACGAGAAAAAGCGCCCAAAGAACAGCCCGTAATCGTTTGGGAAGAATGGTAGAAAGTAAAACACGATTTGTAGTGAAATTCTATTGAGAAAGAACATCTTAACTTAATACATTGTTTTGTTACTGGATTTGTTAATATAGAGAAAGTCTCTTCATTCCAAAACAGCAAACAATTTGGTTTGATATGTTTTATAGTAGAGAAGAGAATCTGATAATTTACCAGACTCTCTATCTCTTAGCTAAGATATCCTATGACCCTAAAACTGCCACCGCATTTTTTTAATTTTTTACAAAATGCAACCTGTTTTCTTCAGCAGATCCAATTGCTTTTTTATATCCTAATCAGAGCATCTGAATTATACAGAAAGCTTATTTGACGTTATCACAATTGTTACTATTCCTTTTTCTTCTCTTAAATACCCAGAAAGGGATTAAACAAAAGACTTGAAATAACACATAGATTGGCAATAGGTCAGTTTGCTTCGTTATGAAAATCGCTCTGTAAATTAAATATGCCAAAAAGATCGAGGTAATAGCCGCTAATATTTTTACAAAATAATGTCTCGGGTATTTTTTCTTAACTATCTCCATACATTTTGTTATTTTGCACGTTTCCCATGATAGTATCCTAGATAGTAAGCTCCCGCACATGCTGCACCAAAAACTGTCGCCGCTGCTGCCACTATAGCTATCACGATACCTCCTTCTATGGAGGACATTTCCTCTTCATCTAACGGATGAAATAGAACATTTTGCTTCATTTTTTCCATAATCTCTGTTATTATCCTTATCTTGCGTTTCTACCAGCATCATATCCGGCCTCATATGCACCAATAATACAATTTGCCAACATTCTGGCTGCTTTTTCTTGAAAAAATAATTGAGCCCCCCAGGCAATCAACAAACTGCCTCCATTCACTTCTTCCATCTCTTGAGCATTAAGCTCTACTACTCCGTAAGTAGTCAATTCTGAATTTTTCATTGTTTTAAAGTTTTAAATTTAGAAAATAAAGTTTTTTTTGCAATCTCACGAATTGTGTACCATTCGTTTAATCACAACACAAAAGTATATCGCTTCGGTGCAATAAAATTGCACTCGGTATTTTTTTGATAAAAAATCCTCCGGAAATCCGCCTCTGCTCTTTTTCGTCAAGGGGGCAGCATTTGATTACGATCTGCAGATCAAAGTCATTAGCATAAAAATACGTACACCGTATTCTGTCATATCGTATCTCTGCACCTAAATCCCTCAGTTCGTCCAACACATTGAAAAACTGTCGGCGACAAAGATGCAGGCGCTCGGCAAATTGCTGTGGGTCTCCCGTTGCCTCGCGCTGTATCAGACCGTGCATGCGTCTGGCTCTGTCGATGGTTTCAAATAATTGCATAATCATTCTTTTTTTCATTGTTTCTATCTGATGGCTTGGCCGGCATAAAAATCCAATATTTTTTTCCGCAAGGCAAATTCATATCTGGCTTGTGCCTGTTCGGAGCGGCTATTCGCCAGTTTCATTTTTGCTTCGTTATATTCGTATACGGTACTCTTTCCCGCTTGATATTTTTCTTTTGCATAGCGTAAAGCCTCACTGTTGGCCGCGACGGAGTGGCGGGTCGACTCGTAGCGCTCGTGTGCGGAGAGAGCATCGTACCACGTCTTTTGTATTTCCTTATACAGTGTTTTCAACGCGTTGTCTGCGGCAAGACGACTATCTTCCTGCTCTTTTTGCGCTGTGCGTAAGGCATTCCTGGTCGTCATCCGGTTAAATAGCGGAATACGGAGCGTGAGGTATACCGTTTGCTGCATATTGTTTTTAAACTGTATGTCTAATGGCGGATTATTGTCATTATTATGATAATATCCGCTGCTTATTTTTGCGGCCAATGCTAAGGACGGATAATAACCGGCTTTGGCTATGCGAATAGCGCTTTGGCTGCTCTCAACAGCTGTACGGGCGCTTTTGATCTCGGGCATAATCTGTTCCGATACGGCAAAGATTTCATCCGGAGATACGGCCAAAGGCATGAGTGTATCGAGTGCAACAGGCACGATGTCGAAACCGGCGGTATCGCGCAGCTCAAGTAACTGAAGCAAATTGATCATGGAGAGGCGAAGTGTATTCGCTGCTTTGACCGATGCTAATTCGTCATTTGCCAACTGTGCCTTGACAGTCAACACTTGTGATTCCGCTACTTTACCATGTGTAGCCAGCACCCGTGTCATTTCTTCCTGTTCGCGCGTCAATATGATCTGTTCGTCGGCTATCGCTGCAATCTCCTTATCGAGCAGAATCTGATAATAGCAGATGGTAACTTGCAACGTAATATCATTCCGTACTTTCTCTAATAATTCTCGATTTATTTTTAATTCTAACTTTTGCCGTGCGATCGAATGCATCGTTTTAAATCCGGAGAACAGCCCCACTTCTGTGGTCAAAGAAAATGAACTTGTTTGTGAGTTGACATCCGTATACGTATTATCACGGTTCAGCGAGCGCCCGAAATCAAATTGCTGTGTTCCGTTCAAATTCAGGTCCGGCAACCGGCTGTACTTTTCCGTCTCGACCCGAATGGCCTGCTTGTCCAACTTTACCTGTTGGCGTTTGATATCCACATTGGCATGCAGAGCTTGTTGTATGCATTCTCCTAATGTGTACGGAGCTTGCCCATACAGCAAATTCCCTGACAACAGGCACAATACAAGAAAAACCATGCTTTTCATACCATGCCGTATTGCTCGTTCCACAACTTTCGGTAAATACCGTCCTCATGTATCAATTGCTCATGCACACCATGCTGAACGACTCGACCCTCATCCAGCACAACGATCGCATCGGCATCTCTGACGGTGCTCAGTCGATGAGCAATCACAATAATCGTCTTTCCTCGTGTCGCCAGACTTTTCAAGGTCTGTTTTACAAATCTCTCCGAAACCGAATCGAGCGAAGAAGTCGCTTCATCAAATATTAAGATTTCCGGTTCTTTGTATAACGCACGTGCAATGGCCAGACGTTGCCGCTCTCCCCCGGAAAGCGATGCCCCATGCTCGCCGATATACGTCATATAATTCTGCGGTAATTTTTCAATAAACTCCTTTAAACCTAATTGCTCCGCCAAGTCGATGATTCGTTCCATATCCGGATACAAATCTCCGAGCGCGATATTTTCGGCAATACTTCCGGCAAATAATTCGATTTGCTGAGGAACAGTGCCAACGATCCTGCGTAAACTCTCGTTCGTAATTTGGGCAATATCGAACTCTCCGATGCGTATCTGTCCGTCTTGTATCGGATAGATATGCTGCATCAGTGAAATCAGCGTCGTTTTACCGGAGCCGCTTTCACCGATAACGGCTGTTGTCTTTCCTTTTTCTATTTTTAAATTTAACGACTCGAACACCTTCTTTCGGGAACCGTAACGAAAGGCTACATTCTCGAACGAAATATTGCCGATCATCTCCGGTGTCAGCGTGATTTTCTGACTATTGTCGCTTTCTCTCTCCAAATCCATAATCTGGAACAAGCGATCTGCCGCTATCAACGCATCTTGTATGGTTTGGTTCGACATGATCAGCGAAGAGATCGGAGACAACACATATCCCACTAATGAATAGAACAGCATCAGGGCGCCCGGAGTCAGCTCCTGATCGATTACCAGTACGCTGCCTGTCCACAATACGGCAATCGTCACTCCCGTAGAAATAAATTGAATACCGCCTTGTGCCATAATAGAGCCATAGATGCTGCGGAACGTATTTTTCAACAAATGGACGAAGCGCGTCTCAGTCTTCAGATTGGCATATTCTTCTATCCCGAACCGTTTAATGGTCGAAATGGAGTTAATCGATTCGACTAACTGCGATTCAAGATCGGCAGCGCTTTCCATAATGCGGCGCTGGTATTTACGGTTCAGTCGGTTGAATCCCCAGAACACAAGCAGGAACAGAGGGGCTGACAAGAGGGTAACTACGGCGAGCTTCCATGAATACACAAACATCAGACAGGAGGTGAAGAACAGGATCATCACGTTCACAGCCAGATCGAGCGAGACATTGTTGATAAAAGAGCGAATCTTTACGGCATCATTCACTCGCGATATGATTTCGCCTACGCGCATCGTATCGAAAAATTGCTGAGGGAGGGTCAACAGATGTTTATAATATCCGAGAATCAATGCGGCATCGATACGTTGACCGGTCTTTAAGGCCAGAATACTCTTCATCGCACCGATAAACGTTCTCAATAAAAGGATAGCAATCATGATTATTCCCATCAAATGCAACAGGTTCAAGTTCTTATCTACTAAGACATAGTCTGTAATCTTACCGACGTAGACCGCTGTAGAAAGTCCTAATATACTATACACAAGAGCTCCGAAAAGAGCTTGAAGCATGACGCTTTTATGTGGCGCAAGCAAAGCCATGAATTGAGAGATGATGCTCTTCTTCTCGTTTCCACGCCGGAAAGACTCTTCAGGCTCCATAATAACCATAACCTTTGTCCATTCTTTATTGAACTCCTCACGCGTTTTTTGATGCATGCGCCCGTCTCCGGGGTCCATATAGGTAACGTGTGTCTTCGTTACTTTATAGACTACGACATAATGTTGTAATTGTTCTTTGACAATAACATGAGCAATTGCCGGTTTGGGTACGATATCCAAGGCCTCCGGAAGCGCACGGACCCCCTTGGCCGATAGGCCGAGTTTATGCGCAGCTTGAGTAAGCCCAAGCACATTCGTTCCTTTTTTATCCGTGAAAGCATACTGCCGGATACGTGAAACGGGAAAACGTAATCCATGGTAAGCACAAACGGATGCCAGACAAGCCGCCCCACAGTCGGTTATATCATGCTGTTTAACTTTAATTCCTCTTTTCATTTGTTTTTATGTTTAACTGTTAGATACTTGTTTATACCGGGCAGGATTTACCCAATCATCCATCTTCTGGTAAAGCAGGTCGAACAGGGAGCGACGGGTAATCATAAAATGAGCACTGACGGTCATTCCTTTCTTTAACTTACCGGTTCGTCCGTTCTTCAGTTGCAGGTAGTCTCTGTCCATCCCGCATTTCACCTTATAAAAAGAATGACCTTGTTTATCCGTCATAAAATCCGATGATATATCTTTGACCGTACCACCGACCGTACCCCATTCGTTATAATTGAATGATTCTACTTGCACAATCACCGGCATGCCCAAACTCAGGTAACCGATATTTCTCGGTGTCACATACACTTCAAAATACAGTGTAGAGTCCGGACTTATCACGGCGAGGGATTCTCCGGCCCGTATGCTGCTGCCGCGATATATCCCGGAGAACTGATCCAATGTTCCGCTAACAGGACTCTTGACGAAATACATATCCTTATCTTTTATTTCCTGCCTCAGGGAAGTATACATCTCGTTATGCGAGTTGCGAAGGGTATTCAAATTTGCTTGCCATGTATTCATTTGATTTTCGATGAGTGAGGCCAACTCGTTCTGCTGACTTTTATAGCGGTAGAGATACTTATCGTATTCTTCTTCGGCAATGACTTTCTTTTCGAACAGGGATTTGTTGCGGAGATATTCTTTTTCCGCCTGATCCAACGAGGTCTCTAATTCTTTTTTTCGTTTGATATAATAATGGTATTCCTGTCTGCGTACAGGCGATTGAAAAGAGGAAGGACACGCGCCTCTTGCCAAATAGGTCAAATCGCTCAATTGTTCGGCATAATCGTTCAGGCGGTTCGATTGATAGGCTATCTTATAATCCGAACTGTTTGTACGGAATCGCAAAAGGATGTCGCCCTTTTTCACTTGTTCGCCCTCACGGACGTAGACGGAGTCGACTAATTCCGTTACAGGCGACTTGATCTCCGTCTTCTCCGCAACAGGCCGGATGACCCCCAACCCCTGTACCGATATATCTACGTAAATAAACGGCAGAGAAACTAACGCCACCGTCACAGCCGCCAATACGACCCAGTAAATTTTTTGAGACGTCGTCGTATGTTTATAGATATACGTCTCAATACTATTCTCAATAAACTCGTTCGATAACAACATAGCTTCTGTCTTTAAATTCTTACGACAAAAGTATATGGCGAACAACTGAAGCTATGTTATCATCATGTTATTTTTACGTTAACAAAGCAGAGGCTCCTCATAACCGATATCGATAAAGCAAAAAGAGAATATACCAAGGCATTACCTTTTGGCATATCCTCTTAAATTCTATGAGAATAAGAAAAATTAAAGGCGATGGGTAACCGTTAAAGAACAAATTAACGCATCAACCCCCACCCTTATTCTCCAAGCGACGCTGCCGTTTTCCTTCTTATGACACCGCTTCCTTTTAAGTATTCATACGTCTTTATCGGTTATAATATGCCGATTATAACATATTCATGCAAAAATCCATGCCGGCTTTAAAAGCGGCAACACTCTCGGGTAAATTGCGGATGATATCGTACAACACCCATATACCAAGGGCAGGGCTGACGCATTAAAAGGACTTTCTGTATATTTTTGTAGTCGTTAAATAAATAATCTGTTAGTTATGTATGATTCTTTATTTGAAAGCCTCTGCATGGTTCCG
>NZ_JBQNAZ010000002.1:0-151711 GCF_052170195.1 Tannerella sp. | reverse complement strand
TTTTCGTTTCGGGTGCTTGAAAAGGTAGGGATTAGGGAATGCAAGGTTTTTCGGGAAAAATACTACCCGCAGGGCTGGAGATTTTTTCCGAAAACAGGAGGCTTGACCTTGCATTCCCGTCCAATCCCGGAATTACCTTTGCGCCCAGAACGGAAATGACTATCTGATGCGGCTCACTGAAAGACGCGAAAATGGAGGTAAACGGAAGTGGAGGCAGATTGGACAGGAAAACTTCAAAAGAGAAATCCGTAAAAAAGGGAAAACGCCAAAAGGAAAAGGGACATAGCCGGAGGCGTGAAACCGGGCAAACCACCGGCAAGGAAGTATGATTTTATATGTCTGGCCGAGCGTGTACGGTCGGACGGATAAAATCATTCTTCCCGGTTTGCCTGCCGTGTGTGACGGCTTGTTCCATTTATGGATCGGGCGGTCAGACACGGCTTTCCGCTTACGGCTCAAAGGAACAGTGGAAAAAGAAAAATCGTCAGAAACCCGTAAAAGCACCTCTTTGGCATAAGCACAAAAGAAATGGGCCTTGCATCATTAGTCTAAACTGTTGTTTAGGCGTGAGGCAAAGCCCTTTTCTCCGCTTATGCGTAGTCGGCATACGTTCGACCAAAATCCTTTTGGGCGATGGTGTGCCGACGGACAAAACCGCTTTTACGGAAAAACTTGTATGAGAAGAAAAAATTAGGGAGATTCATTTCAAAATCTCCCGTTTTATTGTTACTTTTGCATACGAAGAGTTCTTTGAAGGTTACGCAACGCGCAGAAGGATGATGCAGTAGATAACTAACTAAATCGTAACCTATTACTATCATGAGCAATTAACCTACGCTCAGTTCCAATAAATTACACTCTTTTCGTAACTTCGCCTGACAAATCTACCGAATAATTTCGAATTATGAAAACATGAGGAAGAATTCCATACTAAGTTCTTTCGGTTTTCGTTATTACTTTAAATAAATCGTACGATGAAGATAGCATATTGGGTGGTGTTTTTGGGGATTGCTTCGTGTGTGAATCGGAGCGTTGTGTCGGTAGAGGAAACGGCCGAAGCCTCTCTTTCCGAGATTGCGGAACATGTGGTGGCCATTCCGTTGGAGACGAATGGACGATGCCGGATGGGGCCGGTAGATACGGTGAAACGTGCCGGGAATGAGTTTTTTGTGCTCAGCAACCGGATGCTTTATCGTTTCGATCGTGAAGGGCGGTTTCTCAGCCGCATCGCTTCGGACGGGGATAGCCGATGTTCAGCGATCCGCGATTTCGCGGTAGATCCGCAACGCAGACAGGTCGTGGCCATCGATACGTGCGGGCATGCGCTGTTCTTCGCATACGACGGGACGCTGGTCCGTTGCAACACTCTTGCCGAAAAGCCGTGGCAGAGTCTGCTGAAGATCGCGTATCACGACGGACACTTTTGGGCAACCGCCGAGCAATGCGCTACCTCGGCATCGGGCGGGGAGAGGAAGATCGAGAAATGGCTCTACCGGCTCGATGCGTCGTTCGACGTGGTGGACGGAACACCTTTGTGTGATGTCGATTTAAAACGTTTTCACTTGAGCAGTCATTTTGATCCTGAGCTGTGCGTATCTCCACATGGACTGTATGCCTACACCGCTTCGTATGAGCCGGAAAAGCTGCTGGCCGACACGCTCGCCCTGATCGAAGGCAATGGGCTGGAAAAGATTTTGCACACATCGGCCGACGATCCCGTCCCCATGCTTCCGTTTCGGCTCGGACAACGTTTTCTGATAGCATCAAACGGAAAAAACGGAGACGAAAGTCGCTATTTCTATTGCTACGACCTGCTTGAACAACGTGCGTTTCGCCTGAAGAACGGCTTTACGGACGATTTCTATCAGACAGGCCAAGTGCCCGACCTGCAGGCGCTCGATGTGTATGGCAACGAGTTCTGCTATTGTCGTTCGGGGCAAGCCGTCTCTCGCTTATGCCCCGAACGCGCGGCAACAGATAATCCGGTGTTATTCGTGGTGCGCCTGAAAGCATGAAAAGCATCGCTTCCCTTGCTTTCAGGCGCATCCTTTTTTCTCTTTCCCGTGTTAACGGAAGAAGTAGCGGAAGATATCGTTGCCGTTGGCGTAAATAAGCAGTCCGAAGAGAAGAATCATCCCGGCAATCTGCGCGTATTCGAGAAATTTTTCGCTCGGTTTGCGTCTCGCCACCACCTCGTAGATCAGGAACATGATATGTCCGCCGTCCAGCGCGGGGATGGGAAGAATATTCATAAACGCCAGAATGATACTCAAGAAAGCCGTTCGCATCCAGAATACCTGCCAATCCCATTCGGCCGGGAAAAGGCTGCCGAGCGTCCCGAAGCCACCGATCGAAGAAGCGCCCTCTTTCGTAAAGACATATTTCATATCGCTCACGTAGCCTTTCAACGTCTTGATACCGAGATTTACCCCGGCCGGGAACGACGAAAAGAAGCCGTATCGCACAGTCGTAGTCTCATAAAGCAAAGCCGGCATTTTCATCTGAACGCCGATGTGACCGAGCGAATCGATCGGTACGGTCAGCGCCATCTCCGCACCGTCACGAACGACGCCGACTTGCACCGTCTGTCCGCGATACGTATACAGCGCTTCTCTTGCTTCGAGCGACATGGCCGTCAGAGAGTCACCGACCGACACGATACGGTCGCCCGCCAGCATTCCGGCCTCCTTCGCCGACGAAGCCACCACTTTATCGATGACCATCGGGATGCGATAGTTCGCAAATCCATCTTTATTCCGAAGCATCCGTTGCATCATATCGGCCGGGATCGTGATCGTTACTTCCTGACCTTCGCGGAGCACAGTTACCGACTGCGCATTGATTACCTGACGGAAGCTGTGCTCGTCGAGGCGTTGCAGTTCTTCGCCGTCGGCACGGAGAAGAATATCGCCGTCTTTGAAACCGACCTCCTTGAATGTCGCGCTGTAGTACATGCCGTCCGTCGCGTTCTTGAGCGGCAGGTACGTATCTCCCCACGTGAAAAGCACCATCGAATAGATGAAGAGCGCCAGCAGGAAGTTGAACAGTACGCCGCCGACCATAATCAGCAGGCGTTGTGCCGCCGACTTGGAGCGGAACTCCCACGGTTGCGGAGGTTGCGCCATCTGTTCCTTGTCCATCGACTCGTCGATCATCCCTGCGATTTTGCAGTATCCGCCGAGCGGTAACCATCCCAGGCCATACTCCGTATCGCTGTTTTTAGGTTTGAATTTGAAGATCGAAAACCACGGGTCGAAAAAGAGGTAAAACTTGTCGACACGTACTTTGAAGAGCCGTGCAAAAAGAAAATGCCCGAACTCATGTACTAATACCAGAATCGATAAACTTAAAATCAGCTGTAAGGCCTTGATCAAAAATATTTCCATAAAGTCTGTTCCTTATTTATTTGTTTTTTGTTTGTCCAATCGATGTCGGCAGGCAGACACAGAAGTGTCTACCCTGATTTTTTTACCTGCCTGACATGTTCACCTGTTTAAAAACTCCGCTGCTATCCGTCGCGCTTCGGCATCGGTTTCTACATAGTCGTCGTATGTCGGCCGGGCAACGAATGTCGCTTTTTCCATCGTTTGGGCAATCACGTCGCTCATTTGCAGGAATCCTGCCCGGTCTTCGAGGAAAGCGGCTACGGCCACCTCGTTGGCGGCATTGAGGATGCACGGCATGTTACCTTCCTTACGGATGGCCTCGAAGGCGTACGCCAGATTACGGAAACGTCCCATATCGGGCTCTTCGAACGTGAGCGAGGCATATTGCCGGAAGTCCAGTCGAGGAGCAGCGGTTTTCAGTCGCTTCGGATACGACAGCGCATACGCGATGGGCAACTTCATGTCGGGCAGTCCTAGTTGCGCCAGTACTGCACCGTCTTCGAACTGCACCATCGAATGAACGATCGACTGCGGATGGACTACGATCTCGATCTGCTCGGGCGGAAGATCGAACAGCCATCGTGCCTCGATCATCTCGAAGCCTTTGTTCATCATCGAGGCCGAGTCGATCGTGACCTTCGCCCCCATGTTCCAATTGGGATGACGGAGCGCCTGCTCCTTCGTGACTGTCGCCAGCTCATCCGGCGTTTTCGTGCGGAATGGACCTCCGGAAGCCGTCAACCATATTTTTTCCACCGAATTGTTCCACGTTCCGGAGAGGCACTGGAAGATGGCCGAATGTTCGGAATCGACCGGGAGGATGGGGGCATTGTTCTCTTTGGCCAGTGTCGTGATCAGTTCGCCCGCAACAACGAGGGTCTCCTTGTTAGCTAGTGCGATTGCTTTTCCGGCTTCAAGGGCGGCGATGGTCGGACGTAAACCCGCATACCCGACCAGCGCTGTGAGCACCATATCGATCGGCTTCATCTGTACGACCTGCGCAAGGGCGTCAGCCCCTCCCCATACTTTGATGGGCAGGTCGGCAAGCGCCTCTTTCAGTCGGGGATAGTGCTGTTCATTCGCGATGACAACGATTTCGGGCATGAAACGACGCGCCTGACGGATCAGGAGATCGACCTGATGATGGGCGGTAAGTACATAAACCTCGAACATGTCGGGATGTTCTTCAATCACTTCCAATGCCTGTGTTCCGATGGAACCGGTCGAACCCAATATAGCGATTTTTTTCTTCATCTTTTTTTAAAATGCAATGTATTCTTCCGGATTGACGGAAGCTCCCTGATGCCACAACTCGAAATGCAGGTGAGGCCCGGTAGACAGCTCGCCCGTATTACCGACCAGCGCAATCGCTTCGCCGGCTACGACATACTGTCCGATCTCCTTCAAGAGAGCGTGGTTATGCTTGTAGACCGATATAAATCCGTTCCGGTGCTGCAACGTGATCACGTTGCCGAATTCGGTATCGTAGCCCGTGTAAATCACGGTACCGTCAAGCGTGGCGAGCACGCTTTCTTTCGGACCGGCTACGAGGTCTACTCCATAGTGGCGGTTCTCCAGATCGTAATGCGCAGAGATAGTGCCGTTCACGGGTTTATAGAAAAAGACATTGTCTGTCAGCCTCGGACCGTCATTCAAGGCGGTCAGGTTGTATTTTTCCTCCTGTTCGTAGTTTTGGATGAACGCCTCTTCCGTTTTCGAACGAGGAATATCGTAATCGGCTTTGATAAATGCGGCCGAATCTATGGCGTGAACCGAGTCGAGAGTCATTGTTCCGCTCATGATGGCCGTGACGTTTCTCAGATAGAGCGACTGTTTCTTTAATGCGGCGTCTAACGAGTCGGCGCGTATCGCGCTCTGCACGATTGCCTGACGCACCTCGGCGTCCAGATAACCGGGCAAGTAGTTCCGTATGGGAGTTGTGATAATGATTAACGAGGTGATCGTGATCATGAAAAGCGCAAAGACACAGACGGCCGAGAAAAACCACAATTGCGATACCCGACAGTTCCATACTTCTTCGAGCGTCGATTCGTTAATGAAAGATAGCTTATATTTAAAACGAACCCTTTTCCAGAACGATTTCTTCTTGTTTTTCAGTTCTTTTTTCTTCTTGCTCATAACGTTAATTCAAATCTAAAATCCCTTTCGGCAACGATACGGTTATATGCCTGTTTCGCTCATCGATGGAGTAAATCATTTCTGCAGCCATCGGGATCAACCGTTCTTTGCCCTGATCATCGACACGAAACACAACATTGGCTGTGGACTCGTCTACATCCGCCACCGTTCCGATTTCCCCCAGCATCTCGTCAGTCAGCAGATAACCGATGAAACGCGTCCATGATTCGTTACCATCCTCTTCCGGCAATGCATCGGCAGGATAATAAACCGATCGGTTGGTAAACTTCTTCGCTGTGGTTTCATCGTTTATTCCCTCCAGCTTTACCAACAGAGATGATGTATTCTTCGATCGGAACGATTCAACAAAAAACGGCACCCATATACCGTCCATCTCACAAACCACATACGGATCGTCTGCGTTTTCAAATAATCCGTTGTAATTTGTGACGAATGTCAGTTCGCCTTTAATACCATGCGGTTTGGCAAATTGTCCGATCATTGCGATGTCTTCTTCTCGTATCATGCGTCCACCTCCGTTTCTTTAAATTCTCGTAATGCAAGCGCCAAGCCTATTTGGCCGTTTGTCGATTTGCTCATCCCCCTGGTCAATCTGTTCGAGAACTGGTCAAATCACTTGCAAGGCTTCGTTTTTCGCACCTTGGGGCGTTATTTCGCCTTGTAATTGGTGTCCTCCTATGACAAACGAACTCATCGATTTTTTCGGAACGGCTTTTTGCTTTGGTTCTGTGGGCGGTTCTGTGCCTGTATGACCTCACGGTTGTCGATCAGCCTGTAGTTCTCTTCGTTCAGTACAATTAAATCATCGGATAATTCGGCCAAATCACTCAGAATTTTCCGGTCTGTTACGGTATCTTTATTCCAGATGATAAATGTTTTTTTCATGTGATTGGCCAGCATTCTCACCAGGACGTCTTTTTCCGGACTGTTTTCTCGTTCCGTTGTTTTCCGGATCATCTGCTCCAGAATCTTTCCGTAATGGCGGTAACGGATACGTGAGTCGCCATACGGGATACGGGGAGGGCGACTGTAGAGGTTTTCTTTTTTAATAATCTCGTACGGATAGTCGACATCCAACTTGAAATCGGACATGATGGCCAGGTGGTCCCACAAAATATGTTTGAAATCATTGACATCTCTCAGATGTGGAAACAGGTTACCCATAATGCTGATAATCGCATTGGCGCACCGGTTACGTTCTTCGCGGTCTTCAATCGTTATGCAATGATCCACCATATTTTGAATATGACGTCCGTATTCGGGCAACGCCAGTCGTTTCTCTGTCGTGTTATATTTCATTTTAAGTTGAATATGATAATGTGGCGACAAAAGTAGCTATTTTTTGCGGATAAAAGAGCATGTAAGGCGTTTAATATTCGTGCAAATAATTGTATAAAAGTAAATATTTTTCTTGGATAACGATGATTGGGAGCGGATCTTCTATATTTTCTGCTTATTTTTGTCTCGAGATAAAGAAATAGTTATCCGTACATACATAAAACAAAAGCAAATTTGGCGATGAGCACAAAGTATACAGCCCCTTTGGCGGGCAAAGTTTATATTTCCGGCAAGATCGATAAAGTGCATGTCGGGATGAAGCAAGTTCACTTGTCCGATACGATCACAGTCAATGCGGCAGGTGAGCAGACAGTCAAGTCGAATAGTCCGGTCACGCTTTATGATACGTCCGGTCCGTATTCCGATCCGCGGTATATTCCTTACATGGGTAAAGGGATTCCGCGCATACGGGAAGAATGGTACGGACGGCGTAAGGATATCGTGATTCGGGAGGGAAAGGCATCTCCCGGACCGAAAAAAAAAGGTGCATTTCCGGTAACCAATCCGGTATTTCTTGCCCGGAACGAGAGACAGATCACACAGATGAGCTACGCTAAGAAGCGTGTCATCACTCCGGAGATGGAATATGTGGCGATCCGCGAGAATCAGCAGGTCGAGGCCTTAGGTCTGAAGTCATATATCACACCTGATTTCGTGCGCAGGGAAGTGGCCTCAGGACGTGCCATTATCCCGGCCAATATCAATCATCCGGAAGCCGAACCGATGATTATCGGACAACGTTTCCTCGTAAAAATCAATATGAATTTTATTCCTTCGGGCGAAGGCTATGAAAGGGATACCATGCGGATGATCGAATATTGTCGCTTGGGTGCGGATGTCCTGACGGATTTATCCGACACGGTCGAGAGCAGGCAAAACCGCGATTGGCTGCTGCGTAACTGTCCCGTACCGGTCTGTACCAGTCCGCTGCATGAGGCATTGGCGCAAGCGGGAGGAGAACCGGCCGACATTACGTGGCCGCTTTTCCGCGATACACTGATTAAACAGATGGAGCAGGGGGTCGATATTATCGCAATTCATGCGGCGATGCACCGCAAACATTTGAAGCTGATCGATAATCGTTTGACGCATCTCACTTCGCAAAGCGGTTCGATTCTGCGTCGCTGGATGAAAGCGCACAAGCAGGAAAACTTTCTCTATACCAACTTCGATGAAATTTGCGAAATCCTCCGAACTTACGACGCCGTACTGTCTATCGGTAGCGGGTTACGTCCGGGATCGGTCTACGATGCTAACGACCGGGCTCAGTTTGCTGAACTTTCCGAGATGCGCGATCTGACCGAGAGAGCATGGAAACAATATGTGCAAACGATGACGGAAGGACCGGGACATGTGCCGATGAACAAGATTGAAGCCAATGTAAAGGAACAGCTGTATGTTTGTAAGGGCGCTCCGTTCTTCACACCGGGTATGAAGACAACCGATATCGCCGGTAAGTACGATTACATCGCTTCGGCTATCGGTAGCGCGCAGGTCGCTTGGTACGGAGCGTCGCTCATCGGTGGAAGCACACGGCAAGAATATAGAGAACGGCCTACCGGAGAAGAAGTGCAGGCCAGCATCCTCGCTCATAAGATTGCAGCTCATACGGCTGATCTGGCCAAAGGACATCCCGGAGCACAGGTGCGTGATAATGCGCTTGGCAAAGCACGTAAAGAAGGCCGTATGGAAGATATTTACGCCCTCTCTTTCGGATGGTAGGGCATAGCATCGAGAAATTACGCATGCATACAGTTATTCCGGCACGGATTGCCGAAAAATTACAGATTAGCGAGCGACAAGTAGAAAACACCTTGCAGTTACTCGACGATGGCGCAACGATCCCTTTTATCAGCCGTTATCGAAAGGAGCGAACCGGTGGACTTGACGAGATTCAGATCGCCGATATTTCCGGTGAATACAAACGCCTGCTCGATCTTCAGAAACGTAAAGAGACGATTGTCGGAAGCATCGAAGAGCAGGAGAAAATGACCGACGAACTACGGCGAAAAATCGAAGAGACGTGGTCGGCAACAGAGCTTGAAGATCTGTACTTGCCGTTTAAGCCGAAACGTCGTACGCGGGCACAGATCGCTCGCGAGAGAGGCCTTGAACCGTTGGCTAAAATGGTGATGAGTCGTCGAAACGATGTGGAAACTGCCGCCATGCGCTTTGTAACGGATGAGGTTCCGACACTCGATGACGCGCTGGCCGGCGCACGTGACATTATCGCCGAGTGGATAAACGAAAATCCTGCCGCACGGAACGCGGTACGTTCCGTTTTTGCGCGCGAAGCCGTAATATCCAGTCGTGTCGTCAAAGGGAAAGAAACCGAAGGAGATAAATATCGTGACTACTTCGATTGGAGCGAACCGTTGCGGCGTATCTCGTCGCACCGACTGCTGGCTATCCGTCGTGGCGAGGCTGAAGGCATCCTGCGTGTCGATATCTCGCCCGACGAAGTGCATGCACTCGAACGGTTGCACAGACTGTACGGCTGTACGGTTGCATCCGCCGGCGAACAGGTGCGCATGGCTGCCGATGATAGCTATAAACGATTGCTGAAACCCTCTATCGAAACGGAATTCGCAGCTTCAAGCAAAGAAAAAGCCGATCAGGAAGCGATTCGCATCTTTGAAGAGAACTTGCGACAGCTCCTTCTTTCACCACCACTCGGGCAGAAGCGTGTGATGGGCATCGACCCGGGTTTTCGTACCGGATGTAAAGTCGTCTGCCTCGACCGGCAAGGCAATCTGCTGCATAACGAAACGATTTATCCGCATCCGCCTCAAAACGATCGCACGGGCGCGATGAAAAAAATCGCTCATTTGGTCGAGCAATTCGATATTCAAGCGATCGCGGTCGGTAACGGAACAGCCGGACGGGAAACCGAGCAACTGGTACAAAATATACGGTACGACCGGAAGGTGCAGGTGTTTAGCGTCAGTGAAAACGGGGCAAGTATTTATTCGGCTTCCAAGATTGCACGCGAAGAATTTCCCGACTACGACGTGACGGTGCGCGGTGCCGTGTCATTGGCGCGCCGGCTGATGGATCCGCTTGCGGAGCTGGTGAAGATCGATCCGAAATCGATCGGAGTAGGACAATACCAGCACGACGTGAACCAGAAGGCCTTGAAGCTGTCGCTCGATCAGACGGTCGAGATGTGTGTGAACAAGGTCGGAGTCAACGTGAATACGGCGAGCCGTCATCTGCTGACGTATGTGTCGGGCATCGGTGCAACGCTTGCACAAAACATCGTAGATTACCGTGCCGAGCATGGAGCGTTTCGTTCACGCAAAGCCTTTATGAAAGTTCCTAAAATGGGTGCTAAATCGTTCGAGCAGAGCGCCGGTTTTCTGCGGATCGACGGAGCGGAGAATCCGTTGGACAACTCTGCCGTACATCCCGAAAGTTATGGAATAGTCGAGCAGATGGCTGCCGACTTGCATTGCCGTGTCGATGATCTGCTGGCCGACGAGTCATTGCGTAAGCAAATCGTACTCGAACATTATGTTACAGACACAGTCGGTCTGCCTACCCTCCTTGACATCATGGCCGAGCTTGGCAAACCCGGACGCGATCCCCGCGAAACAATCCGCGTCTTTGAGTTCGATCCGAACGTAAAGAACATCCACGATCTGCGGCCGGGGATGGTGCTGCCCGGTATTGTGACGAATATTACGAAGTTCGGCGCTTTTGTCGATGTCGGCATCAAGGAAAACGGCCTTGTACATGTTTCACAAATGGCCGATCGTTTCGTCAGTGACCCGACGGAAGTCGTTTCACTCCATCAGCATGTATCCGTCAAAGTGATCGAAGTCGACGAAGCACGCAAGCGAGTCGGACTGAGTTTGCTGCTGTAAGCCGAAATTACTTCGTACCTCCCGACAGATTTGCACTTACTCCGATCCGCACACCACCCTCGCAGATGCGTAGGTGCAGATTTCTGGGAGCGAAGGGCAGCAATGCATGCATCCTCATATACGGATTAATGAACATGGAGAAGCCGCACTTGAAGTCGTACTTGATGCCTGTGCCCAACATGGCACCCAAGCCTGTCTGGTTATCGATGTCATGGCCGGACGAAGTGTCGATATCCATCTGTAAGCCACCGTTGACAAAGGCATATTTCAGAAAATTGGCTCGGAATGTCAGAGGAATACCGATCAGCGATAACATTACTTTTTTGTCTGCCGGCCTTTCTCCACTGATAGGAGCAGAAACTACGGTGATTTCGTGCCGTGCATATTCTACTCCCGTCTCGAAATCCAGCCACCGATTTAGAGGATAAGTGTAGTTCAAACCCAGCGCGAAGAACCCTCCATTATCATAACTTGCACTACCATCCACATTTGTCAGATATAATCCTGTATTTTTTCCGAAGGAAGAGAAACTTACTCCGATACGACCTTTCCGGAAATCCGGCCCCCAACTGTCTTGCGCGGTCAAAAAGCATGGACACACGGATAGAAGAAAAAATGTAATAAACAGTGTCTTTTTTATCATGATTATGTTGTGGGATAAAAGTTAATAAATTGCAATGTTTTTTGTATTATAATCAGAAACGTTTGATCAAGAACGAAGGATGAAAGCGAAAAAAGACTCCGAACGAATAATTGAACCGGTTTCCCTCCGCATCATGACGTTTCTTCGGATCGACTATTCGCGTCCCTATCCGATAAAACGCATCGGCGTTGATGCCCAACGAAAACTCATGGCCGAACCTGCGGGTATATTCGGCTCCTGCGTAAACCATGCGAGGTTGTCGGTAAACGGCATCATCCAAGTACGTAGAGATAGCCCCATAAAACGGATTGCCGAATAGAGAAATAAAATCATCACATTTCCAATAAGCAGCCCGTACGCGGAAATCGCACAAGTCGGCCGTCATACTTCCATACCAGCCGTAGCCTCGTTTCAGCGGCCACAGATTGCCGGCATGCTGATAATACCCGGTTGCGTCGAACTCTATCTGCAACTTCTTCAACACCCCGCGCCGTACATTCCAGTCGACCCCGACGCCAGCCGCACCATTCAGCATGGTTTGTACCGACTGGCCGCTACTGATCGTATCCAGTTCGCCTCCGCGATGTTGTGCCAGCGCCTGCATCAAGGCATAAACATGAAATGTAGATTCCGGCGAGTTGAACTTAAACCGCGAAGACCATCCGAACGTAAACGCCTCCTGATGAGTATCCAGCTTGTAAATGAAACTCTCCCAGTTCAGCCAAATATCCAAGTCCATCCAGCGCGGATGATATAAGATCTGTACCCCCGCCTCCGGGTCGGACGATAAATTGAGCTCCGGATTGTACAGCGGATCAATCAAGCCATGGTTACTCCCGCCATATAGATCGCCCAAAATCAGGTCTACCTGATCCGACAATGCTACATGTGCCCGCAGATAAGGTAATAAATGTACATTGTGCTTCGATTCTTCCCCCCGCCAAACGGCAATGTCCTTATATGCGAAGGCCGGATAGCGGGTCGCTCCCCAAAACCAAACGGAATGCACACCACCTTCCAGCTTGATGTTTTCCGTCGGATAGTAGACGCCTTTGAGTTGCAACCAAAATCCGGGCAAGGTATATCCCTTTTGTGCAAAACTCGTACTTTCGGCATTCCGAAAGAAGCTGAGGTTATCTAATGCAACAAACAGTTTGCGTTCATTCTCAGATGTTATGCGGTAATCGGTACGGAATACTTTTTCCGCAAGCTGTGCGTGCAACCAAAAAAGATTCGTGCTTGCTCCTGCAAACAGCATACATAGGAAGAATACTCGTAAACCGTGAAATCGTATCATGCCTTTTCAAAAAACGAGTGCAAACATAAAAAAATTACGTCGAACTATGTATGCTAATGTCAGAAATTTAGCCGATACGTTCGAAATACTTCGATAAAAACATGCTATATAACATCTTTTTAAGTTGTCGCATTCAGCAGAAGAACGCTAATTTTACACGCAAAATTAACAAATGACTGATTATGGAGAATGATCAAACGCAATCCGGTCTGCGTGTGGAAGATTTCCGCACGCAGATAGACGGAAAAGAAATTTCGCTATGTGTTTTAACGAATAAATCCGGCGCCGAGGTAACCGTTACCAACTATGGCGCCAAAATAGTCTCACTGATGGTGCCCGACAAGAACGGGCGACTGACAGACGTCGTTACCGGCCATCGTTCGATTCATGATTATCTCACTTCGGAAGAGCCATACTTTGGCGCCGTTTGCGGACGCTACGGTAATCGCATTGCCAAAGGACGATTCACGCTCGACGGAACGGTTTATGACAAGCTGGCCATCAACAACGGCCCCAACAGCTTGCACGGAGGCCTCAAAGGCTTCAATGCCGTCGTATGGGAAATGGAGCAAGTCGATCGGCAAACCGTCAAACTGCAATATGTTTCAGCCGACGGAGAGGAAGGATTCCCCGGAACGCTGAGGGTGGAAGTGACTTACCGCTGGACGGACGATAACGAATTGGCGATCGCCTACCGCGCAACAACCGACCGGCCGACTGTACTAAACCTCACGAATCATTCGTACTTTAATTTGTCCGGTGCCGGAGACCCGTCCATCGGAGACCATCTGCTGACAATCGATGCCGATTATTATCTGCCGACCGACGAAACGGCCATCCCTCTCGGACCGAAAGCAACCGTAGAAGGCACACCGATGGATTTCCGCGAATGTCACCCCGTGGGCGAACGGATCGATGAGCCGTTCGAACAACTGATTATCGGAAAAGGTTATGATCATACGTATGTGCTGAACCGCACTGCCTCTGACGGCCTGCCGGTGTTTTGCGCCCGATGTGCTTCTCCCAAAACCGGCATCGTGATGAATACCTACACAACCGAACCGGGTGTACAGCTTTATACCGGCAACTGGATGACCGGTAACTTCGAAGGAAAGAAGGGACAACGCTATCCGATGCGTGCTGCCTTGTGCCTCGAAACCCAACACTTCCCCGACAGTCCCAACAAACCCGACTATCCGTCGACCGTGCTTCGTCCCGGCGAGGTGTTTGAGAGTACAACCGTCTACGCTTTTTCTGTGGAATAACGATGAGAATAATAGATTAATAAAAAACTAAAAAGAACAATGAATTATGAGTGACAAAAAGAATTACACATTACCAATTATCGTAATGATTTTCCTGTTCGGTATGATTTCGTTCGTAACGAACCTTGCTTCTCCGATGGGAGACATCTTGAAGTTTCAGTTCAATGTGCCCAACTGGATGGGAACATTAGGGGTAGTTGCCAACTTTATTGCTTATGCCGTGATGGGATATCCTGCTGGTAACCTGTTGCAAAAATTTGGGTATAAGAAGACCGCCTTGATTGCGATTTCTATCGGCTTTGCCGGTGTAGGCATTCAGACTCTTTCGGGCACGATGGAAAGTTTTGGCGTGTATCTGCTGGGTGCATTTATCGCAGGTTTTTCCATGTGTTTGCTGAATACGGTAGTAAACCCGATGCTGAACTCACTCGGAGGAGGAGGAAATAAAGGAAACCAATTGATTCAGATCGGCGGATCATTCAATTCGTTATGCGGTACGGCTGTGATCATTCTGACAGGTATCCTTATTCCGGAAGGAATCAAGAATGCTCAAATCAGCAACGTGTTTCCCCTCATGTATGCGGCGCTGGCTATTTTTGCCTTTGCCTTTTTAGTGATTGCGCTGACAGCTATTCCTGAAAAAGACAAAGAACAACAAGTATCTTCCGAATCTTCTCAATACAGTCCGCTATCTTTCCGCCACTTCATACTCGGTGCGGTAGGTATTTTCGTATATGTCGGTGTTGAGGTAGGTATTCCGAATGTGTTGAACAAATGGCTTCAAAACCCTGATTTAGATGTGTTGCAATTAGGTGGCATGGGGAATGCCGAAGCGATTGCTGGGTCTGTAACCGCGACGTATTGGTTATTGATGCTTGTAGGTCGCTTGCTCGGGGCAGCGATCGGTAGCAAAGTATCGGCTAAGAGTATGTTACTCGTAGCTTCGGGATTAGGATTAGTGCTTACGCTTGTGGCCATGTTTACCCCTGTCAGCTCGTTGATTAATCTGCCTGTATTCAAGAATGATGCCAGCGGGCTGTTCGGACTAGTGCAAGTTCCTGTAAGCGCAGCTTTATTGGTGTTGATCGGTTTGTGTACCTCTGTGATGTGGGGTGGTATCTTCAATCTGGCTGTAGAAGGGTTAGGCAAATACACCGAAAAAGCCTCCGGTATTTTTATGGTGATGGTTTGCGGTGGAGGTATTCTCCCGTTGTTGCAAAATGCAATTGTGGATATGAAAGATGGTATAGGGTATATGGCCAGCTACTGGGTAATTGTAGCCGGACTGATTTACCTCCTCTACTATGCGCTGATTGGTTGTAAAAATGTAAACAAGGATATTCCTGTGAATTAATATAGACAAGTGCCGCTTCATCCTGGCAAAGGATGAGGCGGTAAATTTTTTATCATATAATAACGGATTAACAGTATGGAAGTAGAACATGTAAGAAGCCGGTTTATCAAACATTTCGACGGCACTACCGGCACCGTATATGCGTCTCCGGGACGTATTAACCTCATTGGCGAACATACCGACTATAACGGTGGTTTCGTATTCCCCGGAGCGATCGACAAGGTCATGATGGCCGAGTTGAAACGAAACGGTACGAATAAGGTACGTGCTTATTCGATCGACATGAAAGACTATGTGGAATTCGGTTTTGAGGAAGCCGATGCGCCGCGTACAAGCTGGGCACGCTATATCTACGGCGTATGTCGCGAGATCATTAAACGGGGCGGAAAGCTCGAAGGTTTTAATACCGCGTTTGCGGGTGATGTGCCGTTGGGCGCAGGGATGTCATCGTCGGCTGCTTTGGAGAGTGTGTACGCGTATGCGTTGAACGATATGTTCGATTTGGGTATCGACAAGTTTGAACTGGCCAAAATAGGACAAGCTACGGAACATAACTATTGTGGCGTGAAATGTGGTATCATGGATCAGTTTGCCTCGATCTTCGGAAAGGCCGGCAGCCTGATGCGTCTTGATTGCCGTTCGCTCGAGCATCAATATTTCCCGTTCGATCCGAAAGGATACAAACTCGTTTTGCTCGACACGGTCGTGAAACACGAGCTTGCATCTTCGGCCTATAACAAACGTCGCGAGTCGTGCGAAAACGTGGCACGTGCCATCGGCGTAGCATTTCTGCGCGATGCCACACTCGATCAGCTCAATGCTGTGAAAGGAAAAGTGAGTGATGAAGATTATATGCGTGCAGAATACGTGATTGAAGAAATTCAGCGCGTGCTCGATGTTTGTGATGCGCTCGAAAAAGGCGATTACGAGACGGTCGGGAAGAAGATGTACGAGACGCACGAAGGCATGAGCAAACTTTACGAGGTAAGCTGTGAGGAATTGGATTTTCTTAATGACATGGCTCGCGAGTGCGGTGTAACCGGTTCGCGTGTGATGGGTGGCGGCTTCGGCGGTTGTACCATCAATCTGGTAAAAGATGAATTATACGAGCCGTTCGTTACGAAAGCCAAAGAAGCTTATCGCGCTAAATATAACCGTAGTCCGAAAGTATACGACGTTGTGATCAGCGACGGGGCGCGCAAAATACGCGACTAACGGACTAATGTTTGTGTAATTTATTGATAAAAAAGCTGCCCAAGAGAAGAATCAATCTTTCCGGGCAGTTTTTTTTATGTGAATCTGTGCCCCAAAGGAATATGGTAAATGGTGGAGAGATTTAGAAAAATATCTTCTGCTAAACAGGTCTTTTCATACAAGCAGTACTTTTGCACAGAACGGCTGCTCTCTTCACCGGAGACGGTTCACCAAAATAAAGAAAATTAATTTGAGAGGTAAAAACGAAATCTCTTTTTTTTGTAAACATCTGAGGTACTAAGAGCGAACCATTGTGCAAAAGTCACTCAATCAATGCTCTTTTCTTACTTTCTTGTAAGCACGTATTGATCGGCTAATTCACCTTCCGGCCTGTTACCTTCTTTATCAAGCATGGTAACCTTGTCGCCTTCGATCAGCCACTTTGTCATCTCTTCTCCCTGTCCCAGCGTGATGATGTTATTTTCCGCATCCCATGTAAGGGCGCCGGACGATTCGAAGCGACCGTCTTCCTTTCCCTGATAAACTTGCGTCAGCTTATACGTCTGATCACTCATGAGTTCAAGGGTCGTTTCAATACCGCTGCAATCGGCACACGGAAGAACGCCGTAATATACGCCGGCCTTGTCAAAAACGGGCGCCTGTACGGTTTCAATCATCTGATCGTCCTCGCTGGTTTCCGTATTTTTGTTACCGGATTTGCAAGATACGAGTCCAAACAGGAGTGCTGCGACTCCCCAAAAAAACAAATTCTTTTTCATACGATGTAATATTCAATTGAGTTAATCTAAAAGAATAAACAAACGAGGCGGTAAAATGTTTGCGTAACATCTGAAAACAGATGTTTTTTATGTCTTTTTAACGCCGTTGTGTATTCGTTGAGGTGTCAACGGTCGCTTTCCGATGCCCGGAGTTCCCGATCCATGCCGGCCGCAGCCCTGCGACCGTCGCCCATGGCAAGGATGACGGTAGCTCCGCCGCGAACAATATCGCCTCCGGCATATACATCGGGTAGAGAAGAACGCATATCGTCTTCATGAACGATGATAGTGCCTTTCGACGAAATTTCCAAACCTTCAAATGCTCTTGGGATTAATGGATTAGGAGATACACCTACACTGACAATAACTTCGTCGACTTCAAGCGTTTCTACAGCGCCTTCGATCGCTACGGGGCGGCGGCGTCCGGAGGCATCGGGTTCTCCCAGCTCCATCTTCTGCAGGCGCATCTGTTTCACTCGCCCGTTTTCGTCGCCCAGATATTCAATCGGGTTGTGTAGTGTCAGAAATTCGATTCCTTCTTCTTTGGCATGCTTTACTTCTTCCAGTCGGGCAGGCATTTCTTCTTCGCTGCGACGGTAGACGATCATGGCGCGCGAAGCACCTAAACGACGTGCCGTACGTACCGAGTCCATCGCCGTATTTCCTCCGCCGATCACCGCCACGCGTTTACCCTGCAACACCGGCGTGTCGGAATCTTCGGATGCCGCATGCATCAGATTGACGCGCGTCAGGTACTCGTTCGACGACATAACCCCGATCAGGTTCTCGCCCGGGATATTCATAAAATTCGGCAAGCCGGCGCCACTGGCCACAAAAATGCCTTTGAAACCGTCGGCATGGAGATCATCGTAGCTGATCGTTTTTCCTACGATGCAATTTGTGATGAAGTGAACGCCCATGCGCCGCAGACCGTCGATTTCAAATTCGACGATTCGGTTAGGAAGACGGAACTCCGGAATGCCGTATTTCAATACGCCGCCGATCTCGTGCAATGCTTCGAACACGGTAACCTCATATCCGCGCTTGGCCATGTCGCCGGCAAACGAGAGTCCGGCAGGCCCGGAACCGACGACGGCGATGCGTATTCCGTTAGCCGGCATCATCTCCGGAATCGACGCCTGACCGCTCTCTCGTTCGTAATCCGCCGCGAAGCGTTCAAGATAACCGATGGCTACGGGTTCTTTTTTCATCTTCAGATGTACACACTGTGCCTCACACTGTTTTTCTTGCGGGCAGACACGACCGCAGACAGCCGGCAGGCTGCTCGTTTCTTTCAGCGTTTGGGCTGCCTTCAAGAAGTCGCCCGCTTCGATATATTTAATAAATGTAGGGATGTTGATGCTGACCGGACACCCGCTCATACATGTGGGATTGGGGCAGTCGAGGCATCGTTGTGCTTCCTGCATGGCTTGGTCGGCAGTAAGTCCGAGATTGACTTCTTCATGATTGCCGCTCCGGTAGTCGGCATTAAGCTCATTCATCCGTACACGCGAAATATCGGTGCGCTCTTTGTTTTTCTTCGTTTGGCGCAAGGTTTCTCTCCAAGGCTCGGCACGCCGTACCGCAATGAGTTCTTGTGTTGTCATACTGATTCCGGTTGTTTTTTATCGAATCCTTTATAGGCATTTAAACGCATCATCATCTCGTCGAAATCGACCTGATGCGCGTCGAATTCAGGCCCGTCTACACAGACGAACTTTGTTTGTCCGCCTACGGTCACGCGGCAGGCACCGCACATGCCTGTTCCGTCTACCATGATCGTATTCAGTGAGGCCACCGTCGGTACCTGATATTTCTTAGTCAGCTCGGAGACAAATTTCATCATGATGGCCGGGCCGATGGTCACACACAAATTGACCGGTTCGCGGTTGATTACCGATTCGACGCCGTTTGTCACCAATCCTTTCGTTCCGTATGATCCGTCATCGGTCATGATCAGAACTTCGTCGGAGCAGGCGCGCATCTGTTCTTCCAGAATGACCAGCTCTTTCGTTCGTGCGGCCAACACGACGATCACGCGGTTTCCGGCACGATGAAAGGCTTCGACGATAGGAAGCAAGGGGGCAACCCCGACTCCTCCGCCGGCACAGACCACCGTCCCGACCTTTTCGATATGCGTGGCCTGTCCCAATGGGCCGACTAAATCCGTAATCGATTCGCCTGCATTCAGTTTGCACAGCTTTTTTGACGAACGGCCGATGGCCTGAACGACCAGCGTAATCGTACCTTTTGTTGTATCGGAGGCTGCAATCGTCAGTGGAATGCGTTCTCCCTTTTCGCCTACGCGGACAATCACAAAGTGTCCGGCCTTACGTGAACGCGCAATCAATGGGGCTTCCACCTCCAGCTTTACGACGTGGGAAGAAAAATACTCTTTACTTACAATTTTGTTCATGATATTTTTCCGTTTGCTATTCAAATAGTTCTTTATCTCTGACTAACATTAGAATGGCCGAATGCGGCAGGATCAGGTATTTCTCGTCGTTCAAACTGACCTCGTAAGCCGAACTTTGCAGATAGACGGCCAAATCTCCTTCCTTGGCTTGCAAAGGCAGGTAAGAGTTTTTTTCGTCTTTCTTTTTCCATGGTTCATCTTCGTCGGCAGGCAAGGGCAGAGGATAGCCCGGGCCAATACGGATGACGTAGCCCGTCTGTAATTTTTCTCCTTCCTGTACCAAGGGAGGGAGTAATAAACCCGATTTGGTTTTTACCTGCGGATTGGTGGGTTTAACCAATACCTTATCCCCCACCATCAAAAACTTGTCAAACGTTTTATGGTCTATTGACAGTTGCATTTCTTTTCTTTTTTTATAACAGACGCAAAAGTAATATTTATATGTAAAGAAGCCAAATTAATCCTTTACCAGTGCGCGGAAGGTGGATGGGATGGGCGTTTCAAAAGCAATCTCATGTCCTGTTACCGGATGGATGAACGAGAGCCCGAAAGCATGCAGCATGAGGCGTTGGGCCGGGTCGGTCTTTGCTCCGTATTTCGGGTCGCCTGCAACCGGATAGCCGGCCTCTTCCATCTGGGCGCGTATCTGATTTTTACGACCCGTCTCCAGCTCGCACTCCACGAGCGAGTAACGGTCGTTGCTTTGCAATACACGATAACGCATTACGGCCTCCTTGCCGCGCGAGGCATCGGTGCAGAACACTTTCATACGGCTGTTTTCGGCCAGATAGGAGACAAGCCTGCCCTGTGCAGGGTCAGGTCTGCCTTCGACCACGGCTACGTACGAGCGGCGCGTAATCATGGTCGACCAGTCGTTGCGCAGCTTCTCCTGTATCCCTTTGTTACGTGCAAACATCATCAGCCCTGATGTCCCCCGGTCTAAACGGTGAAGCACGAATACCCGATTACGCGGGTCTTGTTCGCGCACATAGCCCGACAGGAAAGCGTAGGCGGTGCGTTCCTGTGCTTGTGATTCGGAAACTGACAACAGGCCGTCTTTCTTCTCAATCACGATGAGCGATTCGTCCTCCCAAACAATACGCAGATATGGATTGTTGAATGTCGTTTTGGCACGTTCATGGCTAATCAACACCTCATCACCCGGACGCAAGGGGGTGTCGAAGTGTGTTTTAACTTTTCCGTTGACCCATATCTGCCCATGTTTGAGCAGGCTTTTAACCGAACTTTTACTGCGGTCTTTAAGCTGGTCGAAGAGGTAGGGAAGTAGGGTGGTATCTAGTTTGACCGTTGCACGCTGTCCGCGCGGAAGTGTTTCGTGGTTTGGAGAAGAGCGGTTACCACGACCGTATTTTCGTTGTGATGTCATTTTTGTTTTCTTTTTAGAGCCGCCAAAGTTACACATTTATCCGTGAATCGGGCTGAAATCGCGTTTTTTGTCACGGGGAATGTTTTGTTACTCTTTGGTCTATCGCAAGAGGATACGATCTGCCGTCCAAACGTTCTCACCGAATTTTCTCAACTCTCGAATTGAGAAAAAAAGGATTTGTTTATGTTAGATGTTTGTTAGAAAGGGGTCTTATAGCCAATATAACAAAGTAAACCTTTGTTTTCAATCAATGACCTGAGATGTTCCATTCGTTCTTCGGCAGGACTTTCCTGTTCATCGAAGAGATATTTTTTGCCCAACTGCCGATATTTGGATTCTCCCCATCGGTGAAAAGGTAGAATGTTAATGACTTCCAACCCGATGTCGCGGACAAATTCTGCTGTCCGGATGATATTTTCATCATCATCGTTAAAATCGGGTATGACGGGGATACGTGGAACAACAATACCTTGCCACTCCTGTTGCATAGCTAACAGTTCGATGTTTTTTAATATCTGCTGATTCTCCACTCCTACCATTTGTTTATGTTTCTCCGGATTCATGTGCTTGATGTCTGTGAAAATCCAATCGACGTACCGGATCACCTCAAGCCAATGAGCCGAGTTGACACATGCCGTGGTTTCAATACAGACATGCATGTAATGTTCTTTACATGCCTTCAACATGGGAAGGATAAAATCTTTTTGCAGCAGAGGCTCTCCGCCACTAAATGTCACACCGCCATGGTCGCCCCAATAAGGACGGTCGCGATCCAGACGATGAATCAGCTCATCAATCGTATAATACTCGCCTGAAATAGAATTTCCTTCATGTAAACAAGCGTCCACACATTCTATCGTCGTGCAGGTATCGCATATCGAACGATCAAATATTGGCTCGTGATTTTCACCGACTGATATGGCATGATGAGGACATACCTGAATACAAGCTCCGCATTTTTTACATTTCGCATAGCTATGTAACATGACCGGATGCCTGAATAAACCTTCCGGATTGCAACACCATTTACACGACAGCGGACAACCGTTTAAGAAGACCGTTGTTCTTGTTCCCGGACCATCGTGAACCGAATATGACTGAATGCTAAAAATTAACCCTTTTACTTCTTTTTCTTTATTCTCCATCAGCATTAGATATGAATTGTTTGTATTTATGATACTTTCAATATTGAATTGCGGTTGTTACTGTTGTGAAACAACCGCAACCCTGAATGACCTCCTGTTTTCGATTAAACTATTATTTAGATGGTTTGATGGTCATCGGCAACGAAACAGCCAATATGGCAGACAGAACAAATGAGCCGATAGCGTAGTATATCGAATATGTATAGCTACCACTCACATCTTTCAACCATCCACCGATAAAAGAACCGAGAAACGGTCCGATTCCCATAACAATTAACGTTGCTAACCCCCATATTTTGCCGAGAGTCTTTCGTCCGTAGATTGAGCCGGTATATCCAACAACACCGCCCGGCACAATTGCCCAGTAAATGGCGAAAATGGCAGCGGCCAAGTAGGCAACAAACGTCACTTCGCTTTCACACGCTAGTAAGAAAAAGCAGGCAATCAAACCGACCAGCGGCCCTATAATAAGCATGATTTTTCGTCCTTTGACTTCGTTTTTTACTTTTTCTACGATCTTGTCCCCGAAAATACCTAACAACGGCATGCTGAAGATACCGATGATACCGATTGTTTTATAAACATTAATAGCGCTGGCATCACTCCATCCTTTATCTTTTACCCAGAAACTGACGACTTGTGTCCAGATCAGAAATTCAGCCATCATACTGGTGAGGAACATTAAAATAGCTCCCCATATCGGATATTTGGAATAGGCTTCTTTTACGGTCCAGTCTTTTTCGACAGGCACGTTTCCTGCGGCTGAAGCTGGCAATTCCCCATGAGGCTTTAAACCATAATATTCCGGATTTCTTTTGGCCAGTATTACGGCTAATACAAGTAAGGCGAAAATAATCACAGCAAGTATCACCATCGTCGCGCGCCATGTATAGTTATTGCTTGTCGAGGCTTTCACCACTTCGGCAAGTAACCACTGTGCCATCGGGGCTCCGGCAAATGCGATCCCCCACATCGTACCGTACGTTTTTCCGACATACCATTTCCGTACCGAAACGGTAGACGTCACCCAAAGCATACCGGTTGCTATACCGGCAAGAACACCAAACGTAAAAAGATAGGCCCAATGAATGCTTATCAAGCTGGTTAGATAAAACCCTAATCCTCCGAATATCGCGGCAATGGCATATACCGGTTTGGTTCCCCATTTGTCCAGTATCATTCCGGCGAAGAATGCCACAATTGCATAGACTGTCATCATAAGAGAATATCCGAGGGTCACCTCAGCCTGTGTCCATCCTAATTCTGTAGCCATAGGCTCTTTCAGCATAGCAAAAGTAGCTCTGTATCCGAACAGACAGAATACAGCCAACCACGAGGCGCCTACAACCATCAGACCATATCTTTTGGATTTATTTGATAATTCCATAGTTGATTTATTTAAAGTTAATAAACTATTGAACAAGTAAAAAAATATAGGGAGAACTAGGTTCTCCCTATATCCTGGTCTGTTATGCTCCCCGCTCCTTGTATCCCATACAAGTAACCGCTGCCATATCGGGATAAGCAATAAATTCCTTACCCATTCGACAGACACCCAATCCTATTTTTTCTTGATTGAGGGTGAAATTCTCGCAGTGCATACACTTGGGCATTCGTTCATAATTCGGATCTACGTCATCCGCATTGACACGTTTACCGGTACACCGATCAATTCCCTTCGCTACATCAATAGGTATATAATTCAGACTGTTTCTATAAATTTTTTCTTCCATGATTTTTACTTTTTAATTATACAAATAAAAAAACTTGGCGAATCGATTATAAGGATTCATATTCGGTTCTAGCAATCAATTCGTCCTGAACTTGTTTTCCGATTTCTACCCAATATTGCGTGAATCCGGCAACGCGCACCATCAAATCGCGGTAGTTTTCCGGATGAGCCTGAGCGTCTTTTAATACCTTGGAGTCAACAATATTGTACTGTACGTGGAATCCACCTTCTCGCATATAGCTGCTTGACATATCAATCAATTTCTTTGCACCTTCCTGTCCTTGAATGGCAGAGGGGTGAATTTTGATATTCAACTGTGAGTTTTGCGACATGGAATGGTCCCAAATCGTAGCAGAGTTCATCAATGCAAACGGTCCGTTCTTATCTGTTCCCGGATAAGCCGACATGGAAGCATCGGCGAAAGTCGTTCCTTGCAGACGTCCATCGGCGGAAGCCATGGTAGCTGAGCCCATCGCGCCATGGGTGGATACGGAAATCTGACACGCGTACAACGGATGTCCATACAGCGATTCGTACTTCCGACAGTCATCGCAGAACCAGTCTTCCCAGCCGAGCAGAATGTTGTCGACGTAAGGAATGTCATTTCCGTACTTAGGCGCATTCAAGCAATCGAAATGCATCCGATCGTACTTCGTAGAGTCGTTCGCTTTTTCCTGTTCCATAAGAGAGAATTTGCCAATTTCCTGAGCCGTTTTAAACCCGAAGTTATTGATAAAGGCATTCTTCATTTCGTCCAGCGTATATTTTTTATCATCATATACCAGTTTCTTCAAAGCTGCCATGCTATTAATGAAAGTAATATTTCCGGCACTTTCCACATTGAATGTGGCGTTATACCGGTATCCCAATTCATTAATCAGATGTCCTTTATCCAGACAGTCCGGCTTAAGCAGTGAATTGACGATACTCATGTTATTCTTCCGCCAGATGTCATGTTGGATATTGTTACACAAGCAAAGAATATCGACGGTCTTTTGCCAATATGCTTTGTATTGTTCAACAAGTTCTTCGTATGTTTCGAGTTTTTTATCGTGTGCCGGATAAACCCGATTTCCCGTACGTTTATCGACTCCGTTGAATAATACGAGCTCGAGCACTTTGGGCTGAGAAATAAAGTGAACTCCTACGGATGTGGGCTGACCGCATCCTCCCGGAATCCAATACTCTTTATTATTCAAGTGAAGAGGCTTCCAGCAGCCCGGCGATGTTTCCAAACAGCCTCCGATTGCCCATGCACGGGCTTCTTCGACGGTCATTCCTTCTGCTCCATACTGACTTAAGATAAACTTTTCTGCAATTTGGTTATTCATAAATGCCGGATATCCGCTTCCGATTTTAATTACATCGGCAGCCAAGGCAAGGAAATCTTTCGGCGTCGTCTCATCATAGAGTAGCGCCAGGGTGGACTGAGGCATCGCATTCGTACCTCCCGCTTTCAGAATCAGATATTCGAGACGGTTGACCGCCGTCTTTCCTTTGCGGTCGACTCCTCCGATGGAAAGGGTATTAAATGTATTTCCGGAAAGTACGCCTCCGACCACACCTACAGAGGCAAAACAGTCGATTGCCGTCTTGATTACGCGGTCTTGTTCGCATAATTCCAATACCTGATCTTCCGTGATTCTGCCGGCTTCAATATCCTGTTCGAACCAGGGATAAAGTACCTGACCGATTCTGCCGGGAGAAAGTCCGGATATGGCGTCTTCGTTCAATACCGCGAAATGCAAGGTCTCGATCATCTGAAAAGCTTCAATAAATGTTCTTGGTTGATACTTTTCGATCCAGAATAATCTTTCGGCAATGTCTTCATATTCTTTCTTTTGTGCCGGATCTTTTTCACGTTCAGCCAGCCATGTCGCATGCTTTCCATAGTTGTGAATCCATGCTTGAATTCCTTCGATCGCTAAGATAATCGCTTGATAGTTATACAAACGATTCATGCCTACCATGCCGTCTCCGTCAGCACGGCCGGCTACTTCTTCGATCTTTTCGCGAGCTATCTCCTTAATTCCCTCGAAACCATACTCCAGCGGATAGTAATAATTGATGACTTCACGCCCCTGAGGTAGCGTGAAACCGGAGTCGAACATACAAACCACCGAACGCATGATGGCTTCTTTCACGTCGTAATCGGGAACCATCTTTTCGTATTTGTTCCCCAGATCATCGACAGATTTTCCTTCCCACATCCTGGCAAGTTCCAGCAACATCGGAACTTCTTCCTGGCGCATCCCGAATTTTCCGGCAATCGAGATGACTTTACCGAAACTCTTCGTGACGTTCCCTCCGCCTTGACCAAATGTAGAGTGTTCATCCACACTGGCCGATCCTCTCTTCAAGGCTTCCTGATAGAATTTAGATTCGTTCGCCATGTAAAATCCTTCGGATAACCACGGCATTGGAAAAGAAGCGCGCATAAAAGCGCCTTTACGCATGGTCAACAATTCTCCCGGGAAAATAACCGGTGTCAGATGTGAGAAAGCGCATTTCAGTGCTTTTGCCCGTCGGATAACCGGTATTTCATTGTCGCCCTGAAAATACTCCCGGGTGTACCAGTAAGGAAATTCATTGTTCGTTGATGACAACGAGTCCATGTAAATTCCTTTTAATTTCGCTATTCTGGGATGAGGCTCCCACTTAATTTCTCTGTCAACCAGATGGTCCGGAGCTTTTCCACCTGACTGAAACTCTAACTCCTGGCCTGATTCGACCAGCATTTCTTTGAAACTCTTAGCCATAATAATTAGATTTTAATGAATAAATTAGTACACAACAATGTTGTAACGTCAATTTTAGATAAAGAAATAAGTCAAATATACTTCGTTCAAATAACGAATGTTATAGATAAGCCGCAAAAAGCAGCATGGACACCAGTCAATATGTAATTTCCAAAAATCTGTTAAGGAGAAATTTAAATCGCATCCTTATTTTAGAGAGTCGATCCATCGGTTGCAAATTAACCGAAAATAAATATGAAAAGCAAATAAGGTGTTTTTATTTATTGTATATTATGTTTATTATACATAATTTATAAAATACAAAAGAGTTTGTTCTATATAAAATATGCATGTAGCAGTTCTCTTTTTACTTAATCTATTGGATGAATGGCGCTGGTAGGCAAACGCAGGCCATTCTTGAGGTTCAACATGGCATTGATCAGGATTAGCTCGTCGTATTTCTTCAGGGCTGTGATATGCACCGGGACTTCTTTGATACAGCCGGTCTTTAACAGGCGTTGTCTTTGGGTTCCGTTCAGAAGGTAAGTCTCCGGGGTGATGTATTCATTTCCTCTTCTGAGTACGATATTGGAAAAGGAGCTGTCGGTGAGGAAACCGTCTTTTAAAAAGATGACCTCATCGAAGCCTTTGCGCTTCCACTCCTCATATTCCAGAGTTCTTCTGTCGGCATATTTGAAAGCGTAATCGAGCTTGTCGGCATTAACGGCAATCAGGGAGGAGATCTTTCTGGGGGTATAAACCTCGAAAGTAATGTCGCGGATAAGACGGTCGTAAAGCAGTCTACACTTTACCAGACCGGATTTCAGTGAAGTCGGCATGATGCGTGTAAGGTTAGGAAGGTCGGGTGGGGAGAAGCCGAAGTGTGCGGCCGTTTCTCTCATTCGTGTCAGATGGCCGTCCCGGTTGATCACACGACCGTCTCGGATGGCGATTGTTTCAATAAATTCCATCGTATTCGTTTTGTGGGGTTGCGTTGTTTAAAACGGTAGATATACTTTTTTCACCACCTCATTGTACTCGTCTTTCAGGCTGCTGTTGACTGTTATTCCTCCTCCGCTGCGGTACACATACGGCGAACTCTCCAGGTCGATAAAACGGATAAGCACAGCAGAGTCAAAACTTTTGCCATCGAAATAGCCGGATATGCCGGTGTAAAACCCACGGGGAGCAGCTTCGGCCCTTCGGATCAGCTTGAGAGTCGCTTCTTTTGGGGCACCGGAGATGGAGCCGGCGGGCAAGAGCGTTCGAATGATCTCTCCTAAACGATTTTTCCAATCGCTCGGCAGGTTTCCTTTTATCTCGGAGCTGACCTCGAGGATAGGACCATTCGATGTTTCGATACGGTCGATATAACGGAATCGTTCTACCCGCACTTGAGTGGCTACCATCGAGAGATCGTTCCGTATCAGATCGACAATGGTATAATGTTCGGAAAGTTCTTTGTAATCACTTAATATTTTTGTCTCCGCA
The DNA here is from genome assembly GCF_052170195.1 of Tannerella sp. Classification (GTDB taxonomy): domain Bacteria; phylum Bacteroidota; class Bacteroidia; order Bacteroidales; family Tannerellaceae; genus Tannerella. The sequence continues at coordinate 123,520 of NZ_JBQNAZ010000002.1, read as the reverse complement.
TCGGGGATATGTGCGTCGATCGTACCTTTCATGGGGTTGGATGAGATGACGCTTTCTTTTATTTTCACAAACCGCTCGGGAGAAAAGCAGACAAAAGTGCCGGGAACATATACCTTATATAACGCATCGGAGCGATGAAAAATTTCCTCGGGAGATAGATCGGTCTCGATGGGCGTTTGGATTGTCAGATTGGTCAGAAAGGAATCGCCCCGAAGTAAACCTTCACGTATGATGGAGAAGCGGCGAGCGTATTCAGCTTGCGTTTCGGGGTATTTATCAAATCGATACATGGAGGAGGTTGTTGCTCTCGGGCGGCAGTTGGAGAAGCCGCGAAAATCAAAGAGTACTTCCTGCTGTTTGAGCGGGTTGGGGATAAAGAATCCCCGGCATAGCTCAAAGTCCAGCCCGAAAACAAATGGGCTTCCTTCAGCCCCTGCCTGATTCATCATCCGAATGATTTCTTCCGCTTTTTTCATGTTGCAAAAATATCGAAAAAACTTGGACTTGTGAACGTTTTAGTTTTACTTTTGCGCAGTGGAAGCGATAGAACCGAAACATCTGTTGATTGTCGACAATCACGATTCGTTTGTGTATAATCTTGTGCAAATGGTCGAAGAAAACGGGCATTGCACGTACGATATTGTCCGGAACGATTGCATTATTCCGGAGTGTATCACCGGTTATATGGGTATCCTGCTTTCGCCCGGCCCGGGACTTCCCGGAGAGGCCGGCAAACTCTGTCGGCTGATTGAGGAAACATACAGGCATACACCGATACTCGGTATTTGTCTCGGCCATCAGGCCATTGCCGAAGTGTTCGGTGCGCGGCTGACAAGGCTTGCTCAACCGCTTCACGGGCATAGGTCGCCTCTCTTTATTACCGACCCTGAGGAGGTGCTGTTCCGAGGTGTCGAGGATGGAAGTCCGATCGGACACTACCATTCCTGGGTCATTGAGCGGGAAAGTTGCCCCGAAGAATTGTTGACGACAGCCGTAGATGACAAGGGTTTGATCATGGCTATCCGTCACCGCTGTTATCCTGTTCGAGGCCTTCAGTTTCATCCCGAATCGATCATGACGACGGCGGGGAAAAATATGATCAACAACTGGATTGCAAGTATCAGTCATAAATTAGTTTAAGTTATGGCGGTGTGTCATAACGGGCGAACTGCTTCGTTGCTTGCGGAATGCGAGCTTGGTTACATACCTTGGTATGCTTCCTAGCTCTCATCCTTAGTGCCTTGCATCTCACCCATGCTTACACACCTAAAGAGAGTGTGTCCAAACATTGCATTTTGACACACCCTCATTCTTTTTTTGCATTGCGATATCTTTTTTTGCATCTAATCGAAAACACTTCTATCTTTGCACACTTTTTTAGTCTTGTTGATTGCGGTTCTTGTGCGTCAGGCAGTCGTTCAACCGGATATAAATAAAATAGTCAAAACATAAAAAATGACGATGGTCAGATGAAAAGAATTATATGTATCATGCTTGTTATTATGACAGGTGTGTATTTAGGCGCAGGGCCGTCGATGATGTCGGCTGCCACAGTTGCTCCTCGTGCAGGTTTATTTGATTTCTTCAGAAAGAAGAAGAAAACGGCTGTAACGGAGACGAAAAGTGACTATGAGAAACTGGTGGCAGACGCTTGTCGGAGCGAGGGGATGTTTATCGTTTATCAGAAGAAGAACGATTATTACTTTGAAATACCTGTTAGATTGCTCGGTCGTGATATGCTTGTCGTGAACAAACTGCAACGTGTTCCCTCTGAATTGAACGATGCCGGTGTGAACCGCGGCGTGAACTACGAGAATCAGATGGTGCGCATGGAGTGGGATAAGCGTGCGGGCAAGTTGCTCTTCCGGCAACAACGCCCACTGCCCGATTCACCGCAGGAAGATGCCATACACCGTTCGGTAGCGGATAATTTCATCTCGCCGCTTATCGCCGCCTTTGACATAGAAGCGGTAAATAGCGATTCGACGGCAGTCGTCATCAAGGTCAATGATATATACAACGGAACTGAGACGAGTATCAATAACGTATTTACTAATATAAATTTGGGTACATCAGCTGTTAAGGAGTTGTCACGCATACAAAGTATCAAGTCGTTCTCCGATAATATTATCGCGATGTCCGAACTTACCACACGCGTTGTCGAAGGTACGACGACCGTACACGTCACTGTCGAAGTCAGTTCATCGCTGTTGCTGCTGCCGGAACAGAAGATGACCGGTCGTTTCGGGAGTTCGAAGGTAGGGTATTTTACCACATCGCTTCAGCGTTTCGGCGATGCGCAACAGCGTATGGAGAAAAGTCATTACATCACCCGTTGGCGAATGGAGCCCAGACCGGCCGATCGTGAGGCCTATTTGCGCGGCGAGCTCGTAGAACCGGCACGGCCTATCGTCTTTTACATTGACCGCTCTACCCCACACCGTTGGCGCCCTTATATCAAACAGGGAATAGAAGAGTGGCAGGAAGCGTTTGAACAGGCTGGATTTAAAAACGCTATTGTGGCGAGAGAGATTACCGACAGTATGATCGTGGATATGGACGATGTTAACTACTCGGTACTAACATACGCTGCATCGGAGAAAAAAAATGCGATGGGTCCATCCTTACTTGATCCCCGTTCGGGCGAGATACTGGAAGCAGACATTATGTGGTGGCATAATGTCATTTCTATGGTAAGTGAGTGGATCACTACGCAGACCGGTGCCGTAAACGTTGAAGCCCGCCGCTTACCTCTGCCGGATTCCCTGATGGGTGATGCCATCCGTTTCGTCGCCTGCCACGAAGTAGGCCACTCATTGGGATTACGGCATAACATGATGGGGTCATGGGCTTTCCCTACAGACTCGTTGCGTTCGCCGGGATTCACTGATCGCATGCACTCTACCAGTTCATCGATTATGGATTATGCGCGTTTTAACTATGTGGCACAGCCGGGAGACGGAGTTTGTCTCTTCTCTCCGCATATCGGTCCGTACGATAAGTTTGCCATTGAATACGGTTATCGTTGGTATGGCAAAGAAATACCCGAAGAAGAGCGGGCACTTTTAGCCGATTTCCTGAGTCGGCACACGGGGCGTCTGTACAAGTATAGCGAAGCGCAGGACATTCGGGACGCTGTAGACCCACGTGCTCAAAATGAGGACTTAGGCGACGATCCCGTGCGTTCCTCGCTGCTGGGTATCGCTAACCTTAAGCGTATCGTTCCTCATATTATCGAATGGACAACGACCGGTGAAAAGGAACAAACGTATGCTGACGCTTCTCGTCTCTACTATGCGGTCATCAACCAGTGGAACAGTTATCTATATCATGTTCTTGCCAATATCGGCGGCATCTATATGGAAAATACGACTGTGGGTGACGGGACGAAGACTTTTACGTTTGTGGAAAAGGAGAAGCAGTCTGCCTCCGTACGTTTCCTGCTGGATGAGGCGCTTACTTATCCACGATGGCTCTTCGACGCGGAAGTGGGTAAATATACGTATCTATTACGTACTACACCACTCGGCATACAGGAAAATGCTCCCACACAGGTGCTTAAAAACGCACAAGCTTATATCTTGTGGGATTTGCTAGGCAACAACCGCCTGATGCGCATGATAGAAAATGAGGTTGTAAACGGCAAACAGGCCTATACGACGGTAGAGCTTATGGACGCCCTCCATCGGCATATTTTTGCTTCCACCGAACGTGGCGCATCACCCGACGCGATGGAGCGTTCGCTGCAGAAAAATTTTCTCGATGCCTTACTAACGGCTGCCGCCGAACCGGAGGCTGTGAAAATAAATAAACAGATATCGGAAGATCATTTTCTACTTGCCGGTCGGCCGTCGTTATGTCAGCATTGCGACGAAGAGCAGCGTTGCTTGCGCAAAATAAACCGAATAGGAGCGCCGCGCGTACTCAACTTCTACGGTTCACAACTTACGCGTATTTCAGACGCTATCTCGATAAAGCGCGGAGAACTTTTGCGCATAAAAACACTGTTACAAAAACGCCTCAGTATGGCCGATACGGCGGTGCGCTATCATTATGAAGATATGATTCTCCGTATCAATACGGCGTTGGGGATTTGACAGATAGGTAATTAACAGAAAGTAATTTATATTTCTATGAACAAAGCATTTTTATATGTATATGCATTTTTGTGCTTCATCTTGCCGACTGCTGTTGGTGCGGCGAATCGCGTTGTTACGGGTATCGTATTGGCGGGAGACGATAACCAGCCGCTTGTCGGCGTGTCGATACATGTCCCTTCGGACGAACTGAAAAAAGCGGGTATCTCGTCGAACACGCTTGGCACTATCACAGATGTGAACGGAAGATTTTCGATATCCGTGCCCGATGAGGTACGTCGTCTCGTCTTTACTTATATCGGCTATCAGGAGGAGTCTTTGCTCTTGCAGGACGGGCGTAACGACTACCATATCGTGTTACAGCCCGGTACGCATATGCTTGCCGATGTAGTGGTCACCGGCTATCAGACGGTGGAACGTCGCCGACTCACGGCGGCAGTCTCGAAAATAGATGTTTCCGAGGCTGTTATCGGTGCAGCTAAAAGTATCGACCAGGCACTTGCCGGACAGATAGCGGGTGTTTCGGTAACGAATACGACCGGCAGCCCGGGCGCTCCGGCGCGTATCCGGATACGCGGTACGGCTTCGCTCAACGGCACGCAAGACCCATTGTGGGTGATGGACGGCATGCCGCTGGAAGGAACAGATATTCCCAAAATAAGCGGCGTCAATGACAATGACATTATAAATATGGGACAAACCGCAATTGCCGGCATAAGCCCGAACGATATCGAAAGCATCACTATCCTCAAGGACGCTGCTGCTACAGCGATCTACGGTGCACGTGCTGCCAACGGCGTGATCGTGATTACAACCAAACACGGACGCAACGGAAAGCCTGTGATCAACTTCAATACCCGGCTTACGTATATGCCTAACCTTAACACATCCCGCCTCAATCTTCTCAGTTCCGAGGAGAAAGTGAATCTGGAGCTTGAACTGATGAAAGAACCTGATGACGAAGTATTCTTTTCACCCGTGCCGGTATATGCTACCAAGGGAGGGGTGGCTGCTATCCTCACCCGCTATAACCTTCTTGAGGCATATAGGAAAAACGGTTGGAACGGTCTGACACCGGAGGCGCAGCAGGCAATCAATAATCTCAAAACGATGCATACCGACTGGAACGATATATTGTATCGCGACGCTTTTACCCAAGAGTATAACCTGAGCCTTTCCGGGGGAGCAGAAAAGATTACTTATTATAACTCACTCGGCTATACGAAAGAGAACGGTAATGTGCCTGCCGTAAGCATGGACCGCTTCAACCTTACGAGTAAAACCGATTACCGGCTGAGCAAGGTCTTGAAATTGGGCTTCTCGCTTTTCGTGAACCGCAGGAAAAATAATACGTTCGTAACGGATACGTACGGGTTCTCCAACCCCAATTACTATTCGCGCATAGCCAATCCCTATTTTGCACCTTTTGGCGCTGACGGAGGTTACTTATATGACTACGATATAGCAACCGGAAATACACGCGACCTGAAGCAGGGGTTCAATATCTTTGAAGAACGCGCCAACAGCAGTGACGAGGCTACGACGACGGCCATCAACTCGATCTTTGATGCCGAACTGCGCTTCGGTGATCATTGGAAACTTTCGTCGCAGGTGGGGGTGCAGTGGGAACAATATGAACAGCAACGCTATGTGGGGAAAGAGACATTTAGCATGCGCAACGCACGTATCAACAGTCATTACTGGGATAACGCCAGCAAGACGAACAAATACTTGCTCCCCGAAGGAGGTATGCACAAAACAACAGACCGTACCATGTCTCAAATAATGTGGAAGACGCTGGGAGAATATAAAAATACCTTTGCTGATATTCATGATGTGCAGGCCATGATCGGTTCCGAAATACGTAAAAACCGATACGACAATCACTCGGTCAGCGGTTACGGTTACAATCCCAGAACGCTGACGACAAAACCGCTTATTTTTCGCGACGAAGCGCAGGCGCGCGCTTATCCGCTTTATACCAAAAACTATCAGGAAAACGCGTTCGCCTCTTTCTTTGCCAACGGGTCGTATTCGCTTATGAAACGTTACATACTCGGTGCAAGTGTACGTATGGATGGTTCTGACTTGTTCGGCGTAGATAAGAAATACCGTTATCTCCCAATCTACTCTGTGAGCGGATTGTGGCGGCTTTCTAATGAGGCGTTCTTACGGCCTTACGACCAGATAGATAATTTGGCTCTTCGTCTCTCTTACGGCTTGCAGGGGAATATCGATAAAAACACCTCTCCGTTTCTGATAGGACGGTACGAAAATATCTCCATCTTGCCGGGGGTGACAGAAGAGAACATTTCCATCTCCGATGCGCCCAACAGCAAGCTGAGATGGGAGAAAACCGCTTCCTATAACATGGGGGTCGACTTTTCCGTACTGGAACAGCGGATCAATCTGAGCATTGATTATTATTACCGTAAAGGCACCGATCTTATCGGCACACGTATGCTCCCGCTCGAGAATGGTTTTACCAGTATGAGTATCAACTGGGCCAGCATGGAGAACAGGGGAATAGAAGTCAATTTGCAGACACGGAACCTTATGACGAAAACTTTCTCATGGTATACGTCGTTCAACTTCGCCTATAACAAGAACAAAGTGTTAAGACAGATGGTGCCCGACAATCAAACGACACCCAGCTTGGAAGGATATCCGGTCGGTGCTATCTTCGCTCTCGAAGTGAAAAGCATCGATCCGAAGACCGGACGTATCTACATTGCTAATCCCGAAGGAAAGGCCGTAACGTTGGAAGAGCTCTACGGCGCCTCAGATCCGGCGGGTATCGGTTTCTATGAGTTTAAAACCACACCGGTGCAGGAACGTACATTTTATAAATATATCGGTTCGTCTGATGCTCCTTATACGGGCGGCCTCATGAACACGTTCACTTATCATAACTGGGAGTTGAGCGTCAATTTCGCTTATCATCTGGGGGGATACGTACGCACTTCGCCCTCATACAAAATCGTAGGACAGGATCCGGGGCATAATGTGAACCGTGATATTCTGGAGCGATGGTCTCCGGCCAACCCGACCGGTACGTTGCCGGCTCTGCTCACACGCAAGACTTTCCCTGCCGATTATAGCCTGATCGATAATCGCGGAGATATTTACCGCAATTTGAGTCTTTGGGTGAAGAAGCAGAATTACATACGCCTGCAGAATATACGTCTGGCGTATCGCGTGCCGGCTGTGTTCCTGCGCCCGCTGCACATGAGCGGGGCTACGCTGGCCCTCGAAGGGCGTAACCTGCTCGTTTTCGGATCAAGCTATAAGAACTACATGGATCCCGAGTCTATGGGTAATCTTTATGCTACCCCGATACCCAAAGCGATTACATTCAACTTTAATATCGACTTTTAACGCTATGTCATATATGAAAAATTCAATAAAAAAATTTACTGCTGTGTTTCTGGCGGCAGGTGTACTGATGTTTTCCGCATGCGATCGTTTCCTCGATATACGTCCCGTAGGAAAAGTTATCCCCGAAACGCCGGCTGAATACCGCGCACTGATGACGACGGCTTATCAGTTTCAGTTTATCGACCGCGGCCTTACAGATATGCGTACGGACGGACTTGTTGTACGCAGCGATGAGCTGGATCAAAACAACTACGGCGACATCGAGAAATGGGTAGACGTCAACTACGGAGCGGCTACGCAACCGTTTGGCTGGGCCAAGTATTATGAAGCTGTTTACTATGCTAATGCGATTATTGACGGACAGAGCCGTATGAAAGAGGGCAACGGAGAGGAGATGCTTCAGCTTGCGGGCGAAGCATACCTCATGCGCGGTTACTTGCATTTTCTTTTGGCAAACCTCTACGGGCAACCGTATACTGTAAACGGTGCACCGCAGACTAAGGCTGTACCTGTCAAGCTCGACCTCGACTTGGAATCCGTCTTGGGGCGCAGTACACTGGCGCAAGTGTATGAAGCTGTCTTGGCCGATATCGAAAAGGCCCGCACGCTTATCACAAAACAAACATGGGATTCGGCTCACATGTATCGTTTCTCTACGCTGTCGGTCGATGCTCTCGATTCGCGCATCCACCTTTACATGGGCGAATGGCAAAAAGCATACGATGCGGCAGAGCGCGTACTGCAGAAGAAACAGGAGCTTGAAGACCTGAACCGGAGCGACGCCATGTTACCTAACTATTATCGGTCTGTCGAGATGATCACTCCCTGCGAGATGATCTACTCCTCCTCTACGATCCGTGCCGTACGTGCTACGAGCACCCTTATCAACAAATATGATACGTTGGGAGACTTGCGTGTGCACAAATACTTCGGTGCGATTGATGCCAACGGACAGTATCCCATACTTAAGACCGACGGTTCAACCAAATACCGTTGTTCGTTTCGCACGGGAGAACTTTATCTTAACGCGGCTGAAGCGGCAGCACATCTCGGTAACCTGTCGCAGGCACGCTTACGCCTGCTCGCCCTCATGAAGAAACGGTATACCCCGGATGCTTATCGGACAAAGCAAGAGGCTGTGAACGCCATGACACAGGATGAACTGATTACTGAAATACTCAACGAGCGCGAACGCGAATTGGCCATAGAAGGGCACCGATGGTTTGACCTGCGCCGTACTACCCGTCCCCGCATCCAAAAAACACGTGGTGGGAAGCAATATGTTCTTGAACAAGACGATGCACGTTATACGCTTATTATCCCTAAAGAGGCAATCAGTGCCAATCCGGGACTGAAGAATTAATTAAACAAGCGGGCGGCGAGAACATACTATATTCGTATACGGCACGCTTGCCCGCTTGATATTTCTCTTTTCCATAGCCAAATCTCTCACGCTTGATCACTAATATTATAACGAGCTCAAGAATAGAGAAAAGGCGTTTATTTCCTCAAGGATAACAGAGAAATAAGAAATATCAATATGGTCAGTAGTTAGGTGATTTATTCTAACGATACTGTCCTAAAAAAGTTTGTCATTCTTATTCAGAACGTAATTTTATGGGGTAATACTTTTTTCTGAAAAAAACACTTTCGCCTAATAGATACAATTCTTTACCTTACTTTGCCAGAATAATCATTTTCTTTGCCAATGTAGCTTCGGTCGAGTTACCCGAACGGATTACGGCACGATAGAGATAGATTCCCGGCCGCAGGCGTGTACCGTTGCTGCTCGTCAAATCCCATGTTACGGTGTAGGCTTTGGACAAGTCGGACGAGCCGATCTCCTGATGTTTCCAGTACAGGCGTCCGCTCAGATCGTACACGTAAATGGTGGCGTCAATCTTCGATTCGGGGCGATTATGATAGAGGTAGAACGTTACTTTTTCGCGTGCGGGCACGGGGCCGGCCGTCAGTCCGGAAAGGAGCGGTTTCAGTCCTTTGACGACATTGAACGTAAAGGTCTTCGTCGTAGAGTTGTTGAAAATATCCCAGACTTTAAATTCGGCCGTATGCTTTCCTTCGGGTAGCGCCGGGATCGGGAATTTGATAATCCCTTCGCCCTCGCTGCCGGCCACATTCGTATAGTAGCTGTTGAGGTTATAGCTGAGCAACGGACTGTTGTCGATCGTCAGCATGATATCGTGCCCGATACTGCTGCCGGTGATGTTGATCCCGCTTTTGTCCCATACCTTAGCTACGAACAGAGGCGTTTCGTTCGTGTCGTGTCCGTCCGTCCAAGTGCTGTCGTTCAGGTATAACATGCGGATTTCCGGCTTGACGGTATCTCTTTCGGTTTGATTGGCCGTACCGCCGACCGTGTACTTCAGGAAGGAACCGTTCGCTTCGAGGGCATTCGTTTCGTCATAGGCGTAAAGACTCATTTTTCCGGAACCATTTGTATAGGAGATATCGGCAGGCACGATAAACGAAAACGTGAACTTACCGTTTTCAACGATCGCATTCCCTTTATAGATCGTATTCGGATAGTCCTTATAACTGAATTTGTTTCCTTTTCTGTTGTTATCGAGAGTCGTAATTTCTTGTTGGCTGTCGAGTACTACGGCCGTCATTTGGCCATTGAAATTCGTCAGGATGGAGCCGTCCGCACCTATCACTTCTCCGGTCACGGTTACCCGGTCTAACGCTTTAAAGTTGACCGATGTATCGGATATGGGTTTTCCGTTGATTTCGGTTACATGCATTCCGTATTCCGGATAGGCGAGCGCAAGGGCCGGGTCGCCAATTAAGACAAAGCAGCGGTTGTAATAGCTCGGATATCCGTTTTTTGTTATTTTTAATATATCGCCTAATGTCATCCGGCGTCCCTTATTCTTTTTGAACAAGTTCGATATTAATAATTTATTAATTGTAAAATTAGGCTTATCGTATGCTACGCGAGAAGTGGTGATTAGTGCAATCCCACCGCTTTTTTCGGTCAGGAAGACATCTTCACCGGCCGATGTTGTGGTATGATCGAACGGTGTAAAATCGCACGAAGCGGTAATCCACAAGGGTAGATGCGGATACGTATATTGCCGGATCATGCTTTGTGTAATCACGTGCTCGTCGCTTAACGATTCGGCATTCCCGTGCCCCGTATAGTTAATCAGCATTACCCCCTGCCGTTGCAATTTTTGAATGTTCTTTTCCACATCGGGGTATGATCCGCTACTGCCTAAACTCGATTTTTTAAAAGCATCAAAAAACAGTTTGTTCGTGATATATTCCGGGTGATTCTCTTCTATCTTCTTTGCTAAATCGTTGGAATCATCCATGTGCTCTTTTGTATATCCATCATTCGGATTCCCATCGTCAGCGATAAAGCAGAGCTGGTTTTTCCAACTGCCGTAAGCCGGGGTTTCGATATAACGAATCACTTTATCTACGACGGCTTTTGCCTGATTCACGGTGCGTACCGGAAAACGCCCAATCCCCAAATCGACATAACTTCCACCAATATCTCTTCCGCTGCTATCACGCAAAAAACCGAAATAGTCGTCGGTAACATACGTCTCTTGGTGAGAGCTACCATAATTTCCTCCCAACGAAAATTGTGTCTGGAACGTAAGCAGGAAATTGGTCATATCAATTGACTTCCACGCTGTGGAGAGTTGGCGGTTATCGTGTGCTCCGTCTCCGAAGAGCAGCAGATACTTCGGTGCGTCGGCCTCCGAGGTGCGTCGATCGTAAAACATTTTCATAAAACGACGGATCGCCGTGGCATCGGGTGTACCGCTTGAAAATTCGTTGTACACCTGCTCCGGGGTGACGATGGTTACACTGATGCTGTCGCGCTTACGGCGATGAGCTGCGGCCAGTCGTTCCGCCTCGGCAACGAAGGCCGGTGGGGCGAGAATGACCATATCCGTTTGCGGAAGGGCGTGCAGGTCTTGTGTTGTCACTTCACCGACCGTTTCGGGCTTGGGGAATGATTTGGAGAGGTCGACGAGTACGAACTCGCGCAATGTCGTACGGCTTGCCGGAATGGAGAACGATAACTCGGAGCCGTTGAGGGAGGCTTCCATCCGTGTGACCTTTACGCCGTCCGTCACGTCAAATACGGCCATATCGGACGTGGCGTTCCGAATAATGAATTGCGATGCTTCCTGCATCGACTGCACATCGCGAAAGAACGTATAAGCGCCGTAGGGTTGGAGCGTCCGCCGGGCTTGCAGACGGATATAGTCCAGAAAGCTCGGTGCGGAAGGTTTATTGTATGTTACGGCTACTTTCGGGTTTTCATTTTTGGAACCTTTCCATAAGGCTATGTCTATAAAATCAAGTGCTTTTGTATATATCCTATTGTTATGAGGAATGATTCCTTTGAGCAGTTGCTGCCCGTCGATGGAGAGCGTGACCGTTCCATCACCTGTAACCCCTGTATAGGCTACGAAGCGGAGGGTCACTTTGCCGTCGTCGCCGGTGATACCCGGCATGGAGAACGGGAAGTTTTGAGACAGTATGCTGGTGAAACTCTCGCCGAACAGTTCTCGGCCGGAGCCGGTCTGCCCGTCTTTTTGCAAGAATTCCCGATCTACTTCGTGCAGCAGATGTTCGTCGAAAGTCGTTACTTTGCGTGAAGGATTTCCTTGAGAAGAGGTCGTGCCCATGTCGTTCGTCTCTGTTGCGTCGGTCACGAAATAGTAGCCGTGCATCGCATACGGGTTATTTTCGTGAACGAACACGGATTGACGGCTGTCGTAGCTCCACTTTATCGGCCCGCGCCCGTAGAAGAGGATATAATCTGCCCCGCGATAAATGGCTGTTGCGGGAACATCATCTATATATGGATTAGAAAAATCTTCGTCGAGCATCCAGCCTCCGTAGCCATGTACCGATACTTTCGACGGATCGGAAAACCCCATGGCTTTCAGGTCTGAATGAGTCAGTTTATAGATACCGTCGTCGTTAACGCGGATTTTCACCCATCTTCCTTTCGACAGGACGGAACTTGTTGCATACAGACTTCGATCTGCCCGTACAAGATTGCAAGCTAATAAAACGGCGCATAAAACAGCTATTGTTCGCCTCATATTTTTTTCTTCCTCTTTATTTTAACGTACATAAAAGTCGAGCACCTTCCGGTTCCCGAGGAAGCCTTCCAGATGGTCGCCGATCTGTACCGGTCCAACCCCGGCGGGGGTGCCCGTATAGATCAGATCGCCCATGCGCAGGGTAAAAAAGCGGCTTACATATGCTACGATCCGGTCGACCGGAAAAAGCATGCTGCACGTGTTGGCTTGCTGAACCGTCTGTCCGTTCTTGTCGAGTCGGAAAGCCAGTTGCTGAATGTCGCCCAGTGTGTTGAGAGGGACGAATTCACCGACTGCCGCCGACTGGTCGAAGGCTTTGCTAAGTTCCCACGGAAGCCCTTTGTCGCGTAATTCCCGTTGCCGGTCGCGTGCGGTAAAGTCTATACCTACCGTCACTTCGTCGTAGTAGCGCGGAGCAAACCGTTCGTCGATGTTTTTACCCAGCCGGCAGATTTTTATGACGATTTCCGTCTCGTAATGGACTTCGTCCGAAAAGTCGGGGATGAAGAACGGTTTTCCGTCTTTCAGCACCGAGTCGGCTTTCATAAAAATCACAGGCTCCGATAAATCTAACGAATGATGCAGTTCTTTATTGTGGGCGGCATAATTCATCCCGACGGCAAAAACTTTCATCTGTTCAAGGATTAAGTGAGTTCAGGCGGTTGAACATCACCGCCAAATGAGCGTAAATAGAGGTGTTCTGTACGACGACGTTTTCCGGCACCCGGATTCGGAACGGCGTAAAATTCCACAAAGCGCGGATGCCTCCGGTCAAGATTCGGTCGGTAACCTGCTGTGCCGTTTCGACGGGTACTGTGATGATGGCGATCGTCGCGTCGTATTCTTTCTGTTTGGCCTCAAAATCATCGATGTGGAACACGGGGATCCCGTCGATAGACGTACCGACAATATTAGGACGTACGTCGAAGCCCGCCACGATATCCATCCCGTATTGATTGAGTCCCGAGTCGCGCATCAGGGCAGCACCCAGCCGTCCGACTCCGAAGAGGAAGGCCTTATGTTGACGTGTAAAGCCGAGGAAGTTTTCGAGAATATCGATTAGCGCATCGATTTCGTAACCGACGCGCGTTTTCCCCGAAATGTTCACAAACGAGAGGTCTTTCGCTACCTGGCTGGGGTCGACGCCTATTTCCTTGCCGATCTGGGTCGATGAGACAGATACCTCACCACACCCTCTCAGCAGTTTAAGGAACGCAAGATACCACGGTAGTCTGCGTAACGTCGGTTCCGGCACTCTTCCGGCATGTTTTTGTTCGTCTCCTGTCATCCCTGTTTGTACTCCCAATGGTTTTTAAGCGGGTTGGAGTACATTTCCAGCATCTTGGTACGCAGAAACGTTTCGTCCTTGTCCGGAATATCGATTTTATTCAATTGCTGTTGCAAATATGCTTCGAAACGCATTTTATCACGCCGGTCGTAATGATCGCGAAAACGCATCGTCCGGTACAGCATATCGTAAGCCACGTGGTTGCAGGGGTAAAAGCGGTAATGGGCATAGATATCGCGGTCGATGGCTTGTGCGGCCTTTGCAATCAGTTCGTTACGCCCCATTTCACGGTCGAAACTCTTCAGTGTCCCGTTCAACGGTGTACCGATGGTGAAATGAACGCGTCCTTTGTCTCCCAGAATGCCGGTTTCCATGTTCAGCAAGTCATCGCGTTTGCTTTTTACATAATCCGGATGATCCCGCTTTAACTGAAATTCTTGTGCCTTAAGGTAATCACATGGGTCATACTCGTACGAAATGGCGATGGGTACGATGTTTAGCGCCATGAGATTCGTCAGCAGATCATCGCTTTCACCGGCCATGCAGAGCATCTTCAGGACGCTGCTTTGGGTGCGGTCGTCCGAGTCTTTCGCCCGTCCTTCGCGTTGTGCGATCCAGATGGATTCTTTTGTGACTTCGAGGGTATGGCGGATATAGGCGGATAATTTCCGGCTGTTTTCGAGTACCTGACGCACCGGTACATTCCGTTTGACGATAAAACTGTTGTTCAGACGTACGACTGTGTCGATCCACGGATGAATAAGCAAGTTATCACCGATGGCGATTTGTGTCATGTCGTATCCGATTTCGTAGAGCAACCCGTTGAGAAAGGCAGCGTCGAGTACGATATCGCGGTGATTGGAAATAAAGGTACACGGAGTTTTTTGAGCCAGCCGGCTGCGTCCCGAGATAGTCAATGAAAAAGTGCTGAATCGGGCTACATCCATCACGGCATTGTAGCCAATCGTAGATTTGAATTGCGCTTTCGTTTTGCATGATCGCATGGTGGCCACGAATGTCTCCCAGTCCAACTCCGGTTTGATGAAACGTAATGCACGCTGCAATCCTTCGGACGATACCAGCGTTTCGATCGCTTGCTCCACTTCGTTGTCATTCAGCGGGCGTATGTCGTCAAAATTATACAAGTGTTCTTTTTTGTCCATGTTTTTTCCGAGATTCACCTAATAAATTTACAACTAAAATGCTACGACGATTGTTCAAATCCTCTTTTTGTTATTGGCTTTAATTCGTTCTCAATGATTTCGGTCATCACGTCGGAAATGTTTAATCCGGCAGCGCGTACTTGCTGGGGAATAAAGCTGGTAGACGTCATTCCGGGGGTCGTA
This sequence comes from Tannerella sp., assembly GCF_052170195.1. GTDB lineage: Bacteria > Bacteroidota > Bacteroidia > Bacteroidales > Tannerellaceae > Tannerella. The sequence goes on along the minus strand of NZ_JBQNAZ010000002.1, from coordinate 108,318 downwards.
TTGATTTCGAGCATGACGGGTTTTCCGTCCGAGGGGATGATAAAATCGGCACGGATGATACCTTTTGCTCCGACGAGGTCGTAGATTCGTAGGGTTTCCTTGCGGATCGAATCGGCGATCTCGTCAGGGATACGTGCGGGCGTGATTTCCTGCACTTCACCATTGTATTTGGCTCCGTAATCGAAAAATTCGTTGTCTGTAACGACTTCGGTCAGAGGGAAAACAACTTCTTTGTCGACGGTTTTATAGCATCCGCAAGTCACTTCGATGCCCGGCACGAATCGCTCGATAATGACTTCGTCTCCTTCGCCAAAAGCCTCTCGAATAGCATCCTGCATGCGTCCGGGTTCTTTGACTTTCGTTGTGCCGAGGCTGCTTCCGCCATCATTGGGTTTTACAAAGACCGGCAGTCCGAGCTGCTCTACTATGGTTTCCGTCGGTAAGGTTTGTCCGCGGCGAATCCGAAGAGCGTCGGGGACCCTCACACCTTGTCCTTTCAGAAACTGTGTACACGTATATTTATTGAATGTCAGTGCGCTGGCTAGTGCTCCGCACGAAGAATAAGGGATTTGCAGCATGTCGAAATAGCCTTGCAGCCGTCCGTCTTCGCCGGGCGTACCATGTACCGTAATATAGGCAAAGTCGAAGGTTACGGTTTTTCCTTTGTGGCTAAAACTGAAATTGTTGCGGTCGATCGGCTGCATAGATCCGTCAGGGAGTCTGACGCTCCATTCGTTGCGTGTTAAGAGTACGTGATATACGTCGTACTTTGTTTGATCGATGAATTGATCCAGCCCCTGGGCGCTTCTGAGCGAAACGTCGTATTCACGGGAATAGCCTCCGGCTACGATGGCAATAATCTTCTTCATGTTCTACAATTCTTTCTTTATCCGTAAGTTGAGCTGTAAATTCTCCATTTCTCCGTCAATTGTCGCATATCGTCCGGAAGTTCGGCCTCGAAAAACATCTCTTTCCCGGTCGAAGGGTGTATGAATCCGAGCGTTTGGGCATGCAGCGCCTGACGCGGGCAAACGGAGAAACAGTTCTGAATGAACTGTTTGTATCGTGAGAAATGTTGTCCTTTCAATATCTGATCTCCGCCATAACGCGCGTCGTTGAAGACCGGATAGCCGAGATATTTCATGTGCACGCGAATCTGGTGGGTACGTCCCGTTTCGAGTTGGCATTCCACCAAGCTGACGTAGCCCAGCCGTTCGAGTACGCGATAGTGCGTGACGGCCGGCTTACCCTGCTCGCCATCGGGGAAGACGCACATCTTCAGCCGGTCGCGCACATCACGACCGATATTTCCTTCGATGCGTCCTTCGTCGTCTTTCAGGATACCCCATGTGAGAGCGACGTATTTACGTTGGGTGGTCTTGTTGAAAAACTGCCGTCCGAGGTCCGTCTTGGCTTCCGGCTTTTTAGCGATGACCAACAGTCCGGAAGTATCTTTATCAATGCGATGTACAAGTCCCAGCCGCGGATCGGACGGGTTGTAGTGCGGATGGTCTTTGAGATGAAAAGCCAGCGCATTTACAAGGGTGCCCGTATAGTTCCCGTGTCCGGGATGTACCACCAGCCCGGCGGGTTTATTTACGATGAGTAGGTCTTCGTCTTCGTAGATGATATCAAGCGGAATATTTTCCGGCACGATTTCCGTTTCATGGCGCGGATACGACATGACGATAGAGATGACGTCCGAAGGCTTGACACGGTAGTTGCTTTTGACGGGCTGTCCGTCGATGAGGATACACCCGGCCTCGGCGGCTTGTTGGATGCGGTTGCGGCTCGTATGTGGCAGACGGTCGGTCAGAAATTTGTCGATGCGGATCAGCGTCTGATTTTTATCGGCTACAAAACGAAAATGTTCGTATGCCTGTGATCCTTCGAACTCGTCTTCGGGTTCAAAAAATGCATCTGTCTGTTCGTCATCCGGTATTCCCCAATCGTCCATTTTAAAACCATTTTTCGTTTTCCGACGATGTGGCTGTTGTTTCTTCCGTATGAGGACGCGAAGGATCTGGAGACGTATTGATTGAATCACCCGATGCTGCGTTGGGAGCTGAGCCTCCATCACTGACCTTCAGTACAAGCTGAGCAGCTACGGGTACTCGTTCGCCGGGCTTCAAAGAATTGCCTCGCAGTTCGACACCAAGTGCCAAATCGCGGTAACGTCCCGGCACGTATAAAATATCAACAGAAGTGAATCCTTTCGATTGTAGCAAGGCATAAGCTTGACGGAAAGAGAGATCTGCCACATCGGGTACAGGTGCCGTTTGGACCGTCCGGGCATTCAACGTCACGAAGATGATGCGTCCTTCTTTCACTTTCGATCCGGCACCGGGTACCATCTCGTAAATGGCACCGGGGGAAACGTCTTTCGTATAGACAGAGTCAATCACCGTATAGCGCAAATCGTTGTTCTCGAAGAATGTGGATGCTTCTTCAAGTTGCAATCCTTTCACATCCGGTACAACGATAGCTTGGTTATGAAGCGTATAACCTCTCAACGCCTGCAACGTAATAGCTGATAGAAGGCAAAGTACTCCCCCGATTAAAAGCACATGCAAAACAATCGGCATGCGCATGAACTGTTCGCGTATGTTCTTGAAATCTATTTGCATCTTGGCAGGCAAAAGTAGGCAAAAACGAGCATATGCACAAAAAAAGAAAGTAAAAGTTTCGTTCCGGAAACTTTTACCTTCTCTGGTCAATGCGTTTAAACGAATCGTTTATCAAAACTTCGGATATTCGTCCGAAACGGTCAGTCTTTTCCGTCCTTTAGCCCGACGCGAAGCCAACACACGGCGTCCGTTAGCCGTCGACATTCTCAGACGAAATCCGTGTTTATTCTTTCTCTTACGGTTCGAAGGTTGAAATGTTCTTTTCATCTTACTATCTTATTTTTATGTTATTATTGTCGTGAATCGGGCTGCAAAGATAAACGATTTTTTTTATCGAAGCAAATAGTCCAACGCTTTTTTTCTCTATCTCCGTTTTGTTCTTTTTCTTTGTTCGATGGCCAAGGTATGGCGAGATGTCTTGCAAAAATTAATTTGAACATTCCGGAAAATCATCTACCTTTGTACGCTTAAAAAAAATATAACCGTTTACATTTCAATTGAAAATAGATGATAAGAAGCATCATGGGAAGAAGTCCCAAGAGACTTTGTCAAATCATAACAGCGATAGGAATGGGTATCGCAACCACTGCAAGCGCACAGATAAGTGAGGGGGGAACTCCGCCGAGTTTTCGCTATCAGACGACATTGCGCAGTAAGGAGGCTGTGACGGATATTCCCGTCACATTCAGTGTAGAGGATATGAAGCAGGTCGATCGCTGGCAGGAAAGCGAAGGATTGGCGCCTCTATGTGTTTCGACACTGATTGAGGTTACCCTGAACCCCGAAAATTCAGGGAAGTGGAGCATCTTGCCCGATGGTCAGGAGATCTGGCAACTGGAATTGAGGGCCGACGGTGCGATTGCGCTGATGCTTTATTATTCCGATTTTTACATCCCTGAGGGCGGAAAACTCTTTCTCTATAACGCGGAAAAGACTCAAATCCTCGGTGCTTATACACATGCGACGCATCCGTCCGGAGGGCGCTTTGCGACCGAGTTTGTGGCGGGTGATGTTGTGACGCTGGAGTACGTTAAGAGTCCTGAGGGGCAGATGCCCCGTATCGAGATCGAAGCCGTCGGTTACGGGTATAATCATTTGTCCGTACCGGAGCAGGGAGGCGTGCAGTTACGGCGTGGAGCGAAATCTTCCGGTCCGTGTGAGGTCAATATTAATTGCGAAGAGGGGGACGCATGGCAAAACCAAAAGAAAGGGGTCTGCCATACGGTACAACGCATCGGCACGAAAAGCTATATCTGTACCGGCTCATTGGTCAATAATACGGCGCAAGACCTGAAACCGTATGTCTTGACGGCCATGCACTGCTCCACCGAAAAAAATACGGTGGCCTCTGATGAAGACCTGAAGCAGTGGGTTTTTTATTTCCACTTGGAGCAGAGCGGTTGCAGTACAAGTTCGCCTGCCGTCGGATCTAAGACGCTGACAGGCTGCAAACGCATGGCCTATACGCTTACGAACGGACAGTCCGACGGCTTGTTGTTACTCCTTAATACTCCTGTTCCGGAAAATTATAACGTTTACTATAACGGATGGGATCGGAGCAATCAGCCTCCCCGGTCCGGCGTCTGTATCCATCACCCGAGAGGAGATTATAAAAAGATTTCGACGTATAGCAAGCCGGGCACACACAACACGTTCGTTTCGGACAATGATCTCAAAGGTGATAGGCATGCGCATTGGAACGTGACTTTTATGAAGACGCGCAACGGGCATGGCGTGACGGAAGACGGATCATCAGGTTCGCCTTTGTTTAACACGGACAAACTGATTGTCGGGACGCTGACGGGTGGAAGTTCAACGTGTGCCAAACCGGAAGGTTTGAACCTGTACGGTAAGATGAGTTACCACTGGAATAAATATACGGATCAGCCACATTCTCACATGGATCAGTTTTTAGACCCGAAAAAAAGCGGTGTCGAAGTATTAGAAGGACGTTATCACACGTTGCTGATGCCGCCTTCGAATCTTCGTTCGACGTATCAGACCGGAACAGTGGCACTGGCATGGGACGCGCCCTCGTCGGGTATTCCTCAAGGGTACCGCGTCTATCGGAACAATACGAAGATAGAGGAAACGAATGCCCGCTCATATATTGATCGATCGCCGCCGGCCGGAACGGTGATGTATGCCGTGACTGCAGTGTATGCCAACGGCAATGAGTCTTCAGCCATCACTTCTTCCCTTGCTTTGAGCGAATATAAGGCGCCGGAGCATGTGAAAGTAACACGAACGTCGGCCGGAAAAGCGGCTGTCGTGTGGGATATGCCCGTCTACGAACAAACGATGTATTGGGGTGGGGAAAACTCAAAATATGAGGTCAATATGAATAATGAAGGTGAAACGAGGCCTTTCTATTTCGGACAGGCATGGACGACGGACGAAATCATGCCTCTACACCTGAAAACGATTACGGCGGTGAAGTTTATTCCGATTCAGAATAACACATACGAAATTTATATCGTACAGGGAAACCGCAGTTATCGACAGAAAATTGTGGATGTAACGTACCGCAGGACGAACACCATCAAGCTGACGACTCCTTTCGTTATCAACGGGACACAACCGCTGACTGTGGCAATTTACGTATCGGAGCTGTCAGCCAGCAGTACGAATTATCCTGCCGTATGCGACCAAGGCCCGGCCATCGACGGGAAAGGAGATCTCTACTCTTACGACGGTAAGACGTGGAAAACGCTCCATAGCGGCCTTGATGCGCATAAATTTAATTTCAACTTTTTCATTGCTGCCGTTGTCAGTTCCAAGAGTGGCGAGTTGCCCACCACATACTCATCCGAAGTATCAATGCCGCAGCTGTTTTCGACTTCTTCTACGGAGACGGTTCGCGTTCGCAAAGCGCAAATTGCAGATATCAAGCTTGATACGGTGTTGATGCGTAGCCTGCAACCGTATGCTTTTCCTCAGGTTACCGGATACCATATCTACCGTGATAAGGTGAAGATCGCCACAGTATCGGCTGCACCTACCCGTTATATCGATCCGATGACTCATCTCAAACCGGTGTATTATCAGGTTTCGGCATTGTACGGAAATGCGGAGAGCGTATGGAGTGAGGCGGTGGAATTTATACCGATGAGCAATGTGCCGGGCGCAGAAGATGTGACGATTTATCCTACGGTATTTACCGAACAGTTGCACTTGAAAGGCGCCGAAAGGGTCAAGCGTATCGAGTTTTATACCGTTGACGGCCGGCTGCGTTTACAGGCAGATCGTCCCGGCGGGGTAATCGATACTCACTCGCTACCTTCGGGGATGTACCTGATACGCATTTATACGATTGACGGACAGACCGACGTTGCCCGCGGCGTCAGAAAGTAAGTTTATTCGCCGAGCGGAGCAAAGTAACGAAACCGGTAGCCGGGCATCCGATCCGGATGAAAGATGGCAATCAGTTCGGCCAGAAGGTAGTCGGGATGCATCGGCACTTGTTCGTAATAAAGCGATGAGTTTGTGTTACATCCATAAATACGGCGTTCGCGGAAAGCGTCGAACCGATTGTAAGGGCTGTATTCGGACTGCAAATCGGCGTAGGTCATGGCTGTAGGCTTATTGTAATGGATCAGCCAGAAATCGGCATGGATTGCACGGTCGAGTACGGTTTCAAATGAAAGCGGGGAGCTGCCGGTGCCGGGCAGGTCGCGAAAGATGTAATCGGCGCCGGCATCGCGAAAGATATGCGCCATGTAGCTCTCTCCGGCCGGGACATGCCATGGTGTGCCGAACTTCATGCCCGTCAACAACGTCGGACGGTGGGTAACATCTTCAGCCAGCGATTTTATGCGCAGGTAGTTTGTCTCCGTCTCGCGGAACAGAGAGTCGGCGCGCGCAGCACGTCCGGTCAGCAATCCGAGGAATTTAATCCATTCCGCACGTCCGAGCGGGTCGGCTTCCATATAATCCGCACATTCGACAATGGGAATCCCGATCTTTTCGACGGGCCCGTAACTTCCATTCTGAAATGGAGAAGCAAGCACTACTTCGGTACCGATCTCCACCATCTTTTCGATATTGGGGGATGTCGCTTCGCCGAGGTCGATGATTGCCCCGCCTTGCAAACCGTCTCGAACAGTCGGTACATCAATATAGCGCGATTCGCAGACACCGGCAATACGGTCTGAAGCGCCCAGCTCATCGAGGACGGCACAATGTACGGAGGTATAAACGACCATGTTTTTGACCGGCACACGGATGATTGTTCCTTGAGGAAGTCCGTCGGGTTGTTGAGCGTCGCGAGGGATAAGCAGGTAACGTTGCAGCAGACGGCCTTCGTTCCACGGGTCGCGTACTTCGACTTTCGTATAACCGTCGTATGCTGTTATGGTATATCCCGCGGCATACCTTATCGAATCGGCTGAAAGGGCTTTCTCTCCTCCGGCTGCCGAAGAAGAGCTCTGCCCCACGTTACAGCCGGACGTGAGGCAGAGGAATAACCATAATAGGCAGAAGCAAATGCGTATCATTGGTTTTTGTTCTTCAGAAACGATCAGTTAAAGAAGACGGCATGGTTCGGATTTATACCGCCCGATTCAAACTGCTCGATAAATTTGCCGTTACGGTCGAAGCGATAGATCGTGCCGTTTTCGGTAAAGCTCGATGTGCCGATATAGATATCGCCGTTATTCGGGTTTACTTCCATCATGTAAACACTCGTTTTTCCTAGTTTTTCCGGCATGTTGGTCAGGAAATTCGTTTTGTTCAGCGTACCTGTCTTTACGTTATAACTGGAGAATGTGTTGGTTGTTTTATATGTTTTCCAGTCCGTATCGCCGTAAACCATATAAAGAATTCCTTTGTGTTCGCAAAGATGGGTAGCGTTTGCAATCGTTGTAACCATTCCTTTGGCTACATCGACTTTCTGTACCGGATATGTGTAGTTCGGATATGTACCGCCATTGCCCTGAACAAAAATTTGTCCTTCGGATTCAAGTACTCTTTGAGGATTTTTAGCTACAATAATGGTTTTCGATACAGCGAACGCTTTTTTGTCGATAACGGTCATGGTAGAATCTTGGCCCCATCCGGAATTTACGACATAGAGATACCCGTTGTCTTTAGCAATACCTTCGGGATTTCTTCCGACTTCAACATACCCTTCTATGTCCAATGTTGTTGCATCGATTTTAGCCATCTTTCCGCTATACAGCGTCACGTAAATTTTTCCGTTATCCGCTACTAACTGGCGCGGTGCACCGTCGCTTTTAGAAAAGGCCACACGCTTTTCCTCAACACCTGCGGAGTTAAGCTTCAGTAATACTTGAGAACCATGAAGGGACACATACATATGATTCTTATAAAGAATGATATCCTGTCCCGTATCGCCGAGTCCTTTTTTGTTCTGTTTCATAAAAATATCGGCAACGAAATCGGCATCTTTATTCGGTGCGTAAAAAGCCATACCGGCGTTGTTGTTTCCCATTTTTCCTTCATTCAGGATAAACACACGCGTTTTGGGAAGGGTCAAGGTTGATCCGGTGTCGATCAAGGAATCACCTTCGTCGTTATCACATGAGGTAAACGAAAGGCCGATGGCCAACATACAGCATACGCTGAATAATAAACTTCTGATTTTTAAATTTCTTCTTTCCATACTTTTCTTTATTTATGGGGTTAATAAAATATTGGTTATAATTTGATTGAAACCGTTGCCCTGAATGATCGTCCGGGCATCGGATAATATTTAATGATGTCGTACTGTTCATTCGTAAAGTTCACGCATTCGGCCTGCACCCGCATTTCACACGAGCGCAGGTGGAAAAGGCGCGAGACGGCGAGCGTATGTTCCGCGTATCCGTTGATGCGGTTTACGGGGATATTTTGCTTCAGGTAATACCGTTTACCTACGGCTACGAGCGTGTAGGCAACATTTGCCCACGGCGTTTCGAAAGTCACGGCCCCACTGCCCGAATGACGTGGCGTATAGGGTATCTGCTGGTTATAATTCTTTGCCTCCGGGTCCGTTCGGTCGATGGCACGCTGATACGTGTAGCTCCCGTTGAGGGTAAGCCGGATCTTGTCGGTGACGGGGGCACCGGCCGACGCGTTGATATCTAATCCCGTGATTTTAACTTCTCCGAAGTTCGCCATCTTCCATACATAGGTCGAAGGGAAAGCGACGATTTTATCATGGACTTCGTTGTAATAGCCGTCGACGGTCAGACTGAGATGGTCGAGAAAGCGCAGGGGTGTTCCGTTCCATGTAAGTCCGATGTTGTATTCGTCGGCGAGTTCGGGACGCAAGCCCGTATTTCCGAGTCGCAGGTAGTACAAATCGTTGAATGTGGGCACACGAAACGTCTTTTTATACAGGGCACGAATATAGAAATGGTGCGTAGCAAACGGTCGGCAGGTGAGCGATAGCGAAGGAGTCAGCCTTTTGCGGTCATCCGGCCGGTCTCCGCGTTCCACTTCTTCGGTGACGAACGTATAAAGCAACGTCCCGTTTACGGTCAGTGCCCCTCGGTGGAAATGCGCGCGCAGAGCCGTCAGCGAAGTGTAGCGCACGGGCGATGGATTGTCGTTGATGTTATTGTTCAGCGTATTGATTGCCCCATCCTCTGCCAGAGAGAATCGGAGATGGTCCGTGGCATTGAACTGGGCCGTAGCCGAGGCATAATATTCGTTCTGCGTATTCAAATCGATCTGCTTTCCGTTTTCATATTTAACATCCGTATCTTCGTATTTGTTCCAAGAGTAGGTATATTTAAGTTGTGCCTGCATCGACCATTGGTCGGAGAAATGATTTTTGTACGACGCTTGTGTGAAAAAGTTTTCGTCCCACAGCCGTTCGCGGTTATCATTATTATAAAGGATTACTCCTCCGGGCAGACCGCGTTCGGAGTTGAAGTAATATGCTTTGATGTTCAGATCGGAGGTGTTGCTAAAAGAATGGAAAACATTCGCCTCACTGTGCCATGCGACGATATCGGAATTATATCGCTTCTCACGCGTCCTTAAGGCTCCGTTCTTGAGGATAAACGGATAGGTGCCGTCCGCTCTCAGGAAATGACCGTCGATGGAAACGATGGTCTGTTCGCTGGCTTTGAATGCAGCCCGTAGAAACGGTTGGAATTGCCCGAATGAGCCTGTGCGCACGTTGGCCTGTACGCTGTACTTCCGTTTGCCGATAAACCGGGGCATCTCGGTGCGGATGCTTAAGACGGCTGCCGAGGCCGCCATGCGTGCCGATCGGAGCAGGTCTTCCTCCTGTCCGACCGAGAGCGAAAGCATCGAAACGTTATCGAGCGAAAAGCGCCCGATATCGATTTGTCCCGCCTGACAATTGCTGACGGCTACCTCGTCGTAGCTGATGGCTGTGTGATGCGCGCCAAGACTACGGACCGACACCGTTTTCATTCCGCCAATGCCGCCGTAATCACGTACGGTGGTACCGGCAAAGCGTCTTACCGCGTCGGCAATATTCTGCAAACCGAGTGTCTTGATCTTCTCTCCGCTGATGGCCTGTACGGGAACGGTTGCCGTCAACTGTCGGGGCATACGATGAGCCGACACCGTCACCTCGTCGATTCTCCTCTCCGGCATCGTGTCACGCTCCTGAGCGCTTGCCGTGGCGAAAAACAATACGAGCATGAAGATGACACCCGGCATCTTTCTATTTCTCCCGTCGATATACATTACGCAATCTATACTTATGTCAGGCGTTTTGACCCGAAGCGTCTGAGTATCCGATTCCGGCAGGTTTTCCGGCTCGTTCCTCCTTTGGTCGGCTGCCTTCCCGGCCCGTATTGAGCCAGTGGCGGATAGATGTGCCGAGGCGTTAAGAACTTACGGCTACGGGTACAGCTCCGGTCTTTCACCGGATTCCCTTTTACTAACCGGATGCGGAAGCATCGCGGCTACACCGAAATCAGATGCAAAGGTATCATAAAATCGAGAATTATATGCAAAACGAATAAAAATAAAGTAAGAAGAAAACTTTGGGAGTGAAATCCGATAGGCATCGAAAAAAAACGATAAGCGTCGGATTCGAAACAGATGTCTGTCGGAATGTCGTCGGTATGGTATCCTAAAAACCGGGCGAAACCGAGTGACAGTTCGAGGTTAAAAAAGAAAAATGATCTTTTGAAGTTTGAAGTGTACATCTCTGTTTCAAAGCATTTCTGTACGAAAAGAGGTGTCTAATGTACGATTTTGTCCCTCCTGTATTCTTTTCGACTTCTACATTTGCCCCGCAAATCATGATAAAGTTTTAAGAACACATTAATAAAGATACCTCATGGAAAAAAACAGTTTTTTGATTTCGGTGTTTCTGCTTCTCGGCTTTTTCGGCTGTAGCCCTAAAGAGACCTTGCGGAATACGGAAACATGCTCAGAAGAAGATCCGCTCTCGTCGGTCGTACAAACAGCCGTACAACAAATCGGATTTCAGGTACGGCTGATCGAGGAATCCGGGCGGATACTCAATCCTAGAACCGTTCACAACGGGAAAGTACAATACATCTCGAAGGACGATTGGACAAGCGGATTTTTTCCGGGTACGCTATTTTATATGTATGATTTGACCGGAGAGGATCACTGGAAGGTAACGGGCGTAAAATATACGGAAGACCTCGATTCGGTAAAATATCTTAAATGGCATCATGATGTAGGTTTTATGATCAATTGTAGCTTCGGAAATGCGTTACGGATCACCGGTAACGAAGCATATAAAGAGGTATTGATCGAAGCTGCCAAATCATTGGCGACGCGTTTCCGCCCGACAGCCGGCGTGATTCAGAGCTGGGACGAAGATCGGGGCTGGCAAGGCAAACGCGGTTGGATGTGTCCGGTGATTATCGATAATATGATGAACCTCGAGTTGCTTTTTAAGGCTACGGCGCTGTCCGGAGATTCTGCATATTATAAAATAGCCGTATCGCATGCCGATGTAACGATGAATAATCATTTTAGAGAAGACGGTAGCTGTTATCATGTAGTTGATTACGATAAAAAACAAGGCGGTGTGCGCGGCAAATATACTGCACAGGGCTATGCCGACGAGTCGTCGTGGGCGCGTGGGCAGGCATGGGCCATCTACGGATATGCCGTTTGCTATCGCTATACAAGGGATCAGCGTTATCTTGAAATGGCCGATAGAATCTATCGTTTTATGTTTCATCATAAAAACTTACCTGAAGATTATATCCCTTATTGGGATTACGACGCTCCTTGTATCCCCAACGAGCCGCGTGATGCATCGGCTGCCGCTATCACAGCTTCGGCGCTGTATGAACTGGCATCGTTCGGAAAGACGGACTACAGGGAAACAGCCGACAAAATTATTCATTCTTTGTCGAGCTCTTCTTACAAAGCTATCGTGGGTACGAACGGAAATTTTTTGCTGATGCACTCTGTGGGTAGCATCCCGCACGACAACGAAATCGATGTACCATTGAACTATGCCGATTATTATTTTCTCGAGGCGTTGATCCGAAAAAAGAATATGAAATAATTTATCTACATAAAATTTAGAAAAGGGAAAAAATACCTTATTACAAAACAAACAAATGAATCATGAAGAAAACAGTTAACGATTTTTGGAGAAGATGTATCCTTGTATGCATCGGACTATTGCCTCTGTATGTTTTCGCTCAGAGCGGGATCACGGTGCGTGGTTCGGTTTCCGATACACGGAAAGAGCCTGTTATCGGTGCGACGGTTATCGTCAAAGGCAATGTGAATCAGGGTACAATTACCGACATGGACGGTCGGTACGAACTCAAGGATGTACCATCGGGAGCTACGTTAGTGTTCAGCTACATCGGTACGAAAACACAGGAAATTGCGGTCGAAGGGCGATCGACCATCGATGTTATCCTGTCGGAAGATGATCAGCTGCTCGACGAAGTAGTTGTTGTAGGCTACGGTACGCAGAAGAAAGTCAATTTGACGGGGTCGGTTGCGTCAATCAACATGAACGAACTGACAGAAAGTCGTCCGATCACCAACACCTCCCATGCGCTGGCCGGTATGGTGGCCGGAGTATCGGTACGTTCCGGGAAAAATCAGCCGGGTGATGACAATGCCGGCATTTTGGTGCGTGGACAGGGAACGCTTAACTCCTCGGCGCCACTGATCATTATCGATGGGGTCGAAGCGGGTATCAACACGGTTAATCCGCAGGATATCGAGTCGATGTCCGTGCTCAAAGATGCCGCTTCAGCTTCAATCTACGGATCACGGGCAGCCAATGGCGTTGTGTTGATCACAACGAAGCAGGGAAAGGAAGGAGTGGTGAAGATCGATTACAACGGGTATATTTCATCCGAGTCGATTCGCAAGACACTGACCCCCGTTTCGAATTATGCAGACTATATGGAACTGGTCAACGAAGGTTGGAAAAATTCGGGTAAGTCTCGTGTATTTTCCGACGAATCAATCAAAGCATGGCGCGATGATGCCGGACGCAATCCGTTGAAATATCCGAATACGGATTGGGTAGACGAAACATTTCGCCCGTCGGTCTCTACCAATCATACCTTGTCTGTAAGCGGCGGTTCTAAGAATATGCGCTATTACGGCTCCTTCGGTTATTTAGACAATCCGGGGGTCATGGAAAACGCAGGTTTCACCCGTTACAATGCACGTCTGAATCTGGACGCCAACCTCAAACCGTGGCTCAAAATAGGTGCTCAACTGAGTGGTTATGTCTCGAATATGGGACCGGCGGCAGGTTCTGTTATTGAGGATGTCTTTACGTACACGTCCGCTACGACGCCGGGCATGGTATTCCGCTCGCCCGACGGTCGTTACGGAGCGATGAATAATCTTGAGGATGCTTCTCAATCGGCCAATAACAATCCGTTGCGGAGACTTAATTCGATATCCGGAAATACGCGCAAGAACAATATGCGTACGCGTTTCTTCGGTGTACTGAATCCTTTCAAAGGTTTTACGATTACAGGCTCGTATTCGTATGAGTTTGTGGATCTTCTTCAGGATCGCAAACCCGTATTTCTGGATGGATGGAACTTTTCCGATAATACCGTTACATTGCCCGGTGCAGGGAAAACAAGCATCACAAACGTGAATGATAAGATCGAACGTTTCTTCAACGATCTTGTCGCAAACTACGAAACATCTTTATTCGACAGCCGGATGAATTTGAAAGCAATGGTGGGTGCGAGCCAGGAACTATACCGGGAAAAGAAGTTTTCCGTCTGCCGTTATAACTTGATTGATCCGAATCTGGATGTGATTGATGGCGCAGTGGGTGAATCGTCATCGTCCGGCTCACGCACTGAGTGGGTGATGCACTCGCACTTCGGACGGCTTAATCTTGATTGGGATAATAAGTACCTGCTTGAGATTAACTTGCGTACTGATGCTTCTTCACGCTTTGCAAAGAATAAACGCAGGGGTTATTTCCCCTCTGTATCAGGGGCTTGGCGTATTGACCAGGAAGCGTTTATGGCACCTCTGACGGAAAAAGGATTGTCGAACTTGAAACTACGCGCTTCGTACGGTTCACTCGGAAATAATTCGGTAGGAAATTACGATGCCTTATCGACCTATTCCAATATCTTCCATAATCATAAATTAGGTTATGTGCTCAATAATACAGCGATGATCGCTTTAGCACAACCTGCGATTGCTAACCCCGATCTCTCATGGGAATCAACTTATGTTACCGACTTCGGAATCGATTTCGGTTTGGCCGGAAATCGATTGACGGGTACGATTGATTACTTCGATAAAAAAACAAAAAATATTCTGATCAATTTGCCGGCACCCGCAGTACACGGAACGGTTTCTATTCCCAAACAGAACAGCGCACAGGTAACAAACAGGGGTATTGAAATAACGCTCGGATGGCGTGATCGGATAGGTGACTTCTCATATTCGGCCGAGGTGAATTTTACCCATATTACGAACAATGTGGACAAGTTCAAAGGAAAAGAATATTCGCTCTCAGGTACGAACATGATCAAAGAAGGTTTGCCCATCAATGCTCAATATATGCTTCGGGCCGACCGTATCATCCAAACGGATGAGGACTTGGCACTCGTGCAGAAAATGATCGATAATGCTCCGGTCGTCGACGGCAAAAAAGTAAATCCGTTTGCCGCTTACGGAAGACCTCAGAAAGGGGATTTGCTTTATAAAGATATCAACGGCGACGGGGTAATCGATGAAAAAGACCGTACCGTCGTAAGCGACGGACCTAATCCCAAATACCATTTCGGGTTGAATCTGGGAGCTTCTTATAAGGGAATCGATTTCTCGGTTCTTCTGCAGGGACAGGCCGGTGTGAAAGTTTACTGGCAACATTCGCCGTATAACACTCCTACAGTTCGCACAGGATACCAAATCAATAAGGCCATAGCCGATGGCCGCTGGTATGAAGGGCGTACGGATGCTACCTATCCGCGTCTGCTCGACTATTCCGACCGGAGGAATATCATTGCCAGTGACTTCTATCTCGAAGACAAAGCGTTCCTGAAAATACGCAATATCCAACTCGGATATACGTTCCCTAAATCACTGACACAAAAGATTTGTGTTGAGCGTATACGTCTTTATGGCAGCCTTGAGAACTTCTTTACATTTACTAAATACAAGGGATTCGATCCCGAAGTTTCCGGTTTGAATTATCCTTCGATGAAGCAAGCTGTAGCCGGAATTAATCTTTCATTTTAATCCATACCATCATGAAATATAAATATATTCTTTTATCGATGATACAGGCCGCTCTGTTCGTTTCGTGTTATGACCTCGACAGAAAACCGGCCGGCGCTCTGGACGAAAATTCGTTCTGGAAAACTCAGACTCATGCCGATCAGGCTATGATGGGTGTTTATGCCCAGATGCAAAACGAACATGTGTTCGGAATTCAGTACGGATTCGACTGCCTCTCCGATATTGGTACCGGTTATGATAATCCTGCGTATTTCCGTATTTCTCGTGGTACTTATAACAGCTCGGAAGATTATTGTGCGAATAAATTCGCCAATCTTTACGAAGGTGTTGCACGGGCTAATGCCGTGCTGCAGAATGTGGATAAAATTACAATGAGCGATGAATTAAAGGCGCGCTACAAAGGTGAAGCCCGGTTTATGCGAGCATTGTATTATTTTACGCTTTGTGATTTCTACGGAGGGGTACCGCTGTACGACGAGACGACGGTTGTGCCCAAAGATTTTGCGAATATGCTCAAACCCAGAGATACGCAAGAGACTGTTCATGAATTTATCCTCAAAGACTTAGATGAAGCGGCTCAAACTCTCCCATCAGAGTGGGATACACCGAATCGCGGGCGAGCTACCCGCTGGGCTGCTCTGTCGTTGAAAGGAAAAACACTTCTTTATGGTAAAAAATATAAGGAAGCAGCCGATGTTTTCGAAGAAGTGATCAAAACTTCGGGCATTACTCTTTATCCGGATTATGCTGCTTTGTTTAAGCCCGGTGGCGATGAGAGTTCCGAAATGATTTTTGCCGTGCAAAACATGAGCGGTGTGGGTACCGAGTTCGGTATGCCGATGGCTAAATATATGGGTACGCGTGCTGCTTACGGAAGTTGTTGGAATAATGTGATGGCTGCAACGACCTTCGTCGATTCGTATGAATGGAAAGATGGTCGACCGTTCGACTGGGACGAAATTGTTCCCGGTTTCAAGAATGATAACAAAGTAAAGGATAAAACGTTCCGGGCTTCGTTGACACCCGATAAAACAAAGGTGAAAGCTTATCCCTCAGCAAAGGAGAAACTGCTTGAAATGTATGCTAAACGCGATCCTCGCATGGCAGCTTCTATCATTTTGCCTTATTCCCGTTACAATGGATGGGTATCTAACGCCCGTAAAGATTGTGAATATGTAGTTGCCAAAGGAGTAAATGAGAAAAACGGCTTTATCCGTATCAACGGAAGTATGTCTGACTCATATCCTTGGCGTAAATTCGTTCCCGAATACGACATGGGCGGTTCACTGACGAACCGCGAGCATACGCCGATCAATTTCCCGATCATCCGCTATGCCGACGTGCTGCTGATGTGTGCCGAATGTCACAATGAAACAGGTAATCAGGCACGTGCCGTCGAGCTGATCAATCAGGTCAGAGCGCGTGTGGAGATGCCTGGCCTGAACAGTGGCCCCGAATGGTTGAAAGCATCGACAAAAGAAGAAGTGTTCAAGCGTATCATGCATGAACGCGCTGTGGAGATGGCCGGTGAAGGGTTACGTTTCAGTGATTTGCGCCGTTGGGATCTCTTAAAGAAACTGCTCGATGGAAAATGGGAAAAGGGCTTCACCGGTGCGAAATACTATCAGCGTGTCATACGTGACCGTGATTACCTCTGGCCGATACCGATAGAGGAAATCGATAAGAACGACAAATTGGTACAGAACCCTGGCTGGTAATCCTGTCTCGAACAGATAATATATCAGGCTGATTCTGCCGCAAGACAGATCTTTCCGATTTCCGGAAAGCCTGTTTTGCGGCAGATAAATCCGAAACTCTCCCGACGGCGCAGAGCGTCAGGGATGACTTCTTCCGACCGAAGAGAAGATGCGATTTATTTCTTATATTTGTGTGCAAAACAAAACTAATCGAACAAAATGAAGACAAATTATGAACTGCGTTATGCAGCGCATCCCGACGATGCGAAGGCGTATGATACGCAACGACTGAGAAAAGATTTCTTGATTGAGAAAATATTTGCTCCAAACGAGGTAAATATGGTCTATTCCATGTATGACCGGATGGTTGTGGGCGGAGCTATGCCCGTAGGAGAAACCCTTCGGCTCGAAGCGATCGATCCGCTGAAACAACCGGTGTTCCTGATGAGGCGTGAGTTGGGTATTTACAATGTCGGAGGCAAAGGATCCGTGAAAGTAGGTGATGATGTTTTTGAACTCGACTATAAAGAAGCGCTCTATGTAGGTTCAGGTGATCGGGAAGTGTATTTCGAGAGCCTGGATGGAAGTCGGCCTGCTAAATTTTATTTCAACTCGGCCACGGCACACCGGAATTATCCTGATAAGAAGGTGACGAAAGCGAATGCCATCGTGATGGAACTCGGCTCGTTGGAGTCCTCGAACCATCGTAGAATCAATAAGATGATTGTGAATGAAGTGCTGCCTACCTGCCAGTTGCAGATGGGGATGACGGAGCTTGCTGTGGGAAGCGTATGGAACACGATGCCCGCACACGTGCATAGCCGTCGTATGGAAGCGTATTTCTATTTCGAGGTGCCGGAAGATCAGGCCGTATGCCATTTTATGGGTGAACCGAACGAAACGAGACACATTTGGATGAGAGGTGATCAGGCTGTGCTTTCACCGGAGTGGTCTATCCATTCGGGCGCCGCAACAAGCAATTATACTTTTATCTGGGGGATGGCCGGAGAAAATCTCGACTATGGTGATCAGGATTTTTCAAAAATCACCGAACTTAAATAGTGGCGAATCGAAGATGAAATATTTCTTTTTTCTTGCCCTTTTTTGCTTGTGTGCCGCAACAGCATGTACGGAGACGCAGAAAACGATACGGGTAACGGTCGAGAATCCTACGACATTCGATCGCGAACATGAAATGGTTGAAATAGCGTGGACGACTGTATGCGAGAAACTTTCGTTGCAAGACGGACAAACGGTCGTAGTGCATAATGACGCCAGGGAAGAAATTCCCTGCCAACTTATTACCGAAGGAAACGAGGTGCCTGTGAGCCTGATTTTTCCCGTGAGTCTTGCCGGAAACGGAAAAAACGAATACCGCATAACCGTCGGTAAACCGGCCCATGTGGATCCGATGACCTACGGCCGTTTTGTGCCCGAACGGAAGGATGACTTTACGTGGGAGAACAACCGCAGCGCTTTTCGGGTGTACGGACCGGCATTAGAAGCTACCGGCGAGATCAGCAACGGGATGGATTTCTGGGCTAAGCGTACCGATGCACTCGTTATCGACCGGTGGTATAAAGATGATCTGGCCGGTATTCGGTCATATCATGAAGATCATGGTGAAGGGCTGGATTTCTACAAAGTAGGCCGTACGCTTGGGTTGGGAATGACAGCGCCTTACGTCAATGACAGTCTGTGGCTCGGAAATAATTTTACGGAATACAGGATTCTCGATCAAGGGCCTTTACGCATTGCCTTTGAGCTGCGTTACAAACCGTATAATGTGCAAGGCTTCGAAGTGAATGAGACGCGTCGAATCTCTCTCAATGCATACAGCTACTTCAACCGGATAGAACAGGTATTCGAGGCTGATACGGCAGAGATCACATTGGCTACCGGTATCGTGCTGCATGCGCAGACACCTGAAGACATTCTTTCTGATGCCGAGAATGGAGTCATGGCTTGTGAAACACCGACAGACTCGATCAACGGGACGATCTATGCCGGCGTAATCCGTCCGGAATCGTTCCGTGAAATCAAAACCGGTCACGGACATCTGCTGGGCATCGCCCCTTATCGCACAAAAACAAACTATGTGTATTATGCCGGCGCCGGATGGAGCAAGGCTGGGTTCGACAATTTCGCCGCATGGATCGACTTCCTGAAACAGGAAACCCGAAAAATTAAACAACCTCTTAAAATAAACGTTGAATGAAAGCCTCTAAACTATCCTGTCTGGGACTTATCGGTGTTATTCCGGCTTGCATACATGCTCAGGAACACTGTGCCGCTGACACCTTACGTCCCAACATTATCTATATTTTCCCTGACCAGATGCGTAACAGTGCGATGGGATTCTGGAACGATCCGGCTTTTGCTTCGCATTTGCAAGGTAAAGCGGATCCGGTCGAAACACCGAACCTGAATCGTTTTGCCAAGGAGTCCGTCGTTTTCTCTTCGGCCATGAGCAACTGCCCCTTAAGCAGTCCGCATCGTGCGTCGCTGCTTACAGGCATGTATCCTCACCGGAGCGGAGTGCCGATGAATGTGAACAGCAGACGCCCTTTCAGTACGCTGCGTAACGATGCCACGACTGTCAGCGACGTCTTCAGTCGTAACGGTTATGACTGTGCTTATATCGGAAAGTATCATCTTGATACCCCTACGCCGAACGATCCCGAGAACCCGGGCAACTATGTAGAGAATCGTGATCTCGTTTGGGATGCTTATACTCCTCCCGAGAGACGACATGGCTTCAACTTCTGGTATTCGTACGGTACATTCGATGTACATAAGCATCCGCACTATTGGGATACCGACGGTAAACGACACGATATCAATCAATGGTCACCCTCGCACGAAACCGATATGGCCATCAGTTATTTGAAAAACGAATTCGGCCGGCGCGACGAATCCAAACCGTTCTTTCTGATGATCAGCATGAATCCGCCGCATCACCCGTACAACTCGTTCAATGACTGCATGGAGGAGGATTACACGCACTACAAAGACCGGACATTGTGCGAACTGCTTGTACGCCATAATGCCGATACGACAATGGAGAAGTCATCTTCAGCGGCATATTATTTTGCACAGATCACAGGGGTAGATCGGGAGTTCGGTCGCTTGCTCGAAGCTTTAGATGAATTGGGATTGTCGAAGAATACCATGGTGGTATTTTCTTCCGATCACGGTGAAACGATGTGCAGCCATGGTTTGCAAGACGCTAAAAACTCACCTTATATTGAATCGATGAATGTTCCTTTCCTGGTACGTTATCCGCAGAGGCTTAAACCGAAAGTGGTCGACTATCTGCTCTCCAGTCCGGATATTATGCCAACACTGCTTGGATTGAGTAATCTGGGCCAACACATTCCTCATGAGGTACAGGGAACCGACTTCTCAAAAGCGTTGTTCTCCAACCAACCTGATAAGCCATTGCCCGATGCTGCTTTATATATACGGAATATGGATGGTCGGCAAGATCAAGACGGTAAGGTAAGAACGTATGTTCCAGTGGCGCGTGGTATCAAAACACATCGTTACACGCTCTCTCTTACAGTCGATAAGGAGAATAAGCAACTGAAGGAAATCTTGCTTTTTGATGATCTCGATGATCCGTACCAAATGAATAATATCGATTGGAATACCCGGCCTCAGCTGAAACGACAATTATTGATACAGTTGGGACAGTTGCTCAAAAAATATGATGATCCGTGGTATAAAGACGGTATTCTGAAAGATTTGATTATGTATGAATAAATACACGTTATTCTGTAATAATGAAGAGGTGAAAAAATGAAGAAATTACTTTTTTCTCTTATCGTATACTTCTTGCCGGTTTGCACACTATTTGCCTATACTGAAAAGAATTTGTTGCAACGGAAAACCTCGGAAGAGAGGTTAAAAGAGCTGCTCGTTTTGCATCAACAGTGGGTGGCTTATCCTGATTATACCGATCGCCAAGGCTGGGATGCCCTGTTCGGTGAATTCAAAGATATCTATATCCGACGGGGTGAGAAAGCATTGGAGTATCGCTGGCAGGTCATTCAGGCAATGGACTATATAGAATACGAACGAAGCGGATCGCGGAAGATCATGGAGAATCCGTACAATGAAAACGCACAGACCCTGACCGATCTCTTTCTGGCCGAACTTGCCGAAGGAAAAGGGCGTTTCATTGAACCGCTGGCTAACGGCGTCTTCTATTTCTGCGAGATGACTTCGTGGGCGCTCTCGGCTCATGTACGTCTGCAACACGACAATCGAACACTCCCTAATCATGGCGAACATGTGATTGCACTTGCCTCGGGCGAAGTTGGCGCCGAACTTTCGTGGATTCATTACTTTTTCCGTGATGAACTGGATAAAATCAATCCCGTAATATCACAGCGAGTGCGCGACGAAGTGGAGAAGCGTATCCTGAAAACGTATCTTGAAACCGATCATTTCTGGTGGATGGCCATGAATTACAAGCCGGGAGATATGGTAAACAACTGGAACCCGTGGTGTAACTTTAGCGTACTCCAGTGTTTCATGCTGCTCGAAAACGATACCGACAGACTGGCCAAAGCGGTCTATAAAACGATACGGTCGGTCGATCATTTCATCAATTACAGCAAAGCCGACGGCGCCTGCGAGGAAGGCCCATCCTATTGGGGACATGCGGCAGGAAAACTATATGATTATTTACAGCTCCTTTGCGATGTTACCGGAGGACAGCTGTCCCTTTTTGAAGAGCCTTTGATCCGCCGTATGGGGGAATACATCTCTCGCTCGTACGTAGGTAACGGCTGGGTAGTCAATTTTGCCGACGCTACCGCCAGGCTTGAGCCCGATGCGGATTTGATCTATCGGTACGGAAAAGCGGTAAACAGCACCGAGATGATGGCTTTTTCCGCCTTTCTCAGAAAGAATGAGCAGACTCCGCAAGCCCCGAACAATCGCCGGGACGTATACCGGACATTCGAAACCTTACGTTTTCACCATGCGTTGAGTACAGTCACGCTTCCTTACTCAGCCCCAGCTACCACGTGGTATCCCGAGACCCAGTTTTGTTATATGAGAACCCGTGGCGGACTTTTCTTTGCCGGTAAAGGAGGACATAACAATGAGAGCCATAATCATAATGATGTCGGTACGTTTTCGCTGTATATCGATGAAACTCCCGTACTGATCGATGCCGGTGTAGGTACTTATACCCGACAAACGTTTGGTAACGAGCGATATACAATCTGGACGATGCAAAGTCTTTTTCACAACCTGCCGGAAATAAACGGAACCCAGCAGGCATTCGGCGCGAAATATAAAGCGGAACAGATGAAATTTACACCGGCAAATCGTACGTTATCGCTCGAACTGAAGCAGGCATATCCTCAGGAGACCTCCATACATTCGTGGAACAGGACTTATCGGTTACAGGATAAGCAACTCGAGATAAATGACCGTTTTTCGCTGGAATCACCTGAAAAGAGGAATAAACTTCATTTTCTGACGTGGGGGAGAGTGGATCGGAGCATCGAAGGACAGATTGATATGGAAGTACAGGGGAAAAAAGCGCGCTTGTCGTACGACAGAAATATATTTACCTCTTCGGTCGAAACGATTACGTTGACCGATCCGCGTTTGTCAAACGTATGGGGAAAGGAACTGTACAGGATTACGCTTGAGGCAAAAGAGCTCTCTCTAAGCGGTCATTACCGGATTGTCATTTCACGGAAATAAAAAGGTTTATTCGTTATAATATAAATGTGTAGTATGCAAAAAAAAGTGATTACCTTCGGAGAGGTCATGCTTCGTTTAGCGACTCCCGGATATTTACGATTCATTCAATCTACCAGTCTCGGGGCAACATTCGGCGGGGGCGAAGCCAATGTAGCCGTTTCACTTGCTAATTACGGCATCCCGGTCGAGTTCGTCACACGGTTACCTCAAAATGAAATTGCCGAATGGTGCATTTCCGAACTGCGAAAATACAATGTGGGTGTACAGCATATCCTTCGCGGCGGTAACCGGGTAGGTATCTATTTTTTGGAAACAGGTGCTGTGGCACGGCCTTCGAAAGTCGTATACGATCGTGCCGGTTCTTCCATTGCCGAGATCACACCGGGGATGATTGACTGGAAAGAAGTGCTGAAGGAAGCACAGTGGTTTCATTGGACAGGTATCACTCCTGCGCTTTCGCAGGGGGCAGCCGACGCATGCCTCGAAGCCATACGGACAGCTAACGAGATGGGCGTAACCGTTTCATGCGATCTGAATTACCGAAAGAACTTGTGGAAATACGGGAAAAAGGCTTCGGAAGTCATGCCGGCGCTCGTTGAAGGATGCGATATCATCCTCGGTAACGAGGAAGATGCCGAGAAGGTGTTCGGCATCAAGCCGGAAGGGTTTCAGGCCGAGCATACCGGAGGCAAGCTGGAAGCGAATGAATTCGAGTCGGTCTGTCGTCAGTTGATGCAGAGATTTCCGCGTGCCCGGAAAGTCATTGTCACTCTGCGCGGATCGATCAACGCCAACCACAATACGTGGGGCGGGTGCTTATATTCGGATAAACTGTATGCATCGCGCCGATACGATATTACGCATATCGTAGATCGGGTAGGAGGGGGCGACTCGTTTATGGGCGGACTGATCTACGGACTGATCACCTACCCGCACGACGATCAGCAGGCGCTCAATTTTGCCGTGGCGGCATCGTGTCTCAAGCATACGGTTTACGGAGACTTTAACCTCATGTCAGTGAGCGAAGTGGAGCAACTGATGGGAGGCGATGGATCGGGCAGAGTAGTAAGATAATATATTAAAATAACAAAAGAAATAAAACGATATGGAACAGTTTAAATTAGAAGGTAAGGTAGCGCTTGTAACAGGAGCATCTTACGGTATCGGTTTCGCTATTGCGTCGGCATTGGCCGGAGCAGGAGCAACCATCGTGTTTAACGACCTGAAGCAAGAGTTTGTAGACAAAGGGTTAAGAGCTTATAAAGAAGCCGGGATTGAGGCTAAGGGATACATCTGCGATGTGACCGACGAAAAGGCGGTCGATGCGATGGTCGCACAGATAGAGAAGGAAGTGGGAACAATCGATATTCTGGTTAACAACGCCGGTATCATTAAACGTATCCCGATGCACGAGATGAGTGCCGAAGAATTTCGGCAAGTGATCGATGTCGATCTGAATGCTCCGTTTATTGTGGCCAAGGCGGTTATTCCGGCGATGATCAAAAAAGGACACGGAAAGATTATCAATATCTGCTCCATGATGAGTGAATTGGGGCGTGAAACCGTTTCGGCATATGCTGCCGCCAAGGGAGGACTGAAAATGCTGACACGTAACATTGCCTCGGAATACGGACAGTACAACATCCAGTGTAACGGTATCGGACCGGGCTATATCGCCACACCGCAAACGGCACCGCTGCGTGAAGTACAGCCCGATGGCTCGCGTCATCCGTTTGATTCTTTCATCATTGCCAAGACGCCGGCCGCCCGATGGGGTACGCCCGACGATTTGGCCGGGCCTGCTGTCTTTTTGGCTTCCAGTGCTTCGGACTTCGTGAACGGACATATCTTGTATGTCGACGGAGGTATCCTTGCTTATATCGGTAAACAGCCTTAATTAACAGGAACTCCATTGTGATAAATATGGCAAGATTCGATAAGAAAGAAACAATACGGACCATGACGGATACGGGCCTCGTGCCGGTGTTTTGTAGTTGTGATGTGGAAGTGGCCAAGCAGGTTATCCGTGCCTGCTATAACGGAGGGGTCAGGGTCTTCGAGTTTACGAACAGAGAAGAGGCAGCTCACGAAGTGTTCGGAGCGGTGAGCCGCTGGATCGTTGAGGCTTGTCCGGAGATGATACTTGGTGTCGGATCCATCGTCGATGCCCCAACCGCTTCGTTATACCTGCAGTCGGGGGCTAACTTTGTTGTCGGTCCGCTGACGAACCCCGACATTGCAAAAGTCTGTAACCGCCGGCTCGTTCCTTACATTCCGGGTTGTGGATCGGTATCGGAAGTAGGATATGCGCAGGAGTTGGGTTGTGATATCTGTAAGGTCTTTCCCGGCGATGTGCTGGGCCCCGGCTTCGTCAAAGCGCTCAAAGCGCCGATGCCATGGTCGCAGGTGATGGTGACGGGAGGTGTCAAGCCCGAAGAAACGAACCTGAAAGCCTGGTTCGATGCGGGAGCAACATGTGTCGGGATGGGGTCTAACCTGTTTCCGCCCGAGGCCATAGCTTCCGGTAACTGGGAAAAGATTACAGACATCTGTGCGCAGGCATTAGGTGTTATCCGTGAGGTTCGGAAGGAGTAAAAAAGGGTAGGGTAGTTAAAGAAGTAAAAGGTAGTAAAGAAGTAGAATATGAACATGAGAAATGAACAAAAGACAAATTACAGGTGGGTGATTTGCTCATTGCTTTTTTTTGCGACGACGATCAATTACTTAGACCGACAAGTGCTGTCGTTGACATGGGATGAATTTATCAAACCCGAATTTCATTGGAACGAAGATCATTACGGTACTATCACGGGGTTGTTTTCGCTCATCTATGCCATCTCGATGCTTTTTGCCGGCCGATTTGTCGACTGGCTTGGGAGTAAGAAAGGCTTCTTGTGGGCCATTGGTGTTTGGTCGCTCGGAGCGTGTATTCATGCATTGTGTGGTATCGTCACCGAGCAGTACACCGGACTGGCCTCGGCAGCCGAATTGGCACAAGCTACAGGCGACGTAGTTGTCGTCATCGCTACGGTGAGCATGTACGCTTTCATCGTCGCACGTTGTGTGTTGGCGATCGGTGAGGCCGGCAACTTCCCCGCAGCCATTAAAGTGACGGCCGAATATTTTCCGAAGAAAGACCGGGCCTATGCCACGAGTATCTTCAATGCCGGTGCATCGATCGGTGCATTGATCGCTCCTTTATCCATCCCTCCTTTGGCCAAAGCTTTCGGCTGGGAAATGGCTTTTATCATTATTGGAGCATTGGGATTCGTATGGATGGGATTCTGGGTATTTATGTATGAAAAACCGGAGAAGAACGCACGTGTCAATCAGGCCGAGCTCGACTATATTCTTTCGGATAAAGATACGGACAGTCTGCCGGCAGATGCATCGGAAGAGAAAAGTTCGTTTATCCGCTGCTTTATGCACCGACAGACGTGGGCTTTCGCATTCGGCAAGTTCATGACCGATGGCGTGTGGTGGTTCTTCCTCTTCTGGATTCCGTCGTATCTGAACACGCAATTCGGTATCAAAACGACCGACGGACTCGGTATGGCGCTTATCTTCACGCTCTACGCCATTACGATGCTTTCGGTTTATGGGGGTAAACTGCCGACTATCATTATCGACAAGACCGGGAAGAATCCGTATGCCGCGAGGATGCAGGCCATGCTTATCTTTGCATTCATTCCTCTGATTGTGCTGATGGCACAACCGTTAGGTACGATCTCCCCGTGGTTCCCCGTTATCCTGATCGGACTTGGAGGGGCTGCACATCAATCGTGGTCGGCCAATATTTTTTCGACCATCGGGGATATGTTTCCCAAGTCGGCCATCGCATCGGTGACCGGTATCGGCGGTATGGCAGGAGGCATCGGTTCGCTGATCCTGCAGAAGTCGGCCGGTAAACTTTTCGTGTATGCCGGTGAGACGAATCTGCAATGCTTCGGCTTCGAAGGTAAACCGGCCGGTTATTTTATCATCTTCTGTGTTTGTGCCGTGGCCTATCTGATTGGTTGGGTGGTGATGAAAAGCCTTGTACCGAAATATCGACCGATTGAAAAACTGTAGAGGAATCTTATTGGAGGTGGATTGCTGATGATATTTCACTCGTGGAGATGTTTGATTCATCCGGTCAACGGTAATCGCGAAAACATCAAAATTACCATATTGACGGATATGTAATCGGCCGAAATATTGCAAAATAAAGGTAGAGCTCTAATAAGAGTGTGTAATTGTCATTCCTTCTTCAGGATGTTGTGGAGCGTAGCGGAACAATGTCCTGAAGAAGGAATTTCCTTTCTTTTCAATTTCCTCTACCTTACTGAAT
The DNA here is from genome assembly GCF_052170195.1 of Tannerella sp. GTDB lineage: Bacteria > Bacteroidota > Bacteroidia > Bacteroidales > Tannerellaceae > Tannerella. The sequence goes on along the minus strand of NZ_JBQNAZ010000002.1, from coordinate 81,265 downwards.
ACGGAGACTGGATATGAATACCGATGCTCACAACTCCCATTGGTGTTGTAAATCACGCACCGGATCTGCCCGGAATACTCCAAATAAAGGTAAGTTCGATCTAAGTATCAAATGATCGACATCTATCGGGTGTATTCTGACAAATGTTCTTCAAGTCATTATTTATCGATTCTATTAAAGCTCTTTTGCACAATATGATTCTGTCATGTAAAAGGATCAAGGCGTTGTTTATGTTTTTCTAAGTTTGGTGATTAAACCCAGATTCCGCGATAGAAGAAATAAGAATGAATTTAATTCAGGCCTTCAGCCCTCCGAACAAGGTCCAGATGTCGATACCCCACCCTTGCGGGATGAGGCTGAAATAATTCGGGCTTTCAGCCCTTCCCCCGCAGAGACGTTAATTCATTGACAATGAACAATTGGAAAACAGCCCTGAAAGGGCAAGATAATTCAGCCCAATGCGAAGCGTTGGGGAAAAAGGCCATCGTATCTCGGCGGAGGGCTGTAAGCCTGACGTAACCATTGTCGTACCTTCGTTCGTCCATTATTAATGGCAAACGCCGAACAGTGTATCGCGTAATTTGGGTTAAATGCACTCTGTCAATGAAAAGTTATTCAAATCATTGGTGTCCGATAAAAGAGACTTCCTTTCTTTCGAGAATAATTTTTATCGGACAGCAATGATCCCTATCCTAAAGGAAACTTTTCTTACATCGAGCTCTTGTTATTTTAAAGAATCCGTATATTTCTATTTTGCGTAGCTGACGGCACGCGTCTCGCGAATCACGGTAATCTTTACCTGACCGGGATACGTCATCTCGTCTTGAATTTTCTTGGCGATCTCGGTCGAGAGACTTTCCGTATCTTTATCGGTAATCTTATCAGCACCGACAATCACCCGCAACTCGCGACCGGCCTGAATGGCATATGTCTTCAAAACTCCCGGATACGAAAGAGCCAACTGTTCCAAGTCATTGAGCCGCTTGATATATGCTTCCACAATCTCGCGACGCGCTCCCGGACGCGCTCCCGAAATAGCATCACAAACCTGCACGATCGGCGCCAGAAGCGTCTGCATCTCCATCTCGTCGTGATGGGCACCAACCGCATTGCAGATATCCGGTTTTTCTTTAAACTTCTCACACAACTTCGCACCGTAGAGAGCATGCGGCATTTCAGGCTCATCATCAGGTACTTTTCCTATGTCATGTAACAATCCGGCGCGACGTGCTTTTTTCGGGTTCAGTCCCAGTTCCGCCGCCATGACAGCACACAAATTCGCCGTCTCACGCGCATGTTGCAGCAGGTTCTGTCCGTACGACGAACGATACTTCATCTTTCCGATCATCCGTATCAGTTCGGGATGCAAGCCGTGGATACCAAGGTCGATCGCTGTTCGCTTTCCGGTTTCCACCACTTCTTCTTCCACTTGTTTGCGCACCTTATTAACGACCTCTTCGATACGTGCCGGATGAATACGTCCGTCCTGTACCAACTGATGCAAGGCCAGACGAGCCACTTCACGGCGCACCGGGTCAAAGCCGGAAAGCACGATAGCTTCCGGGGTATCATCTACGATGATTTCGATGCCGGTAGCTGCTTCGAGAGCGCGGATGTTACGGCCTTCGCGTCCGATGATTCGTCCTTTGATTTCGTCCGAATCGATGTGGAAGACCGTTACCGAGTTTTCAATAGCCGTTTCGGTCGCTACGCGCTGTATCGTACGGATAACGATTTTCTTGGCCTCCATATTGGCGGTCATTTTGGCTTCTTCCATAATCTCGTTTACATACGAGGCCGCATCTGTTTTGGCCACGTCTTTGAGCGATTCGATCAGGCGTTCTTTGGCCTCATCAGCCGACAAGCCGGAGATTGTTTCCAGATGGGCTATTTCCTGTTGGTGCAGCTTTTCCATGTCCTGCTTTCTCTTCTCTATGATTTGCAGTTGGTTGTTCAAGTTTTCCTTGACGATATCGACTTCCGACATCTTCCGCTGCAACTCCTCCTGACGCTGGGTGAGTGCCATTTCGCGCTGTTTCAGTTTCGACTCCCCCGACTGTATTTTGGCATTGCGTGCCGTGACCTGTTTCTCCAGATCTGTTTTTAATTGCAGGAATTTTTCTTTTACTTCCAGCATTTTATTTTTTTTCATGACTTCCGCTTCCTTCTCCATCTCTTGGAGGAGCGCTGTGCGGCGGGATTTCGCAAGGAATGTCATTACGATCCAGGCCAAAAGCCCTCCTACGAAAAAAGCAATCACCATCCATATCCAGCTCATTCTATCTACTGTTAAATTGTTATAAAAAAAGCACATTTTTGACATGTCTCCCCATGCCAACCTCTTGTGCATAGACTTTTATGTTCTCGTTTCGAATAACATAGAAGTGAAAAGTTATCTCTCTCTTAGATAATGCTCCAATTTCTCCGTCCATTGTTGTATCTTTTCTACGAAAGGCTGCGTATCGTTTTTTTCTTCCAGCGGGATCATATCCATCGCCAGCTGAACGGCAACCATCGCTAAGAGGTCTTTATCTTCCAATGATTTGGAGAAATAGGCCTTCTGTTGCAGATACATCTGTTGAACTCGTCTGGCTGCTTCACGCGCCCGTTGTTCCGTCTGTTCATCACCTCGCCTAATCTTCACCGGATATTGTTTTCCTGCAATTTCCAGATGTATGATAAACTCGTCTCCTTTCACAGTTATCCGTTTAGTAGTGCCAAGCACTTATCTACTTCACGCACTAATCCCGACAACCGCCGCTTTACCTCTTTTCTTTCTCCTGTATCGGCAAAGGCAATAGTGGTAGCTGTCAGCATGTCCGTGTATTTGGTATTCAATATCCGGTATTCTTCTTCCATTTGCCGTATGGTTTGGGTCAGATCTTTGATTCTCCGATCCTGCTCATCACACAATGCGAACAAATCCTGCAACCTGACGTCAAATACAGCTAACAAATCCTTGTTATTCCCGGCCATTTCGTTCCAAAATTGCAGACAAAAGTAAAAAGAAGTATTTAAAGATACAACTTTCTGTCATTTTTTTTTGCCGACAGAATGAAAAAGGGGCTGCCTGACAACCAATCAGACAGCCCCTTTTTTTCTTGCATGTTACGGAGCTACGACAGCCAAAAGTAAATTTCGGAATCTTTCTCTTCCGATTCGAGTTTTCCTTCTTTGGCTAACCAGCCAATGGCTGCAAACAATTCTTTATCCGTTCTCAATTTTGTCTCTTTTTTGAGTTCTTTCACACTCATCCGGCCCGCCTTACTCAAGGCTCTCCATACAAGACCGGCATTCGTTCCAATTAACTTAACCATAGCTGTTTTTTCTATATCTTTTAATGTGTGCAAAAGTACAATAAAAAAGAGGTAATAGAATAATCTGCCATATCAAAACAAATATTTTTAACACGACCATCCGAAAAATCCTTCGTTTTTTTGCATTTTTAAATCATCAACAGTTTTTTTGAAGGACAAACGGTGCAAGCCCTTTTCGGTATTTCGGTTACTCTTCTTCATGTTGCAAACGAAACGCCTTTCCCAACATCCGGATGATATCGGAAGCAATCAGACTTTCGTCCGACAATCGGGCTACGGCCAAGTCTCCAGCCATCCCATGCAGAAAAACTCCGACGACGGCTGCCGTTTCGGGTTCATATCCCTGAGCCATCAGACCGACAATCACACCGGTCAACACGTCGCCACTGCCGGCCGTTGCCATACCCGGATTACCTGTGGTATTGATGTAAATATTCCCCTGCGGCGTACAGACCGCCGTATAGGCACCTTTGAGGACAATGCATTGCGTATGTTTCATAGCCATTTCGGCAGCTTTATGGAGCCGGTCATATCCGTTGATGCTATCCCCGAGCAGCCGGTCCAACTCCTTCGGATGAGGTGTCAAGACGGTATGCGGGGGCAACAGAGAGAGCAACTCTTTATGTTGTGCCAGGATATTCAACGCGTCGGCATCGAGCAGCAAGGGTTTTCGGGAAGTCTTCAACAGTTGTTCCAGCATCTGCACAGTCTGCTTTTCCGTGCCTAGTCCCGGTCCGGCGGCGATAGCGTCATACCCGTCCGTATCGGGGAGCACCGAGACACGGTCTGCATCTGCATCGAGGCTGAGCATGGCTTCGGGAAGGGCTGTCTGAAGCACCGTCTCACCTCGTTGAGGAAGATGAACCGTCAGCCTTCCGGCGCCGCTGCGCATGCAGGCTCCGGCAGCCAGCAGGGCTGCTCCCATCTTGCCCTTGCTGCCGGCAATCAACAGGGCATGCCCAAAGTCGCCCTTATGAGCAAATACGTTGCGCGTACGGAGAATTCCTGTCATATCCTCATCTTTAATCAGGATGTAAGGTGTTTTTGTTCGTGCCATGATATCCGGATGCAATCCGATAGGCAACACTTTCCATCGGCCGACATACGCCGCATTCTCGGGCAGTACCATGGAGAGCTTCGGAAATTCGAACGTGAATGTCATGTCGGCCTGAATAATGCTATCCGGATCATTCTCCCGATTATCTTCCCCAAAAAGTCCGGAGGGGATATCAATAGAAACGACCGTCGCATCAGACTGGTTAATATAATCGACGACGGCCGCATATCCGCCGCTCAACGGCCGGTTTAATCCGGAGCCGAACAGCCCGTCGATCACCACATCATGTTCAGAAAGTATGGGGGGCGTAAAATCTTCGATCACTTCGTTCAAAAGTATTTTCCCATCCGCAAGTAGACGCTGCTTATTAGCCTCGCAGTCGGGCGAAAGATGGCGTCCGGGATTAAAAAGATAAACTTCGATCCGGTAATCGTCTTCGGCCAATAGACGGGCGATAGCCAAAGCATCCGCTCCGTTGTTTCCTTGTCCGGCAAAGACAATGACGCGCGACTGTTTGGAGTAGAGACGCCCAAACTCATTGACGAAAGCCGTGGCCGCACGCTCTACCAAGTCGATAGAAGCAATTGGTTCGTGATCGACCGTATATTGATCAAGTTCTTTTATTTTCGAGGTTTCAAATATTTTTATCATATCGGTTTTAAACTTTTGAGCATCCAAAGATACGGCATTTTTTTCTTACGTAGGGGCGATGAAACAATGATTCTCCGAAACGACACATCAGAAAAAACAGATTGCTCTTTTAGGTCCTGAGTGAAGAACGCAGAAAAGGAAACGGAAGAAGCTGTACATGCAAAAATACGGTAGGACCCAAATTCTTCATCAAATGCAGGCTATAAAAACAGAATCGCAAGTATGCACTCCACATTCATCTATATTTTATATGATGTACGAAGTCGAAAGTGCTTTTAACTATTTTTGTGAATAAACTAATTTATATTTGTCGGGTCTAAGACAACAAGAAAACCGCAGTTTTCTTTAAAAGAACAGGAATATGAATTATTTTAAAAGACAGAACGTCATGAAAAAGTTAATCATTATGGTAGGCCTGGGATGGATGATCGGCCTGTTAAACGTGCATACGGCAGACGCTCAACACGTAACGACAATCATTCATGTTAATGTAGACCGTCAGCCGGCATGGGGACCTGTCGGTTACGATTATGTAGAGTATTATTATATCCCGGAGTTGAATATCTATTTCGATGTGGAGAACGAGCTGTTCTACTATCGTCATGGCAGGGGGTGGATCGAAAGTCCTTACTTACCGGCACGCTATGCGAGATACGATTTTTATTCACTGTATAAAGTGGTATTGAACGATGTGATCGATCCGTGGCGATACAACCGCCACCATCGCCGTCGGTACGCGCGCTACCGCTACAATTACGCACAGATTCCGATCTTTTACGTGGACGACTACCGCTACGAGTATGCGCGATATAATGCCTGCGCATGGGTAGAGCCTCGTTACATGGAGAATCGTTCGTATTATGAAAACGTAGAGTTACGGAGCAATCGGAGCACCGAATCGCGTGTATCGTCGGACGAGAGACGCGGAGGAGCAAGCAGTCGCAGTGAAAGCAGCCGGATATCGAGTCATCGCAATTCCGATACGGAACGTTATGAAGAAAGGAGCACTTCCGGATCAAATCGGAGTATGCGCAGTTCGAGAGAAATCTCGTCGGGTAGCGATCGCGGCCGTTCGTCGGGTGTATCGTCGGAAGGACGTCGTCGTTCCGAGGACGATTTTTCGACCAATACACGCAGCCGAAGCGAACGCAGCTCAGCAACGAGTTCGAGTCGTAGTGATCGATCGGCCGACTGGTCGACCGGTAATGACCGGAGTCGTTCGTCGGAGGTATCGTCCGAGAATCGCAGAAATCGTTCCGGAAACGATGTATCCTCTTCTACACGCTCCAGCAGTAGCCGTAGCAGCAGCGATTCATCCTTAGACAGCCGCAAAGGCCGTTCCGGCGATGATTCGTCAAGTTCCATGCGCAGCAGCAGAAGTGAGTCATCTGTGAGTAGTCGGAGCGACGAAGGCAGCCGGAGTCGTTCATCCGAAAGTCGATCGTCCGAGAACCGGTCGGAACGATCCGGTTCGGGTGGAAGAAGATAAATCGTCTCTCCCGATAAAGATGTGAGGTAGTGCATTGGTAAATCGGTTTTTTTGCTTATTTTTGCATTTCTGAAAAACAGAATAAACATATGCATCTACCTACATTAATATCCGATCTGGTCGTCATCATCATTGCGGCCGGTCTGATGACCCTCCTCTTCAAGCGTCTTAAACAACCTGTCGTACTGGGTTATATCCTTGCTGGCGTGTTGGCGGGTCCATCCATCCAATTCATTCCCACTGTGTCCGACACGGTCAATATCAATACATGGGGGGAGATCGGAGTCATTTTTCTGCTGTTCAACCTTGGCCTCGATTTCAGCATTAAGAAACTGATGAAAGTAGGGGGGACGGCTATCGTGAGCGCTATGACGGTGTTAATCGGAATGATGACGACGGGATATTTAGTGGGGACGGCTCTCGGGTTAGACCGAATGAACTGTATCTTCCTCGGGGCGATGCTTTCGATGTCGTCCACCACGATTATTTTCAAGGCTTTCGATGAAATGGGATTGCGTAACAAACAATTTGCGGGCGTAGTATTCGGTATTCTGATCGTCGAAGACATTTTCGCGGTGCTGATGCTCGTGTTACTCTCTACATTAGCTGTAAGCCAAACTTTTGAGGGCCAAGAGTTATTGCTGAGCATGACGAAACTGGCGCTTTTTCTGGTTGGATGCTTCGTCTTCGGGATCTATTTCATTCCTTCAATGCTGAAAGCGTTGAAAAAAATCCTTAACGATGAGATGCTGCTCATCATCAGTATCGGGCTTTGTCTGGGGTTGGTTTACGTGGCCGACTGGATCGGTTTCTCGTCGGCATTAGGCGCATTCATGATGGGAGCCATCTTAGCTGAAACAATCGAGGCCGAGCATATTGAGAGCCTCGTCAAACCGGTCAAAGATCTGTTTGCGGCCGTCTTTTTCGTATCGGTCGGAATGTTGATCGACCTGAATATCTTGTGGGAATACAAGTGGCATGTAGCTGTACTTACTATCGCGGTGATGATCGGACAGTTATTCTTTGGCAGTTTCGGTGTGTTACTTTCGGGAAAGCCTATCAAGACGGCTATACAGAGTGGTTTCTCGCTCACTCAGATTGGTGAGTTCGCTTTCATCATCGCCTCACAAGGTATCGCGCTCAAGGTTATGGAGCCTCACCTCTATCCGCTCATTGTCGCCGTTTCGGTGGTGACCACCTTTTTCACGCCTTATCTGATCCGGTTAGCCGAACCTGTATATAATCGGATTGAGAGAGCTTTACCACCGTCATGGAAACAATTTCTGGATCAATATACCTCCGGTTCCAACACGATTCGCCACCAGAGCGAATGGCGAAAATACCTGCGCTCCATGAGCCGTATCGTAGGAATTTATCTGGCCGTAACACTCGTTCTGATCTTTGTCTGGTTGCAACTCGTCGCGCCGCTCATCCGTCAATTCCTGCCCGGACAAAACGGTAACATCCTCGCACTCGTCCTGCTCATCGCCCTGATGGCTCCGCTCTTGCGCGCCATCATGATGAAGAAAAACCGCTCGAAAGCCTTCCGCCATCTCTGGAACGACAGCAAATACAATCGCGGTCCCTTAGTCTCGCTCATCGTGTTGCGTATCATCGTGTGCATGGGCCTCGTAGCTATCCCCACTTCGGCGCTGCTCAGTACGAAATGGGGCATTGTGCTTGTCGCTTCGCTGAGCGTCATCGCCATTATGATCTTCTCCAAACGCGTCAAGAAACATTCCATCCTTATGGAACGCCACTTCGTCAGTAACCTTTCGGCACGTGAGGCGGAAAGCGAACGACGTGCCCCTATCCGGCGCGACTTCGCCAATCATCTGCTCGAACGCGACCTGCACCTGACCGATATCGAAGTGCGCCCCCATTCACCCAGTATTGGTAAAACACTCAAGGAGTTAAATTTTAGACAGAAGTGTAACGTTAATATCGTTACCATTATACGTGGCGAACGGCGTATCAACATCCCCGGCGGAGACGAATATCTCTATCCGCTCGACAAACTCATCGTCGTCGGGTCGGACGATGACATCCTGCACTTCCACGATTACATTGCTGAGCGCTACCATCAGGCCGATCAAAAACGACGCGAGGAGGAAGCCGATGAGATGAATATCGAACAGTTTACGATTTCCGAAGACTCGCGGCTCATCGGCCTGTCCATCCGTGAATCGGGCATCCGTGACAAGGCTCAATGCCTCGTCATTGGTATTGAACGCGGAAAGACGTCGATCAAAAACCCGCCGCCCTCCACCGTTTTCGAAGAGGGAGATATCGTGTGGATTGTCGGCGAGCGCCGCAAAGTCATTCATCTGAGCGAAGGAAAAACCCTCTGAAAACAATAAATCTCCGTGTTGAAAAATAATTTCGACACACCGGACGGATAAGCAAAAATATTTGTTTAGCTTTGTCAGCCAAAAAGGGACTGACAGGTCAGCCGTCCGAAAAACGGCTACCGGCCAAAGAGCTCCCGCAAGGATAATCGGCATACAACCGATTCGCCTTGATGATATACATCGTAGAATTTTCGTCTGATTATTAATATAACATGATGATATCGTATAGAGAAAGTCTGCGCCGGTTGCGCAATCCGTCTTTCGAGAACATACGGGCTATTGCCCGAAACTTTATCCCTGCTGCGGATAAAGACAACGCCATTCCCGCTTCTTCCTCTTTCTCAGCCTCAGACCAGGACATGTTAACAGACCTCTGCGAAAACGGAGTCTTATGGAAAACGAAAATCGATAAAACACTCGAAACCATTCCCCGCAAAATCTTTCAGGACGACGTGTTCGAAATCATCGACTGGCAATGCGGACAAGGGTTTCATACAGTTTGTTTCTTCGACTTCCTTAAAAAGAACGGTATCGAAAACCGTGTGCGTAAAGTCACGCTCATCGATCCTTCGCGCGAGGCCCTCGAACGTGCTGTTTGGCACATCAGTCCCTACATAGACGACCCTGACCGGATCAGCTGTGTCTGCAAACCCGTAAGCGAAGTCCGAAAGAAAGAGATCGAAACCCGACAGCCGATTACGTTTCATTTCTTTACCGATGTACTTGAGCAACCGGAGCTCGATCTCAAGCGTATCGCCGAACTCGTCGGGTACGGCATACACGGCAAACATTATTTCTTCTGTACAGGCAACCTCATGCATAACAACCGGCGAATCGATGCATTCTACCATTACTTCGACTCGCCCGAGACCTTAGCGGACGAAGAACTGTATCCGAATGTTCGACAGTCAAACGGTATCAAAATCAAAGCCTTCAAACTTGAGAACAGTAATTTCAACCTCAAGTACGTCAATTATTATCCGGCCGTGCAATACCATGCTGCCTACCGGCTGGACGCCGTGAAGAAAACGCTTCAAACGGCCGATGCAGAAAAGACCGAGGCGCTCTACCGAAGTCTCTCACGCTTCGAAGTATCGGCTCACTACGACCTCGGAGGAGGCGCACGCGAAAATGTACATCCGCTGTTTGCCGTACTGAACAACATCGTGACCCGCGGACGGCCCGCACAGGCCAGTCCGCTTCTTGAAGAAGCTTTTGCCAAATTGGGTAACCGACGCATCGACCTCGACGGAGATATTCGTTATGATACATGGGGATTGCATACCGAAGACGTATTTGACGCTTTGCATATCATCGATCCTCGTCTGAATCTGGACGAATCGAATTACAATAACAAGTTGCTCGAAAGCGATGCCGAAAAGACATTCATCACCCGGATAGCGCCCCAGCCGTTACGTCAGTTGCTGCAACCGCAGCGCAATCTCTATTCACTCACTAAACAAAAGACGTACCATACGCAGCGAATCGATTTCGCATGTGAATTTCCCTATCCGACCAAAGATGAGAAAGACTTTTGGCATGACGGATGCGCCATCGAAATTCATGAGGCGATCGATCACTCCGACATGGAGCAGAAGCGCGCCTATAAACAACGTGCCGACGACCTCTCGGCCATTCACTGGTATTGTCGGCAAGTACCGGAAGAAGAAATGAGCGATTCGCATTTCGGGTTCCTCGGGAGCGAATATGTAGCAACCGTTTTCAAGGTCTTCGACCGACGTTTTGATGATGACTGGGTACGGACACTGCAATATGTCCTCTCACCGATCGCTATCGCACGTATCCAGAAAGTCGTGCTCGAAGCCGTCATCTCCCGCCAGCTTGATATCACATGCAATACGTGGTCTGTGCTCGTCCTCGAACGTGATGTACCCTGCGCCGCTCTCGCTTTGGCCGACTTGAAAGAACATTTCAATCACCTCACAGCGATGAGTGCGGAGTACACGGGGTTGACATTTCCCGAGGTGGAACTGACGGTCGTCAGCACACCCGAATTTATCGGCTCGCCCCTGCATGGAAACACCTTGCCCCTGACGGAGGTGACGGATGAACTGCGACGGAAAGCGTACGATCTGATTATCGATATATCCACGCTGCGGCGAACCGACATCGAGAACATATCGTTCGCCGGCTTTACGGAGTGTCGTAACAAATGTTTCTTTCATATACGCTCATCACATTATGAGCGCAGTACACGACACATGTATACCACCGGACGTATTACCTACCGTCCGATGACGTCCAAAAACGCACAGCAACAGTACGAAACGTTGCCGGATACTTCGCAACACCTGCGCTACTTCCTGCAACTGCTCTTCCGCAAGAACGATTTCATACCGGGGATGTTGCCCGTGTTGAGCCGTATCCTTCAAAACCGTTGCACCGTCGGCCTCGTGCCGGCCAATGGAGGCAAAACCATGATCCGGAAACTGACCGCCATGATGCAGCCCGGTATCACGGTTATCGCTGTGCCTGATACGGATGCCGTACAGGCCCTGCACCGCGAATGGATCGATGCGGGTATCGATTGTATGACGGCGTTCCATGCCGGCCTCGACCGTACTGAGCGCGAACGACGCGAGCGACAGGCAGAATCGTCCGAAGCGTTGATTGTTGTGCTCTCTTACGACCAACTCGGCCGACTGCCGCTCTTGCAACGTTTCAGGTATATGCAGCAGACGGGCGTATACTTCGCCACGGGCATTCTCGACGAGGCACAGGGTCTCTCGGAATGGAGCCCCGACTTCCTGCCGGCAGCGATACTCGCAGGTCAAACGCTCTACCGGCACACCTTGCCTCAACAAGGAATGATTACCCTTTTGGGACTGACCGAACAGGCATCGTTCGATACGCTCTTCGATATCGAACAGGCGCTCTCGCCCCGTGATACCTGCTCGGCAGACCGAGATCGGCTCGTGTTGTGCAAAAGCGCGGGACTGCCCGAATCGGCCTATCGGAAAGAACGCTACCTGCGTTACTTCTGTGGCCTCGAAGCGGAAAACGAATGTATTGAACACCTGATTGGTTTTGCTCCCGTTTCCTACCTCGAAGGAGATCGTACGATACCGGCTAAAGGATGCTATTTCCCACTCACACTTGATAATCTGCCGGACGAATGTGTCCTTTTCCTGCCGTACCCCGTTACAGAGCGCGATGGATCAAAAGACGACCGTCCCAGAAAGAACCTGCTCGTACTTTACACCAAAGCATTCTATCGCATGAGTACTCTCGGACTGATGGAACAGATCACCCTTGATGAAGCACAACAACAATACCGCATCGTTCTTCGAAAGCAACCGGCCGGAGGATATTACCGGCAGTTACGTAACTATTTTCTTCGTTACCATACACAGAAACAGGTGGAACAGGAAATGGTCAGGGCTGAAAATCTTTCGCTGAAAACAACCTTCCACGACGCTCTTCGTGAAGAATTATGCCGTTGTCTTCTTTACATGAACGAGTTCGTTTACCGGCGCATCGCACTGCAGCAACAGGAAACTACGGAGATTATCCCCGGCAACAGTAATCCCTTCACGTACCATCTGGCCGAAGATACGCAGAATGGCAGGGAGTCATCCCCTGATATTCTGTTCCGCTATATGCATCGGATCAAAGACGGAGCGACGGAGCGAAACGGATCGCCTAACAGTCGCGCCAGAGAATTGCACGAGGCCGTACGCACACTGCGCCGTTCATTCGACGGAAATAACCCCACCCTTTCGCTTCTTAATGCCTTTTGTCTCTTCCATACCGGTACGGAGGGAGAAGAAATGCTCGAATGTGATTTGCATGAAAGTTATGAAAACGGCATGATCGGATTTTACCGTTCAATGCCGAATATCGCCGATTTCCGCGAACTCTTTGACGCATATAATTGTTATATACGAGGTGAGACAGACTATTTCGCCACCACCGGAGACTGGACGGAGGAAGTGCGTATACGCATTGATATCATGCGTGCTGCCGACCTCCTCAACCTCCATCTGGCGCAAACGAAGATGATACAATATAAATACTTGGAAGAATGGAAGCAATAGAAAATATCCATAAGGCGTTGCTGCAACTCCGCGACAGCTTGACCCACCTCAACTCTGCCCGCGAACAGGTATCGCAAGTAACGGCAGAAAGTAAAGAAGTAATCGATGCGACAGCGCGTCTGGCGGAAGACGTCAGGCTGCTGGCCGAGAAAATCAGCGAAGAGACGCAGACGGTCATCACCCGGTTTGAAGATCGGCTCAACGAGTCGCAGGCGGGACTGACCAATGTGATCAGCGAAGGAAAAGAGTTGTTCGCAGCCGAGATCGCTCAGTCGCAGCAAGCTACGACACAGTTGAAGGTCGAGGTGGAGAAGACCTTGCAGCAGGCTTTGGAAGCGACGGTACGAACATTGGACGAGGTCAATGCCTCGGCGCGGAAAACCCTTGAAGAAGCGGCTGCCGCTTCGACGGCCTCCCTTCAGGAGTTGACGACGGTCTCGACCGACGCTATCGAAGTGCAGCAGGCCGAGATATCCGATGCCCTTGAATCCATGATGGAATATTGTAACCGTATGCAGACCCTCATCGATAAGTTATCGGAGCTGGATTTATCCAGTCAGGTACTGTCGATCGAAAAACAAATTGAACGAATAGAACAGCAACAAGATACGCAGCGTGAAGAATTCCGCACCGAAATGGACAAGATCAGAAGGAACCAGCTTATTACGTGGGCACTCCTGCTCATTACCATATTCCTGATGTTCGTTCTCAAATAGATCGTCTGTATTCAAAAATGAAACTCAAATAAAATAACTATTTATGTCAAAGAATGATATCAACAAAGTACTCGTGTTAGGCTCCGGTGCTCTTAAAATCGGACAGGCCGGCGAATTTGATTATTCCGGCTCTCAGGCGCTGAAAGCTTTACGCCAAGACGGTATCCGATCGGTGCTGATCAACCCGAATATCGCTACGATCCAGACATCGGAAGGCATTGCGGATAAGGTTTACTTCCTTCCCGTAACGCCTTTTTTTGTCGAGGAGGTAATTAAGAAAGAGCAACCCGACGGGATCCTGCTGGCCTTCGGCGGACAAACGGCGTTGAATTGTGGTACGCAACTGTATAATGACGGTACGCTCGGCAAATACGGTGTAAAAGTGCTGGGAACATCGGTCGAAGCGATCATGGACACGGAAGACCGCGACCTGTTCGTTAAGAAACTGGATCAGGCTAACCTGAAAACCCCCGTCAGTCAGGCTGTGGAAACGATGGCTGATGCGATCCGCGCGGCCGAAGAGATCGGCTACCCGGTGATGATCCGCTCAGCTTATACATTGGGCGGTCAGGGAAGCGGTATCTGCCAGACAAAAAGTGAACTGAAGACACTGGCCGAAAGCGCCTTTACGTTTGCTTCGCAGATTCTCGTCGAAGAATCGCTGAAAGGCTGGAAAGAGATCGAGTTTGAGGTGATTCGCGATAAAAACGACCATTGCTTCACCGTCGTAAGCATGGAGAACGTCGATCCGCTGGGGGTACATACCGGCGAGAGCATCGTAGTGGCGCCGACCTGTTCGCTATGTGACGATGAGGTAAAGATGTTGAAAGAAATTTCGGTCAAGGCGGTCCGCCATCTGAATATCGTAGGTGAATGCAACATTCAGTATGCCTACAGTTCCGACACGGGCGACTACCGGATCATCGAAGTCAATGCGCGTCTGAGTCGCTCATCGGCTTTAGCCTCGAAAGCGAGTGGCTATCCGCTGGCGTTTGTGGCAGCCAAGCTGGCACTCGGTTACTCGCTCGACGAGATTGGCGAGATGGGTACGGTTAACTCGGCCTACAAAGCTCCTGAGGTCGATTATCTGATCGCCAAGATCCCGCGCTGGGACTTGACGAAGTTTGCGGGTGTGAGCCGTCAGATCGGCTCAAGCATGAAATCGGTCGGCGAAATCATGTCGATCGGTAAATCGTTTGAAGAGATTATGCAGAAAGGTCTGCGTATGATCGGACAAGGCATGCACGGATTCGTAGGCAATAACAACCTCACGTTCGAAAACCTTGACGACGAGCTGGAAAACCCGACCGATCTGCGTATCTTTGCCGTAGCACAGGCATTGGAAGAAGGATATACGATCGAGCGTATCCACGAACTGACGAAAATCAACCCGTGGTTCCTGAACAAACTGAAAAACATCGTAGATTACAGCCATGTGCTGAAACAATACGACCGCATCGAAGACTTGCCGGCCGAAGTACTGCGTGAAGCCAAACGACTCGGATTCTCCGACTTCCAGATTGCCCGCTTCGTCGAACAACCGGACGACAACATGGAAAAAAGCAACCTCCGCGTGCGCGCATGGCGTAAGAAACTCGGCATCTTGCCCAGTGTGAAACGCATCCATACGGTTGCCTCGGAACATCCCGAATTGACAAACTACCTCTATCTGACGTACGACGGTACGGAGCATGATATTCCTTATTATAAGCATGATAAAAGCGTGATCATCCTCGGGTCGGGCGCGTACCGCATCGGCTCGTCCGTCGAATTCGACTGGTGCTCGGTCAACGCGGCACAGACAGCGCGTAACCTCGGCTATAAATCGATAATGATCAATTATAACCCCGAAACGGTTTCGACGGACTATGACATGTGCGACCGACTGTATTTCGATGAGCTGTCGCTTGAGCGCGTGCTCGACGTGGTCGATCTGGAGCAGCCCCGAGGTGTGATCGTATCGGTCGGCGGACAGATTCCGAACAACTTGGCCATGAAGTTGTACCGGCAACAAGTACCTATTCTCGGCACTTCGCCCGTATCGATCGACCGTGCCGAAAACCGGCA
This sequence comes from Tannerella sp., assembly GCF_052170195.1. Classification (GTDB taxonomy): domain Bacteria; phylum Bacteroidota; class Bacteroidia; order Bacteroidales; family Tannerellaceae; genus Tannerella. Next base: position 65,559 of record NZ_JBQNAZ010000002.1, on the reverse strand, counting down.
CAAATTCTCGGCCATGCTCGACACGCTCGGCATCGATCAGCCGCGCTGGGCGGAGCTAAGCAGCATGGACGAAATCGATGCATTCATCCGCGAAGCAGGCTTCCCCATTCTGATTCGCCCCTCGTATGTGCTGAGTGGTGCGGCTATGAACGTCTGCCATACGAAAGAACAGATGATCGAATTTCTGAATATCGCGGCTCAGGTATCGAAAGAATATCCCGTAGTTGTGTCGGAATTTTTGCAGGATGCCAAAGAGATTGAATTCGACGCGGTGGCACAGAATGGCGAGATCGTAGAGTACGCCATTTCGGAACATATCGAGTTTGCCGGCGTCCACTCAGGCGATGCCACACTCGTATTTCCGGCACAGAAAATCTACTTCGAGACGGCACGACGCATCAAGAAAATCAGTCGTAAGATAGCCAAGGAGCTTAATATCAGTGGCCCCTTCAATATCCAGTATCTGGCCAAGAACAACGACGTGAAGGTGATCGAGTGTAACCTCCGCGCCTCCCGCAGCTTCCCCTTCGTGTCGAAGGTCCTGAAACAAAACTTTATCGACACGGCAACCCGCATCATGCTCGACGCGCCCTTTAACCGTCCCGACAAGACGGAGTTCGATATCGACTGGATCGGAGTCAAGGCTTCGCAGTTCTCGTTCGGCCGACTCTCGAAAGCCGATCCCGTACTGGGCGTAGACATGAGTTCGACAGGCGAAGTGGGATGTATCGGCGACGATTTCGACGAGGCGCTGCTCTCGGCCATGATCGCCGTCGGCAATACGATTCCGCAAAAGAACGTCATGGTTTCATCGGGTGGCGCCAAAAGCAAAGTCGATCTGTTGGAACCCTGTCTCTTGCTCGAGACGAAAGGATATACCATCTACGCTACGCAAGGAACTGCTCGCTTCTTGAACGACAACGGCATCCGGGCTACACCGGTCTGCTGGCCCGATGAAAACGACGGCGAACTGAATATCATTGAAATGTTCAGCCGTCATGAATTCGATTTGGTCATCAATATCCCGAAAAATCACACGAGACGGGAGCTGACCAACGGCTATAAAATACGTCGCGCGGCCATCGATCATAACATTCCGCTGATTACGAATGCGCGTCTGGCAAGCGCATTTATCCGGGCTATATGTAATCTCTCCGAAAAGGATATCTCGATTAAGAGCTGGCAGGAGTATAAATAAGTTTGTGCTTGCATCTGCACTGCCGAACATGAGGCCGACCGACATACAGCGCGAGAAGAAGGAAATTCTTGTTGCTTCGCCGTATGGCCGGTTGGCTTCTTTTTTTTCATTTTTTCTACATCTTTCCGACAGATAAAAATAATTTCGTAATTTTGACACAACATGTTTGTCTCTAAGCTTAAAAACAGTCTTATGCTTCCCCAAAACAGAGACATAGCGCGTAAAATATAAAGAAGAAAACGAGGAAGACAAAATGACAACAGATCAGATCAAAGAAATTATTGAGCGAAATCAAAAAGACATCGCATTTATCGTCGGTAATGGAGTGAATCGATACCCGAACAATCCCAATGTTCTTTCATGGGACGATTTATTGATAAAATTATGGAAAAAGGTTTTACCCGAAAGGGACCTGTCAAGTATACCTGTGGGTATTTCATTGACGGAATTTTATGACATTTTAGAACTTGAAAATACGCAAGAGATTAATCTTCAGAAAGAGGTGGCAGACCTTATGCGAGAGTGGCAACCGTTAAATCATCATGCACGAATCATCAATCGCATGAAAGAATTAGATGCTCCCGTACTGACTACCAATTTCGAGGAAACGCTCGCACGAACCTTCAAATATCAGCAGTATAGAACGGAACAAGAAGGGTTTACGGATTTTTATCCATGGTCTACATACCATGGAACCAAACCATTAAATTTACCGACCGATGGGTTTGGGATATGGTACATAAACGGTATGATCAACTATCACAGAAGCATCAGACTCGGGCTAAGTCATTATATGGGAAGTGTGGAAAGAGCAAGAAACTTATTGCATAAAAGAGAAGATGAAGTGCTTTTTACAGGCAAAAATAATACACAATGGAAGGGGTATAAAACATGGTTACATATTATTTTCAATAAATCTCTTTTTGTTTTCGGCTTAGGACTTGAAGAAAACGAACTCTTTTTACGATGGATACTGATAGAAAGAATCAAGTATTTCAAAAAATTCCCTGGTAGAAGACATAAAGGATGGTATATCAATAGACGAAGTAATAACGAGACGGATCAAGGCAAGAAGTTTTTTCTCGAAAAAGTTGGATTTGAGGTAATTGACGTGGAAGATTATGCTGAGATTTATGAGCATATATGGACATAACAAACTATGAACTAAAGATCGGAAATCATGGAAAATCAATCGGATAAACAAGTATTTCGCTCACGGATAAGCATCTTGTTGATCGTATCCGTATTCGTCGCTTTCATATCGGTATCTATACCGCTTCTTCAAAACAAGGCGTACACCGATATGTGTGTACTTGCCTGTTTGTTCTTGCTACTCGTATTTCTTTTTACAGGAACACGTTATATCATTTCAGGAAGTACATTGAGTTTAAAAATAGGTTTTATTTGCGGATGGAGTGTAAATATTGCTGATATTCTTTCGGTAGAAAGATCCTATAATCCGGTTTCTGCCCCTGCTGCATCCCTCAAGAGACTGCGTATAGATTTCTCGAAAAGAAAGAAATATTCTAACCTGTTAATCTCTCCGGCAAGAGAGCAGGCTTTTATAAAGGCGTTAAAAAAAGTCAATCCGAATCTTTGCGTTCACCTACCCGAAAAAAAGGGGATTTGGCGTATACAAGATTGGGATATTTAATTTCCGGATGCACATCGCCCTGCCACTTTACGTCTTTAACAATCGTTTTACGGCGGGGCAGTCCTTGAGTTGGTTAGTTGTTTAAATGTTTTTGTTTAGCAATCTCGGTAAACAAAAAAAACAACATATCAATCATCGCAGCTCAAGTCTTTTATCCGAATAGCACATACAGCACCGGAATCAGTATACCGGCCAGCAGATACCATTTACCGGTCCCGGCCATGCCTTTCTTCCCTTTGACGATGAATAACCCCGACAGCGCAAAGAAAATCAGCGAAAAGGCAAACAGGTCTGCCATGATATTCCAACCTCGGAGCCGATTGTAATGCAGTCTGTTGATCGCATAAATAAACGTATTCTTTTTATGCAGTTCGTAATCGACCGTGCCCGTTTCCGAGTTGTACACGCCTACGCCACCGTTCAGCATCAGACGAGTATGTTCCTCGTCGATGGTCATGATCTTCTTCAACTCCGGAAGTCCTTTGTCGTTCCAGATCACCGACAGTTCTTCGTGCGATAAACCTTTGTCGAGATGTAATGTTTCTTCCTGCGTTCTGAATGCCGGATCTTTCCCGTCCATGTGATTGAGCAGGAAGCCCGAAATACCGTAGACGAGGCATACACCGACCATCAGGAATCCCAGATCGCGGTGTATGACCCGTAGCCAACGGCTCATTTTGTTTTTGGATACCCCTTTCGCGGGGCGAAAATCTTCTGCCATGCTTATTCAATCACTTCGTAGCGTTCGCCGTCCATGTAGTAAATCGAGTAGTAATCTTTGTTATGCGCTTTCATCCATTCGCGCATCTCGTTGATGTTGTTCAGTTCGGCCTGGCATGTTTCGGCCGATCCGTCTTCCTTGTGTTTCTTCTCATTGACTTCTTCTTCGTATTGGTCAATGTATTCCTTCGTCAAACGACGTTCACGAACGATGCCCGTTATGGCCAGTTCCGAACCGGTCAGTTCGCGGTTGAATCCGCCGATTTCACCGCCCGCCTCTACACGGAACGACGTGTTGGGATCGTCTCCTACAATAAAACAGCGCTTTCCGGAATGCTTGCACGTATGCGTCACGAAACCTCGTACCGTAACGGTCTGATCAACCATACGGTCAGCCACTTTCAATAAACTGTCGAGTTTATAAACCGGCACTTCAGAAGCATGCGCTTCTACATTTTCCTCTTGACCTGCGCGTTGTTGTTCTGCGCTTTTGTTGTTACATGCTGCCATCGTCAGCAAAGCGGCAGCTAAAAATAAAATCTTTTTCATCGCTTCATGTATTTATTATGTTTATCATTCATCTATTTTTCGGCATCAGCAACCATGCGACGATGCCCGCTATACCGGTGAGAGCAACAAAAAGTGCGGCAAAGAGCTTATCGCTCCGTCGGGAAGCAATGACTGTGACAAGCAATGCCAGCAGCAGATTGATTGCCCACGCACGATATTCCGTAACATGTAGCCGGGGATAAAGAAAAAGACTGTCCGATTCCTGAAACGTGATATAAAAAGGGAAGAGCCATCCCGACACCTTATCCCAGCGGTTCGGTTCTCTTGCAATGGCATGTTCGGACACTCTCTTCAAGGTTTCGGTCTCCAATCCGTAATACCGGCGTCCCTGCGGCGTGGTGATAATTACCGTCCAATAAAGGAAGTTACCCATCACCGTTACTTCGTCACAGTCGATGTCGATCGGGGTGATATCCAATTTCACCGGCACGTATTGCCCTTCGCGACTCTCTAAGATATACAGCCCCCCCTGTGGGTCGAACAGAAAGCCGTAGAAACGTTTATTCGATGCCTCATACATCGAAAACCAAACCATCTCCACGTCTTTATTGATGCGTGTATCCTTAACGAACGGACGATTGTTGACCATTTTGAGGTGATAAAGCCGCCCCTGAGAATCGAGCGTGAAATAGCCTTCGTCGTACGGTTTGCGCGGATTCGGATTGCCAATAGCCCAACGGGCGGGGAATGTATAGCCGGCTTTTTCGAGCGCCCGTGCAAACAAATCGCTCTTTTCCCGATTAACGGTATTCGTCTGCACGTCGATAAACTCGATCCCGTCTTTCAGGCGAAACACATCGTCCGGCATTTCCAACCCGACTCGTTTGGGCATTGATTCGAAGAGGATATACAATCCTTTATCCGGCGTCTTCCGCTCTCTCGGAGCATACCGGAAGACAACTGTTGCAGCCCGTAACAGAGGCGGGCTGATTGCTGTACCGCAAATGCTGTCGGGCAGACGTCCGTCGGCCATAAGCTGACGATAATTGAGAAATGGCATCAGTGAGTCGAACTGTGCCGTCGTATATTTATTTCCTTGCAGATCGCTGAGCGGCATCTCCTTGTCTTTGTAATCTATGATGCCCCAATCCTTCATCACCGCACTGTAATAGACGAATGGATAGCTGTCCGGCGAATCCGTAGCCATCCGGACGAATGACGGGATGATCCACATCCCCGTAAAAGTGACGAAGAGCAGAATCGTATAGTAAATAAATGGTTTGCGTATCATATACCGTTATTTTTTACGAAATATTATCCGGGCGATCCGTCTTTGAACCGTGTAGCGGAATAGAACGGGAAGCTAAGTCCTGCGACAAGTATAAGAGTCAGGCAGGGCAAAAAAGTCATATAAGCGCCTGATGGGGCATCCATAAAGAAAAGGTATAGCCCTGCGGCAGCCACGAGTGCATTGGCTACACGCCTGCGCCATACCGGTTCCATACAAACCCATGCCGTAAAAAGATAGCAGGTAAGCCCTCCCTCGAAATAAGGCAGAAGTTGCCAGGTCATCGCATGCAGCATTTCAACAGCATAATGACGGGAGAGCCCGGCATACAGCACCACGTACATCGTCAGGAAGACTGCCGACAGTACAGCCATGCCATACAGCAACGTTACAAAGACAATCTTCGACTCGCGTAACGGCAGATGAAGGGTTAGTTTCAATCGTTTGTCCGTCATCTCCGGGATAAACTGGGCCACTCCGAGCAGTACGCCCGCCAAAAGCGGAAACCATCTCGTGACCGCCGGTACAAGTGACATGTCTTTTAACAAGACAGCCGACCAGGCCTGTACCGCCCCATTGACGCGAAGCGTCTGCCCCATCTGTACCAACGCGTACACCAGCAAGGCAACAAGCAGCAGAAGTATAAGCCCAACCGTCCGCCGCGTCTTGATCCATTCTTTATAAAAGATTGCACTGAACATAATCGATTAATATTTTCCGGTTAAACCGATAAACGCATCTTCGAGCGAGAGCTTTTCCTCTTTCAGCCCGCTCACCCCACAAGACGACAGGATTCGTTCCACTTCCTCCTTCGGGGCAAAGGAGTACGTCTCCCACCGGTTACCGGTCCTTTCGGTATGCCACAACCTCTCGTCGACCGGTATCTCCGCTCCATCGCAGACAAAGCGGAAACGCCTGAATCGCTCCATGATATATCGAGTCGGTTCATGCAGCAGGATACGTCCGTAATCCATAATCATGCAGTCATCGATGAGCATCTCCATATCCTGAATGATATGGGAGGTCAGGAAAATCGTTTTGTCCCCGGCCGTAGCATACTCCCGGAGGTATTCAACGAACAGACGACGGTAACCGGGATCTAATCCCATCGAAAAATCGTCCAGAATGAGCAGATCGGGATCTTGAGCAAATAACAGGCCAAGCGCCACCTGCGAACGCTGTCCACACGACATGGTACTGATCTTCTGGGTCGGCGTAACCTGTAATTTCCGTAGAAGCTCGTAGTAGGCATCCCTCTTCCAGTTTGGGAAAAAACGACTGTAAAACCGTTCGATCTGTTCAACGTTGAAGTATGTATGCTGGATATGCCCTTCGAGCAACAGTCCGATACGCGCTTTCGTCGAAGGAGAGAGCGATTCCATCCGCTCGCCGAAGATACGGCAGACGCCCGAACGAGGTTTAAGGTATCCGTTCAGGATATTGATGATCGTCGTTTTGCCGGTCCCGTTCTTGCCCAGAAGTCCCAGAATCTTCCCTTGTTTGACCTCAAAGTTCAGATTCTCATAGATTAGCTTCTTTCCGTAATAATGGGTAATATTTTCGCAATGAATAATTGTTTCCATTCAAAACCAAGTACACCGAGTTAATGAGCCTTCAAAGATACGCAAAACATTTATGATTGCATGTGTCGTGTAAATAAATAAAAAAAAAGTCGCTCGGAGGTGTTTCCGAACGACTTTCTGTTTTTAATACGACCAAATGATTAATCCACATTCAGCGTCACACGCTTGAATGCGTTTACCGTCAAGTCTTTGTTTTGTTTTTGCAGATACTGTTCAACCGTAAGTTTCGCATCCTTCACGTATTCTTGTTGCAACAGCGTATTCTCTTTGTAGAACTTCTGCAAAGCACCTTCGGCAATACGATCCAGCAGGTTTTCCGGTTTTCCGCTTTCGCGGGCTTTGTCGCGGGCAATCTGCTTCTCCGTATCCAGTACATGTTGCGGTACATCGGCCGGGGTCACTGCTACCGGATTCATGGCGGCTACTTGCATAGCGATCTCGCGAGCAACCTGATGGTCAAGCTCCTGATTGAAAGCTACGATAGCAGCCAACTTATTTCCCGGATGAATATACGATACCGTAGAAACTCCCTTCACAAATTCGTATTCTCCAAGTTCCATCTTTTCACCCGTAACTCCAACACGGTCTGTGATATGGTTCTCAATCGAACGTCCATCGCTCAAAGGAAGTTTCAACAACTCTTCTTTTGTCGCCGGCTTGTTGCTCACCGCTGCATTGAGAATATCCTGTGTTAAGGCTACAAACTCTGTGTTTTTAGCCACAAAGTCCGTTTCACATTTCAGCGCTACGACTGCTGCGAAATCGCCGTTTTCTGTTGCCAACACACAACCTTCGGAGGCTTCGCGATCAGAACGTTTTGCTGCTACGGCCTGTCCTTTTTTACGAATAATTTCCATAGCTTTGTCGAAGTCATTGTTTGCTTCTTCCAAAGCCTTCTTGCAATCCATCATACCCGCTCCGCTCATCTTGCGCAAGTGGGTGATATCTGCCATTGTTACTGCCATAATCTAGTTCTTTATGATTAAATTTTAGTCTTCTTCTCCTTCTTCATCGGAAGCTACAGAAGCTTTCGGAGCCTCTTCTTCTTCTTTTTTCGTGCGTCTGGCTCCTGTTTTTGCCCGGCGTTCGCGTCTCGGAGTGTCTTCACCGTCTTCGCTTGCGGCCTTTTCCGCTTCTTCTTTATCTCTGGCGGCTTTACCTTCCTGAAGACCTTCGTTGATGGCTTCGCATACTACGCCCAAAATCAAGTCGACCGATTTCGTCGCATCGTCATTAGCCGGAATAACGAAGTCTATATTCGTCGGGTCAGAGTTCGTATCAACCATGGCAAATACCGGGATACCGAGGCGATTGGCTTCACGCACGGCAATGTGCTCCTTCATTACGTCTACCACGAACAGGGCTGCCGGCAAGCGATTCAAGTCGGCAATCGAACCGAGCATCTTTTCCAGCTTGGCACGCTGACGGGTAATCTGTAATTTCTCACGTTTGGATAAATTATCAAAAGTGCCGTCCTTGCTCATCTTGTCGATCGTCGACATTTTTTTGATGGCTTTACGGATTGTCGGGAAGTTCGTTAACATACCACCCGGCCAACGTTCGATTACGTAGGGCATACCTACTGACGTTGCTTTATCGGCCACAATCTGTTTGGCTTGTTTCTTAGTAGCCACGAACAGAATCTTCCGTCCGGAACAAGCGATGTTCTTCAGTGCTTCTGCTGCTTCGTCTACTTTTGCAGCGGTTTTATACAAATCAATGATATGAATACCATTGCGCTCCATGAAAATGTAAGGAGCCATTGCAGGATTCCATTTTCTTTTCAAGTGTCCGAAATGAACGCCTGCTTCCAATAACTGATCAAAATTTAATCTTGACATTTCTTTTTTTGTTGTTAAATCGTTTACATTCTGTTTCATTCAACTATCCGGTAGTTTTCCGACATCTCTCCATGCAGAAAAAATCCGGACAATTTAGATACTAAACGCCTTTTCTACTTGCAAGCAACTCACAAATAACATTAACGTTTACTGAACTGGAACCGTTTACGTGCTTTCGGACGTCCCGGTTTCTTACGTTCTACCGCACGCGGGTCACGTGTTACGAAACCTTCGGCCTTAAGCGCCGGCTTCGACTCGGGATTGATTTTAATCAATGCACGCGTGATAGCCAGACGAGCCGCTTCCGACTGTCCTTTAAATCCGCCGCCGACCAAATTCACCTTGATGTCGTACTGGCCGTCCACATTCAGCACGTTGAGGGGTTGCTTCACTACGAATTGCAGGATCGGGGAGGGAAAATAATCGGACAATTCCCGGCGGTTCACCGTAATTTTTCCATTTCCTTCGCTAACGTATACACGGGCAATGGCCGCCTTACGTCTTCCTATTGCATTTACTACTTCCATGAAATTTAGTTAAGTGAGTTTATATCTATCGACTTCGGTTGCTGGGCTTCGTGTTTATGCTCCGAACCTGCATAAACATACAGATTATTGAGCAATTTATCTCCCAGACGGTTCTTGGGAAGCATGCCTTTTACGACCTTACGGAACAGACGGTCTTCCCCTTTCGCCATTAATTGGGCGGGAGTAATTTCACGCTGGCCACCAGGGTATCCGGTATGCTTGAAATAAATACGGTCGTTCCACTTATTTCCCGTCAGAACGACTTTGTCTGCATTAATAATAATCACATTGTCACCACAGTCAACGTGCGGGGTGAAATTCGGTTTGTACTTGCCGCGTAATAATTTGGCGACTTTCGTACAAATGCGTCCCAACGATTGGCCGGTTGCATCGACAACCACCCACTCCTTGTTTACAGTTGCTTTGTTTGCAGAAATGGTCTTAAAACTTAACGTATCCACTGTTATTTCTTTATAAATTAATACTAAAAAACGCGCCTTCACTCCCTTTCTACTCTTCGGACACAGAAGAGTTTAGCAAGGTGTTAAGAACGAACTGTTTGAACACTTTAGATAATAATCGGGTGGCAAAGGTACAACTTTTCTCCGAATACGCAACACAAGCTCAGGACTTTTTCTTAGAAACGACATATTAAAAGACGATTTCTATCGTTTGTTGAGGTCTCAATCCGGCTGGTTTCTTCTGAATTCGGGGAATAAAAGAGTTCAAAGAAGTCTTGAGCCACTCGATAATGAAGGAGTTGATATTTTGAATAATGTATATAATTTGTGCTATTTGTCCGGTCCACTTTGACACAAGGCGCATAATGCCTGCTTTTTTCAACGATTTGTTCAATAATGCCGTCGGCGTACCTATGACATCAATGCGAATAATCGCATCCTCCAAACTCAAGTATTGAATCAGTTGTTTAATGCGTCAGCCCTGAACGGTTTATAGGAGCCCTGTAAATGAATGAGGGGGCTGTTTAACTCCCCTCATACAGTTTCGCACGCATCTCGGCAATCTTCGGATCGGAGATGTAATCGTCGTACTCGATCATCTTGTCAATGTTCCCGTTGGGCGTAAGTTCGATAACGCGGTTAGCCACAGTCTGAATAAATTCGTGGTCGTGACTGGCGAAAAGCACGTTGCCTTTGAAGTTGATCAGCGTATTATTGAATGCCTGAATCGACTCGAGATCGAGGTGGTTCGTGGGCGTATCGAGAATGAGCGTGTTGGCATCTTTGAGCATCATACGTGAGATCATGCAGCGCATCTTTTCTCCTCCCGAAAGCACACTCACTTTCTTCATCAGTTCTTCGCCCGAGAAAAGCATACGTCCCAAAAATCCTTTCAGAAAAACTTCGTTCGTATCTTTGGCAAACTGTCCGAGCCATTCGAGCAGATTGTAGTCTGAATTGAAATATTTCGCATTGTCGAGCGGCAAGTAGGCTGTCGTGATGGTTTGTCCCCATTTGAATGTACCCGAGTCGGCTTCCTCTTCCCCATTGATGATTTGGAACAGAGCGGTCATGGCACGCGGATCGCGACTGATGAAAACGACTTTATCGTCTTTTTCGACATTGAAATTCAGGTCTTTGAATAGTGTCTTTCCGTCGAGCGTTTTCGTCAGGCCGCTGACTTCGAGAATCTGGTTGCCCGGCTCGCGCGAGGGAGTGAAAATGATACCCGGATAACGGCGCGATGAAGGTTGAATCTCTTCGATATTCAACTTTTCAAGCATCTTTTTGCGGCTTGTCGTTTGTTTCGATTTCGCTACGTTCGCACTGAAACGGCGGATAAACTCTTCCAGCTCTTTCTTTTTTTCCTCCGCCTTCTTGTTCTGTTGCTGCTGCTGGCGTAAGGCAAGCTGACTCGATTCGTACCAGAAGCTGTAATTGCCGGCAAAAAGTTTGAGTTTACCGAAATCGATATCGACCGTATGGGTGCAGACAGAGTCGAGAAAGTGACGGTCATGGCTGACAACGAGTACCGTATGTTCAAAGTTGGAGAGGTAATTCTCAAGCCATGCCACCGTTTCGAGGTCGAGGTCGTTCGTCGGCTCGTCGAGCAGCAGGTTGTCGGGCTTGCCGAACAGGGCGCGCGCCAGCAGGACGCGTACCTTTTGCTTACCGCTCAGATCTTTCATCATCTTATTGTGGAGCGACTCTTCGATTCCCAGTCCGCTAAGCAACGCTGCCGCATCGCTTTCGGCATTCCAGCCTTCCATTTCGGCAAACTTCTCTTCCAGTTCCGAGGCGCGGAGACCGTCTTCGTCCGAAAAATCTTCTTTGGCGTAAATCGCATTCTTCTCGCTCATGATCGCCCAGAGCGTGGTATGTCCTGTCAGTACGGTGTCGAGTACGGTGTAATCATCGAACGCAAAGTGATCCTGAGCAAGGACGGACAGCCGTTCACCCGGCCCGAGCGAAATGGTTCCGCGCGTAGGATCGAGGTCGCCGCTGATGGCACGCAGAAAGGTCGACTTGCCGGCCCCATTCGCCCCGATGATGCCGTAACAATTGCCCGGCAAAAATTTGAGATTGACATCCTGAAATAACGTTCGTTTTCCGAACTGAATATCCAAACCGCTAATTGTAATCATGAGTGCTTTTGTTTTTTTGAGGGCGCAAAGATAGTAAAAACCATGGGAATGGCAAAGCAGATCGCACGCTTCCTGCAGAAGACGTGTTGCTTATACTGTTGAAATATGGTTGAGTAGGTGAGCCACCGTATGGCCTGTTATGAAAAATGCCCGCCGAAGTATTTGCTTCAAGACGGGCATTTTTTGCTGTCATCATCACGATGTGACGTTTGTGAGGTTCCTGGCAGAATCGAACTGCCGTAAACGGTTTTGCAGACCGGTGCCTAACCACTCGGCCAAGGAACCAAATTTTACGGTGCAAAGATATGGCTTTTTTCGGATATACAAAAATCTTTTGAAATTTCTTTTGCCCGATTGCCGGAAAAATGCTTATCTTTGTTTCTCGAAAAAAATCGAGAAAAGAAGAGATGAATTTCATAGAAACGGATATTTCCGGCGTGTGGATGATAGAGCCTCAGGTGTTTGCCGACGCGCGGGGATACTTCATGGAAGCCTATAAACAACAGGAATTCGAACGGTATATCGGAAAAGTAAATTTTATACAGGAGAACGAATCCCGCTCGTCGCGGGGTGTGCTGCGCGGACTGCATTATCAGCTGGCGCCTTATGCGCAAGCCAAGCTTGTGCGTGTGATTGTGGGGGCGGTTGTCGATGTCGCGGTCGATCTTCGTCGTGGCTCTCCGACGTTCGGGCAACATGTAGCTGTGGAACTGTCGGCCGAGAATAAGCGTCAGTTATATATCCCGCAAGGATTTGCACATGGCTTTTACGTGAAAAGCGAGACGGCTGTATTTACGTATAAGGTAGATAACCCATATATGCCGAGCCATGAGCGGGGGGTACGGTACGACGATCCGCAGATCGGCATTGCGTGGGGCACGGCGGAGAGCGATCCGGTTGTTACGTCGGAGAAAGACCGTCGGTTACCTTTCCTGAAAGATGCCGAAATAAATTTTGAAGATTAAAACATAACGATTGATGAAAACCTATTTAGTGACCGGAGGTGCCGGTTTTATCGGGGCAAACTTTGTGAAATATATGCTCGCTACGTATCCCGAGGCGCAGATTATTGTGCTCGATATACTGACCTATGCGGGCAATCTGGGAACGATCAAGGATGATATCGACGGCCGTCGCTGTCACTTCGTGAAAGGCGATATCGGCGACCGCGCCTTAGTGGAAGGATTGTTCGAGAAATATCCGATACGCTATGTCGTCAATTTTGCGGCCGAGAGCCATGTGGACCGAAGCATCGAAGACCCGCAACTGTTTCTCGTGACGAATATTCTCGGGACGCAGAACCTGCTCGATGCCGCGCGGAAGGCGTGGGTGACGGGTAAAGACGAGGCCGGCTATCCGGTGTGGATGTCCGGCGTACGCTTCCATCAGGTTTCGACCGACGAAGTTTACGGCAGCTTGGGTGAAACGGGGTATTTCACCGAAGAAACACCTCTTTCGCCACGCAGCCCGTACAGTGCCTCGAAAACAAGCGCCGATCATTTCGTCACGGCTTATCACGACACATATAAGATGCCTGTCAGCATCACACGTTGTTCAAACAATTACGGGCCGTATCATTTCCCCGAAAAGCTGATTCCGCTCATCATCAAAAATATCCTTGAAGGAAAGAAACTGCCCGTCTACGGCGACGGATCGAACGTGCGCGACTGGCTTTACGTTACCGACCATTGCAAGGCGATCGATGCGGTGATACATCGTGGCCGTGCGGGTGAGGTTTACAATGTCGGCGGACATAACGAGCGGAAGAACATCGACATTGTGCGGACGATTATTCGGACGGTTAATGAACTGATGACCGAGCATCCCGAATATCGTGAGGCACTCAAGAAAAAAGAGAGGGGATCCGACGGGCAATGGTCGGTCGACTGGATCAACGACGACCTGATTACGTTCGTCAAGGATCGTCTCGGACACGATCAGCGTTATGCGATCGACCCATCGAAGATCACCCGCGAGTTGGGCTGGAGTCCCGAGACAAGTTTCGATGCCGGTATCGTGAAGACCGTGCGCTGGAATCTGGAGCATCAGGACTGGATCGAAGAAATCACCAAAGGCGATTATGTCAGGTATTACGAGCGGATGTATGCCGGACGGGAGCTGAAATAACGTGATGAATCAGCAATATCCTTCGGCTTTACTGGAAAATGCCGTTAATGAGTTGGCTACGCTTCCGGGAATCGGGCGGAAGACGGCTCTGCGGCTGGCCTTGTATATGCTGCGTCGGGAGCCGGACTATACGGAGCGTTTTTCGACCGCGCTGCTCGCTTTACGCCGTAACGTGAAGTATTGCAAGGTGTGTCATAATATTTGTGATTCGGAGTACTGCGCGATCTGCGCCGACCCGTTGCGCGACCGTTCGACGGTGTGCGTGGTGGAGAATGTCAAAGACGTGATGACGATAGAGAACACGTCGCAGTTTCACGGTCTCTACCATGTGCTGGGCGGAATCATCTCGCCAATCGACGGGATCGGGCCGGCCGATCTCGAAATCGACAGCTTGGTGGAGCGTGTGGCTTCGGGCGAGGTCAAAGAAGTCATGTTTGCCCTCAGCACAACGATGGAAGGCGATACGACGAACTTCTTTATCTACCGCAAACTGTCGGCTTATCCGGTGAAGGTGACGGTCATCGCCCGTGGCATTTCAGTAGGAGACGAGATTGAATATGCCGACGAGGTGACGTTGGGACGCTCGATCCTGAACCGGGTGGATTTTAACGAATCGATCAAATTATAACGTTATGTACGAAACGAAACTGTCGGTCGTCATCGTAAATTATAATGTAAAGTATTTGCTTGAGCAATGTCTGCGTTCGGTGCAGGCGGCGACGAACGGTTTCGATGCCGAGATATGGGTCGTAGACAATGCTTCGACCGACGGTTCGATCGAATACCTGCGTCCCCGTTTTCCGGACGTGCGGTTTATCGAAAATACGGATAATCCCGGTTTTGCCCGTGCGAATAATCAGGCGCTTCGTATTTGCCGGGGCGAATATGTGTTGCTGCTCAACCCCGATACGATCGTAGGAGACAGTCTGCGCACGTTGTGTTATTTTATGGACGGACATCCCGAAGCCGGTGCGGTCGGGGTGAAGATGATTAACGGCCGGGGCGCTTTTCTGCCCGAGAGCAAGCGCAGCTTTCCGTCGCCGTGGGTGGCGTTCTGCAAGTTGTTCGGTCTCTCGAAACTCTTTCCGCGTTCCCGCCGGTATGCGGCTTACAGTTTGCCGTATCTCAGTCCCGACAAGCAGCATGAAGTCGAGGTACTGTCAGGGGCGTTCATGCTCTTGCGTCACGAGGCGCTCGATCGGATAGGACTGTTCGACGAGTCGTTTTTTATGTACGGTGAAGACATTGATCTGTCGTACCGAATCATTCTCGGCGGTTATAAAAATTATTATATTCCCGAGCGTATCTTGCATTACAAGGGTGAAAGCACGGCTTATGCCGACAAAAAATACCTGCATGCTTTTTACGATGCGATGCTTATTTTCTATCGGAAGCATTATCCGCGATCGGGGCGATGGATGTCGGGGCTGATTCGTGCTTCGGTCGGTCTGCGGAAAGGAGTCGCGTGTCTGTTCGGGTGGAAAAAGACGAAAACGCCGAAGCCGAAGCGTCGCAGTGTGTTGATTTTCTGTCGTGCGGAGGCTCTCAAGACAGCCAGAGACCGGGTCGCTGAGCGGTTGCCGGAGGCTGTCGTTTTCCGTCAGTGGGATTTGGATGAGCGCCGGGCGATGGATGCGCTCTCGCGCCGGGTGCGGATGAACGAATATACGGACATGGTCTTTTGCTATCCGGACATGACGTTCGACCAGATGTTGCTTTTTATGGACAGAAACACCGATAAATCGTGTGTGTATCATATTTATTATCCCGATAGCGGACAGTTGGTTTCGCCGGGCAGATAAAAAACGGAGGCGTGAACGATGAAATGGCTGGAGAATGACACGATACGCCTGCGGGCGTTAGAACCGGAAGACCTTGATCTGCTTTACGCGTGGGAAAATGATACGTCTCTGTGGGAATTCGGCAGCACGCTTGTACCGTATTCGCGCTACGTGTTGAAAGCCTATCTGGAACATGCCGACGCCGATATATACGCACAGAAGCAGCTGCGGCTTATGATAGTACTGAAGGCTTCGGGAGAGACGGTCGGGACGGTCGACCTGTTCGATTTCGACCCTCGGCATCGGCGTGCCGGAGTAGGCATTCTGGTCGATCCGGCGCATCAGCGGAAAGGCATCGGAAAGGAGGCCCTGTCCCTGCTGACGGCTTATGCTTTCGGGTTGCTGAACATACACCAGCTCTATGTCTTTGTACCCGTATCGAACGAACCCAGCCGAAACTTATTTCTGGACAGCGGATTCACCTCGTGCGGCATTTTAAAGGACTGGCTGCATACGAATCATGACTTCGCCGATGCGTATTTCATGACCCTGCTGAACAAAAAAGCATGAATCGTGAAATCGTTTTATGGAAACGAGGTTCGGGATTGTAATGTTCGCTTAGTCGTTTAACATGACGATATCAAGGATATATTGGCTCGTACCTGTTTGGTATAAACTGGAAAGCATCTCATAGCTTTCTGAAAATGAGAACTCCTCTCTATGACAAAGATAACTTATGACTAATAATAAATGAAAATTTAAATCTAAGTCTAATATTAAAACGATTGCACTTTGATCCGTATCATCATCCGGGTCAATTTTGTAATCTGCTCCTTGTTTGACGAGTGAGTAAACCGATATTCCATCTCCTTTTTCAGCTTCATTGATTAAATCTAAATCAATTTTCCGAAATCCTCTTTGCAGTGCTTCTTCTATCTCGTCTTCATCTAACCAACCTTCATCATCAAACAGAGCATGTCTTAAACGTCGGAGTTCCGAATAATCTTTCAAATCATAATTTATAATGGAAAACTCATTGCAAATCCAATCTATGCAATCGATAGTCTTTTTGTAAATAATACTTGGATTAATACACTCTCTATGAGTTTGCTCGCTTTCCGCAAGATATGTCTCATGACAGATTTCAGGTTCATCATGATATGTATAAAAACTGAAAGCCAGCCAATTTAATATGTCCAACATGCTTACACAGATATTGGGCTTGGACCATAACGATTCATAGCCTTTCGGTACAGGAACAAGCACATTCAAATCTTTTTTTGATTTGATAAGTTGTTTAATAAGGTCCAAGTCGGCGTAAAATGCGGCTTCAAATTTGTCCGCATGGATATTCTTCTTGTCTTTGGACATAATCTTATTCAATTCTTTTTCGCTTGTTTCGAAACAATTATTGCATTAATCTGCCAAATATACGCATTTCATCTATTATATACAGCTATGAGTTAGCAAAAAGGTTACTGCTGTTACCTCAGAGGTCACTCATATCATCAAAGGGGGGAAGGAAATCGGGTGAGAAGGGAAGTGACCCCGGTGCGACTCAAACGCACGACCTTCAGAACCGGAATCTGACGCTCTATTCAACTAAGCTACGGGGCCAAAAACGCCGCAAAGATATAAAAATAATTGACAGATGACAACCGTCGGCCTACAAATTTTCGGATTATTCCATTACCTTTGTCTGCCGTATGCCGAATGCGAATCATGAACCGTCGCATCGTCAATGCCCAAGAAGTTATGGATGTAAAAATAGAACAGAGCTGGAAGGAACGGCTGTCCGACGAATTTGAGAAGGAGTATTTCAAAACGCTGACGGATTTTGTGCGCGAAGAATATCGGCGCACGAAGGTCTATCCCTCCGGGGCGCATATCTTCAACGCGTTTGCGCATTGTCCGTTCGAGCAGGTGAAAGTCGTACTGATCGGGCAAGACCCGTATCATGAGCCGGGACAGGCGCACGGACTTTGTTTCTCGGTGCAGGAGGAGACGCCTTTCCCGCCGTCGCTCGTGAATATTTTCAAGGAGATCGCGAACGATCTCGGTAAACCGATGCCTCGGAGCGGTGACCTGACGCGCTGGGCCGATCAGGGTGTACTGCTGCTCAACGCCACGCTGACGGTGCGTGCTCATGCCGCCGGATCGCATCAGGGGAAAGGGTGGGAGACGTTTACCGATGCCGTCATCCGTCAGTTGAATGCCGAGCGCAAGCACATCGTTTATATGTTGTGGGGATCATACGCGCAGAAAAAAGGCGAACGGATCGATGCGTCGGCCAATTTGGTGTTGAAATCGCCGCATCCGTCGCCTCTGTCGGCGCATCGCGGATTCTTCGGAAATAAACATTTCAGCCGTGCGAACGATTATCTGATCGCTTCGGGGCAGGAGCCTGTCGACTGGTAATCAATACCAGCTTTGCTGGTCGCGGTTCGTATTGCTTTGATTATATTTCAGGTCTTTGAGCAGCGACGAGTTAACGGCAATCGAGAACGAATACGATTTATAGGGTCCGATGGGGATTACGTTGGCCGACATCTGGAAGCAGTGCAGGTCGCGCGAGATGCTGCAAGTAAGGCTGTGAAATTTCCCGTGTTCGACATCGAAAGAACCGTTCATGCTGATGCGCCAGTTCTTCGTAGGCTGAATACTTCCGCTGAAACTCAGATTGTGCGTCAGCCGGTAGTTATATTCCATCTTTTCGGGGTTAAAGTTACCGTACCCCAATCCCATATTATAATGGAACGATAAGTTCCACGGCACGGCGGCGTTGTAGTAACCGTCTTCGTCGTATTCGCCCGCATTGGTTTTTTTCGCTTTTCGCAGACGGCCTCCCTTAGTCTGGCCTGTTTCGTCCTGTTTTCCGTCCGGATTCTCATTCTCCG
Source organism: Tannerella sp. (assembly GCF_052170195.1). Classification (GTDB taxonomy): domain Bacteria; phylum Bacteroidota; class Bacteroidia; order Bacteroidales; family Tannerellaceae; genus Tannerella. The sequence goes on along the minus strand of NZ_JBQNAZ010000002.1, from coordinate 46,828 downwards.
TATTGTTCGACGGCGAATCTTCGTCTTTCCGGCTTCCTCTGCCTCCGAACCATTTTTTGAACGTGTCGTTATTAAAGGTATAGGAGAAGCTCGTACTCGTCGACCGCAGTCTCGGAAAGCCTTTCCCCGCCTGCCAGCGCGTTTTGTCGATGGGATAAGCCCGTTGCGTTTTGACATCGTAACCATACGTATAGACGTCGAAAACACCGTTTAGTATCAAGGAGTAACTTTTACTCAGCCGCAGGTTCAGCCCCACGTTCAGGTCGCTCCATTTGAACGAGTCGGCCGCCAGATTGTAGCTGATGTTAAAGCCCAGCTTCTCGATCAGGCTGATTTTTCGCTCTCCCGTCGAGTCGGCATCCGAGCGTATCTTCATCTCCACGTTGTTTTCCACCGCAAAGTTGATGGAGCCCTGCTTGCCTCTTCCCGGCGGGCCGAACATCGCGTCTTTGAACGGCGAGTAGACGCCGGTCACGGTCTCTCCCTGACGGTTCACATACGAATAGTCTTCGTAATATCCGTATTTGCGGCTGCCGAAGTCGGGCGACATGCTGAACGAAACGGATGGTTCCATGCGGTGCCGGATCATCTTGACCTTGTCTCCGAAAATCGCCCACGGCTTGAAGAAGCCGTACAAGGTTGTGGAGGCCGAGATGGCGGCATTATAGTTATAGACACGATAGAAGCCGTAGACCGTATCGACGGGCATGAGCGCGTTGCGTGCCGTATCGTACTTGTGGTAGACTTTGTCCGTCAGCCATCGTTCCGTATAATTGACGGAGGGCGATATGTTCAGGAATCCGAAGTTGTACGTCGCGTTGATCGGGATCGAATGCTGCATGCCGTGCTTCCAGTCTTTGATGAGGTTCTTTCTGAGAAACTCGTTTTCTTTCGTATGGATCGTATTTCTGAAATAACCGGAATAGGAGATGGAGATTTTTTCGTACCAGCGTTCCTTACCTACGATATGTTTGCGTTTGAGGGGATAAATACTGCTCATCGAGATGCTCATATCGGGCAGGGTGACGCTCAGCGACGAGTCTTGCGAGCGCTGGTTGATGTTCATCGTGGCGGAGATATTGATCGGGTTGTTGGGGAAACGTTGCGAAATGCTGATACTCGATCCCTTGTTATTGTCCGTCGCATCCGGCGTGTACAACATATTGAGTTGGTTGCGGCTGTAGCTGCTGGTTGCGAAATTCACGCCGGCCGAGAAGGTGCGGTATGGATTGGCTTTCATATCTTGCGAATGCGTCCACGCAATCCTGAAATCTTTCGACACGCCGTAATCCGGCAGTCCTTTGTCGCCCGTTTTCGTAACCAGATAAGAAGCATCGACGGATCCCGAATATTTATACCGTTTCCGGTACGACGAGCGGGCGGCCAAGCCCCACGATCCTTTCGTGTAAATCTCGCCCGTAAGCGCCAGATCGACGTAATCGCTGATGGCAAAATAATATCCGCCGTTACGGAGGTTGAAGCCGCGCGCCATCTCGTCGCCATACGTGGGCATGATAATCCCCGACGAGTATGTGCTTGTGAACGGAAAGAACGCGAACGGCAGCCCGATGGGGAAGAGCGGCACGTCTTCGATCACCAAATAAGCCGGTCCGGTGACAATGTCTTTTCCGGGTCTGACCTTCGCTTTCGTCATTTTGATGTAGAAGTGCGGATGATCGTGCTCGTCGCATGTCGTGTAGCGCCCGTTGATCAGGTTCATGGCGTCGTCGGGCATCTTTTTCGTGACTCCGGCCGTCAGGAAGCCTTCGCCCTGCTGGGTCAGCACTTCGTTGGCATACGCTTTGCGCGACCTGAAATTGTAACGCATGCTCTTTGCCTCGATCTGCTGTTCGCCTTCGACGAAGAGCGGATAACCGTATTCCGAACCGACAGAGTCGAGGGCGAACGTGGCGTAGACGATGCTGCTGTCCATGCTCATCTCGATCCGTTCGGCCTGTAATTCGATGTTCCGGTATTTTACGTTGCTCTCTCCGTAGAGGTAGGCCATGTTTGTGCCGGTGAGGACGATGGAGTCGCTCGCCTGATACGTGACGGGCGCTTCGAGCATGCTTTTTTTACGGGCGGTGGTATCGACGGCAGCCGTGTCGACTTGTAACGTAGTGTCGGCCGCGATCTGCAGCAAACTGTCAGGTTGCCGGACGGCTATCGAATCGTTTAACGACCCGACGGCTGTCACAGACTCCTGTGCCTGCACCCGTCCGTTTGTCCAAAGAGCGCATACGCAGGCGATCCATCCTATCATTTGCTTTAGAAACATGCTTCGTCCCGTATGTATTCGGGCGCAAAAATAGCACAATTTAACGAGGATGTGGCGGTTATTTTCCTAAAAAGAGTTTACACCAGGCGTCGAAACGCGCCACGTCGTCTTCTCCGTACGCAGCCAGACCTTTGCGGATTTTCTCGATCGGTTTTTCACGGTCGAGCTTCGTTTTGCTGAAAAATTTATCGGCAAAACAGATCAGTTGTTCTTCGAGCGACTGCGGACGCATTTCGCGGAGGGGAATCGGCAGGTTGCGTTGCCGGATCAGTTCGAGCGACAGCCCCGTACCCGTGTGACGCTCGCAGACCAGCGCGTGGCGCGGATACCCTTTCTTGCGCAGCAGGTCGGCGCCCAGATAGCCGTGGCAGATGTAGGGCGCTTCACCATGACAGTCGATCTCCGGGGCATGACAGAGGAAGATGCCGATGTCGTGCAGCAGGGCGGCTTCGCGGATGAAAGGAATGTCCAGCTCCATTTCCGGATGTGTCTCAGCAATCGCTACGGCCTTATCGGCTACGCTGCGGCTGTGGGTGATCAGAATCTCGTAAGCCCGCGATTCCGGATGATAACAGGTCTGAATAATTTCCAATGGATTCATAGATGCTTCGTCAAAGAAAAAATCGCACGCAAAAATACGGATAAATTGTCGGATTTCTCCCCTTTTTCAACTACTTTTACACCCCGAAAAAGAAACATATTATTTGCAATGAAACGAAATATCCTGTCATTATTTCTGCTCCTGATGCTTTGGGTTTCAGCAACGGGGACTATCTCCGCGCAACAGCGGAACAAGCGTGTCGTACTGGGTAACGAACGGATGGATAGCATTTGCACCCGGTTGAAAGATAAACGGGTGGCGCTGGCCGTGAATCATACCTCGATCCTCGGGACCGGTTTTACGCACCTGTTAGATACATTGCTGGCACAAAAGATCGATATCAGGAAGGTTTTTGCTCCCGAGCACGGCTTTCGCGGTACGGCCGATGCCGGTGCGACCGTTCACGACAGCCGCGACCCGAAAACGGGTGTCCCCATCGTTTCGGTTTACGGAAAAAATAAAAAGCCGAGCGCCGAACAGTTGGCCGACGTCGATGTCGTTGTCTTCGACATTCAAGACGTGGGGGCGCGTTTCTTTACGTACATCAGTACGATGCATTACCTGATGGAAGCGTGTGCGGAACACGGCAAGGAGCTGATGGTGTTAGACCGCCCGAACCCGAACGACTATGTAGACGGCCCGGTGCGTCAGCCGGGATTCGAGTCGTTTGTCGGCGTCCATCCGATCCCTGTTTTGCACGGGCTGACCGTCGGCGAACTGGCGCAAATGATCAACGGCGAAGGGTGGCTGCCCTCGGCCGCCACCTGCAAACTGACTGTCATTAAAATGTTGAACTGGCAACATGGCGACGCTTACCAGCCGACCGTCCGACCTTCTCCGAATCTCTCGAACGATCAGGCCGTCCGCCTCTATCCTTCGCTCTGTTTCTTTGAAGGGACGTGCATGAGTGTCGGGCGGGGAACGCATTTCCCGTTCCAGATCGTCGGGTATACGCTGCCGCAGACCGGCTCGTTTACCTTTGTCCCCGCGGCTATTCCCGGCATGGATACCGCTCCGCTTTATAAAGACAAAACCTGCTACGGCGACGACCTGCGTTATTACCCCTTCGCAGGAGGCCTTACGCTCTCTTTCGTCATCGACTTCTTTGCTCGCACCGGCCGAAACGAAAAGCTGTTTTTCAACCGCCCGCGCTGGTTCGACCTGCTGGCCGGAACGGATGCGCTGCGCAAACAAATCCTTGACGGAGTACCCGAAGCCGAAATCCGCGCTACATGGCAATCCGGTCTCGACGAATACAAACAGATACGCAAAAAATACCTCCTCTACCCGGACTACCCCGAAGCAGAGTGAGGGTTGGGCTTGCTTTATCTGCCCGAACGTCGCGCAATGACGGTGTTCATCTCTTCGATGATCTGTTCGACGGTAGCGGCGAAAGACGTGTAGTTGTCGGGATCGACCATCCGCATCGTTTCGACGTAAAGCAGCAGCTTATCGTTAATCAGCTCGAGCAATGTTTTTTTCAGTTCGCTGGCGGTCTTTTCTTTGGCCGCGTGTGCCCAGTACGTTTCGTAGGCAATGCGTTCGGCGGTGAAGTCGGATTGTGCCTGGCGAAGTTCGGACAGCGCTTCGGCCATTCCCGGCAGCATGCCGACATGCGTTTGTGCGCCCGGTTCGGCAAAATCGAGCAGAAGCGATTCGAGCAAGGACGATTTGGAAGCATAATTCCGGTAGACGGTCTTTACTCCGTACTTGGAGAAGACAGTCCAAAGCGCGTTGGCAGCCATGCTCTGAGCGGGTACCGGCATCGCCCGGTATCCGTTGAGGATGTCGCGCAGTCGGCGCAGTTTTTGATTGCGCAGCGCATCGGCAGCGCCGAGCTTGGATTGCATACGGTTATGTTTGATAGCCTCCGTGATATGGAGTGATTGCGTACGCATCCGATTAAAAATCCGGTCCAGAAAAAGATCGGCTGCAAGGTTCGGATGTTTGTCGTAAAGAAGAATCAGACGGTCGGATATATCGTCTGTTTCCGTAATACGAACGCGAGAATCTAATTTCTTCATACCATTGTTTTTTTTGAATGAATCTATTATATTTTGCCTTTCGGGTTTTTCCCGACGGTCCAATCCGTTTGATTTTGCCTTTCGGGGTTTTCCCGACGGCCCAATCCGTTTGATTTTGCCTTTCGGGGTTTTCCCGACGACCCAATCCGTTTGATTTTGTCTTTCGGGGTTTTCCCGACGGTTCAATCCGTTTGATTTTGCCTTTCGGGGTTTTCCCGACGGCTCAATCCGTTTGATTTTGCCTTTCGGGGTTTTCCCGAAGTAATAATTTTTAATTACGCTCCAAAATTAAGCTTCTTATATCGGGAAAGAAAGAGATAAATGATGTTTTAAAACATAGAAATGGACGATTGAGCGTTTTTTTCTTCCGTTCAGTCGTTTCTTTCGTTATCGGACAAGCATGGCCGGGAGCAAAATCATCACGATCTTTACTGCCCGTCCGAGGGCGGGGCAAGCTGGCGGGCACGAAATTCGGAGGGAGACATTCCGAACTGCTCGCGGAAACATTTGGAGAAATATTTCGGCGAGCTGAAGCCCACGTTGTATGCCACGTCGGCGATATTCATTTCGGGGTGGTTCTGAAGCAGGCCGGTGGCTTTCTTCATCCGAATGGTCTGGATAAACTCGTTGGGCGTTTGCCCGGTCACACCTTTGATTTTATGGAACAGGCGGGTGCGTCCCAGCGCCATTTCGCGCGAGAAGAGGGCGACGTCGAAGTCTTCGTTGGCCAGATGTCGTTCGATGACCTGACGGGCGCGTTCGATAAATTCGCGGTCGATGTCGTTCGAGGCGATGGCCGAGGGAGGGAGTTCGGTCGAGCGTCCGAATTTTTCCTGCAGTCGTCGTCGTCCGTCGATCAGGTTGCGGCAGCGTGCGATGAGCAGGTTTACATCGAACGGCTTGGTGATGTAGTCGTCTGCTCCGAGGCGCAGGCTGTCGAGTTTGGCTTCGACGGCCGTTTGTGCCGTGAGCAGGACGACGGGGATATGCGACGTGGCGAAATTGTTTTTGATTCGCAGGCACATCTCGTTGCCTGAGAGCACGGGCATCATCAGGTCGCTCAATACGATATCGGGCTGATGCCGGATGGTTTTCCGGAGTCCTTCTTCGCCGTTCGAGGCGGTGTGAACGGTGTAGATCGGCTCGAAGATGCTTTGCAGCACATGAAGCAGCTCGGGGTTATCTTCTACGATCAGGATGGAAGGCAGCGTATGTACGCTTTCGGCCGTTTCGTCGGGATAAGGCGTGTCGGGCAGCGCGTCGTACACTTCGACGGAGCGTATATGCCATTCGCCGCTCTCCGGTCGTTCGCGTTTCTGCTCGTCCGAGAGATGCCCGGCGCCTTTTTTCATCACGACTTCAAAGACGCTGCCCTCGTCGATCCGGCTCGATACAAGCATCTGCGCCCCGTGCGCGTCGGCGATATGTTTCGTCAGCGCCAGTCCGATGCCCGTTCCGGGCGATACGGATTCGTCGGTTTTCAGCCCGGTATCGATTGCCTGATAGAAACGGTCGAAGATATGGGGGATATCGGTTTCGCGAATACCCTGTCCGCTGTCATGCACGGCGATGCGGACCTCGTCGGCATGTTCGTTCACGGTCATCCCGATCTTCCCGCCTGCCGAAGTATATTTAAAGGCATTGGAGAGGAGGTTGTAGAATACTTTCTGCATCTGTGCCGGGTCGAACCATAAAGGTATGCTTTCCCGGTCGGCATGAAAGGTGAAATCGATCTGTCGGTGTTCGGCATATTCTTCGAAGGCGAGGTACATTTCGTGCATGAATTTAACGATGTCGTGTTCGCTTGCACGGATCGCGAGCTTACCGTTCTCGGCCTTGCGAAACTCCATCAGTTCGTTGATCAGGTTTTGCATAAGCCCGATGTTGCGACGCACACTGGCCATGCGCCGGTGCACATCCGCCGACGTCTTACCCGTCTGCATGACCGTATCTACCTGACTGGCGATGATGGTCAGCGGTGTACGGAATTCGTGTGTGATATTGGTGAAGAAACGCAGCTTCGACTGGTTGACAGCCTCTAAATGCTCCTTTTCTTTCTTCTGATATTCGAGCGAGGCCACGAGCCGTACCCTCGATTGGACGAATCGCACGTAAAGCGCGGCCAGCAATGCCAGCAACAGGGCATAAGTCAGATAGGCATACCATGTCTTGTAGAAAGGAGGAGCCATGTTCAGCTTCAGCGCGGTGCGTGCCAGCACGGTGCCGTCGATGGGCGAGACAGCCTCCAGTTCGAGGCGATATCTGCCCGGATGGATGCCGGTAAAGTTAAACCGATGGGCGCCGGGTTGCACCGGCATCCATTGTTCGGACAAGCCCAGTAACCGGTACCGGAAACCGGGACGGTTGCTTGCGATGAAATGATCGGACGAAAATTCGATCTCGAGCATCGACTGTTTATGATTCAACGCAACGGATTCGGTAAACGGCAGGGCTGCGTTCAGGATGCCCGAATCATCGCCGGGCAGTACCGGCAGATGGTTGACCCACAGTTGCGAGAAGTGCAGCGTAAAAGGCGGCAGGTTGCCGGCCAGCTTGTCTTCGGCGAAAGATACCATGCCGTTCATGCCGGCAATATACACTTCGTTATCGGCCGTGACGGTCAGTCCGCCGTTGTAAAGCGAGTTGAGCGGGAATCCGCTGCCGGGGCCGTAATGATCGATCTCGTGTGTGGAAGGGTCGAGGGTCGAGAAGCCCTGCGTGGTGGCCAGCAGTAATTTGCCCGAAGGCAGCTCGGCCAGATTGCTGATATAAGCGTTCGGCAACGAACCGTTCTCGGAGTCGAAGCGGGTGAACGAATCGGACGAAGGATTGTAAAGATTCACTCCTCCTCCGTTGGTGGCAATCCATACGTTGCGTTTGCGATCGATGAGGATTTTGTTGATCTGGTTATTGCTGAGCGACGACGGGTCGTCTTTGCGATGCGCATAGCTCCGGCAGATTCCCGTCTGCAGGTCGTACCGGTAGAGTCCGTGGCCGGCGACCCACAGCTGTTGGTTGTCGTCGGTTTGCACGTCGGTGAAGTAGGTGACCGATCGGTGCAACACTTCGGAGAAGACGGAGAATTGCTTCGTGTGCGGATCGAACAGATAGAGCCCGTTGTAGGTGGCTACGAGCAGGGACTCGCGGTAGGGAAGGATCGCCCGGACGATATTCGACTCGTAGAGGCCGACGTTGATTTTGCGGTAAAAAGAGACCTGTTGTGTCTTCGTATCGAGCATACACAAACCTTCCAGATGCAGGCCGAGCCATAGCTGATGGCGAGCGCGGTCGTAATAAGCCGTCTTGATATTTTTCTGTCTCAGGGCTGCATAGTCCGTGTAGGTTTTTTCCGATGGGTCGTAGGAGAGGAGGCCGTTGCCTTCGGTGCAAAGAAAGAGCCGGCCGTCTTCCGCCTCGATTACCCGGCTGATGACCGGAAAAGGTTTGTTCCTCAATACCCCCTTTTGCAAGTCATGGAACGTGTAGAAGTCGTGCTCGGGGTTGAAGTAATTGACCCCGCCGAAGTAGGTGCCTGCCCAAATCGTACCCTGACGGTCTTTGTATAAGTCCCAGACCGACTCGTTCGATAACTTTTGCAGGTTGTGCTCTTCCGAGTCGTAGTGCGTAAACTGCTCCGTGACGGTATCGAACCGGTCGAGTCCGTTCTTCGTACCGATCCATATTCCGCCGCTGTTGTCTTCGCATACGGTACGCACGAAGTTCGACGACAGGGCGCGTCCGTCGGCGCTCTCGCGGTAGTTGACGACCGTGCCGTGCGGCGTCATCCGGTACAGCCCGTTTTGCCACGTGGCGATCCAGAGATTCTGCCGGCTGTCTTCGTAGATCGACGAGACGCGGCTGCAACCCGTGATAAGCGGCCTGGCCTGCCCGTCGGCCCCGACCGTGTAGACCCCCGAATCGACCGTTCCGATGCAGAGCCGTCCGTTCGTACCCGTATGAATCCGCGTAATGACCGTTTGTGTACGGCCTATTTCGAGAAGAAGCGAGAACTTGCCGTCGCGATAGGAAAAGATACGGTTCTGCGCGGCCAGCAACAAACGGTCGGTGTCGTAGGCCATGGCGTCGTATGGGGTGTCGGTGACCCGTGACAGGGTGCGGGTGCGCAGGTCGAACCGGTCGATGCCGTTTTGGGTCTGGATGAATACGGAGCCATTGCCGTCGCCGCAGATCATTTTAATTAAATTGCCCGACAGCGAATGCGGATCGTCTTCTTTCGGTTGCAACACGGTCATGCTGCTCCCGTTATAGAGATTCACGCCCTCGCGCGTGCCGAACCACATCGTGCCCAGCTCGTCCTGATAGATATTCATGACCGACAGCTGCGACAGACCCTGCTCGATACCGATTTTCGAGAAGTACACATCGCTGCTCCGGCCGTGTGATGCCATCGCACATCCTGTCCCTCCGACAAGCGTCAGCAGCAAGCGGTATATCCATATACGGGCGGCAAACGGCATCATTTTTTTCAACTTGTTTGTTTCTCCGAAAGAAAAGAGACGTACCTTCCGGCGCGTCTCTTTTATTATGTATAGGAATGTTTAGAGTCCCTTGCCGTGGCAGTTTTTGTATTTCTTGCCGCTGCCGCACGGACACGGATCGTTCCGTCCCGCTTTCTTCTCCACGCGCACCGGCTCCTGAGGCTGCCGCGACGCTCCCGCACCCGTCGGAGGTTTGGGAAGCAACGGATCGCCGCCGCCGTCGGCCCGTCCGCCGCTGCTTACCGTATCTTTCTCCGTACGGTAACGGCTCATGTCCGTGCGTCGTTCGGGAGCGGCCTCGCGCACCTGCATCGATTGCTGCTCTTCTTCACGTACCGGAATCTGTCCGCGCATCAGCACGGCTACCGTCTTCTTGTTCATTTCCTCGACCATGACCTTGAACAGGTTATACGCTTCGAGCTTGTAGATCAGCAACGGGTCTTTGTTCTCGTAGCTGGCGTTCTGTACCGACTGGCGCAGGTCGTCCATCTCGCGCAGATGCTCCTTCCACGACTCATCGATCGTATGCAGCGTGATCGCTTTCTGAAACGCCTTCACGATGGCTTTCGAATCCGTCTCGTAAGCCTCTTTCAGATTACAGGAGATGTTGTACATCCGTTTGCCGTCGGTGATCGGGATCATGATGTTCTCGTACATCGCTCCCTGATTCTCGAATACCTGTTTGATAACCGGATTGGCCACTTGTGCCATCCTTTCCGTCCGGCGTTTATACTGTTTCAGCACCGCATCGAACACCTCGTTGATGAGCTGATCGGTTTTCATTTCGCGGAATGTCTCTTCCGAAACCGGGCATTCAAGCGCGAGCGTGCGGAAAAGTTCCAGTTTGAACCCTTCGAAATCGCCGCTTTCTACCGCCTGCTCCACAAGGGCTGTCGTCGTGTCGTAGAGTGTGTTCATCACATCGAGGCCGATCCGTTCACCCATCAGAGCATGACGCCGACGCGTGTAAATCACGCTTCGTTGCGAGTTCATCACGTCGTCGTATTCGAGCAGACGCTTACGGATGCCGAAGTTGTTTTCTTCCACCTTCTTCTGCGCACGCTCCACCGACTTGCTGAGCATGTTGTGCTCAAGCACTTCGCCCTCTTTGAATCCGAGCTTGTCCATCAGTCCGGCGATCCGTTCCGAAGCGAACAAACGCATCAGATTGTCTTCGAGCGAAACGAAGAACACGGACGATCCCGGGTCGCCCTGACGTCCCGCACGACCGCGTAACTGACGGTCTACACGACGGCTCTCATGACGTTCGGTACCGATAATCGCCAATCCCCCCGCAGCGCGTACCGCCGGCGACAACTTGATGTCGGTTCCGCGACCGGCCATGTTCGTGGCGATGGTCACCGTGCCCGACTGTCCCGCCAGCGCGACGATCTCCGCCTCCCGCTGGTGCAGTTTGGCATTTAATACGTTGTGCGGAATCTTACGCATGTGGAGCATACGGCTCAACAGTTCCGAAATTTCGACCGAAGTCGTACCCACAAGCACCGGCCGGCCGGCTTCGATCAGTGTGCTGATCTCTTCGATCACCGCATTGTACTTCTCGCGGGTCGTCTTGTAGATGCGGTCGTTCATGTCGGTACGCGCAATCGGCTTGTTCGTCGGGATGACGACAACATCCAATTTATAGATGTTCCAAAGCTCGCCGGCCTCCGTCTCGGCCGTACCGGTCATCCCCGACAGCTTATGATACATACGGAAATAGTTCTGCAAGGTGATGGTGGCGAACGTCTGAGTCGCCGCTTCTACCTTCACGCGCTCTTTCGCCTCGATGGCCTGATGCAACCCGTCCGAATAACGACGGCCTTCCATGATACGGCCTGTCTGCTCGTCGACGATCTTCACCTGCCCGTCGATGACCACGTATTCGTCGTCTTTCTCGAAAAGCGTGTAGGCTTTCAGCAGCTGGTTGATCGTGTGCACGCGTTCGCTCTTGATCGAATAATTCGTTAGCAACTCGTCCTTTTTGGCTTGTTTCTCCGCCTCCAATAATCCCATGTTGCTGATCTCCGACAGTTGCGAAGCGATGTCGGGCAGCACGAAGAATTGCGGATCTTCCATGTTACCCGTCAGCAGGTCGAGCCCTTTGTCGGTCAACTCGATGCTGTTGTTTTTCTCGTCGATGACGAAATAGAGATCGTCCGTTACGAGGTGCATGTTGCGCATGTTGTCCTGCATGTAAAACTCTTCGGTCTTGAGCATGCTGGCTTTCACGCCCTGTTCGCTCAGAAATTTGATGAGCGCCTTGTTTTTGGGCAGTCCCTTGAACGAGCGATAGAGCAGGAGCGTTCCTTCTTCGTGCGTTTTCTTGTCGTCGCTCGCCATCTTCGATTTGGCTTCGGTGAGGAGCTTCGTACACAAGTTCTTCTGGGCGTTGACAACGGTTTCTACCTTTGTGCGGTATTCGTCGAAGAGCTGTTCTTCGCCTTTGGGCACGGGACCGGAGATAATCAACGGCGTACGCGCGTCGTCGATCAATACCGAGTCTACCTCGTCGACAATCGCGTAGTTATGTTTGCGCTGTACGAGGTCTTGCGGGCTGATGGCCATGTTGTCGCGCAGGTAATCGAAGCCGAATTCGTTGTTCGTCCCGAATGTGATGTCGGCCAGATAAGCCTTGCGCCGGCTGTCGGAGTTCGGCTGGTGCTTGTCGATGCAATCGACCGACAGCCCGTGAAACATGTAAAGCGGTCCCATCCACTCCGAGTCACGCTTCGAGAGGTAGTCGTTGACCGTTACCACATGCACGCCTTCGCCCGTGAGGGCGTTGAGGAAGACGGGCAGCGTAGCGACGAGCGTTTTTCCTTCGCCGGTGGCCATTTCGGCAATTTTTCCCTTGTGCAGCACGACGCCGCCGAAAAGCTGCACGTCGTAATGTATCATGTCCCATTTCACCTCGTTGCCTCCGGCTACCCAATGGTTCTGATAGATAGCCTTGTCGCCTTCGATGCGTACGAAGTCGTGGCTGGCCGCCAAGTCGCGGTCGAAATCCGTTGCTGTGACCGTAATCTCTTCGTTTTGCACGAAACGACGCGCCGTATCCTTGACGATGGCAAAGGCTTCGGGCAGCACCTCCTCCAGCACTTTTTCGTACTGGTCGGCAATCTTCTTTTCGATTTCGTCTACTTCCGCCCAGATCGTTTCGCGCTCTTCCAATTCTTTTCCGTCGATGCCCTTGCGCAATTCTTCGATGCGTTTTTTCTCTTCGCTCACGTAATCCTGTATGCGCTTGCGGATATCTGCCGAACGGGCGCGCAACTCATCGTGCGAAAGCGCCTCGATGGCCGGGTAAGCCGCCTTGATCTTATCTACGTAAGGCGTAATTTCTTTTAAATCTCGTTGTGACTTGTTGCCGAACAACTTCGTCATTATTTCGTTAAATCCCATATCGTTGTATTTGTTAATTTCTTAGTTGTTAATAGATGTTTGGTGTGAAACCCGACAAACGAACCCTTACTGTTGCCGGATTTCGGGAAGCGGGTATTCGTCGCAGGCATTCGGCGGACGGATACGCAGTACGTGTGTGACGGTCGGAGCGATCTCCGTCGCCTTGATTTCGCGGTAAATATGTTGCGGTTTGATGCCGCATCCGAAGAAGATTGCCGGCATCGGTACCGCGTTGTTCCGGATGATGCGGGGTTTTTCGTTCGGGTTTTCTTCGTCGCTGATTCTCCAGCCCGGTTGCAGCGAGATCAGCAGATTGCCGCGTCCCGTGTGATACGTCCCGCGATGAAAGTCGGCCATCTCCTCATTCCACGTGCCCGAACGCAGCGCCATATCGGTGGTGACACGTTCCACCCCGCTGAACTCGCGCAGAAACTCCGCCGCCTTGTTTTCAAATTCGGCCGGATCGATTTTGGCGTCTTCGATCGTTTTACGGTTGAGGAAAACCTGATTGTTGTAAAATCCGTTGATCCAGTTTCTCTGACCGTAGATGGCCATCAGATACATGTTCAGTAACGCCATGCAGCGTTTAGGATGAAATTCTCCGCCGGCAAGTTTCATCCCTTCGGGGAGCGTTTCTTCGCTCTTGAAATAACCTGTGCCCGAAAGCACGACGAGCGTATGAGAGAGACCGACCTTTTTATCGATCAGGTCGAGCAATTGTTCGAGGTCTTTGTCCAACTGGTGGTATGTGTCCTGAATCTCGCGATTATACTCTTTGCCGGGCATATCACGGAAATTTCCGGCATAGAACGTGATAGACAGCATATCCGGTGTCGGGCGTGTTCCGAATGCCCCGTATTCGAGGAACTGAGCTGCTAATCTGTTCACTTCCTTATTGCCGTATGGCGAAGTCTTCAGGTCGGGATAACATCCTACGGTATTGGCCTTGAACGTGTGCTGAAATGCCGTGTTTTCCTGCACATAGGGCAGTGCGTCGTATTTGCCGACCGGCAGAGACGGTTGCCATACGAGCGTGCTTAACCGTGCAGGCAGCGATTCGCTTCCGTTGTTATATTTTTCCACATACCACGGCACACCTTTGTAGTAGGTCGTGGTAGCCCACTTGCCATTGTAGTTATCGAGCCAGAAAGCACCGTTGGCTGCATGTCCTGCCGAGAGGATCGCGCTTTCGGCATCAGGTGCGATGGCATAGACTTCGCTTCGCCCTTTCGAAGCGATTTTCAGCTCGTCGCCGATCGTTGCCGCCAGCAGTTTTCGGGGGGAGTAATGGTCGCGCGTGTAATTGCCGAGAAAGTCGGAATCATAGAGTGGCGAAACTTCTCTGGCTTTTTCGAAATCGTAGTGTATACTTCCGGTGATGCCGTGCGTGCAAGGATAAGCGCCGGTGAAGAGGGTGGCGAAAGCCGTTGCCTGATCAACGTTGCTGAACCCGAAGCGGACATTGTGATATACGGCACCTTCATTGAAAAGGCGTTTGAATCCGCGTTCGCCGAAGGTGTTGTAGAAATATTCGATATAATCGCCGCGCAACTGGTCGACCGTGATGTAAACGACCAATTTCGGGGCATGCTGTTGCGCCTGAAGGTTGCCTACCGCCAGAATCGCAATCAGAGAGGAGATGAATTTTATCATTCGAAATGTTTTGTCTTTCTTCTTATCAAGTATTTTCCGGAGCGTAACATTAAACTTAGCATCAGCGGAATAAAAGCGATGTTCAGATGCTGAGGGAGGAGAATCCATCCGATCGGCACTGCGCAAAGCGCCGCAAAGTTAATGAAATGATAACAATATGCGGCTTTGTTAAGTTTTTTTACGGCCATCAGGACGGCTCCTGCCCAATGAAGCGGATGCAACCATCCGAGCGAGACATTTGGCCACACGCAGGGATGTACGGAAAGGAAGCTGAGGAAGAACAGTACGCATCCCGCCGCTCCGGCAAGGAAAAACAGCCCGACATCGAGCCACCGGAGGCAGGTCTTTTGGCGGGTTTCGATAAGGGTCAGTAATGCGACCATAGCGAAGAAAATCAGACTGCATACGAATGGCGTAAAGAAAGTCTTTTGGGGCTCGTCTTTCACTTCTTCCGTGAGTATTTGGGTGTCTGAAACGAGCCGACGCTTCGATCCGTCAGGGCGGATGATCCATGCCTCTGCAAACGCCTCTTTCAGCCGCGCGGGGATGAAGAAAGACTCGCGCAGCGTCATGGTGCGGTCGGTCGGGCTGCCCAGTGCGAGATCACAGCCGAAGGTGTTCCATGGATGATAGCGTGTGCAACGATTGATCAAGTCGCGAAATGACTCTTCACCCGGTCGTTCGGCGTATGCGATCTTTCCATGAACAGCCTGTTCGATCATCATGGCCGGACGGGTGGCGCAGTTATCGAAGAAAAAATTATACCGGTATACTCGATTTTCAGGGAGCGCGTTTGTCGTGAGTGCCCGGAGTAGTGCTGCCTGCTCGGTCGAGTCGAGGTTGAGCATCTGTTCGCACACCTCGCTGCCGCGCATCCGGTATTCGTTCAGATAGCTCTCGAAATCTATGACGCCGAGTATATAGTCCGTTTCGCCATACGCAAAGCGATAAATAAAGTTAGGCTTGGAAAAATCAAAAATACCGTAGTTGAAGACATAATCCGACGTGCGGATGAAACTTTCCGTTTCCAGTCTTTCCTGAATGCGTATGGCCGTGTGACCGTAGAGCGTGTACACGTCGTCGTCGCTGGGCGAGCACGTCAGCAGGCTGATGCGGAGGTGATTGCCTGAATTGGCTGTCTGTCCGCTGATGGTAAGGGCGATGGAGAGCAAAAAGCCTGCCAGCAGCCCTTTTCCGCAACGCAGGTTTCGTTTTCTTTTCAACATGTTCTTCTTTTTTCTTTGTTCATGACAATGCGATAAAAAGCATTTCTATCGAATCGTTCCGGATGTCTGATGCGATGTCTTACACCTCATAAAGTCCGCAAAGATAATTCTTTTTAACGGAAAAACAGATGGATGGTGACGGTTCGGAGTCCAAACTGTCCGATCGGAATATTATGTGGGAAGTACAGGTATATCTATCTCGTTTCATCTTTCGTACCATGTCGGTGAAACGATTAAAGAATCATGCGTATATCCGCGAAAAAAAGATGGGTTGAAACGAAGAGAATCTGTTGTTTTTGTTTTTTTAACGGACGGAGGTGTGTTTTATTTTGAAAGACGCCTGAAAAATTCCATCTTTGCAACTTCAAATATAATATGTATCGGATCAAATCGAATAATATAATATAATGTTGAAAAATAGTAGATCAGGGCTGATTTTTGTCATCCTTGTCAGCTTAAGTATGTCGCTGTTTTCACAAAACAGCACGCGTTCACCCTATACGCGCTACGGGTATGGCATGCTGTCCGACCGTTCGTTCGGAGCCGGCCGCTCTATGGGAGGGATAGGCTACGGGTTGCGCTCTTCGAAGCAGATTAACCCGATGAATCCCGCTTCGTACACGAGCATGGATTCACTCACTTTTCTTTTCGATGTGGGAGCTACGGCGCAAATGTCATGGCTTGATGACGGTCTGCGCAAACAAAACGATTTGAACGGAAATTTTGAATATGCTGCCATGCAGTTCCCACTTCATCGCCGTGTGGCGATGAGTATCGGTATTCTTCCGTATTCGTCTGTCGGATATGATTATATGGCGCCGAGTCAAGGTAAAGAGGGCTATACGGATGTATTTTCCGGCACGGGCGGATTAAACGAAGTGTACGGAGGATTGTCTGTTGAAATATGGAAGAAGCGTCTTTCAGTTGGAGCGAACGTAAGTTATATGTTCGGAAATATAAATCATCAGAGTGCAACGAATCTGAATATCCCGTTATATCGGTTGAATAAGGTGGTTGTACATAATCTGAAATACGATGTGGGGATGCAATACACCCATCCGCTGACTAAAACGGACCGGCTGACATTCGGATGGGCTTATTCGCCGAAACGTCGTCTGAAAACGACAGCTTACCATGTCGTTAGCAATTCCGAATATTTTGAACGGACGATAGAGGGGGATACGTTGCGCAATCAGGGTTTCGATATTCCCAATTCGTACGGCTTCGGTCTCTCCTATACCAAAGATTACAAAATGATTCTGGCCGCTGATGTCGCTTATCAGGAATGGTCGGGTGCAAAGTTTTTCAACCGTAGCGACGACTTTAAAGATCGTCTCCGCGTCGCTCTCGGAGGAGAGTATATACCGAACTACTTCACCCGTTCGTATCTGAACCGCATCCGTTATCGCGCCGGATTGCATTACAGCGATTCGTATCTGAAAGTGAACGGAAGCGGTTATAAGGAATATGGAGCGACATTGGGAGTAGGCTTCCCCATGTTGGACAACCGCTCGTTTATCAATGCCTCGTTCGAGTATGTGAAAATAGCTCCGGACAGTAAAGCACTGATCAATGAGCAGTATCTCCGGTTCACGGTCAGCTATACATTTAACGAATATTGGTTCTTTAAACGTAAGGTGGATTAAAATAGAGAATTGTGGTTTCTTGATTTGTTGAACATAAAAAAACAGTATAGTGATGAAAATGAAAGGAATTTTAGTTGTCGCCGGTCTTTGGGCGGCAGTAGCAGGTGCCAATGCACAGAAAGGAGTGGATAACGGAACAAAATATGGTTCGGGCGAAGACAGCATTCGCTGCCTGACAAACATCAGTCTGTTTGTTCCTTATGCCAAAGTAAACAATTTTCAGGATGCTTATCCGTCCTGGAAGATTGCGTACGAAGAATGTCCGGCTGCGACCAAAGATATTTACCTCTACGGGGTTCGTATCATGAATTGGAAGATCGAGCAGGAAAAAGACGCGACGAAGCGAGAGGCACTCATCAACGATCTGATGGCTGTGTATGATAAGCGTATCCAATATTTCGGGAACGACCCGAAATACGGGAAGGATTGGATTGTTGGCCGTAAAACGCAGGATTACCTGAGTCTCAAAGGCGACAAGGCCGATATTCCGATGGTCTATGGCTGGTTAGGACAAGTGTTGGATGAATATAAGGAAAAGACGGACGAACTGGCTGTTTCGCAGTACATGTTTGCTTCACATAAGATGATGGAAAAAGATGAAGCCGGACATAAGGCAAAATTTGTTCAGGACTTTCTCAAATGTTCGTCCATTTTTGATGCGCAGATCAAGGCTGCTCAGGGTGCCGGCAATCAAAAGTTGGTAGATAATCTGACGGCTATGAAAGCTGGTGTGGAAAAAGGTTTTTCGGGCAGTGGAGCTGCCGATTGCGAGACTCTGCAAAGTATTTATGCTGATCAGATCGAGGCTAACAAGGATAATCTGGATTTCCTTAAAGAAACGATTTCGCTCATGAGAAGAGCCGGATGTCAGGAAATCGATGCTTACTTTGCAGCATCCGAGTATGCTTATCAGAAAGAAAAAACAGCGGAAATCGCATGGGGTATGGGTAAGCAGTCTGTAAAAAAGAAAGATTACGATGCTGCGGAGCGCTATTTCAACGAAGCGGCCGAAATGGCGACCGATAACGAAATGAAGGAAAACATATACTTTACGTTGGCAGCCATTGCACTTGAACAGCGGTCGTATCAGAAAATGCGTAACTTTTGCAACAAGACGCTGAGCATTAATCCGAATAACGGAAAGGCGTACATCATGATCGGAAAGGCGTATGCTGCGACGGCTTCCAGCATCTTCCCCGATGATCCGGTGAAGAAGAAATGCGTTTATTATGCCGCCGTAGATAAGTTCCAGAAGGCTCGTTCGGTCGATCCTTCCGTAGCCAGTGAAGCTGCGTCGCTGATTTCGACTTACAGTTCATACTTCCCCACGACGGAAGAAGTGTTTATGCACCCCGACCTGAATAAAGGTCAAAGCTTCATGATCGGAGGCTGGATCGGTGAGCAGACGACGGTAAGATAAAAACGCGGAATGACGCATTCGCGCTCAAACAACCAATCTCGCATAGCAATCCTCTTCGGAGTGATTGCTATGCCTCTTTTATGCGCCCTCGTTTCCTGTGGCGGCGAGAAGAAGGAAATCGTAGATGTCGGGTTCGATCCGGATAGCTCGTATACGATGAAAGCGACCCAAATTGTGACAATGGTATCCGATTCTGGGATTACCCGGTATAAAGTCGTGACTGCAGAATGGCTGATGTTCGACGAGGCGGAAGAGCCGTACTGGTTCTTCCCGGAGAAAGTACATCTGGAAAAATTCGACTCGCTCTTTCGGGTCGAGGCGAGTGTCGATGCCGATACGGCTTACTACTATAAACGGAAAGAACTTTGGAAGCTGTCGGGCAACGTGCGTGTCAAGAACCTTGAAGGAGAACAGTTCGAAACCGAACTTTTGTTTTGGGACGATCAGGGAAAGAAAGTTTATTCCGATCGTTTTATCCGCATTACCAAAGGCGATTTTGTGAACACCGGCATGGGCTTCGAGTCCAACCTCACCCTTACGCAATACCGGATTTTCAATGCAGGGGCGGAGATACCGTTAGAAACAGACAAGGCGGATACGACGCAATCCGAACCGCCACTTTCGCCGTAAAAATAAAAAAAGAAGGAAATAATTGGGTCATTTCTTTTTTTTTGTACCTTTGTGCCCCTAAATAAAGGATAAATAAATTAAAAACATAGAAAACAGATTAGATGGCTACGTTAGAAAAAATTAGAGGTCATGCTCCGCTTCTTGTTATCGTGGTTGGGCTTGCTTTACTCGGATTTATTGTACAGGACTTTTTGAATTCCGGATCAACGTATTTCCGGCACTCTCAAAATCAGGTGGTGACGGTAGACGGCACCCCAGTCGATTATCAGGATTACCAGCAACGTATTGAGGAAATGACCGAAGTATACAAGTTGCAGTATGGTCTGCAAAGTCTTACGGAAGATCAGACTACGCAGTTGCGTCAGAGCGTATACAACTCAATGGTGCATGAAATTGTGATGAAAGACGTATTGGACAAGATCGGTATTGATGTGACTTCGGACGAATTGTTCGACATGATTCAGGGAGACCATGTGCCGCAGATCGTTCAGCAGAATCCTTTGTTTATCGACCCTCAGACACAGCAGTTCAGCAAGACGCGTGCCTTGAGCATACTTAAAACGCTTGAAAATATAGAGGCTGTTCCCGAAGCACAACGCGAAGAAGTGGCTCGCATGCGCGATTTCTGGTTGTTCTGGGAGCGTAACATGAAGATGCAGCGGATGCAGGAAAAATATACGAATCTGCTCTCTAAAGCTATTGTAGCCAATCCGATCGATGCTAAAGATGCATATGAAGGATCTATCGAGAGTTCGGATATTGTGTATGCCATGCAGTCGTACGCTTCCATTCCCGACTCGACAGTGAAAGTAGACGACTCCGAAATCCGGAAGATTTATAACCTTCGTAAGGAACAGTATAAGCAGAGCGAAGCGAGAGTGCTCGATTACATCGCCGTCAACGTACGTCCGAGTCAGGATGATTATGAGCAGGTGAGCAAGGAAATCGAAGACGTAAGAGCTCAACTGATGGCTACCGACAGCATTGAGCATATCATATCCAGATATTCCAGAAATCCGTACATGGATTTTTTCGTGTCGGAAAAAGACATGCGGGATGAAGATTTGAAACGTTTCGTTTCGACGGCCGAGGTCGGCGCGGTAGAAGGTCCTGTTTTTAAAGATGACAGCTATCGTGTATATAAACTTGTCGATAAGAAGATGGCTTCGGATTCGGTGAAGATCAGCGATATTTTTCTGGCATCGCAGGGTGTTGTAACGAACGAACTGACGCATTTGGCCGACAGCTTGATGACGCTCCTGAAAGGCGGAGCCGACATGGACGAGTTGGCCAAGAAATATTCGTCGTTCGGTGCGGCCGAAACGGGAGCAGACTTGGGATGGCTTACCGAGGCTGCCATTGCGCAAAGCAATATCGGCGCCGAGTTTCAGCGCGAGGCCTTTTCGGCTGCTCTGAATCAGCCGATCTTGATTAAGACACAGAACGGTTATCACCTGATGAAAGTTACGGAACGTACGGCCAGTGTACCTAAATATAAAGTGGGTTATGTGTATATGGATGTTGCGCCGAGCAATAAGACATACAGCCAAATGTTCAACGACCTGAATAGTTTTGTGGCAAAAAACAATACGGCCGATAAGATAACGGAAGCCGTGAAGGAGAGCAATTACGAACTGGTTCAGAATGTAACGGTAACGACTCAAGAGCATAATCTCGGCGGCATTCAGGATGCCCGTCAGGTTGTTCGTTGGGCTTTCGAGAACGAAAAGAAAGGTACTGTTTCAGATATCAAAGAATGTAAGTCGAGACTGTCGAATACCGACGGTTATCAAACGACCTACGTGGTAGCGATCCTTCGCGACGTGCTGGAAGAAGGTTATCAGCCGATGCAGTCGGTGGCTCCGATGATTCGTATGGAGCTATTGGCTCAGAAGAAAGGTGAGCAGATTGTCAAAGATCTGAAAGCGAAAAATCTGACCTCGATCGATGCCTATGCGCAGGCGATGGGTTCGCGCATCGACACGGTGAGATACATTACGATGAATACGCCCCGGATTTCGGGTATCGGTATGGAGCCCGTCCTGAATGCGGGTGTAGCCTATGCCGCTCAGAACGAATTGGCCGGTCCGCTTGCCGGAAACAATGGGGTGTACGTCTTCAGGGTGTATAATCGTACAAAAGAGAATGTGCCGTATGACGAAAAAGAGCAGGTGCGTTCGTTGGAAGAAAATATGGGACCGCGTGTCGGCTATTTCTCCATCCAGAAACTGATGGAAGGGGCGAAGATAAACGACAATCGGATCCGTTTCGAGTAAATCTTTTTGGGCATGAATTATAAAAGAGGGTGTGTCAAAACGAAAGGTTTTGGCGCACCCTCTTAAGGTGTGTAGGAAGGGGTAAGATGAAAAGCAATGGAGCAATTCCCCTGTGATGGCACGCCGTTTTTTATCGTTTTATACATAAACAATGGAAGCAAAAAAACGTTTGTTGGGGATGACCCTTGCACAATTGCGTGAAGTGGCTGCCGAAGTAGGCCTGCCGGCTTATGCTGCCGGACAGATGGCCGACTGGCTGTACCGGAAACAAGTCGGGGCGATCGCAGATATGACGAACATCGCTTTGGCGAAACGGAAGTTGCTCGAAACGCACTATGAGGTAGGAGCCGTAGCGCCTGCCGAATCGGTACGTTCGATAGACGGAACGGTCAAGTACCTGTTTTCGGCGGGCAAGGCGCGCGCAGTCGAAGCGGTCTTTATCCCGTCCGAAAACCGGGCGACGCTTTGTGTCTCGTCGCAAGTAGGGTGTAAGATGGGATGCCTGTTTTGCATGACGGGCAAGCAGGGATTCTCGGCCAACTTGACGGCGAACGAGATATTGAATCAGATCCGCTCGGTACCCGAGTCAGACAAGCTCACGAACGTCGTCTTTATGGGGATGGGTGAGCCGTTCGACAATCCGAACGAACTGTTCAACGTGCTTGAAATACTGACCGAGCCGTACGGTTACGGCTGGAGCCCCAAGCGGATTACGGTATCGACCGTCGGGGTGCCTAAAGGTCTGCGCCGTTTTCTCGACGAAAGCACCTGTCATCTGGCCGTCAGCCTGCATTCGCCTTTCCCCGAAGAACGTCAGTCCTTGATGCCGGTCGAAAAGGCTTACTCGCTCACCGACCTGATCGGATTGTTGCGGCAATATGATTTTGCGCATCAGCGGCGCGTCTCGTTCGAATACATCCTCTTCGAAGGACTGAATGATACGCTCGGACATGTCAAGGCGCTGGCGGCATTGCTTAAGGGTATTCCGTGTCGCGTGAACCTGATCCGTTTTCATGCCATTCCTTCCGTGCCGCTCAAAAGCTGTACGCCAGCCAGGATGGAGCAGTTTCGCGATGCGCTCAATGCGAAAGGCGTCGTCTGTACGATTCGTGCTTCGCGAGGAGAAGATATTTTCGCGGCCTGCGGAATGTTATCGACCGCCCGTTTGAACGACGAAAAAAAAGATAAGCGCTTGTAGAAAAGTGAAATTTTATCGGGCATACGGGTTATACAATCAAATTTTTTATGTACGTTTGTAAACAAAATTTTTATACACGATGAAAACTCCGATTTTAACTCTCATGGCGGGACTTTTGCTGGCGTTACTCGGCGCCTGCCATTCAACCCCGTCGGTAGTGACGGCAACCGGTATGCCGTACGAAGTGGTGGTCGTTGCCACACCTTCGAACTGGAATGATACGCTGGGAGCAGTGCTGAAAGAGGAACTGCGCCAGCCGGTACACGGCCTTCCGCAGATCGAACCTTCGATGCGGATTACGTATGTGGCGCCGAACGATTTTAACGGTCTCATGACGTATGTTCGCAACATCCTCATGGTCGATATTGACGAAGGAAAATATACGAGGCTCTCGCTGCGTACCGAAAAAAATCGTTGGGCTTCGGGGCAGACCGTCGTATATTTTACCGCTCCGAACGAATCGATGCTCATCGATTACCTGAGGCTGCATCAAGGTATACTGACCGATTATTTCACCCGGTTGGAGATGGCACGCATGGCCGAGGTGATGCAGGAAACGTACAGCTCTCGCGTGATGGATAAGGTCAAAACCAAGTTCGATGTGATGCTCAATGTGCCTTCCGACATTACTTCCGATAAAGATACGGCCGATTTCTATTGGGCGTCGAACAATGCCAATACCGGACGTATGGATGTGGTAGTCTATACGTTCCCATATACCGATGCCAACACGTTCTCGCAGGAATATTTCAGAGCGATGCGCGACTCGATTCTCGGTGCGAATATCCCCGGTGCGTTCCCCAATTCTCACATGACGACGGTACCTTTCGGACTCTCGTACGAAGTCAAAAAACTGCAAGGCAAATATTGCGGTGTGTTGCGGGGCTTGTGGAAGATGGAAGGCGACATGATGGGAGGGCCCTTCGTCAGCTATGCGCGCCTCGACGAGGCCAACAACCGCATCGTGGTGGCCGAAGGGTTCGTATATGCGCCCGAAACGGACAAGCGGAATTACATCCGCCGGCTCGAAGCTGCGTTGCACACCTTGCGTCTGCCGGGCGAGTTCGACAAGCCGCTCGACACGGTCGGCGACATGAATGAAAATACGCAAGACGAAGAACAGCAAATAAACGGGAAGAAAAATGATTAAGGTCGGCATTACGCACGGCGACATCAACGGCGTCGGGTACGAAATCATCCTGAAAACATTCGCCGAAGACCGGATGATGGAACTTTGTACGCCGGTGATTTACGGCTCGCTCAAAATCGCTCTTGCGTATCAGAAAACGTTGGGTATCGAACCGCTGACTTTTAAGGTCATTCAAAAGCCTCAGGATGCGGTGGAAGGTAAGCTGAATATCATCAATTGTGTGCCGGCCGAACTGACGGCCACCCCCGGCGAATCGACCGGCGACGGAGGCAAGGCCGCCTTCAAAGCCCTTGAGGCCGCGGTGGCCGATCTTAAGCGCGGCGCGATCGATACGCTTGTAACGGCGCCGATCAACAAACACAACATCCAATGCGAAGGTTTCCGCTTTCCCGGTCATACCGAATACCTTGAAGAGTGCTTCGGCGAAAACGGACAGCATCGCTCGCTCATGGTGCTGATGAACGAAGACTTGCGCGTAGCGTTGGTGACAGGTCATGTACCGGTGACGGAAATTAAAGACAGCCTCACACAAGAGTCAATCGTGCGCAAACTCATACTTTTCAATACCTCGCTCAAGCAAGACTTCGGCATTGTCCGTCCGCGCATTGCCGTGCTGGCACTCAATCCGCATGCGGGCGAAGCCGGTTTGCTGGGGCGCGAGGAAGAGACGATCATCATTCCGGCCATCAATGAGGCCGAGAAAGAAGGAGTAATGTCGTTCGGACCCTACGCGGCCGACGGCTTCTTCGGTTCGAAGATGTATCAACATTTTGACGGAGTACTGGCCATGTATCACGATCAGGGACTGGCCCCGTTTAAGACGCTGGCGATGGACAACGGCGTGAACTATACGGCCGGGTTGCCCATTGTCCGCACCTCGCCCGATCATGGAACAGCCTACGATATTGCCGGTCGAAACGAAGCCTCCGAAGTCTCTTTCCGCCATGCCGTCTATGCTTCGATCGACATCTTTCGCCACCGCGAAATCTACCGTGAGATGACGGCCAATCCCCTACGGACAGAGTATGTAGACAAAGGTGGGCACGATAACGTCAAACTCGATCTCACGAAAGACGATTTGGACGAATCGTAACAAGGAGGAGGCGTTCGCGTGGAAAATCGGGCGAACGCTTCCTGTTCGGTTTTATCGCAAATAATTTGTGGGAGATAAATCGCTACAGGAATTTTAACCAAACAGCGTTGCGGCTAATAAATCTCTACACAGATTTATCAGAAACAACTTGCGGGGAATAAATCTTCACACAGATTTATTACAAACAACGATGCGGGAGATAAATCTTCACACAGATTTATTAGAAACAATTTGCAGGGAATAAATCTTCGCACAGATTTATTACAAACAACGATGCGGGAAATAAATCTCTACACAGATTGATTAAAACCATCATTGTGGCAACGAAAATGCGATACCGTTTTCCAGAAAAGGCCAACGCGTCTCTCTTTCGTGTGTGAAAGGTAGTATAAATTGTAAAAATTGAAAAAAAGCTATATCTTTGCCCTTCCAGTAAGCTAAAGGAATTATGTTCAAAAATAAAACGATTGTGTATACATCGGGAACATTCGATATGTTCCATTACAATCATCTACGCATGATTAACTATGCACGCAGTCTGGGCGATATCCTCATTGTCGGGGTAAGCACCGACGAGTTGGTTTCTTCCTATAAGGCGCCTCCTATCATCCCGTTTAACGAACGCATGCAGATCATCGAAGCGCTCAAAACGCCCGATATCGTCATTCCGCAACATACCCTCGATCATACCGAGATTGTCAAAAAACTCAATATCGACGCTTTTGTGGTAGGCGATGACTGGTATGGGAAGTACGACTATCTGAAAGATGTCGATGTGCAGGTCTTTTATTTCCCCTACGGTACGGGCGTCTCTTCGTCATCGCTGCGCAAGACAATTCACGACTCGTACGAGAAGCATTTGCAAGATGAACGAAAGGCAAAACCTGTTTCCGTAAAAACGATGGAAGTTGCTCCGGTAGCAGCCGAAAATACCGCTCCGAAGAAAACGGCATCGAAAAAAGCAAAGTAACAATGGCAAAACAGGTACTGATTACAGGCGGGACAAAAGGGATCGGAAAAGCGATAGCCCTGTGTCTGGCCAAGGCAGGGTATGACTTGCTGCTGACATATAACACCGACGAAACAACCGCCGCAAACCTCGCCGCCGCATTGCAGAAAGACCATGCGGTGAAGGTCGATGTGCTACAGGCCGACATCACGCAGAAAGAATCAATCGACCGGATCGAGAACCGTCTGAATGATTCGGGCGTGAAACTCGATGCCCTTGTGCTGAATGCCGGAACGACGTATCGCACGACGTTTGAAGAGATGAATCTTGCCGAGTGGGAACGACAATTCTTCGCCAATGTGCATTTTCCGGTGTTTCTGCTTCAGCGCATCGTGGGGCGTATGCAACGCGGGGCGGCCGTCGTGTTCACCGGCTCATTGATGGGGATCGAACCGCATGCCACCTCGCTATCCTATGGCGTGACCAAATCAGCCGTTCATGCCCTGACGAGGAATCTGGTCAAATTCCTTGCGCCGTACGGTATCCGAGTCAATGCCGTAGCACCCGGCTTTGTCGATACCGACTGGCAAAAGAACAAACCGGTCGAGATACGCCGCAACATCGAGGCGAAGGTGGCGATGGGGCGTTTCTGCCGTCCCGACGAAGTGGCGGAAATCTATCGTATGTTGATTGAAAACAATTATATGAATGGCTCGGTGGTCGTTGCAGACGGCGGCTATGCATATCGATAAAAGATGAATGATAAAGAATATGAAACATCGCTGAAATCGATCGAGACGGAAAATATCATCGATTTGTACTTCTACCGTCCGATAGGTTTCCGGATCGCTCGCATGCTCCGTCACACGGGAATCACTCCGAACATGATTACGTTTTTCTCCATCTTCGTCGGAGCCGGAGCAGGATGGCTGTTCTATTTCACGAACAACTTCACGTATACGCTACTTGGTATCCTGCTGCTCGTTTTTGCCAATATTCTCGACTGCGTAGACGGGCAACTGGCGCGTCTGACGGGCATCAAATCCGAGATCGGACGTATCCTCGACGGCATAGCCGGCGACATTTGGTTTACCGTCATTTACGTGGCGCTCGCCTTGCGACTCACACATCTCTACGGTACCGGATGGTTCTTTGTGCCTGCCGTCGCGGCCGGACTGTCACATCTTCTCCAAGCCGGTATTACGGATTATTACAAGACGCTTCACCTCTATTTCGTCAGCAAGGAAAAAGGCAAGGAGTTTCAGCGCACGGAGCAGGTCAAGGCGCAACGAAAAGTTATCAAGAAGCGGGTAAACAAGTTTTTCTACGTGTTATACGCCTTATACACGTGGGTGCAGGAACGATTAACCCCCGCTTTGCAGACGATGCTGCGCACCTTGCACGCCCGTTACGGAGACGATATTCCCGAACCTCTCCGCCTCCGCTTTCGCAAGCAAAGCCGCCGGTTGATGAAACGATATATCGACTGGATGACGTTTAACGGCCGTACCGTCGTGCTCTTTGCCGTGATGCTTCTCAGTCTTCGCTGGAGTGGGCTGGTATGGATCTATTTCGCGTTCGAAATTGTGGTTCTGAATAGCATTCTTTACGTCTCTGTCCGGAAACACGAACGTATATGTATGGCCATCCTGAAAGAAGAAGCATGAAAAAAACGGTACTCGACATATACGATTTGCAGCAGTTGGCGCCCGTCTTCAAAAAGAGATGGGCAGCTTTTTTGGCCAAACGACTGATGAAATGGCTCAACATTGGCAAGGTCAATACGATTCACGCCCGATACAGCCACCTTCGCGGAGCCGAATTTACGTCGGCCATACTTGCCGACCCTATGATGGATGTGAAATACAGGATTCATCACTCCGACCGTCTGAAGACACTTCCCGAAGGCGCGTTCATCACCGTCTCCAATCATCCGATCGGATCGCTCGACGGCATCATGCTGATCGATATTTTTGCCTCGCGGCGGACAGACTTCTGCGTGATGGTCAACGGCATTCTGGAAAAAATCGGGGCGATGGCCGATAATTTCATTGCCGTCGTACCGAAAACCGGCGGGCAGTCAGCCGCTAATCCGGCGAATGTGAACGGTGTGCGTGCTTCGCTCGAACGACTTAACAACGGTCATCCCATGGGCTTCTTCCCGGCCGGCGCCATGTCTTTCCGTAACAGGGAAGGAAAGGTGTTTGACCTTCCGTGGACACACAGTGTGATTCGTTTGATACGTAAGGCCGGCGTACCGGTCTATCCCGTCTACTTCGATTGTCGAAACTCGAAATTCTTCTATTGGTTAGGGCAGATCAACTGGAAAATAAGGCTGCTGCGGGTACCTACCGAAGCGTTCAATAAACGGGGTAAGACGCTCGATGTGCATATCGGTCAGCCGATTGAACCGGAAATCATTCGGAGCTATACCGATGATAAAGCACTGGCCGATTTCCTTTATCGTACGACGTACGGTCAGAAAGGATAAATCCGTCTTGGGGTTCTTCTGCTCTCTACGTACAGGAATTTTTCAGATGTTTTTTTGCCGTCTCCAAGAAATAAGGTAATTTTGTCAGGTCAAACTGAAAAAATTACAGCATCATGATGACAGAAGGCATACAACAAATCAAGCAACGATTTGGGATTATCGGCAACAGTCCGGCGCTCAACCGGGCGATCGACGTAGCGCTTCAGGTAGCGCCCACCGATCTTTCCGTACTGATTACCGGCGAGAGCGGGGTCGGAAAGGAGAATTTTCCGCAAATCATTCATCAGAACAGTCCGCGCAAACACGGACAATACATTGCGGTCAATTGTGGTGCCATCCCCGAAGGAACGATCGACTCCGAGTTGTTCGGGCACGAAAAAGGCTCGTTTACGGGCGCGTTGGCCGACCGGAAAGGATATTTTGAGGTGGCCGATGGCGGGACGATCTTTTTAGACGAGGTCGGCGAGCTGCCTACTCCCACTCAGGCGCGTTTGTTGCGTGTGCTCGAAAGCGGCGAATTTATCAAGGTCGGATCATCGAAGGTGCAGAAAACCGATGTACGCATCGTGGCGGCCACGAATGTGAATCTGGCAGAAGCCGTCGCTCAACATCGTTTTCGCGAAGATTTGTATTACCGGCTCAACACCGTACCCATCGTTATTCCTCCGTTACGCGACCGCCCCGAAGATATCTTGCTGCTGTTTCGTAAATTTGCAAGCGACTGTGCCGAGAAGTACCGGATGCCTGCCATTCAGCTTGAAGAAAATGCCCGTCGCCTGCTGGTGAGTTATCGTTGGCCGGGGAACGTCAGAGAATTGAAGAATGTGACGGAGCGAATTTCCGTCATCGAGCGCGACCGCACGATTACCGCAGACGAACTGCGCCAGTACCTCCCCAGTCTCGACATGCAAAAACTGCCGGTGCTGGCGCATCAGAAAGAAGACCAGAAACTCTTTCATACCGAACGCGAGATTCTCTATCAGGTGTTGTTCGATATGAAGAAGGATGTGAACGAACTGAAAAAACTCGTGCACGACATTATGGGCGGAAACATCCAGATGGCTATGCCCGTCGAACAGCCCGATGTACCGACTTATACGACACATCCCATTGATACGGATCCCATTCAAGAAGCCGAAACCGTTGAAGAATTACTCGCACTCGACGAGGTGGAGAAAGAAATGATTCGCCGGGCATTGGAAAAACATAACGGTCGCCGTAAAAATGCCGCGGCCGAGCTTAAAATCTCGGAACGTACCCTGTACCGGAAAATTAAGGAATATGGGCTGGACTAAGAAAATAACCGCAAGCTTTTTGACGCTTGTCGCGCTGTTCATGCTGGAGGCCTGCTCGATCTCCTACAAATTCAGCGGTACATCGATTGATTATACGCTCGTGAAATCTATTTCCATCAAGGATTTTCCCAATATGGCGCCGCTCGTCTACGGTCCTTTGGCTCAAAGATTCACCGACGAGCTGAAAGACCGGTATGTACGGCAGACGAAGCTGAGCGTACTGCGCGAAAACGGAACACTCGATCTGGAGGGCGAAATCACGGGCTACGATCTAACGCCGCAGGCGGTGAAAGATACGCCCGACGGAAGAGCGTCGTTCGCTACCTTGACCCGTCTGACGATTACCGTCAGGGTGCGCTATACCAATCAGGTCAAGCCGGAGGAAGGATTTGAACAGTCTTTCTCGTCGTATCGCGATTTTGAGAATACGAAAACCATCGATCAGGTACAGGATGAATTGTGTAAGGAGATCATCAATGATCTGGTCGGGCAGATTTATAATGCAACGGTAGCTAATTGGTAAACGATGACGTGTGAGGAATTATATCAACTGATGAATGCGCCGGCCTTGTTGTCGGAGAAAACACTGCCCGAACTCAAGCAGATTGCGGAAGATTTTCCCTACTTTCATGCCGTTCAGATGCTCTACCTGAAGAACCTGCAGGTGACGAACGACCTGCGCCTGAATATCGAACTGAAGAAAAGAGCCATTGGTGTCCCCGACAGGACACAGCTCTTCCTGTGGCTCGAAGGGGCGCGTTACGGCAAAGAACCCTGCGGCCAAAGGGGGGAAGGTGAAGACGGGCAAAAGCAAACTGCTCCGGTCAATGAATATTTATCCGACCCGATGGACGAGATGGAAACGGAATTGTCGAAACCTGCCTTTGAACCGTCCGCTTCGTTGGACTATATGCGCTGGCTGACCGAGAAAGATCCCGATGCCTCTGCTTCGAAAAATAAACTGCGCCATCAGGAGCTGATCGATTCCTTTATCGAGAGCGGAAACGAACGGATCGGAAGACTCACGCCCGAGCAGGTCGGAAAAGGCAGGGATACAGATCAGGAAGAGCCTGAGCGGAAGCATACGGCGGAGGTTGATCACGGCACGCTGGATGATTCGTATTTTACTGAAACACTGGCTCATGTTTACATTCGTCAGAAGCGTTATGAGAAAGCGCTGGAGATTATTAGAAGTTTAAGTTTGAAATATCCGAAAAAAAATATTTACTTTGCGGACCAAATCCGATTCTTGGAAAAGTTGATTATTCATTCTAAACAAAAAATATAATGTACGTATTTTTATCGATTTTGATTTTTATTGCATCTGTTTTTCTGATATTGATTGTATTGGTGCAAAACTCAAAAGGAGGCGGACTGGCTTCCGGATTCTCTTCGTCGAATCAGATCATGGGCGTTCGCAAAACGACGGACTTCCTTGAAAAAGCGACATGGGCATTGGCCGGCACAGTCGTTGTCTTGAGTATTGTCATTACGTCGTTCATCCCTCATGGTGAGTCGACGATGCAGCAACAGGAATCTGAAATTCAGCAGCAGGTGAACGATGCGGTGATGGTAGATCCCAATGCGGTAGCACCGAACTTCGGAACAGCGCAACCGGATGCTGCACAGCAACAACCCGAAACACCGGCCGAATAAGAGCGGAGAAGCGTAACGAAACGCTTTGTATCTGAATTTTTCGTATAAGCGAGGCTGTCCGAAAAGTCCTACCCGACTTTGCAGACAGCCTCGTTCGCATTATGAAGGCGTCTTCATAAAAGATCAATCCCAGACAAGCTCGTTTCACGTCTATTCATAAAACTTTCATGAAACAAATCTATGGCATAATTGTCTTTTTACTGCTCTCTGCTACCTCCGGTATGGCGCAGAACGACAGTATCAGCATCCGGTTTATTTCTCTGAACCGTGACCTTACTTTACTCAATCAATTGAACAATATTCAGTACACCGGATTTACGTGCACCGATACCTTGGCGCACGGCAAACAATTTTTGTTATATACCGAAGAATACGAGAACGGTGAGAAAGTGCGTCCCGACTCAACGGATTTAGAATGTAAAGAACAGCGGATACCGATGGAAGTAAACGGGAAGACGATAGAATATCTTTATGACCCTTGTCGTTATAGAACGTTTCTGCCGGGCGACAGTGTTTTTAGGGTGGCGCTTGCCGGAAAGCTCGAAGCCGATACCTTCCGTCTGCTGATGGATTATCCCGCTATCTGTCTGACAAAAAAACTCAGAGGAAATGCAGACTATTCCCTTCGAACCATTTCCTGCGATGATGATGAAAGCATGAAACTTCCTGTGAATAAACTTACTCCCGTTTTTGCATACACTCCTCCTTACGATACCGGAAAGGGCATGGCTTCGTACTGTATTCTCGATGCGGGAAACGCAAGGGAGCGTTACGCGACATTCGGCATCAAACATTATTATATCATTTACCTCATCATACGATAGTTCGTATGGCGGATGATATTTTTATTTACTCATTAAATACTCCCCATTTTATGAAACGAATTTATATGATGACCGTTCTTCTGTCGGTCTTTGTTGCGGCCGGTATGGCGCAGGAAATAACGGAAGAGAATTACCTGAAACTGGACAAAGAAATCTGGGAAGCCTATGAACGGCAAAACGATTCGATCTATGCCCTGATGAAGCGCGAACCGGAGCGGAAAGAAGCATTGAAACATGAATTTAAAAAGAATCTCGAAGATGCGCAGCGACGGAATGAGCAGGCGGCTTTGCGTTTCGCATCCGTGCCGAGTGGCTTGCAACGGTTGTTTTGGGTGCGTCTCAATCTGCCGAAAGATACCGTCGAGGCTGTCTGGAACCGTCTCCCTGACGAAATGAAAACGTCGCCTTATGGGAAAAGTATCCGCATGCACTTGGATACGCATCAGATAGAAGAAGGAGCCCGCTATGCCGATTTCGAAGCTACCGCTGCCGACGGCCGTCCGTTTCGGTTATCATCGCTCGAAGGCAAATACATCGTATTGCTCTACGACGGGATCAGTTGCATGGGCGAGGAGGGACGAAATGAGTTAAAGCAACTGTACGAGTCAACTTCGCGTGACGACTTGGAGATTGTCGTTTACTGTATTTCAAGCAGTCCGGAGCAATTACGGGAAGATTACGTAGAGAAGATGAATCTTCCTTTTACGCTTGTGTCCGATTTCAAAATGGATCATACGCCGTTTAAAATCATATACGGCGCCCAAGCCCGACCGACGGTTTTTGTGATCGATCCGACCGGTACGGTCGTACTGAAAACGACCGGAGTCAATCCGCAAGATTTGAACAACATCAAATTCAAACTTCGGAAACCATAATACATAACATCGATATTTACTGATCAAAGCGCTCGAAAAGTAATGCGCTTTGTATTGCGCCTCTCCGCGAAGCTTTCTTGAGAAGAGTTTCGCGGAGAGGGATTCAAAACATAATTTGATGCAAAAGTTTAAGCAACACCTATCCGTCTGGCTATTCGCCGGAGCTGCTACCTTATTTGTCGGTCTTGCGTATACGGCTTCCGACTTCTTCACGGCTCCCACCCATGCTCTCACCGACCGCTTGATCCTTTTCTCTCAATGGCTGGCCATCCTGATCGGGATATTTCCGGTTTTCTATTTGCTTTCGATCAATAAATATGTTTTTGCAAGCATCTATCCCCTCGTATGCGTGTTGTCCGGTGTATTGACTTATTTCCGATACACGACCGGCACTATTTTTACGACGATGATCTTTGATGCGGCACTTGACAACGACCATAAAATTACGCAAGAGTTGATCAGTGTCTGGCTTATCCTGACGATGATCGCCAGCTTATTGGCCGGAGTCGGTTTTACTGTATATCGCTTTCGTAAGTTACCGGTAGTGCCCTTACCTGCTTTACATGTTGTTTTGGCTGTAGCATTGACGATTGTGGTATTTCAATTACCCCGTATCGGACGTCCGATGACGGAACGTATCCCGATGAATCTGTACTTTATTCCTCAGCGTTATTTTGCCGAAAAGAAAACAGCTCGGAGTTATCGAGAACCGCTTCCCGGCAAAGTTACCGCACCCGTCGATAAGCCGCTGGTCGTACTGATTCTCGGAGAATCATTGCGTGCCGATCATTTGGGACTGAACGGCTATGCACGTAACACGACCCCTCTTCTTGCGACCGAAAGCGTCGTTTCGTTTCCCAACATCTATTCCCCCTATACGTATACGAATCCGAGCATCGCGCATATCATGACCCGTGCCGACAGTCTGGCGCCCGAACGTGCCGACAGCGAACGCTCCTTCGTCGATCTGTTCAAACGTTGCGGTTTTCCTACTGTCTGGCTGGGCAATCAGGAGCCGGCCAAAACGTATGTTTATTTTATGGAAGAATGCGACCGGTTGATTTATGGGAATATCAATAAATCGTATTACGTGTTTGATCATTGGACGGATGAGTTGTTGCTTCCGCCTCTCGACACGGTATTACCCGACATGACGGACGGAGGATTGGTGATTATGCACACCATAGGATCGCATTGGTATTATAATGCGCATTATACGGACGAGTTTCGACGGTTCGTGCCTGAAACGAAAAGTCGTATCGTTACGGCCAATACATCGGAAGAAATGATTAACTCCTATGATAATACGGTCGTTTTTACCGATTACTTTATCTCTTGTATCATTAATCGACTTCGTAACCGTAAGGCGCTGATGATCTATCTGTCCGATCACGGTGAGGCGCTCGGAGAGGATGGTTTGTGGCTTCACGCAAACACGGTCGATGCCGCTCATAATCCGGCTTGTATCGTCTGGCTTTCCGATACTTATCGCGAGGCGAAGCCCGGAATGTACGAACGACTGCTACAAAACAGAAACAAACGCTATCATACCGATTTTCTTTTTCATACCATACTCGATGGCGCGGGTATAGAAGCAGATATTTTGCAAAACTCGCAAAGCCTCTTTACGTCGGAATGAGAAGCTTTGTCTGTCGAGCAGAGGAGATAAATTTGACGCCTCTTGTTGATGAAACACAATAAAAAAGTTTTTGCTATGAAGTCCGGTTTTCTGTTTTCTTTTTCTACCTTTGTCATGAGATTGTATGAAAAAACATTTATTTGTTAAAAAAATGAGTCATGAAGAAAAAATCGGATGAAGAGAAAAAGGGAGGACTTGGCCGTGTCTCGACGGTTGTGATCGCATTGGTATCGCTCGTGGTGATAGCGATGTTTTCTCTTGGGGTTGTTGCCGTCAGCTCAACCGAGAGCACATGCGAGGAGTATGTGATGGACGAGATTTATTCGGGAGGAGTGAAAGACATTGTTTTTCAAGATACGGGGAATGGCATCTGCCTGTACATCAATAGAGGAGAAGACCGTTATTCGATAGAAGACCTCCGTTCGGCATTGCTCGGAAAGAAGGCGGTATATACTTTTACCCGTTGTGGGTGGGCAAAGGCTCATCCCCTCCGCCGAATCGTATGCGAAGGGCGTGTAGTTTACGAGTCTTAAGCCAAACAGGAAGTACCGGCACATCTTTTTCCGTAGCCGGATAGATAGGCCGAAAGAGGGCACGACGTTGATGCCCCGAATTGAAGAATCAGAGCTCCGAGTATTAAATTCGCGGCTCTGAGTTTTTTAATAAATCTGTGCGAAGATTTATCTCCCGCATCGTTGTTTGTAATAATCCCGGATTTCGCGATAGAAGAAATAAGAATGAATTTAATTCAGGGGTTTAGGTGTTTAGTTGTTGAGATGTTTAATTGTTTAATTGTTTAGTTGTTGAATTGTTTGTTGGCTGACTGCTGACCGTTGTAACAGCCCTGAAAGGGCGCATTAATTCAGCCCAATGTGGAGCGAAGCGAAGCGTTGGGAAAAAAGGCATCGCATCTCGGCGGAGGGCTGTAAGCCTGACGTAATTCAATTGTTAATGGTTAATTGTCAATTGTTATGCGTGGTACACGGTATCCGAGTGCAACGGCCATCCGAACGCAAATTTCGCAAATGGGCGCAAATCAACGCAAATAACAATCTTTGTCATTCCGAACACCTCCTCTTGTCATTCCGAACACCGTGAGGAATCTCGCGGGGTAAAGGGAAGAGATTCATCGCTTCGCTCTGAATGACAAATTAATGGTTAATGGTTAATTGTTATGCCGGGTACACGGTATCCGAGCGCTGAGGAACATCCCCCCAGCCCCCCTTCAAAGGGGGAAGAGCGGTAAAACGAAAAAATCTGTGCGAAGATTTATTCCCCGCAAATTGTTTTTAATAAATCACAGTTGTGATTTATCTCGATGACAGAACCGAAAAACCTCTATCGCGGAATATCCGTTAAAAGAGGCATCCGAAGCGAAGGGTGAGCGAGACGAAGCGATTGCCTTCGAGGTGTTTCACGTTGAATCCCCGAGTCAGCGTACCGTTCATTGCCACATAGCCGCGGGTGCCGTTCGCATTGAGAACCCTCGAATATTGGAGCGCCACGTCGCCTCTGATCTGCGCGGCCGTAAGGTATTCGTATTCGCGGGCGAGGTATAGCTCGTTGCATTTCGGCTTGGTCTGGTCTTCGCCGGGCGTTGCGTACTGACCGTCTTTAGCCATCGTTCCTCCGCCCGAGGTATAGCGTGCGCCGACGGAAATACCGTACTCGTTCTTACCTCGCACGAGGTTACGCACGGCGGTGGCGTGGTAATGTACGTAACGGATCGTTTGTTTGCGGTAATAAGGGTAAAGCGACAGGGTTTGCTTTCGTTGATACAGGTCGATGCCTCCTTTAAACGTCCATAGCGGATTGAAATTCCGCACTCCGATATCAGCCGTATAGCCGATGCTTGCGTTCAGGCGTTGCTTGTCGGCTACTTTCAGCGGATCGTAATATACGATCACGGTTGTGCCGCCCGGCAGGCTTTCATGTCTGTATACGCTTTCGAGGTTTTCGAGACTTTCGTTTTCAAGGTGTAAGTCGAGGCGGTGATGGGCGGAGCCTCTTTTCAGCAGAAATGCTCCTTTGTACTCGCAGATATCCGAGCGATGTCGGCTGTGCAGCACCCTTGCCGAAGCCTGTCTGCCATACCCGCCCTCGCGCTGCTTGTACGTCAGCTCGTGAAACATCCGGAAGTGAGCCGGGCGATCGATATGCAGTTGCATCGAAGCGCCATGGTAACGGTTATACATGGGGGTATTGTCATTCTTTTGGGTGTAGCCGGTTTCTCCGAATTCTTCGACGGCACCGAAAAACGCGCCGTAGCTGATCAGAGAGTAATATCGTTTGTCGGTTGTGCCATATACGTTGAAATTAAGTCCTTCTACACTGCGGCGATAGAAGTAATTGGCTCCGAGCTCGACCGTTTCGTGAAGACGCCATGAAGCTCCGGCTGTGACCGACATGTCGAGCAGCCTGTTCTTATGGCGCAGGTCTTTTTGTTTGGCGTAATTGGCGGCATGATAATCTACCTTTGCGCTTAGTGTCACCCGATGGGTCAGGTCGGTGCTGATCGCTCCGGCCAAACGGTACGTTTCGAGGTTTTTGACGCCGCGTGTCGTATCGGTGTATTCCACAATGTCGAAAGGTTGTTCGTAAGGATCGATAAAGGCCGATCCGCCCATATCTTTGCCTGTGAAATACCGGTAACTTATCCCTCCGAAGAAGACGATTCGCGGCGAGAGACGGAAGAACGACTCGGTCTGTGCGCCGAGCGTGTAACTGTCGTCTGACTGATGATAATTGATAAACCCACCGTTTTCCTTTGTGGCAAAGACATCGGCCACCGCCATCTTCCCGACGGGCAGATACCGGATACCCGTTGCATTGTATCCGGTAAGCCGCGCATCGGAACGTTTGATATAACCGTAATCGATCCGTCCGGGGTATCCCGTCGTGTCTTGCGCTGCGATGCAGGCGGAGCTTAACACTCCGCCCACCCACATCAGCATGCGTATATAAAATCGTTTCTGCATACGGTCTATCATCTGTTTCTTCTGCCGATTAGTCTTTCAACGAGGATTGCCGGCGCTGATGGAAGTCGTTCGTCGAGTTGTTGCTGTCCATATAGATGATGCGCGCCCCTTTCTTGAGCGATGCCTCGGCATCGATACCGCTCGGGTCGGTGCTGGCCTTGCCGTCGATTTCGGTGCCTTTGTTGTATTTGTATACGAGCTTCGCTTCGTTGCCCGGCACGGCCTTCGTAGCTTCCGGATCGACGTTGCGATACAGCGTATAGCCCTTCGCGTTTTGGTGATTGACGTATCCGGCATCGATCTTTGCCGTCAGACGCTTCTGGTTGTTTTTTTCACCGACTTTGAATACTTCGATGCCGTCAAGTACCCATTCGTCTTTGATTTTCAGACGTGCATAAACCGGATTCACTTTGCCTGAATAGTAATTGAAGTTACTCTTATCGTTGGCAAAAGCCGCAGGAGTGACATCTTTCGTTGTAAAGATAAAGAAAGCAGGGCTTGTATTACTTAGCGCCCAAGCATTACCTAATCCGTATTTTACGGCCGAAAGATAATGCGTGCTCGGGATAGCCGCCGAAGGAGCCGGATAGTATATGGTGTTGTCGTATACGGAAACATCGTATGTGCAGTAATATTCGGCTTTGCTGAGGTCGACCGACTTCGTATACGTCTTCGTATGATCGATCGCGCCACTCAGTGCAATCAATATTTGCTTGCCCGGTTCAATCGTTACGTTTTT
The DNA here is from genome assembly GCF_052170195.1 of Tannerella sp. Lineage (GTDB taxonomy): Bacteria > Bacteroidota > Bacteroidia > Bacteroidales > Tannerellaceae > Tannerella. Next base: position 8,283 of record NZ_JBQNAZ010000002.1, on the reverse strand, counting down.
CGGGAAGTACCAGATCCCGTTGCCTGCAGGAACCCATCCTTCGCTTTCGTACATTAACTTTCCTCCTACATAGTCCTTGTTGGGAGCAAATGAATTAGCAGTCGGGAATGTCATGCCGAGGCATAGATTGTCGAGGCTGGCCGGTTGGGCGGAGTTATTGTACAGAATCACATATTGATCATTGCTGAAATTCCCCGATCCGTCGTTCTTAGGGCATCCTGAGATATACAGCTCTTTGATTACGACCTGTCCTTTTTTCGATTCCGAAAGGTCTAACACAAACAGATTGGCCGATGTAGCCATCGAAATAGCAATGTTGCTCTTGATGCCGCTGTAGATATACGAATGGTCGCCGCTTTGACGGATATCGGTTGCCGATGCCTTATAGACGCCGGCAGGTACTTTAAACAAAGCCATTCCTGTCTTGTCGGTTTTTTCCTTCAGGGAAGAGCCTTTGCTGTCGGTCAGGGTCACTTCTATGCCTTCGCTCGGTTTAAAGGGACTTTCTTTCGGATAAGCCAGTTGAATTTTGATTACAAAGGTTTGGTAGTCCTTCTCATCATCCTTGCATGACGTGCACAAAATTAGTGCACTGATCATCAAATAAAAAATCTTTTTCATCTTACCTTGTTTTTTAAATTGGTTATACATATAAAATTAAGATTATATTCGTTATAATTTCAGTCGCAGCGACAGTCCGTAGGTGAATTGCGGAATGAACCCGCTTTCATATAAAATGGTTTCCGTACGGTTGTTCGAGAACTTGACTTTTCCCATGTTATTGAAAAAATTGTGGGCATAGAAGGAGATCGATGCATATTTGCCGATTTCTTTTGTAATGTGAATATTCGCCGAAAAGTACGGCGATATCCGGTTCGGATTGAAAAAATAATTTGTTGGCGATTTGAGTACCATCTTGGCCAGCTCGTTGTATAAATCTTTGTCGTTCTCTTTGGCCCATGCGAATTTTTCGGCAAAAGGAATCTTCGTATCGGGATCCTCCCACGTCGAGTAATACAGCGGATAAGTACCTACATAAACATCCCCCTGATAAATATCGGTATCCTCGCCCGAAAGATGCTCCGGTTTGCTCATTACGAAACCGTAGCTTCGCCCCTTGTATTGACTGAGCCGGCGACTGTATTGATATAAGGACGCTTCGAACTTTACGGTAAAGATCATTCGGATCGCGGGGATATGCGTTTCGGACGTAACGTTCAGGTTCACTTCTTCGGAGATTCCTCCGTTCGAGACCGAAGGAGACGCCGGCTGAATGCTTGATACAATGCTGCCTCCCGTTCGGTAAGAAGTAGTGCTCGTCGACGAACCGACGTAATAGCCGATGTACCTGAACGGGGTATTGTCTGTCATGGACTGTGCAGGAACTGACGCAATCAGCGTTTCGTCTACTCCTTTGTAGCGGTAGTAATTTCCATCGAGACGGAGCTTGGTTCTGATGGAGCGAATACGCGGAAATTCAACAGTCCATTCGATGCCGTTTCGCTCAATGGGCGATCCGTTCCGATAGACGTAGTTGGTCTTATACGTATCGCGTGTCGTATATTCGAGCGAATGACTGCTGTGTGCGCCGGTCTTGTCCGAGACGGTGACGATCCCCGTCTCCCTGTCGATTGTATATTTTCTGTTTTGCAACGGAATGGTACTCTGTTCAAGCGCTTTTTGATCGGTCAACCGATAGGAATAAGGCGTGTGTTCGAGGGTGCAGATATACGGATCGACGGTTTGGCTTCGGAAGAAGGATAGATTAACCTTTACACCGCTGATGCAAAACTCTGTACCGAATTCATACTGTTCGTTATGTTGCCAGCGCAGGTCGGGATTGTGGCGAGGCAGTGTCCGGGTGGTGTAGTAGGCATAGAACGTGCTGCCGTCGGCCATGGCGCCGGGAGCGAAGGCTAGATCGTCCGAATATGTCGGTCTGGGATAGAGCACTTCGTGCGAGGGGAGTTTGACGGATTTTCCCCATCCTGCGTAGAGGCTGAAGTCGCTGAGCATGCCGTCTGCATTTTTGCGCAGGGTGTACTTGGCATTGGCTCTGGGCGAGAAGCTCTGTACGGTACCGTAGGCCGAAGAGCGAATCATCGTCATGTCCGAGCGTATGCCGGCCGTTACTTCGAGCAGCGAGGCGTTCTGCCTGAGAGGCAGGCTCAGTTTGTCTTCGATATACCAGGCAATGTTATTCACGGACGGTTTTTCGTTGTAACGGTACGGACGCCACGTCGGGGCATAGCGCAGATCGTTGTAGTAAACGCCCCGCCCTTTATTGCTGCTGCTGCTCAGTTCGGCTCCGACCATGAGTTTGTGCGAGAGCGAGCCGAACAGATGCTGCCAGTCGGCTTTTATCTTGGCTGTGTAGTGAACGGGCTTGCTGTCGTGATATTGCAACACATACCAGTAACCGCGCGGAAGCAGGAGGACGGGAGCATCCGGGTCTTCGTCATAGTTCGTTGCGATGAAATATCCTTGTTCCAACGAATGGAGAGACGCCTGCGACGACGAACTGCTTCTGTTCGTGTTCAACTTCGATAGCCGGTCGGAATAACTGACCGATCCGGAGAACTCCAAATTCGTGATCCATGCCTTATTAAGCAGCCATCTGGCTTTTGCATTCGCCCGCAGATTGTTATCTTGCATATATGTGTATGTCTCTCTGAAAGCATCCGGGTCGGCTTTTGAATCGTATCCGCCGATATTGCCTGTCAGTCCCAGATCGAACGAGAGAGGCATTCCCCGGCTTTTGTTTAGCGTATGTGAGTATTTTACTGCAATCGCATTGCGTGCATACGACGTATAAGGAGAGGCTGGGTCGGGGATGGATTTCGTATGCTCGAAACTTGTGTTGAGCGTTCCCGCATCCTTACCGAGCGAGAAGCCCTTGCTGACAGCAGCCTGCTTGTTTCCGGGCGAGGTGGATAGCTCAACTGTCAGCGGCGTCTTTCCTTTGCGCGTGTGGATCTTCACCAACCCGCTCGATAAGTCGCCGTGTTCGACCGACGGAATACCCGTGACAACTTCGACCGATTCGATATTCGTCGAGCTGATGCTCCGTATGTCGGCTCCTTTTGTTTCGTCGAAGGCCGCATTGTTTTGTATGCGCACCCCGTCTACCTCGATGGCCGTCCCGAACGAGGCATTTCCTTTCTCGTCTCCTTTAGCCCGTAATGCAAAACGTTCATCCGTCGTGAGTCCCTGACGTATGGAAGTTTTTCCACCCGGCAGTAACGAACGGATACTGCTCACATTCAATATCTGTGCATGGTCTAACGTCGTACGGTCAATGGTATAGGATGTCGTCAACTCGCGAGGTTTCTGGCGCGCCGTGACTACAACTTCGTCGAGCGCCAGATTTTCTTCCGCGAGCAGAAATACAAGCTCCGGCATATCGTTTTTGACCTCGATATCGAACGATTTTGTGACGTACCCGAGGCAATGAACCAGCAATACAGCCTTGCCGCCGGGAACATCTCTCAGCACGAACCGTCCCGCCTCGTCGGCCACGGTCCACAAGCGATTGTCCGCAAACGAAACGGTGGCAAAACCGACCGCCTCCTTGCTTTTGCTGTTCAGTATTTTACCCGTTATTGTACAAGGCTGACAGAACAGGCTTTGTGCACAGACCGAACACCATATGATAACCCCAATAATATATCCACGCATGGCCGTTATAATCAGACTGCAAAGATAGTATATCCGGTCTTATGCTCAAATCCCCAATAATGGGGATAAAATATTTTCTCGATAAGAAGTATGGTTATAGTAATGTTTGGAAAAGTTTTCTGCTCGCAAGGCCTAAATTCAAAATTATCTGTTACATTTGCAGGTCGTAAGATTTCGCCAGAGCATGGAGATTTCAGCTAAACAAAAAGAATTCATCAGGTTTTGTGTCGTCGGAGGATTGGCTACAGGCATTCATTACGGCATTTATTTGTTGCTTAATAAGGTGATGAATACGACCATCGCTTTTTCCGTGGGGTATATCATCAGTTTCTTTGCTAACTTTGTTTTATCGAATTATTTCACGTTCAAGACAAAACCTTCGACCAAGAAAGGGTTGGGTTTTGCAGGAAGTCACTTGATCAATTATGTATTGCAGGTTGGTTTTTTGAACTTGTTTCTCTATGCTGGCGTCCCCGAGAATATCGCACCTCTGCCGGTATACGCCATTACCATTCCGATCAATTTTATACTCGTTCGTACTGTCTTGAAATCTAAACGACTGTAAGATGAAAAAAGTGTCCGTTTTAATCCCTGCATACAATGAGCAGGAATCTCTTTTAATGCTTTACGAGAGACTCCGAAGTTTGATGGATGCACACACCGAGTACGCGTGGGAGGTGGTATTTGTCAATGATGGCAGCCGCGATCACACGCTTTTGCTGCTCGCGCAGTTACACGAGAAGGATCTGCGTATCAACTATGTTGACTTGTCGCGCAATTATGGCAAAGAGGTAGCTATGCTGGCCGGGTTCGATTATGTTACGGGCGACTGCATGGTGATTATGGATGCCGACTTGCAGCATCCGCCGGAGTTGATCCCCGAGATGCTCCGTTATTGGGAAGAAGGCTACGATGATGTTTATGCGCGGCGTCGTACGAATGAAAAGGAGTCTTTTTTGCGAAAAAAATTGAGACGTATCTTTTATGCGACGCTACGAAAGGCCGCTCATATGCCGATTCAACAAGATACAGGCGATTTCCGTCTGCTGGATCGAATCTGCATCAATGCCATGAAACAGTTGCGTGAGTCGCAGCGTTACACGAAAGGAATGTTTAGTTGGATCGGGTTTCGTAAAAAAGAACTTTTATTCGATCAGCAATGTCGGGTAGCGGGAGAAAGCAAATGGAGCTTCTTTAAACTGTTGAATCTTGCTGTCGAGGGGATTACATCTTTTACGGTAGCCCCCTTGCGTATTGCTTCCGTATCGGGAGCCATCGTTTCGTTGCTGGCGTTTGTCTATGGAATTTACATTTTTGTCACCAATCTGATTTACGATGATCCGGTCGACGGATTCCCTACCATTATGGTGACTATCCTCTTTTTGGGAGGTGTCCAACTGCTCTCTATTGGGATTATCGGCGAATATCTCGGGCGTATCTTCAACGAAACCAAAAAACGTCCTGTTTATTTTGCCCGTTCGTATAACGGACAGAAGATCGGGTAATCTTTCCTTTCAGGCGGAAGAGCGGGCTCAGTAGAAAATCAATGGAGATAAGCATATAGGTTTGCTTTGTGTCGGCTGATATAAAAAGAAAAAGAGCTAAACTTTTGTTGTTCAGCTCTTTTTTTGCTCTTCCTCTTGGACTTGAACCAAGGACCCTCTGATTAACAGTCAGATGCTCTAACCAACTGAGCTAAGGAAGAGTGTTGTTCTCTTAAAATTGCGGTGCAAAGATACGGCTATTTTCGAAATATGCAATATATTTGTGCAAAAATTTTTTTGAGTAGATGAAAATTATTGGAATTGGGAATGCATTACTCGACGTTTTGTTGCGTCTGGAGAGTGATATGACGCTGGAAACTATCGGGATGAAGAAAGGAGCGATGGATTTGATCGACGAAGCAACGATGCGATCGATTCAGCGTGAACAGTCGGGACTGGAACGTGCGGAGGCTCCGGGCGGATCGGTATGTAATACGATGCGTGCGCTTGCATTTTTAGGCGCTTCGGTCGGTTATATAGGTAAAGTAGGCTCGGATGCGAACGGCCGTTTTTATACAACGGCGATACACGATGCCGGTGTGACACCGCATATCGTGCAAACGGACGGTATATCGGGATGCTGCACGGTGTTGATGTCGCCCGACAGCGAACGGACGATGGTGACTTTTCTCGGTCCCGCAGCCACACTGACGGCCGAAGAGATTACAGATGACGTATTACGTATGTATGACTGTCTTTATATGGAGGGTTATCTGATCTCGAACGAGCAACTGTTTCATCCGATCCTGCGTCGTGCAAAGAAGCTGGGACTGAAAATTGCGCTTGATCTGTCGAACTTTAATATAGTTCACGGGTTTCATGAGATGTTGCATCAGGTCATTCCCGAATATGTAGATATTCTTTTCTCGAATGATAGCGAAGCCGAGGCTTATACCGGCCTTGCTCCGGCTGAGGCCATTCGTGAGATCATGAAAGATGTTGAATATTCGGTAGTGACCATCGGGAGAGACGGAGCATTGGCCGGACATCAGGGCGAAACAGTACATGTACCGGCCTTAAGTCATGCACCTGTCGATACAACCGGAGCGGGCGATAACTTTGCCGCCGGATTCTTGTACGGGTATTCGCAAGGACTCTCATTGAAGCAGATGGCTTCGATTGGTGCCGTGATGGCCTCTCATGTGGTTGAAACCGTCGGGCCGCAAATCCCGGCCGATCGTTGGCAACAAATAAAGTTAAAAGTAAGTGAGATCATATCATAGGCGTGGCGAAAATGCCTACTTTTGCATCCTTATACATTTATAATATACACAACAGTACATGTCACGATTAAAAAATATACTGCTCCTTTCCCTTTTGCTGGCATTGGGAGGAGTTTACGGACTCGACGCTCAGCAGGGTAACCGTTTTGAGGTTAGTAAACAGTTGGAGATTCTCAATGCACTTGTGAAAGAAGTTGATATGTTTTACGTTGACTCGGTCGAGGTCGATAAGATGGTGAGACGTGGCATCGATGCCATGTTGAAAGGTCTGGACCCGTACACGGAATACTTTCCCGAGCAGGAGATGGACAATATGAAAATGTTGATCACCGGTGAATACGGCGGAGTAGGGGCTTATATCCGTTCGCGTGACGGGGGAGTAATCATCACCGAACCGTTCGAAGGGATGCCTGCGGCTCTGGCCGGTCTCAAGGCCGGTGACCGGATTCTGGGCATTGATACGGCAGACGTTACGAAGGCCACTAGCGAGAAGGTAAGCGAATTGCTCAAAGGCGTTCCCAACTCGAAGGTGGTATTGAAAATTCAGCGTCCGGGCGAAAAGAAACCGCGTAAATTCGAAGTGATACGTAAACAAGTGATGCTTAAACAAGTTGTGCATTACGGTGTTTATGGTGATCACACGGGATACATCTACCTTGACGGGTTCAAGGAAAAGAGTGCGCAGGAGGTGAAAGAGGCTTTTGAAGACCTGAAAAATCGTCATCAGATTACCTCGTTGATTCTCGACCTGCGCGATAATGGCGGAGGGTTGCTGCCCAGTGCCGTTCAGATCGTGAATTATTTCGTACCGAAGGGGCGGGAGGTCCTTTCGACGCGAAGCAAAATCAAACAGTGGGATCGCACGTATCGCACTACGGTCGAGCCGATCGATACGGTTATTCCCATGGTGGTGCTCATTAACGGAAGTTCGGCATCGGCAGCCGAGATCGTCAGCGGGGCGTTGCAGGATATGGATCGTGCAGTGCTGGTGGGCAACCGATCGTTCGGGAAAGGACTCGTCCAATCGACACGCAACTTGCCTTACGACGGTAATGTTAAAGTGACAATGAGTAAATATTATATTCCCAGCGGACGATGTGTTCAGCACATGGACTATGCTCATCGCCATACCGACGGGAGTGTCTCGGCTATTCCAGACAGCTTGACATCTGTTTTTTATACTTCGAAAGGGCGTCCCGTACGCGACGGTGGAGGTGTTCGCCCTGATTTTGAAGTGGAGGAGAAGAAAACACCAACCATGCTGTATTATTTATTGAACGACTTTACGTTGTTTGACTACGTCACCGATTGGGTGCAGGCGCATCCGACGATCGCACCGGCTGAAGAGTTCGTTTATCCGGACGTTGATTACGAAGTCTTCAAGCAACGCTTGAAAGATGCGAAGTTTACGTACGACCGGCAGAGCGAGAAGGCCTTAAAGAACCTCAAAGAGGTGGCTGAGTTTGAAGGGTATTTATCTGAAGATACAACGGTTTTTGTGGCGCTCGAAGCTCAACTCAAGCCTGATTTGGATCGTGACCTCGAACGGTATAAGGAAGATATCAAAAAACTTATTACAACCGAGATTGTCAAGCGGTATTATTATCAGGAGGGGGAACTTATCGAGAACCTGAAAGGCGACAAGGCCTTGCAGAAAGCGTTGGAAGTGCTGACTAATGAGGCGTTGTACCGTCAGACATTGAGCGCTCCCAAGCCTGAGAAGGAAGAGGGGAGAAAAGCCGTTGCCGACCGTGTGGGCTGAAAGCTTGAGGAATCAGATACAAAAATATTGCTGTCCGGTAAAACTTTTAGGACTGTAAAAAATTAGGGCTGACACT
>NZ_JBQNAZ010000001.1:0-155130 GCF_052170195.1 Tannerella sp. | reverse complement strand
AGTAGATACTACATTCATATTCTCCAAATATTTTTGCAGGTTTTTTTTGAAAAAAATTATAAGTAGCAGAAAACTAGTAAAATAAAAACAACCAACAAACATACATTATTATATAGAAAAAGAAAAATAAGCCAAACAGGATATAAAGAACAACGAGAAATCAGGAGTAAAATCATCTAATGATTCGATTAAAAATCGACTGTCAGACGAAAATTCAGCTGGCGACCGGTCAAATAATTCGGTACCGCATACTGATGGCTGTACACATCCGTTATCCAATAATAAGAACTCGTATTATATATATCGAATACATTAAATACATCAAGTCCTAGCCAGATGCTTTTGAAATTCCGGAAAAAGCCCCGCTCCATCAAAGCATCTTCTCCTCCGGCCAGTTGATAAGTAAAGCCAAGGTCTATACGACGATAAGGTGGTGTTTTGTAATTACTTCCGTCATATCCCCGACGTGGAACCGTAACGGGTAATCCTCCGGTCAGCACACCGCGCAGATTGAGCATGGCTCGACGGTAACCGGGAAAATAGTCCTGAAAATAAAGGGAAATATTATACGCGGGACTGTTAGGCATCGATACGCTGACTGTTTCCCGTCCACTTCGTTCAATCGTCTGACGTGATTTCATCAACGACAAGCTGATCCAGGAATCGGTTCCGGGCACAAATTCACCGAAAAGTTTCATATCCAATCCGGCGATGTAACCTTTCGCACAATTCTCCCCATAATATCGTATCTTCACATTATCTAATGTATAGGGATTGATATTGCTCAGACTCTTATAATACAGCTCCGTTGTCAACTTAAAATTTCGGCTGCCGACCTTAAATCCGTAATCACTTCCCAAAATAAAATGAATCGACCGTTGCGACTTCAACTGATCATTCAGCCGGATCACCGTATTTCCATCTTTATCCTTCACCTCGGTACGTAATTCTTTATAAAAAGGAGACTGGTAATACAGTCCGGTCGCAAAACGCAGCGTAAGATCCTGATTGGCATTCGGGATAAAGCCCAGCGAGGCACGCGGACTGAAAAGAAACTCCTTGCTATATGTCCAATAACTACCCCGTATGCCGCCAACCAGCGTGAACAATCCCTGTTCGGTACGAAACTTGAACATATCTTGAACATACGCAGCCAGACGTTTGCTAATCAATTTATTATCGGAAAAAAGATTGGCAATCACGTTCACTTCCTTACCGGTCTGCGGTAACGAATAACCGGACGAATCTCGACTTTCCCATTCGCTGATTTTATCGATGATACGTTCTATCTGAGCGTTAACACCCCACTTTAATGTTTGATGGGCTGTAAGCTGTGTCATCCCATACAGTCCGATATGACCAACAGTCGCTTGCAACCTGTTTCTCGCATGTTCGTGATAGGAGGCCAGAGCAATGGATTTCTCACCCTCAACGATCTTTTTATCGTCTCCCTCTTCACCGGCTTTATCCAGACGATAATTTCCGGTCAAATCGTAGCTTTCCTCTTCATTACTCCGGAAAGCGAAAGCCTGCAAGCCCAGTTCCGATTTTGTACTTAACTGATGTTTCAACGTCAAAGCCCCATAGATCGTTTCAAACTTGTCACGTTCCCGACCATCGAAAAACACATGAAATTTTTGCTTATTTTTTACCGTACCAAATGTGGTTTCCAACTCGATCGGAACATATTTGTAATGGTTAGACGAAAGGTTTCCCAGAAAATTAAGCTCCCACTTCGGGGCGGGTTTATAGGTCATGAACGTTTGCAAATCCACGAAACGGGGCACATACTCGGCACGACCAACAAGGTTATTCAAAAGCGAGCTCGACATTTTGTAACGTATGCCCGTAACTTGTGTAAATTTCTTACTTCCGCTTCCTACATACGCACTAGCAGTGCTGATGTTCAAATTCGAAGAGCCAAGCACACCGACCGAAGCCGATCCTTCCAGTTTTGTCGGCTTTTTATATGAAATATCCAAGACGGAACTCATCTTATCTCCATAACGCGCATCGAAACCGCCGGCCGAGAACTGCACGTTTTCTGTCAGGTTCGGATTGACAAAGCTCAATCCTTCCTGCTGTCCCGAGCGTATCAGCAAAGGACGAAAGACCTCCATTCCGTTCACGTATACCAGATTTTCGTCAAAACTCCCCCCCCGTACCGAATATTGGGTACTCAGTTCATTGTTCGACGACACTCCGGCATACGTCACTACCAAACTTTCGATACTTCCGCCCGATGGATCAGGAAGAATCTTCAAACGACCGGCATCAAGCGTCTCCATCGTAGTCGTCTGCCTGCGAATCGCCGTCACCGACACTTCGTTCAGTTCGAGGGAAGTATAATTCATTTGTACGTTCACACGCATATCTTGCGTCAAACGCGGAATCACTCGTTCCGCCTTATTGTATCCGAGACACGAAAAAAGCAGCACAACGGAATCGCCCGGCGAAACCGACAACGAATAAAACCCTTTCTCATCGGTCATCGCACCTATCAGTGTATGCTTCACCTGTACCGCTACGAGTTCCAACGGGTTGCCATCGGCATCCCGCACATTTCCCGAAACTTTCACCTTGCCCTGAGCATTTAGCCCCATGGCCATCCACAAAAACAGAAGCGACGCCAACGTACGATTTCTCATCTTTCCTTTATTTTACGTGTGTATTAACGTAAAAAAAGCCCAAAGCGTATATTACGGCGGCAATTTTCACCAACCGAATGCTTTATCCGTCATCCACATTTGCTGCGCTTTCATCGTTTGTTCAATCACTTCGCGGGCAATACCGTCGCCACCGTTCAGAGGCGAAATATATTTTGCGATGTGTTTGATCTCCGGCGCTGCCGTAGCCGGCGCAATAGGCAAGCCGACACGGCGCATCACTTCATAGTCCGGGATATCGTCGCCGGCAAATACGATCGATTCTTCTTCCAGCCCGGTCTTCTGAAGAAAATCTTCGTAATCCTTTATTTTAATAGAGCTACACATATAAATATGCTGCACCCCGAGACGTTCAAAACGGAGACGTACATTTTCCGTGTAGGCACCGGTGATGATGCCCACCTGATAACCGTGCTTAACAGCCAATTGTAACGCATAACCGTCTTTGATATTGACGGTTCGGGCCGGATCGCCATTGTCGGTCAGCGGGATTTTGTCGGACGACAGCACGCCGTCCACATCGAACAGAAAAGCTTTTATTTTTGTCAAATCATAAGGTATCATAATGTTCAAGACTGAGATAACAGGTGAATATTCTTACTGATTAATTCGTACAGCTCACGCACAACCGGATCGGTCAGCATGGCCGATTGTTGTTCAATCACATTGCGATCGTATCGCATGGCCGGTCCCGTCTGTGCATCAGCAGGAGAAAGGCTATGTATTTTTGCGGCCGTTTCATCGATCAGCGGCAACAGCACGGCGGGATCTATCCCCTGCTCACTCAAAATCCGATCGGCAAGGACATACATGTGATTCGTAAAGTTACAGGCAAAAACCGCGGCCAGATGCAAATAACGCCGTTTCTCGGAAGAGAGCAGCCGTATATCGGAAGATATCTTTTCGGCAAGTGTTCGCAGACACTGTTCGCTTTGTGCTGAATCGGCTTCGATAAAGCAAGGAACATCCCGGAAATCGACCGGTCGTTTTTTTGAGAACGTCTGTAACGGATAAAGCACGCCATAGCGGCGGGCATATCCGCGAAAAATATCCATCGGCACACTGCCTGCCGTATGCAGCCAAAGCCCTTCGTTCGGGGAAACCTGTGCGACGATTTTATGCAAAACCGCGTCTTTCAGAGCAAAGACATATAGATCGGCATCCGAACGTAACGCGCCGGTATCCGTTGTCCACGCACACGCGTGTTCTGCAGCCAGCCTTTGTGCATTTTCTTCGGTACGGCTATAAATCTGACAGATACATAGTCCGGCCTGCTGCATCGCTGCGGACAGGTGAGTCGCTACATTTCCGGCTCCGATAAAGACGACCTTCATGCCTGAGTCGCTTCCTCCGATGTACCGGGCAACGCGAATTTACCGATATGTACCTTCTCCCACAGCAGGTGCGATTCATCGAACGGTTTACGTTCCTGATCCTTATGCCCGAAACCAATGATGCACAAGACACCCATCTGATACGGTATATCCAACAAATCGCGGACATATTGCTCCGAGTCGCGTTCATCGGCCGTCAGACGGTTTCGGACATGACACCAACAGCTTCCAAGCCCTAAATCCTCGGCCTGCAACTGCATATATATCGCGGCGATGGAGGCGTCTTCGACCCACACATCGCTTATCGTCATATCCCCCAACACCACAACGGCCAACGCACATCCTTCAAGAAACCCGCCCCCGGCGCTTTTACACCTCGCCAACAGCGTCAACATATCCTTATCTTCGACCGTGATAAACTGCCACGAATGCGAGTTCTTCGATGTGGGAGCCATCAAAGCGGCTTTCAAGAGTTGCTCCACCTCTTCCGGTGCGATCAGTTCGTCCGTAAACTTCCGCGTGCTGCGTCGACGGGTAATCAGAGCATTGAAATCTTCCATACCATAATATTATAATAATGCGAGGACAAAATTAGAGAAATTTTCTGAAATGGAGTTCTTCGGAAAGATTAACACAACGAAAAAAAGAACATCTCGCCACAAAAAAACTTCGCCCCGAAATCTTGTGATCACGGGGCAAGTCTGTATAATGTTCTGCAGCCGGTTACAGCCATTCTTTCATAAACGCATTCATTTCCTCGGCATGTGCCTCAAGACTTTGCAGCAGTTTAAACTGAGCGCGTGTACGAATCAAATTATGCTTCGGCTTGTGCGTTTTATAATACATGTCGCCATTGAGGTAATCGGTCAGGAAACGTACCGTCTGCATATACGTCAACAGACGTCCTCCGTAAGGGAGCAAACCGATTTCGAGCGGCGTAAGGAAAGATTTCGCCTTTTCCATGTATCCGCGCGTATATGCTTTGAAAATCTCCATGTTTACCCCCACACGATCAAGCTGCTCATCATCTTCGGCTCCCGTATTGGCTCCGGTACGGATAAAATCGCCGATATCGGATAAGACAAACCCCGGCATTACGGTATCCAGATCAATCACACATAACACCTTCCCATCTTCATCGAACAAGATATTGTTGACTTTCGTATCGCAATGATTCGTGCGTTTTTTCAGTTTGCCTTCACGATACAGTTCTTCCTGAACGCACATTTCCTCGGCACGCTTCTCAATTTCATCAATGAGGTCTTTCACCTCATCCACACGTCCGGCCGCATTCGCCTGAACCGCTTCGTGAAATTGCTGCAACCGGAATTCCATATTATGAAAGTTCGGGATTGTTTCGCCCAATGCTCCTTCGGGCAAATCGGACAACATCGATTGAAAATCGCCAAAAGCGCGTCCGGCTTCATAAGAAGAAGAAGGATTCACTTCTTCTAAACTTCGACTGCGAGGAATCATCAGGCAAACGCGCCAATAACTTTCGCCATCGAAATAATACCGTTTCCCGTCATCGGCCGGAAGGAAAGTCAGCACCTTACGATCGATGTCCTCCTCTCCGCGTTCCTGCAATTTCGCGCGGATATGCGATGTAACCGTATGAATATTATTTTGGAGCATCTCCACATTGGTGAAGATGTGATGATTAATACGTTGTAAAACATAACCGGGTGTGCCGGCTTCGGTAGTCACTTTCAGCGTATCATTGATATGTCCGTTACCGAAAGGTTCGATAGACAAGATATTTTCTTTAATACCAAATCGACTGAGGATTTGTAGATATTTTTCGTTTGTCATGGCTCTGAATCATGTTTATGCAGACCCAAAAAAGGACGCTTCTTCGGCGTCCTCTTCTCGATCGTACATGTTTTACATTTACTTTTTGTTCCGGTTGCCGTAACGGCTCATAAACTTGTCCACACGACCGGCCGTATCCACCAGCTTCGCCTTGCCCGTATAGAACGGATGCGAACTGCTGGAAATTTCCAGTTTAACCAGCGGGTAGGTAACCCCGTCAATCTCGATCGTTTCTTTCGTGTTGATCGTAGAACGCGTGATAAACACTTCTTCGTTCGACATGTCTTTGAAAGCAACCTGACGGTAATTTTCCGGATGAAGTTCCTTTTTCATTGTTCTTCTATTTTTAATTTATTATGATCTTGTCTCCTTTTTCCAAATACGGGGTGCAAAAGTATTCATAATTGTTTAAACAAACAAGAAAAAAGCGGTAAAATTCTAATTCATAGCATTGCCCCGTATAATTTATGCACACAATCGTAAAAAAAATGACGCGTATGAATTCATTCCTGATTTTTTTCGTACCTTTGAGCCTGATTTTTCACATATAACACAAGAAACAATGATAAATTACAAAGACTTAGGCTTGGTGAACACACGTGAAATGTTCAAAAAAGCAATCAACGGAGGCTATGCAATTCCGGCCTTCAATTTCAACAACATGGAACAGATGCAGGCCATCATTCAGGCTGCGGTGGAAACAAAATCGCCGGTGATTTTACAGGTTTCGAGCGGTGCGCGAAAGTACGCCAATCAGACGATTCTGCGTTATATGGCCGAAGGAGCCGTTGCTTATGCCAAAGAACTCGGATGCCCGAATCCGCAAATCGTTCTTCATCTCGATCATGGTGATACTTTCGAGCTATGTAAAAGCTGTATTGACATGGGATTCTCTTCCGTCATGATCGACGGTTCGCATCTTCCGTACGACGAAAACGTCGCACTGACGAAACAAGTCGTTGAATATGCTCATCAGCACGATGTAACGGTAGAAGGCGAATTAGGCGTTCTGGCAGGCGTTGAAGACGATGTCGTAGCAGAACATCACACCTACACGAGGCCGGAAGAAGTCGTTGACTTTGTAACGAAAACCGGCTGTGACTCGCTGGCGATCTCGATCGGCACCTCGCACGGAGCAAACAAGTTCAAACCCGAACAGTGCAAGCGCGATGCGGACGGACGCCTTGTTCCTCCGCCTTTGGCTTTCGAAATTCTGGAAGCAGTGGAAAAAGAATTGCCGGGTTTCCCGATTGTACTCCACGGCTCGTCGTCCGTACCGCAAGAAGATGTAGATACCATCAACAAATACGGCGGCGCCTTGAAAGATGCGATCGGCATTCCGGAAGAACAGTTGCGTAAAGCTGCCAAGTCGGCCGTTTGCAAGATCAACATCGACTCCGACAGCCGCTTAGCCATGACAGCAGCCATTCGCAAAGTGTTTGCCGAGAAACCGGCCGAATTTGATCCGCGTAAGTATTTAGGTCCGGCACGCGATGCAGCCAAGGCCCTTTACATCCACAAGATTAAAAATGTATTAGGCTCAGACAATAAACTTTAATTAATACGATAGAAGATAAAGGCGAAAAGGGGCTGTCCGAAGAAAAAAGGACAGTCCTTTTTTGTACTGTTGCTTCAGCATCTCCCATAAAAACATCTCCCTCTCCTCCTCCCTCCATCCACCGTCCCGAGTCCCGTATGATCCGATCCCCGAACAGAGCGTAACATGTTCCGATATTTTTCTTACCTTTACCTCTTCAAAAAAATAATGTATGGCTAAAGTAAAATCGGTATATATCTGTTCCGACTGCGGTGCCGAATCGCCCAAGTGGGTCGGTAAATGTCCGTCGTGCGGCGCGTGGAACACGTATGTAGAAGAACTTGTAAAGAAAGAACCTGCGGCATGGCGGTCTGTTCCGGGAATCGTACGTGAAGGCATGAAGCCCCACCTGCTGCGCGATGTCACGGCAAAAGAAGAAACACGTATCGATATGCACGATGCGGAGTTGAACCGTGTGTTAGGCGGCGGGTTAGTCAAAGGTTCGCTGGTACTTGTCGGGGGAGAGCCGGGCATCGGAAAATCTACGCTGGTATTGCAAACCGTTTTGCAGATGAAAGATTTGCATACGCTCTACGTCTCGGGCGAAGAGAGCGCTCAACAGTTAAAGATGCGTGCCGACCGTCTGGCCGGAAAAGACACCGATATGGGCAATTGCCATGTGTATTGCGAAACGAATCTCGAACAGATTTTCGTACAGGCGCAGAACCTCCAACCCGATCTCTTGATCATCGATTCCATCCAGACGATGTTTACCGACCGGGCCGAATCGTCGCCGGGCAGCATCACTCAGGTGCGTGAGTGCAGCGCAGCAGTGCTGAAGTTTGCCAAAGAGACGGGAACGCCCGTGCTGATGATCGGACATATCAATAAGGAAGGCAGCATAGCCGGGCCGAAGGTACTCGAACACATTGTCGATACGGTGTTGCAGTTCGAGGGCGACCAGCATTACATGTATCGCATCCTGCGGAGCATCAAAAACCGTTTCGGAAGCACTTCCGAGTTAGGCATCTATGAGATGCGGCAGAGCGGATTGCGGCAGGTCGAGAATCCCTCCGAACTGCTTCTGACCGAAGGTCACGAGGGGCTTAGCGGCGTAGCCATCGCGGCAGCAATGGAGGGCGCCCGTCCCTTCCTGATCGAGACGCAGTCGCTCGTCAGCAGCGCTGTATACGGGACGCCTCAGCGCAGTGCGACGGGGTTCGACCTCCGGCGGATGAATATGTTACTGGCCGTGCTGGAAAAACGCGCCGGCTTCAAACTCGTGCAGAAAGACGTTTTCCTGAACATCGCAGGAGGGCTGCGTGTAAGCGATCCGGCCATCGACCTGCCGGTGATCAGCGCCGTATTGTCGTCGAGTTTGGACATCCCGATCGATCGCAGCACGTGTATGGCGGGCGAAGTGGGGCTCTCGGGCGAGATACGTCCGGTCAACCGTATCGAACAACGCATTCAGGAGGCAGGGAAGCTCGGATTCACACGCATGATCGTTCCGCAGATGAAAGGACTGGAGGCGTTGAAAAGCAAAATGAAAATCTTTCAGGTCAGAAAAGTAGAAGAAGCCTTCCGGCAGCTATTCGGATAAGGATGATTTTAACAGGCGAATTAAACACATTATCTTTGTATCCGCATAACAACGACAGAAAAGATATGGACAAATTGATGATTGATAAATTATCCGATTTTTTCCGGACACAACCGGTAGATAAAGCATGGATTTTTGGATCTTATTCGCGCAACGAAGAAAAAGAAGGAAGTGATATCGATGTACTTGTTCGTTTTTTGAAAGGAATAAGAATAACCTTATTCTCCTATGCCTCTATGCAATATAAGATGGAACGGTTACTGAATAAAAAGATAGACTTGGTCGAAGAAGGACAACTGAAAGACTTCGCCGAAGATAGTGTCAATGCCGATAAAATACTTATATATGAGAGAAAAAAATAAAGATAAAGCACGTTTGTTGCACATCATTGAAGCAATTGATAATATTTTCGAGTTTACGAATAACAAAACATTTGAAACATACAGGCAAAATAAAATGTTGCGTTTTGCTATCATTAAGAATCTGGAAATTATAGGCGAGGCTGCCTACTTGCTGACGAATGAGTTTAAAAAAGAATATTCGGAGATAGAATGGCATGCTCTCATAGGGATGCGACATGTATTAGTTCACGGCTATTATCAAATCCGGGATGAGATCGTATGGGCTACCATAGAGACCGATTTAGCCCCTTTGAGAGAAAAAGTTCAACTGATTCTAAAAACATTATAAAGAATGCTGTGTTGTCGTCAAGATACGTCCGGTCAACCGCATCGAACAGCGCATTCAGGAGGCAGGGAAGCTCGGATTCACACGCATGATCGTTCCGCAGATGAAAGGACTGGAAGCGTTGGAAAGCAAAATGAAAATCTTTCAGGTCAGAAAAGTAGAAGAAGTCTTTAAATTTTTATTCGGTTAAATGATCAAAGAACTGTCATTACGTATATTACCCGAAGAAGCGGCGAACGAAGCATCGTTGCGCAGAGTCGTTTGCCGCGAAACGGGCGAGAAACCCGAAACCATCCGTGCCGTGCGCGTACTGAAACGCTCGATCGATGCGCGACAGCATACGGTCTGGGTCAATGTAACGGTACGCGCCTTCATCGATGAAGAACCGGCAGAGGCCGAATTTACGCCTGTCGAGTACCGCGACGTATCGACGGCCAAACCCGTCGTTGTCGTCGGAGCCGGGCCGGGTGGACTGTTCGCGGCCTTGCGATTGATCGAACTGGGGTTGCACCCCATCGTCATCGAACGCGGAAAAGACGTGCGGCGGCGCAAGATAGACATCGCCCGGATCAGTCGTGAACACACGGTCGACCCCGAATCGAACTACTGCTTCGGCGAAGGCGGCGCCGGCGCCTATTCCGATGGCAAACTCTATACCCGAAGCAAGAAACGCGGCTCGGTCGATCGCATCCTCCGCATTTTCTGCCGGCATGGCGCCAGCACAGCCATCCTCTCGGATGCTCATCCCCATATCGGGACGGATAAACTCCCGCGCGTCATCGAAAATATGCGCGAGCAGATTTTGCGTTGCGGCGGAGAGGTGCATTTCGAGACTTGCATGGAGGCTCTCCTCTTACAAGCGGACGAAGTGAAAGGCGTGCGGACACGTGACGGACGCGAGTTTCACGGCCCCGTAATCCTTGCCACCGGACACTCGGCACGCGACGTTTATCGTTACCTCGCAGCACGGAACATCCCCATCGAAGCCAAAGGAATTGCCGTCGGCGTGCGGCTCGAACATCCGCAGCAACTGATCGACCGCATCCGTTACCATCGCAAAGACGGACGCGGAAAATACTTGCCCGCCGCCGAATACAGCTTCGTGACGCAAGCCGCCGGACGAGGCGTATACTCCTTCTGCATGTGTCCCGGAGGATTCGTCGTGCCGTCGGCCACCTCGCCCGACGAGGTCGTCGTCAACGGCATGTCGCCCTCCAACCGCGGATCGCGATGGGCCAACGCCGGATGGGTCGTCGAAATCAGACCCGAAGACCTGCCCGACTGCCTCTGCCAAGGCATGCCCGAAGGAGATGCCTCCCTCCCACCCGTTTTATCCGTCATGGACTTTCAGGAACGCCTCGAACGCCTCTGCCGCCTGAACGGCGGGATGACCCAAACGGCTCCCGCCCAGCGCATGGCCGACTTTGTACGGAAAAAGAACTCGTCGCACCTGCCCGTTTCGTCCTATACACCGGGATTGCTTGCCTCGCCGCTTCATTTCTGGATGCCGGAGTTCATCACGACACGTCTACGCGAGGGATTCCGCCATTCCGACCGCGTGTCGAGCGGTTTTCTCACCAACGAAGCCGTCCTGATCGGGGTCGAAACGCGCACCTCCTCACCCGTGCGTATCCTGCGAAACAAAGAGACCTTGCAGCACGTCACGCTGCAAGGCCTCTTCCCTTGCGGCGAAGGAGCCGGTTATGCCGGAGGAATCGTATCGGCAGCCATCGACGGCGAACGCTGCGCCGAACAAGCGGCCGAGGCTTATGGCTGAGGCCCTTCTTCTTTCTTCTTCCGCGTACCCAAATCAACGATAATGCGCGCGTTCCGATAGTCCGTCTCGAATCGTGTACCCGAAAACAGACTCATTAAACTGTCTAATTTGTAAACGCAGCGACGCAAATCGCGCAAAAGCTCCGAAAGACTTTGGTTATGTCCCTTCCGCTCCACGATTAAATCGCGCGGACGCGTTATATACGCATCGTAAGCATCGATCAAACGCTTGCATTCGTCCAAAACCTCCTCCGTAATACCATAATCGGCCAAATCACGCTTGATCGCCTCCATACGCGTATACATATCCTTCGCCTTGGCCAGCGAAACCGTGTCCGGCATGTTCGATAACGCACCTTTACTCGTTCGCAAATGGTCATGTAACTCCTGATTATCATGATCCAATGCATAAACAGAAGCTCGTTTACCCAAATCCGTCACCATCGAAAAAAGTCTCGAAGCGGCCTCAGCCTTGTCAGCCGTTGCTCCCGTCGTAACAATCAGGCTTTCCCCGCCCGCTTGCTGAACTTTGCCTAAAAGATCACCAAAAAGGGTACGTTCCTTTACAAAACGTGTATTACTCTGCCATACGGTTTCGTGCGCAACCAATACACCCTCTACACTCCTACACATCGATACGTAATTTTCATTTTTCGTTGTCATAACTCCCTTCATTTAATACATTACTTTAATCCGGGAATAAAAAAAGTTTAACAAAACCCACTTTTTTCACATTTCTTACACAACAAGATTTGATTCTATCCCTGTCAGAATGATAAAACGTCATGTCAGAAGAGAAAAACGCCGTGACAGAACGAAAAAACACTCCGTCAGAGACAAAAAACGGAACGACAGAACGAGAAAACGTCATGTCAGAGACAAAAAAACGGAACGGCGGAACGAAAAAATGCCCCGCCGGAAGAGAAATATGCCACGGCAGAACGAAAAAATACCCCGTCAGAGACAAAAAACAAAACGGCAGACGGAAAAAACGCCCCGCCAGAAGAGAAAAATACCACGTCAGAACGAAAAAATGCTCCGTCAGAGACAAAAAAAAGCCTTCCACCTTCTCTTTTTACGTCAGTCGACGGATAACGCGGCAGGGATTGCCGACGGCCAACGAGTCGTCAGGGATATCTTGCGTTACGACGCTGCCGGCGCCGATCACGCAGCGGTCGCCAATCGTAACGCCGGGACAGATCACGGCGCTGCCGCCGATCCAGCAGTCAGCCCCGACGGTAACGGGATAAGCATACTCCCTCCCCTCGCGCCGCAGGCGATAATCGAGCGGATGATGCGGCGTATAAATCTGCACGTTGGGAGCAATCAGCGTATGCGCGCCGATGCGGATATAAGCGCCGTCGAGAAACGTACAATTGGCATTGATAAAAACGTGCTCGCCGAGGATGATGCCGTGTCCGTGATCGCAATGAAACGGTGGGCAGATGACGGTCGAGGCAGGGATACCGGGGATCAACGCTTCGAGCACGGCCCGGTACCCGTCGTCGTAAGTCGACATCATACGCAGCTTTGCCAGCAGCTGCTTGGCATGCTTGAAACCGGCCTGCATGCCCGCATCCGAAAAATCCGGCCATTCGCCGTTGCGCATCTTCCGGATTTCGGCATTCGTCAGCGCCTGCTCTTTACTCCACATGCAGCACCAATCCTTTCAGATACTCCCCTTCGGGATGATAGATATTGACCGGATGATCGGCCGGCTGAGTCAACTGATGCAGAATCCGCACATGGCGCCCCGATTGCGCCGCCGCACTGAACACGGCCAGCCGGAAATCGTTGCGACTAACCACCTGCGAGCAGGAGAAAGTAAACAAAAGGCCGTTAGGACGAATCTTCTCAAACGCAAGCGCGTTGAGTTTGCGATACCCCTGCAAGGCATTGCGAAGCACGTCGCGATGCTTGGCAAATGCGGGCGGATCGAGGATGATCAGATCATACGAGTCGCCCGCCCGGTCGAGATAATCGAACGCGTCTTCGGCAAACGCTTCGTGACGCGGATCGTCCGGGAAGTTCAACGCCACGTTCTCTTTCGTCAGCGATATGGCCTTGGCCGAGCTGTCGACCGAGTGTACGACCCGTGCGCCTCCCTGCATGGCGTATGCTGAAAATCCGCCCGTATAACAAAACATATTCAGCACCGAGCGTTCCCGCGCATACTGTTCAACCAGCCGGCGGTTCTCGCGCTGATCGATAAAAAAGCCTGTCTTCTGCCCCTTCTCCCAGTCCACGCGAAACTTCAGCCCGTTCTCGACGGCGATATGCGCTTCCGTCCGATGCCCGCCGTACAGATATCCGTCCATCGAATCGAGACCGGCTTTATAAGGCAACGTCCCTTCCGACTTGTAATAAATATGACGAATCACCTCGCCGAGCACTTCACGCAGCGCCTCGGCGATCTCCTTTCGCAGATGGTGCATCCCCACGGAATGTGCCTGCATCACCGCCGTGTCGCCATATATATCGATCACGAGGCCGGGCAGACGGTCGCCCTCTCCGTAAACGAGGCGATACGTGTTGTTGTCGCCGCGGCCTGCCAGCCCGAGCATCCAACGCACCCGGCAGGCCGTCCGTATCCGTTCCGTCCAAAACGCATGATCAATCGACACCGGCTCGAGCGAGAGCAAACGCACGGCAATGCTTCCGATCTGATAGTGTCCGATACCGAGGAAAGACCGCCCGGCACTGTACACTTCGACCAAGTCGCCTTCACTCGGTTTCTCTTCGATATGAGCAATGGCACCGGAGAAAATCCACGGATGAAAACGCAGCACCGATTCCTCCTTCTTCGGCTTAAGATAGATTTTACAGTATGTCATGATTCTTCGGATTTCAACAGTTGATAGATGCGCAGACAAGCCCACGCGTCAAGCGCGGCGTAATTCTGCTGGGCGTCCGTCAGAATATCGGCATCCCAATTCGTAAGACGTGTACGTTTCGAGATTTTTTTCCCGAACAGAATCGCGTAGATTTTTTGCAGGCTCGCCTCTTCGATGCCATACGAAGGCATGATTTTCTGCAAGTCGATAAAGCCCGCCGGTCTGAGGTCTTTGACGCGCTCACGCATCATGTGGAAGTCGTCCGGCAACGACAACCCGATTTTCGTAATCCGTTCATCTTTCAGAAACGCGATCAGCGGTTCCGGAATGCCATCCAGATGATTAAGTCTGAAAAGATAACAGACGTTCTCGGTCGAGAGCTGCATAAGCGCGACTTTGTGATGTTGATTTTTTTTGAAGCTCGGACGCGTTTCCGTATCAAATCCCACACAACGGCTTGCCGACAGGATACGAACAGCCTGCTCGACCTCCTCAGGGCGATCTACCACGACGATATGCCCCGGAAACGACTCCACGGGCAACGTCGCAATTTCTTCTTTCGTAATCTTTGAAAGGTTCGGAGTATACGTCATATCGTTTCTTCTGTCAGGTACGTTTCTTCGTTATACCGCACGGCATGGAGCGCCTTCAGGGCGTTGAGGAGCGATTGCCCCCAGTACATCCGGAAGTTCTCCGTGCAGAGCGCCAGCGACAGCCGCATCGTTTCTTCGTATCCCTGCCGGAAGAGCGAAACGAAGTTGCCGAGGTCCTGATACAGGTCGGACAGGTTTTCGGAAATAAACGCCGCAACAGGCGTATCGCTGTATTGCATGTCGGGCGTAAATGTCTCCAGATAACTGTCGTATTCGCCCAGCAGCGCAGCGAGGCGATCGCGGAGGGCATGATACGTTTCTTCCGTGACGAAGTGCGAGACCTCGGCATCGTCATCCGCTTCCGTTTCGGGCAGCAGCGTAGCTTTCAGATAAAGCAGAGGGAGCAGCTTGGTCGCCTTGTCGACAAAGGCCGGCAAGTCATGCTCGACGGATTCCATCCACGAGCAAAACTCGAACGCCACGGTAACGAATTCCAGCGTATTCCTGTCGTAAACCGGACTGCTTCCCCCGTCCATCGGATTATTGTTTTCCTTCGGTTGCAACGTTACCGCTTATTTTCTTGATCAGTCCCTGCAACACGTTGCCCGGCCCCAGCTCGACGAAACGCGTAGCGCCGTCGGCCACCATGTTTTGCACGGTCTGTGTCCAGCGCACGGGCGAGGTAAGTTGAGCGACAAGATTTTTACGAATCACGTCCGGATCGGTTTGCGGACGGGCGTCCACATTCTGATAGACCGGACAGACAGGCTTGCTGAACGCGGTCGATTCAATCGCCTCGGCCAGCTCGGCGCGTGCCGGTTCCATCAGCGGCGAGTGGAATGCACCGCCTACCTTCAGCTTGAGCGCGCGTTTCGCACCGGCAGCCGTTAACTTCTCGCATGCTGCATCAATACCGGCCATGCTCCCGGAAATCACGATCTGCCCCGGGCAGTTATAATTGGCGCAGACCACGACTTCGTCCGTAATCTCAGCGCATATCTTTTCGGCTGTTTCGTCCGGCAGTCCGATCACGGCAGCCATCGTCGACGGCGCCAGCTCGCAAGCTTTCTGCATGGCTTGCGCCCGTTTTGAAACCAGCTTCAGACCATCTTCGAACGACAACGCCTGCGCCGCTACGAGCGCCGAGAATTCACCTAAGGAATGTCCGGCCGTCATATCGGGTTGGAAGTCGGCTCCCAGCGTGCGGACCAAAATAACCGAATGCAGGAAAATAGCCGGTTGAGTGACTTTTGTTTGTTTCAAATCCTCGTCCGTTCCGGCAAACATCAGGTCCGTAATACGGAATCCGAGCACGGCATCCGCCTGTTCAAAAAGTTCTTTAGCAAGAGGGTTATGATCATAGAGATCTTTTCCCATTCCAACGAATTGTGCCCCCTGTCCGGGGAATACATACGCATTCATAATCTTCTGTTTTATTTTTTTAGACGCCGCAAAAGTAATAAATTTAGTAAAAAGGATCGTCGAATCATTTTCAAATTGTACCTTTGCCTCCCAGACAAAACGAATTATTAACTTTATTTATTCATATATGAATCTGTTATTGTTTTTGGGAAATTTCGGTACCGGTGAAATCATCATTATTGCCATCGTCGTCTTATTGCTCTTCGGCGGGAAAAAGATTCCCGAACTGATGAAAGGATTGGGAAAAGGCATTCGGAACTTTAAAGACGGAGTCAAAGGCATCGAAGACGATATCAATTTGAACGATACGGACACGACGAAATAAAAGCACCGAAATAAACATGTCACAGCAAAATGACGAAATGTCCTTCTGGGATCACCTGGAAGCGCTTCGGTGGACTCTGTTTCGCTGCATTTTGGCTCTTCTTGTTTTTACGATTGCTTCTTTCTCCGTGATGCGTTATCTGTTCGATCACGTCATCATGGCTCCCTGTTACGGCGATTTTGCCACCTACCGGCTGATGTGCAAGGTGACGTCGAGCGTATCGTTCCTGCCGGATTTCTGCGATCCGGCTTTTAAGGTAAACATCGTCAACATCAAACTGGCTACCCAGTTTTTCACGCACATGTCTTCCTCTTTCTGGCTGGCATTGCTTCTGACGTTTCCTTATTTAGTGTATGAGGTATGGAAATTTATTCGACCGGCGCTCTACGAAAACGAGATGAAAAGCCTTCGCTGGGTTTTCTCGTTTGGTACCGTTATGTTTTTTATCGGATGCAGCGTAGGATATTTTATCGTATTCCCGATGACGCTCCGATTCTTGGCAACTTACGAGTTGAGTGCAGCTATCTCGGAACAGGTTTCGCTCGAATCGTATATGGACAATTTCCTGATGATGATCTTCATCATGGGGATTGTTTTTGAGATGCCGTTGCTGTCGTGGTTGCTTTCGCAGATAGGCATCCTGAACCGCTCGTTTTTCCGCACCTATCGGCGTTATGCCATCGTAGGCTTGTTGGTAGCGGCAGCGCTTATCACACCCAGTGGCGATCCGTTCACGCTGTCGCTTGTCTTCTTCCCCCTGTACGGCTTGTACGAGTTGAGCGCTTTCTTTGTAAAAAAAGCGCCGGAAGAAGCGGAAGATGATTCGGACGAGTTGCTGTCGACCGTATCTGCTGAAAAAGATTTATAACGTAATGATGAAGGAGAAAATCAAAGCTATCTTATCGAAAGTGATTGCCGAATACCGCAAAACCTCGGCATGGATGAGTCGCAAACTGAATCTGACGCCGAAGCGACGCGGATATCTGATCGTGACACTCTGGTCGTTGGCCGGGCTGTTTGTCTTTGCAAGCATCCTGATCTTTATAGCCATCGGCAAGGGAATGATCGGCTACGTCCCTCCCATTGAACAGTTGGAGAACCCCATCGACCGTTACGCGACGCAGGTCATCTCGTCCGACGGCAAGATGATGGGCAGCTATTCGTACGGTAAGGACAATCGCATCTATGTTAGCTATAACGATTTATCTCCCGACCTCGTCAAAGCCTTAATCGCGACGGAAGATGTCCGTTTTACAAAACATTGCGGCATCGATGTGCGCGGTTTGTTTCGTGCTGTTGTCAAACGCGGACTGCTGATGCAAAAAAGCGGCGGTGGCGGCAGTACGATCACTCAGCAATTGGCCAAACAGCTATTTTCTCCTCGTGTTGAAAATCTAAGCGAACGTTTGCTGCAAAAACCGATCGAATGGGTGATCGCCGTACGTCTGGAGCGTTACTATACGAAAGAAGAAATCATCAACATGTATCTGAACAAGTTCGATTTTCTTTACAACGCCGTAGGCATTCAGTCGGCTGCCCGTGTTTATTTCGGACAGTCCCCGAAAACCTTGAAGGCCGAAGAGGCGGCTACACTTGTCGGGATGTGTAAAAATCCATCGTACTATAATCCGGTCCGTCACAACGAGCGCACACGCAATCGGCGCAATACGGTACTCCTTCAGATGAAGAAAGCCGGTTACCTCACTGCGGCCACATGTGATTCGTTATGCGCCTTACCGCTCAAACTGCATTTCACACGGATGGATCATAACGAAGGACCGGCACGCTATTTTCGTGAATACCTCCGCCTGATGCTGACGGCTAAAAAGCCGGTACGTAGCGATTATGCGGCGTGGCAATCGCAGAAATTTTCGGATGATTCGCTGGCATGGGAAACGAACCCGTTGTATGGATGGTGCAATAAAAACACAAAAGCAAATGGCGAACCGTACAACATTTATACCGACGGACTGAAAGTCTATACAACCATCGACTCGCACATGCAGCAATATGCCGAAGAAGTCGTGGTCGAACATCTGAGCCAAACGTTGCAACCGGCCTTTTTCAAGGAAAAGAAAGGACGTGAATATGCGCCTTTCTCTCAACGTGTTTCTAAAGAACAGCGGGAAGAAATACTTACACGCGCCATGGCGCAGAGCGATCGCTACCGTATATTAAAAAACGCCGGAAAATCCGACAACGAGATTAAAAAGAGTTTTGAAACACCGGTCGACATGCAAGTATTCAGTTGGTCGGGAACGATCGATACTACCATGACGCCGATGGACTCGATACGTTACTACAAAAGTTTCCTGCGTACGGCCTTTATGGCTATGGATCCGCGAACCGGATATGTAAAAGCCTATGTAGGCGGAATCGATTACAATTACTTCAAATACGACATGGTCTCGACCGGACGGCGTCAGATCGGATCAACCATGAAACCTTTCCTCTATTCTCTGGCCGTTATCGAAGGGGTTGATCCTTGCGATAAAATGCTCCATGTCCAACAGGTTCTCGTCGATGAAAACGGCAAGGAATGGTCTCCTAAAAATGCAGGAGCCAAACATATCGGCGAAGAAGTGACCATCCAGTGGGGACTGCAGAACTCATCGAACTGGGTAACGGCCTATCTGATGAAACAACTGTCGCCCTATATGCTGGTACGCCTGCTGCGTTCATACGGCATGAAGGGACATATTGACCCGGTCGTTTCGATGTGTTTGGGTACACCCGATATTTCAGTCAGCGAGATGGTAAGCGGATACAGTGTCTTCCCCAATAAAGGAATTCGCGTCGAGCCGCTTTACGTGACCCGTATCGAAGATTCTTACGGAAATACGATCGCTTCGTTCTCGGCACAAGTCAACGAAGTACTGTCCGAAGAAGCCTCGTGCAAGATGATCGGGATGTTACGCAGCGTGGTAGATGGCGGTACGGGAAGTCGATTGCGCTTTCGGTATGGCGTGCGTGCGCCCATGGGCGGCAAAACAGGCACGACACAGAACAATTCCGACGGCTGGTTTATGGGATTTACGCCCAGCCTTGTGGCCGGATGTTGGGTGGGTGGCGAAGACCGTTCGATCCATTTCGACCGGATGAATGAAGGGCAAGGCGCTTCGATGGCGTTACCTATTTTTGCCTTGTTCATGCAGAAAGTGTATGCCGATAAAACATTGGGATATTCGGAAACGGAAAACTTTGACGTACCGTCACAATATGCCGTATCGTGCGGTTCTTCAAAAGATAACAGGAGTCAGGTAAACGAGGCAACCGGATTCGACGACTTTTTTAACTGATCGGTGTTAATAACCTTGTTATAAATTCTCTTTTTTCGGGGCTTCCGTCTGCCTGAAAACTTGTATTTTTGATGCCCGAATTATCAAAAACAAGACATGGCAGAAGGACAAAAAAAAAGTGCGACGCGGAAGAAGCCTACGGTCGTACAGGTTTCCGATGTGGGAAGATTACAACCGCAGGCCCGCGATCTTGAAGCGGCCATCCTCGGCGCGTTGATGCTTGAGAAGGAGGCATTCTTCAAGGTAAACGAGATACTTAAACCCGAGAGTTTTTATGAAAAAGCCCACGAGCTGATTTATCAGGCGATTTTAGATTTAGCCGCCCGTCAGCAACCCATCGATATGCTGACCGTTGTAGAGCAGTTGAGAAAAAACGGCGATCTGGAAACGGTCGGAGGACCGCTCTACATCTCACGCTTAACAGAAAACATAGCCAGTACGGCGCATCTGGAATACCATACGCAGATCGTCGCACAGAAATATTTAGCACGTGAACTGATCCGCTATACCGGAATGATTCAAGGGAAAGCCTTCGATGAGACGGTCGATATCAAAGAATTGATGCAGGAGGCGGAAGGTGAACTTTTCAGAATCTCCCAACAGAATATCAAGAATGAAGCGACACAAATCGATCCGGTGATCAAACAAGCCCGCGAGTTATTAGAAAAAGCAGCCAACCGGGAAGAAAATCTGAGCGGTTTGGCAAGTGGTTTTACATACTTGGATAAAATCACATCGGGCTGGCAAAACTCCGACCTGGTGATTATTGCCGCTCGTCCGGCGATGGGTAAAACGGCTTTTGTGCTTTCAATGGCCAAAAACATGGCGCTCAATTTCAACATTCCCGTTGCAATGTTTTCGCTCGAAATGAGCAATGTGCAACTTGTGAACCGTCTGATCGTAAACGTATGTGAATTATCCGGCGAGAAAATCAAAAGCGGACGACTGGAGAAGTACGAATGGGAACAGCTCGAATATAAAATCAAAGATTTATACGGTGCCCCGATTTATGTAGATGACACCCCCAGCCTTTCCATTTTCGAACTACGTACCAAAGCGCGACGTTTAGTACGTGAACATGGGATTCAATGTATCTTCATCGATTACCTGCAGCTGATGAACGCCAGCGGTATGAACTTCGGCAGCCGTGAGCAGGAAGTGAGCACCATCTCCCGGTCATTGAAAGGGCTGGCCAAGGAACTCAAGATTCCGATCATTGCCTTGTCGCAGTTAAACCGTGGGGTCGAATCGCGTCAGGGAATCGAAGGAAAACGCCCGCAGTTGGCCGACTTGCGTGAGTCGGGAGCCATCGAACAGGATGCCGATATGGTATGCTTCATCCATCGGCCGGAATATTACAAAATTTTTGAAGACGAGAAAGGGAATGACCTACGCGGTCTGGCTGAAATCATCGTTGCGAAACACCGTAACGGTGCCACAGGCGATGTCCGTCTGCGTTTCAAAAGTGAATTTGCAAAATTTATGAATATAGACGAAGATCTGGCTACAACGGAATATGCGTCGAGCATGAACCAGATCGATCATATGGGAGAAGAAAACGAGAACTCTCCTTTCGCACCGAACGAAGACTTTCTTTCCGTGCAATCGGAGAGTCCCTACCCTTTCTGACCGGAGTGAGGCTTGGCCTCAACCGGCCGGAGTTACCTTCACGGTGCGAAATTGAATCAGGCCTCCTTCGCTTTGCAAACCGATGTAGCCTTCTTTCACATTACTCGTTCCGGTGTTCTGCAACAGATCGTTAATGTACACCTTCATAACACCGTCTTTAACTTCGATCTTGGCCTTGTTCCACTCTCCGACAGGTTTTTCGTTCGAGTCGGCACGTTTTTTAACGACCGGAAATTTCGGACGATCTTCACCTGCCGGTTGTTTATACTCTGCGAGATCAGCGCCTTCGAGCAGAATAAAATCACCGGCATCACCGGCATGCAACTGGCATTCGATACCGTTCGGGAACGGAGTCTTCGGATCACTGATCATCAGAAAAATACCGCTATTCGAAGGCTTATCGACCCACGCCCATTCGACCTCCAAAGTAAAGTCGGCATACTTCTTTTTCGTGTACATATAGCCGAACGGATTACCCTGAACGAGGATAACACCGTCCTGTACGGAAAACACGTCTTCGGCCGGTGTATTTCCGTCAGCTACTACAAAGTTCCAGTTTGACAAGTCCTTGCCATTGAACAAATCTTCCGTTTGTGCATGACTGCTTCCTACGGTCATACACGCCGCCACAATGGCGGACAGCAAAAAAATTCCACGTTTCATGATACATAAATATAAAATGGTGATGACACGACAACAGGTCATTTGACCAGTTGCCTGTATCTGATTCGCTTCGGCTCGGTAAAACCGACCTGCTTACGCTTATATTCTTCGTAGTCCGAATAACTGCCTTCGTAAAATACAACTTCCGAGTTCCCCTCGAACGAAAGGATGTGCGTGCAGATTCGGTCGAGAAACCAACGGTCGTGCGAGATGACAACAGCGCAGCCGGCAAAGTTTTCCAAGCCTTCTTCCAACGCGCGAAGCGTATTCACATCGATATCGTTCGTCGGCTCGTCAAGCAGCAGCACATTGGCTTCGGCTTTCAGAGCAAGCGCCAGATGCAGTCGGTTGCGTTCGCCTCCCGACAATACGCCGCACAACTTCTCCTGATCGGCTCCGGCGAAATTGAATCGGGAAAGGTAAGCCCTCGAATTGATTTCTTTTCCGCCGACACGTATAAAATCATTTCCTCCCGAGACCACCTGATACACGGATTTATTCGGGTCAATATCCTTGTGGGTCTGATCAACGTATCCGACTTTAACCGTCTCGCCGACTTCAAACTCACCCTTATCGATGGTTTCCTGCCCCATAATCATCTTAAAAAGAGTCGTCTTTCCGGCACCGTTCGGCCCGATGACTCCCACGATACCGTTAGGCGGCAGCATGAAGTTGAGATGGTCGAACAGCAATTTATCTCCGAATGCTTTGGCAACATCATGCGCTTCGATCACCTTATTACCCAAACGAGGACCGTTCGGAATAAATATTTCGAGCTTCGTTTCACGCTCCTTCTGGTCTTCGTTTAGCAACGATTCATAGGAGTTCAGACGCGCTTTCCCTTTTGCCTGACGGGCCTTCGGCGCCATGCGTATCCATTCCAGCTCGCGTTCAAGCGTCTTCCGGCGTTTGCTCGCTTGCTTCTCCTCCTGCGCCATACGTTGTGTTTTCTGATCGAGCCACGACGAGTAGTTGCCTTTCCACGGGATTCCTTCCCCCCGGTCGAGTTCGAGAATCCAGCCGGCCACATGGTCGAGGAAATAACGGTCGTGTGTGATGCAAATCACTGTGCCCGCGTATTGTTGCAGGTGCTGTTCGAGCCAGTCGATCGATTCGGCGTCGAGGTGGTTCGTCGGCTCGTCGAGCAGAAGCACGTCCGGCTGTTGTAACAGCAGACGGCACAACGCCACACGGCGGCGCTCACCTCCTGACAACGTATCGACAACCTGATCTTCGGGCGGGCAGCGAAGGGCATCCATCGCACGTTCGAGTTTGCTGTCGAGATTCCATGCGTCCATCGCATCGATCTTATCCTGAAGCTCCGCCTGACGATTCATCAGCGCCTCCATCTTTTCCGGATTTTCAAGCACCTCCGGATCTCCGAATTTTTCATTTACCTCTTCAAACTCTTTCAGCAAGTCGACCGTTTCCCGTACCCCTTCCTGCACAATTTCTTTGACGGTCTTACCGGCTTCGAGATGCGGGTCTTGCTCCAGATAACCGACTGTATAACCGGGCGAAAAAACAACCTCGCCCAAAAAGTCCTTATCAAGCCCGGCAATAATTTTCAACAATGTCGACTTTCCGGAACCGTTCAAACCGATTATCCCGATTTTGGCTCCGTAAAAAAACGAAAGGTAAATGTTCTTCAGCACTTGTTTTTGCGGCGGAAAAATTTTGCTTACTCCCACCATCGAAAAAATAATTTTCTTGTCGTCAGCCATATTTTTAGCAGTATTGTTTATGATAGGGCAAAGATAGAAAAAGTTTCCGAATAAGCTGAAAACCCACAAATGCGACAAGTATAGTAAGATGTTTCATATCATTTTTTGAAATCCGAGAAAGAAAGATAACATATATTTTGACTATTTTCTACGCTTTTTCCACCTTCATTATGGTGCTATATGAAAATAAATCAATATTTTTGTGCGACTTTTTCGAAAAACAGAAAAAGATAGAGGCCAATTAGTAGAATGACAGACAGTAGAAAAATTAAACGAGCGTTAGTCTCGGTATATCATAAAGACGGATTAGACGATATTTTAAAAAAGCTTCATCATGAGGGGGTCGAATTTGTATCAACAGGCGGTACGCAAGGTTTTATTGAGTCGTTAGGGCTTCCTTGCGAAGCTGTAGAGACCTTGACAGGCTACCCTTCCATTCTGGGCGGACGCGTAAAGACGCTTCATCCTAAAATCTTGGGGGGGATCTTGGCGCGTCGTGAGCAGGAAGAAGACCGTCAACAACTTTCGCAATACGAAATACCCAGTATCGACCTGGTGATCGTAGACTTGTATCCGTTCGAAGAAACGGTGGCATCGGGAGCCGATGCAGCAGCGATTATCGAAAAGATCGATATCGGCGGTATTTCGCTGATCCGCGGGGCTGCGAAGAATTTCCGGGATGTGGTGATTATTGCTTCCAAAGCACAATATAAACCGTTCATGCACCTACTCGACGAGAAAGGTGCGCAAACAACGATTGAAGACAGACGATGGTTCGCCAAAGAAGCTTTTGCCGTTTCGTCTGCTTACGACACGGCGATCTTCCGCTATTTCGACGGGGACGAATACTCAGCGTTCCGAGGCGCTTTCGATGAGGCCAAACGGATGCGTTACGGTGAGAATCCGCATCAAAAAGGAGTATTTGTCGGAAAATTCGATGCGCTGTTCGATCAGTTGCACGGCAAAGAGATTTCATATAACAATCTGCTGGATATCGATGCGGCCGTGTCACTCATCGACGAATTTGACGAGCCTACTTTCGCTATCCTCAAACACACGAATGCGTGCGGCATAGCTTCACGCCCGATCCTGCTTCAGGCATGGACGGATGCGCTGGCAGGCGATCCCGTTTCGGCTTTCGGAGGTATCCTCGTGACGAACGAAGTCATCGACCGCGAAACGGCCGAAGAAATCAACAAAATTTTCTTCGAAGTCATCATTGCACCCGATTACATGACGGATGCACTTGACATACTGAAACAGAAAAAAAACCGCATCATTCTGCTGCGGAAGCAAAAAGAGCAGCGAACAGAACAATTCCGCTCACTATTGAACGGCGTGCTCATACAAGACCGCGACCTGAGCATTCAGACAGAAGCAGACCTCGAACCGTTGACCAACGAGACACCGGACGAACGGGAAAAAGCAGACCTCTTGTTTGCCAACAAGATCGTGAAGCATAGTAAATCAAATGCCATCACATTGGTCAAGAACAAACAGCTTTGCGCCAACGGTGCAGGGCAGACTTCGCGTGTGGACGCGTTAAAACAGGCGATTGAGAAAGCGAAGCACTTCGGCTTCGACCTGCAAGGCGCCGTCATGGCTTCGGACGCTTTTTTCCCATTCCCCGACTGCGTGGAAATTGCAGACAAAGCCGGCATCACTGCGGTAATACAACCCGGAGGATCGGTCAACGACCATCTTTCGGTCGAGTATTGCAATGCACACGAAATGAAAATGGTGAAGACCGGTGTCCGCCATTTCAAACATTAAAAATAACATTTAAAAGACATTAAAAAGATAACGAGATATGGGATTATTCTCTTTCACACAGGAAATAGCCGTCGATCTGGGTACAGCCAATACCATCATTGTTTGCGACGGTAAAATTGTAGTGGATGCACCTTCCGTGGTCGCGCTGGACCGCCGGACCGACAAGGTGCTCGCCGTCGGAGAGACGGCACGACAGATGCACGGAAAGACGCACGAAAACATACGGACGGTTCGTCCTTTACGCGACGGAGTGATCGCTGATTTTTACGCCGCCGAGCAGATGATCCGCGGCATGATCAAAATGATCAAGTTTAAAAACCGTTGGTTTTCTCCGCCGCTCCGCATCGTCGTATGTATTCCTTCGGGCAGTACGGAAGTGGAGATTCGTGCCGTACGTGATTCATCCGAACGCGCCAGCGCACGCGACGTGTACATGATTTATGAGCCGATGGCCGCCGCACTGGGTATCGGAATTGATGTGGAAGCACCCGAAGGCAACATGATCGTCGATATAGGCGGTGGAACAACGGAAATCGCCGTGATCTCACTGGGCGGAATCGTATCGAACAAATCGATACGAATAGCTGGAGACGACCTGACGGCCGACATTATGGAATACATGCGCCGCCAGCACAACATGAAAGTGGGAGAAAGTACGGCCGAAATGATCAAAATCAATGTCGGTTCCGTCTTGACTTCACTTGAAAACCCGCCCGAAGATTTTGTGGTGCACGGTCCCAACCAGATGACCGCTCTGCCGATGGAAGTACCGATCTCGTATCAAGAGATTGCCCACTGCCTCGACAAATCCATCTCGAAGATGGAAGCAGCCATCCTAAGTGCATTGGAACAGACCCCCCCCGAACTGTATGCCGACATTGTACGTAACGGTATCTATCTGGCCGGAGGAGGCGCTTTGATGAGAGGACTCGACAAACGATTGACGGACAAAATCAATATTCCTTTCCACGTCGCTGACGACCCGTTGCACGCCGTGGCCAAAGGTACGGGTATTGCCCTGAAGAATATAGACAAATTCAAATTCCTCATTAAATAATACGTTCGGGGTTGCCACCTATCCGGCATTCCTGAACAGCGGAGACGTACGGACGAATACTTGTTTCGACTATGCAGAAGTTGCTTGAATTCCTGATCGGAAAAAGGCATTGGATTTTATTCTTTCTACTCGAAATCGTTTCGTGTATGCTTTTGTATCATAACCATGCGTACCAGCGAAACCTGATGTTCAGCTCATCGAGTACGATAATTGGGCACATTTTGTCGGTTTCCGGCTCGATCAAGTCGTACATGGGGCTGCGCGAGGAAAATAATGTCTTGTTCGAACAAAACGGTCAGCTGGAGTTACAGGTCATGGAACTGCAACAGGAAATCGATCTGTTGAAGGCACACGCACTCTCGTACGACAGTCTGTTTACCGACTCGGTAGCGCTGCCTTATCATTACATCACGGCCGAAATCGTCAACAACCGTATTGCCGGTTTATCGAACTACATCACCATCAACAAAGGATCGCGCCACGGAGTGCAGCCCGACATGGGCGTTGTCTCGACGCGGGGCATCGTCGGTGTCGTTTCGACGGTAAGCGAGCATTTTTCGGTTGTCATTCCTTTGCTGAATCCGAAGTTAAGAATCAGCAGCCGGTTGCAGCGGGGAAGTTTTTACGGTTCGCTCTCGTGGGACGGCCGCGACACACGTTATGCCTATCTCGAAGAATTACCGAGACATGCGGTGTTTGAAGAAGGGGATACCGTGGTGACAAGCGGTTATTCGGCCGTATTTCCCCCCGGTGTCATGATCGGCACGGTGGCTGAGTTTGACGAAAAGCGCGATTATACATTTTACTCGTTAAAAGTGAAGCTGTCGACTGATTTTACGACCTTGAAGGTTGTCAGAGTCATTCGGAACGATTACCAGCAGGAACGGATCGAAGTAGAAAAGGAGGCACAGAAGAATGATTAAGAATCTGCTTAAAATATCAGTAAGTTTCATCGTCTTTGTGGCGTTGCAGGTATTGGTGCTGAGTCATATCCATCTGTTCCACCTCGTCACGCCTTTCCTGTATCTCTATATCATTCTGAAAATCCCCCTTAACCTCTCGCGCGTACAAGTGCTTTGGATCGCTTTCCTTACGGGACTGACGATTGATATCTTTTCCAATACGCTGGGTATGCATACCGCCGCCTGCACGTTGATCGGCTTGGTACGCAATCCGCTGCTTACGGCATTAACCGACCGCGACATACACGAAAGTGCGACCCCATCGTATACGACTCTGGGTGTCGGAGCTTTCATGAAATATACACTTGGGATAACCCTCATCCATCATCTGACGCTGTTCCTGATCGAATCCGTTTCACTATTCGATCCGCTTTTTCTATTTCTACGTATTCTCTCCAGTGTGGTCCTGACGACATTGTGTATCTTTATGGTCGAAGCATTTAATCTGGGCGGTCAAGGTGGAGAATCCTAAAACGAAATACGCATACGAAATCCGCCGGTTTATACTGATCGGATCCGTCATCTTTGTGATTCTCATCTATGTCGTGCGGTTGTTCTTTCTGCAGATCGTGGAAGTGGAGTACAAGGCTTCGGCCGATAACAATGCTTTCCTAAAAAAAACGCTTTACCCTGCACGAGGGGTGATTTACGACCGGAACGACAAGTTGCTCGTCTACAATCAGCCGGCTTACGACGTGATGCTCATCATGCGAGAGATACAGCCATTCGACACGCTCGACTTCTGCCGTACGGTAGGCATTACGAAAGAAATTTTTGACAAACGGATTGCCGACATCAAAAACCGGTCACTCAACCCCGGATATTCGTCGTACGTCCCGCAGGTATTCATGAACCAGCTCTCGACGAATGAATACGGTATTTTACAGGAGAAACTCTACAAGTTTCCGGGTTTTTACATTCAGAACCGTACCGTCAGAGAGTACACCTACCCTAACGCCGCCTTGCTACTGGGCAACATCGGTGAGGTGAACCGTCGTGACATTCGGGCCGACGATTATTATGTGCAGGGCGACTATGCGGGTCGTGCCGGTGTGGAACGTTCGTACGAGAAAGTGCTGCGAGGCGAAAAAGGGGTGGAGATTCTGCTGCGCGATGCGCATGGGCGCATTAAAGGCCGTTACGAAGAAGGGCTGCACGATATGGCTCCCGTTTCGGGAAAAAACCTGAAACTGGCGATCGATATCGAGCTGCAAATCTATGCCGAACAACTGCTACAAAACAAACTCGGGAGCATCGTCATGATCGAACCGTCTACGGGAGAAGTGCTTTGTCTGGCCACATCGCCGA
This sequence comes from Tannerella sp., assembly GCF_052170195.1. Taxonomy (GTDB): domain Bacteria; phylum Bacteroidota; class Bacteroidia; order Bacteroidales; family Tannerellaceae; genus Tannerella. The sequence goes on along the minus strand of NZ_JBQNAZ010000001.1, from coordinate 126,126 downwards.
GTTACGACCCGAATCTGCTCGTCGGACGGCAACGCGGCAAGAACCATCTGCTGCTGGAAAATGATCCGCTGAAACCGCTCTTCGACCGTTCCATCATGGGAACGTATCCGCCCGGGTCGACCTTCAAACCAACGCAGGGGCTGACATTCCTGCAGGAGGGTGTCATTACGCCGGAACGGATGTACAGTTGCGCCCGCGGATACACGTTCCGAGGCGGCAAACCGGCTTGCCACGGGCACGGATCGCCTCTGGCACTGGTGCCGGCCATCGCTACCTCATGCAACTCGTATTTCTGCTGGGGGCTACACGACATGTTAGACAGCCGCAAGCGTTATCCAAGCGTGCAGGACGCGTTCGAGAAATGGAAGGGATACATGGTTTCGATGGGCTTCGGCTATCAGCTCGGTATCGATCTGCCGAGCGAACAGCGCGGCTACATTCCCAACAGTAAGGTATATGACAAATACTACAGAGGGCGCTGGAACTCAAGTACGATTATCTCCATCGCCATCGGTCAGGGAGAAATTCTTTCCACCCCGTTGCAGATATGCAACCTTGCTTCGACGATTGCCAACCGGGGGTACTACATCGTGCCGCATGTGGTAAAGGAAATTGAAGATACCGCGTTAGATTCGATCTACACAAACAAGAAACAGACACTGGTAGATACGAAACATTATGAGGTGATCGCGCAAGGCATGCGTGCCGCCGTGCTGGGAGGTACGTGCCGCGGGTTAAACATGAAGGACGTGGAAGTATGCGGCAAAACGGGTACAGCCCAGAATCCGCACGGCAAAGACCACTCGGCCTGCATGGCATTCGCACCTTATAACCAACCGAAGGTGGCGATTGCCGTCTACGTTGAGAACGGAGGCTTCGGAGCTACGATCGCCGTACCGATGGCACGATTGATGCTCGAGCGATATTTCTATGGGGAAGTAACGCCCGAGAGCAAAGGAATGTATGAAGACCGTATTTTAAACACTGTTATTTTACCCAGTCATGTACCATAGGAAAGCAAGCGTATGGAAGTCGGTAGACTGGCTGACGATCTTACTGTATATTTTGATGGTCGTTGCCGGATGGTTCAGCATCTGCGGGGCAAGCTATGAATATAATTCGGCAGGCTTGTTCGACCCGGCCGGACGTCCCGGATCGCAGCTTATCTGGATGGGGACGGCACTGGCGGTGATTTTCGTCATTCTGATGCTCGATAAAGATTTCTTCGAGACGTTCTCGTATCCGATCTACGGGGCTGTCTTTCTACTTCTGGTAGCCACGATCTTTCTGGCGCCCGACATCAAAGGGTCACGCTCGTGGTTAGTGCTCGGGCCGTTGCGTATTCAGCCGGCCGAATTTGCCAAATTCGCCACGGCCCTGGCTGTGGCCAAGCTGATGAACTCGTACAATTTCAACCTTTTCACGCTCCGTAATTTCTCACTTATCCTGCTGCTTATTTTGGCGCCGATGGCCTGTGTCGTGATGCAGAAAGAGACAGGTACGGCACTCGTCTTTCTGGCTTTCGGGCTGATGCTCTACCGCGAAGGCATGTCGGGTTATATCTTGCTGGCCAGTGTCTGCGCGGTGACATTTTTTGTCATCGTCATGAAGTATAATGATATGATGCTGGGTATAACGCCCGTGGGCGAGTTGATTGTCGCGAGCCTGACGCTCGTCATCACGCTTTTTCTGGTGCTGTATCTGCGCCGCGACAGGCTGGCGGTACATATCATGCTGTACGTGCTGGGCGCAGCGTTGGCAGGCGGCCTGATAGTATCGCTCTATCAGCCCGTCAATTTTGTATGGGTCATTATCGGGGTTATCGGAGTTATTGTACTGATGCTGATTTTCCTCTCGCTCAAAAATCTGGCATGGTCTTACGCGCTGATCGCGCTGTTTGCCGTAGCATCGATCGGTTTTATGCTCTCGGTCGATTACGTGTTCAACGATATGCTTGAGCCTCACCAGCAACAGCGCATCCGCGTATCGATCGGGCTGGAAGACGATCCGGGCGGGGCGGGATACAACGTGAACCAGTCGAAAATTGCCATCGGCTCAGGCGGACTGCTGGGTAAAGGGTTTCTGAACGGCACGCAGACGAAGCTGAAATACGTGCCGGAACAAGATACCGATTTTATCTTCTGCACGGTGGGCGAAGAGTTCGGGTTTGTCGGTTCGATCTGTGTATTGTTTCTTTTCGGAGCGATGATCATCCGGTTGGTAAGCTTGGCCGAACGACAGGATACGAGGTTCGGCCGTGTCTACGGCTATTGTGTGGCTTCCGTCTTTTTCTTCCATTTAGTCATTAACATCGGCATGGTACTCGGACTTACACCCGTCATCGGTATCCCGCTGCCGTTCTTCAGCTACGGTGGTTCGTCGCTTTGGGGGTTCACCATACTCCTTTTTATCTTCCTGCGCATCGATGCCGCGCGACGCGAAGGATAAAGCCGCCCCCTCCTCCCCGAGAACAAGCGGCCTCCTTTTACCCCGCGCTTCCCCGACACGTGATGCTCCCCCGGCCGGCCTACCGCCGCAACACATCGGGACGGATTTCTTCGATCGGATAAATCATTCCCACACGCTTGTACCGACCCTCCGGAGGGGTCGCTACCCCTCCGTTCAGGCTGCGAGTTTCCTCATACACCAATCCTCCCGAACGACCGTAATTCAGACCTACGTAAAACTGTCCCTCGCACGTGAACAGTTCGATCGAAACCCATGCATCGCGACCGCTACGATCCTTATACTTTCCATTCGCCGCATCGGTCATGATTTTACCCATCCACGGGTAAGCCTCACTCCATACGCTTTCATACACTTTCTCGTCTTTACCGCACGAAGCAGCAAACAGACAAAGCACAAATAATATCATCCCTGCTTTTTTCATGATATACCTCTTTTTATGAATGAATATGACGCAAAGATAACAAATATCTTCCCTACCCCGCTCTTTTTTCCATACATTATATACATAGTGTATATTGCCGAAAAGGTGTCGCAAGGTTGCGAAAGCATAAAAAAGTACTTGGGTAAGGTGTCGGAACTTTCCGAAAGCACAAAAATGTTCATCGGGAAGGTTTCAGAACCTTCTGAAAGTACGAAAAAGTACTCGGGCAAGGTGTCGGAACTTTCCGAAAGCATGAAAATGTTCATCGGGTATTCATTTTTCACTTTTCACTTTTCGTTCATTTACGTGTATTTGCGTCCATTCGCGAAATTTGCGAAATTTGCGTTCGGACATTTGTCATTCAGAGCGAAGCGATGAATCTCTTTTCCTTTTCCCCGCGGGATTCCTCACTGCGTTCGGAATGACAAAGGCGGTGTTCGTAATTCGTAATTTGTCATTCGTAATTCTACTGAATGCTGACCGCTGACAATCACTTCATCTCAACGCTCTCTTTTCATCAGATCATACGCCAGCGCCGCGGTGCGCTCCATGATCTTGTCTTCTCCCGGTACTTTTTTGTCGCGCATCACGATGCGTCCGTCACAAATCACCGTATCGACACAACTGCCGTTGGCAGCATAGACGAGGTTCGACACGAAATGATGATTCGGCGAAAAGACGGGCTGACGCAGGTCGATCAGGCACAAGTCGGCCAGACAACCTTCGGCGATGCGCCCGGCATTGATGCCGAGTATCGCCGCGCCGGCTTCGGTAGCGGCATACAGCATCCGGTCACATCGCATCGCTTCCGGATCGCCGCGCCACACCTTACCCAGCAGCGAAGCCAGCTTCATCGCCTCGATCATATCCAGATTGTTCGAGGACGAACAGCCGTCCGTACCTAACCCGACCGTCACACCGGCGGCGCACATCTCTTCGTATTTGAACCGGTAGCCCGAAGCCAGTTTCATGTTCGATGCGGGGTTATGGACCACTTTTACGCCATGGTCGGCCAGCATCCTGATCTCCTCATCGTCGACATACAGCCCGTGCGCCATGACAAGACGCGGCGAGAGCAGCCCCAGTTTGTGCATATAACGCACCGGCGTCAGTCCGAAGCGTTGGAGGCACTGCTGCGTCTCATATTCCGTTTCGGCCAGATGGGTGTGGATGAGCAGGCCGTGATCGGCCGCAAACGCGTCGGCCCATTGCAGCAACTCGCCCGAAACGGTATAGATGGCATGCGGCCCGAGGGCGTAACGTATGCGGTCGCCATAAGGCGAGGGCGATGAGAAACGGCGCGTGATGGTCTGTTTGTTTCGCTCGGCAACGGCCGGCTTGAAATAATCGAAACACGCTTCGGACAGAACGGCACGCAGCCCCATCTCTTCGACGGCGCGTGCCGTCGCGTCGAGTTTGTGATACATGTCGAGAAACGCCGTTGTGCCGCTGCGCAGCATTTCCACACACGCCAACTTGGCGCCCCAGTATACATCTTCTTCGGTCAGCTTGGCCTCGTTCGGCCAGATCACCTGTTCGAGCCACGGCATCAGCGGCATATCGTCGCCGCAGCCTCGAAAGAGCGTCATAGCCGCATGCGTATGCGCATTGATCAGTCCCGGGATGACAGCCTTGCCTCGGCCGTCGATCACCGTATCGGCCGTCCGGTCGATCACCGGTGCCATACGTGTAATTGTCTGTCCCTCGATCAGAATATTCGTCGGCCGGCCGTTCCATTCGACGGATTGAATCAGGATGCTCATGGACGATAATAATTATAAAACTCCGCCACCGCCTCGATACCGGTATAAAACATATCCAACCCGAAACTCTCGTTAGGTGAATGGATAGCGTTACGTTCCAGTCCGAAGCCCATCAGTACGGATTTCATGCCGAGAATTTTCTCGAATGCGGGGATAATCGGGATGCTTCCGCCGCGACGCACCGCCAGCGGCTGCTTGCCGAACGCAATCGTAAAGCCTTTCTCTGCCGCTTTATAGGCCGGCAGATCGATCGGACAAACGTAGGCGTCACCGTCGTGCTTATGAACGACTTTGATCTTCACGTAGCGGGGGACGACGGACTCAAGGTAATCGATCATCAGCCGCGTAATCCTGTCGGGCTGCTGGTTCGGGACGAGCCGGCACGACAACTTGGCATACGCCTTCGACGGCAGAACGGTTTTCGCACCTTCGCCCGTGTAGCCGCCCCAGATGCCGCATACATCGAACGACGGACGGCAACTGTTGCGCTCAAGCGTCGAATAGCCTTTCTCGCCGAACAGTTCATCCACGTCAATGGCCTGCTTATACTTCGCTTCGCTGAACGGCACCTGCGCGAGCATGGCTTTCTCCGTGTCCGACAATTCTTCCACATCGTCGTAGAAACCGGGAATCGTAATGCGTCCGTCGGCATCCGTAATATCGGCAATCAGTTTGCAAAGCACATTGATCGGGTTAGCCACCGCTCCGCCGAAGTGTCCCGAATGCAGGTCACGGTTAGGCCCTGTCACCTCTACCTCCCAATACGACAATCCGCGCAGGCCGGTCGTCAGCGAAGGCGTTTCTTCGCTCACCATGCTCGTGTCCGAGACGAGAATCACATCGGCGGCGAGCAACTCTTTGTGAGCCGCACAGAAATCGCCGAGGCTGATCGAGCCGATCTCCTCCTCTCCCTCGAGGATGAACTTGACGTTACAGTTCAAAATTCCCGTCCGCAAGGCCGTTTCAAACCCTTTAACCTGAATCATCGCCTGACCTTTATCGTCGTCGGCGCCTCGCGCGTAGACGCGTCCGTCACGTATCTCCGGCTCAAACGGATTGCTCTTCCACAACTCCAGCGGTTCGGGCGGCATCACATCGTAATGTCCGTACACGAGTACCGTCGGCGCCGAAGCCGAAACGATACGCTCGGCATACACCACCGGATTGCCGGCTGTCGGCATCACTTCCGCCCGTGTCGCCCCCGAGGCGAGTAACAACTCTTTCCATCGTTCGGCACACTTCACCATGTCCGCCTTGTGCTCGCTCTGCGAACTGACCGACGGAATACGCAACAAACTGAACCACTCGTCACGAAAGCGGTCCTTATGCTCTTCGATATACGCTTTTATTTCCATAACATTTTTTTGATTTCAAGCCGTAAAAATACAACTATTTCACGAATCACGAAACGACGCCGAAGAAAAAGAACCGCCCGGAATTTTTACCTGCCGGATAAACCTTCGACAGCCGAACACGTCTTAATGCCAACATTAATTTATTTTTTGACGATATGAAAATGAACGTATTTTATGCAGCCGCGATGAGCCTTTTGCTGTGCGGCTCACAAACCTTTGCACAAAACAACGCCGTGCACGGCGAAAAGCACTGCCCGGCAAATACCGGTGAACGTATCAAAATGAAAGCCGAACGAGTGACCGACCGGCTTATGCTCGACGACCAGACGGCAGCCCGATTCAAACCGATGTACGAGTCTTACCTCAAAGAGTTGCAGGAATGTCGAACGGAATGCCCAAGGATCAAGCAGGACGCCGCAAACGTTAACCGGTTGTCCGATAAAGAACTTGAAAAACGATTCAAAGAACATCTGAAAAACGAGCGTAAAAGACTTGACATCCGCGAAAATTACTACGCCAAGTTCTCCAAAATACTCACCCAAAAACAGGTGATGACGGTGCTCTATCCAAAAAGACACGGCCACAGACACAGTCATGCGACGGTAAGACAGGATGATGACAATAGGCTCATTCAAGATTTTGTCAACGAGCGTAGGGAGATTCGGGAGCATCACCGGATGCGCTTTGAAGCAGACGGAAAACAGGGAAAGTAAAAACTCTCATCATAGCGCCGCAATCATAAAAACATCTATCTTTGCGGCGTTTTTATGATGACTCCCTGACGATGTCCAATCCGTATTTCCGTTTCAAACAGTTTACCGTATGGCACGACCGTTGTGCCATGAAAGTCGGCACCGACGGCACCCTGCTCGGAGCATGGGCTGAGGTGCACGGCCGGACGCGGATGCTCGATGTCGGGACGGGTACCGGACTGATTGCGCTGATGCTGGCGCAGCGTAATACCGAAGCGCAAATCGACGGCATCGATCTCGATGCCGATGCTTGCCTCCAAGCGCAGGAGAATGTACAGCAGTCTCCTTTCGGCACACGTATCCGGATTGTTCACACTCCGTTTCAGGCTTTCGCGTCGACAGTTACCGAGCCTTACGATCTGATCGTCTCCAATCCGCCCTATTTCAGGGAATCTCTGAAATGTCTCGAAGGCAAACGCCGACTGGCCCGGCATAATGACACCTTGACACTCGCCGACTTGCTTCACACGGGAAAAACTCTCCTTGCCCCCAATGGACGAATCGCTCTGATCCTGCCTTTTGCACAACGTGACGACCTGCAGCGCACAGCCGAAAACGAAGCACTGCATACCATACGCGAGACCCGCATCATCCCGGTCGAAGGAAGCTCTCCCAAACGCCTGCTCACAGAACTGTCCTCCCTTCCGGCCCAAGCGATCATAGCCGACGAATTAACCCTTGAAGACCGGATACACCAACGCACAACCGCCTACCGACAACTGACACAAGCCTTTTACTTGTCTGAAAACAGCATGTCGAAAGAGAGAAGCAAAGACTGACAATCCCTCAGTCGAGGCAGAGACACGCTATTTAATATTTTAAACCCAATTGTATATATCTCGATTTTTTACTACTTTTGCCGCTGATTTTTTTACAAAAGAAAAGGCAAACCTCGACAATATATGAATTTATTAAGAGAAAAACTAGCAAAATACGACGCTCCGCAACGCGCGAAAGCTGCCGGTATCTATCCATATTTCCGCGAAATACAAAGTGATCAGGATACAGAAGTCTTGATCAGCGGAAAGAAAGTCCTGATGTTCGGCTCAAACTCCTATTTAGGGCTAACGAACCATCCGAAAGTCAAAGAAGCGGCTATGGAAGCGATCCGAAAATACGGCACGGGATGTGCCGGCTCGCGTTTCCTCAACGGTACACTGGATATACACGTACAGTTGGAGGAACGGCTGGCCAAGTTCGTCGGTAAAGAAGATGCTATTTCTTTCTCAACAGGCTTTCAGGTAAACGAAGGGGTCATCTCATGTATCACCGGACGCGAAGACTATCTGATCTGGGATGAGTTGAATCATGCTTCCATCATTGAAGGGATCCGCCTCTCGTTCTCGAATAAGCTCAAATATAAGCACAACGACATGGAGTCGTTGGAAAAACAGCTCCGTAAATGCGAACCGGACAAAGTGAAACTGATCGTCACCGACGGTGTCTTCAGTATGGAAGGCGATGTAGCCCATGTGGCTGAAATCGTGCGGCTGGCCAAACAATACAATGCCAACATCATGGTCGATGAAGCCCACGGAATCGGTGTACTCGGCAATCAAGGACGTGGTACATGCGATCACTTCGGCGTTTCGAAAGATGTCGACTTGATCATGGGTACCTTCAGTAAATCATTTGCATCGTTAGGTGGATTTATTGCAGCAGATAAAGACACGATTAATTATCTTCGTCATCATTCGCGTACATATATTTTCAGTGCAAGTTGTACACCGGCCTCTGTGGCTGCTGCCAACGCCTCGTTGGACATCATGCTGAACGAACCGGAGCACATGGAGAATCTGTGGAAATTGACACACTATGCATTAGACGGCTTCCATCAAATGGGCTGTGAAATCGGACATACTTCGACTCCGATCATTCCGCTCTTCATTCGAGATAACGACTTGACATTCCTCATCGTGAAGGAACTCTTCGAAGAGGGAATCTTTGTCAACCCGGTCGTTTCACCGGCTGTTGCATCGCAAGATACGTTGATCCGGTTCTCCCTGATGGCTACGCATACGCAAGCCCAACTCGACTATGCCCTTGAAGCGATAAGGAAGATCTTTAAGAAACACAACCTGATTCCCTGACAGCGCACACACGATGGACTTCGTACAAAATATGGGAAACAGCGCGATGGGACCCAGAGGATGTTGTAAGCATTCGAAAGGTAAACTTTCTACTTATAACTGGCTCTGTGATATTCCCGAAGCAGAGCATGCCACGGACTATGTCGAAGTTCAGTTTAAAAACACTCGTAAAGGGTATTATCTGAACGAAGCGAAAATCCCGCTCAATAAGGGTGATATCGTTGCCGTAGAAGCGAATCCGGGACATGATATCGGTACGGTTACGCTGACCGGTAAACTGGTGTTGTTCCAGATGCGAAAAAATAATGTTCGCCAAGACAATACGGCCCCTAAGAAAATTTACCGTATCGCCAAACCTGGCGATTTGGAACGCTACGAAGAGGCGAAAGCCAAAGAGCACGAAACGATGATCCGCTCGCGACAGATCGCTGCCGATCTTGGCTTGTCGATGAAAATCGGCGATGTCGAATATCAGGGCGACGGAAATAAGGCTATCTTTTACTATATTGCCGAAGGACGAGTGGATTTCCGGCAACTGATTAAGGTGCTGGCCGAGAACTTCCATGTGCGTATCGAAATGAAGCAAATCGGTGCTCGACAGGAGGCAGGGCGCATCGGCGGAATCGGACCGTGCGGACGACAGCTTTGCTGTGCTTCATGGATGACGAACTTCGTATCTGTCGCCACAGATGCAGCACGCTTTCAGGATATTTCGATGAATCCGCAGAAGTTGGCCGGGCAATGTGCCAAGCTCAAGTGCTGCATCAATTACGAAGTAGATGCTTATGCCGAAGTGCAGAAGCAACTACCTTCGCGAAAAATCGTGCTGGAAACAAAAGATCGGACGTATTATCATTTCAAAACCGATATTTTCAAGAAAGAGCTCACCTACTCTACCGACAAAGTGATTGCGGCGAATATTGTCACGATATCGGCAGCGAGAGTATTTGAAATCATCGGCCTGAACAAAAAAGGTATTAAACCCGATACGCTGGAACCGGAACATCTGGCAGGAGCCAATACCAAACCCATCGATACGCACGATATTCTGGATGATAGCGTCAGTCGCTTCGACCCGGTGAAAAAGAAAAAGAAAAAACGGTCGGGTGGAGGCAAGAATAACACTGATACCGAACAGACTGGAGCAAACAACAAGCCCGGCAACGAGAATCAGCGCGCGCGGATGTCAGCAGAAATGCGTCCGGAGACAAAAGGCGGAAACGTACCTCGCCGAAAAAACGGTAGAGGAACTCCCCCGAGAAATAACGGCAATACACCGCCTCCAAAGAAAAACGAGGGTAATGCGCCGAAAAACGGTTCCGCCTCGGAAAGAAAAACTTCTCCCAAAAGGCCATCCGATGAATAAAAGTCGATTCCGGCTGCTATCGGCTCTATGGATATTGGGGCTTCTTCTATCTTGTACCAATACCGCACATTACGATTCTTATCAGACGATTGAGAATCCCTGGAAAAAAGACAAGGAGTATTATTTCACGTATGAGATCGAAGATCATACAGTACCTTACCGTATTTCATTAGAGATTCGAAACAACAATTTCTATCCGTACCAGAATCTCTGGTTGCTTTGTGCGGAAGAATGCCCCGTCGGGCCAATGGTGCGCGACACCATAGAATGTATACTCGCCGACGATTACGGTAAATGGAAAGGCCGCGGGATTTCGATTTATCATAATACGATTCCCGTTCGTAATCGCTATTTATATCCGCACAAAGGACAATACACGTTTTGTATCCGGCAGGGAATGCGTGATGAGCCGTTAAAAGGTATTGAAGCAATCGGGCTGCGTATTGAAAAAGCGGAATGATAACGGTCGGCTACGCCTCCCGCTGAAACATCTCCTCAAAGAGACTTGCCAAACGTTGCTTTGCCACGTTAAAATCCGGAACGTTTTTGCATTCTGCGGCTAACGAAGTTACCCCCTTATCTACAAACCCGCATGGATGAATCAGGGAAAAATAAGACAAATCGGTCAGAATATTCAGGGCGAACCCGTGCATGGTCACAAAACGACTGCTTCTGACTCCTACGGCACAAATCTTGCGAGCTTTCGGTGTATCAGCATCAAGCCACACCCCGGAAGCACCGGCCACACGTCCGCCTTTCAATCCGTAGAGTGATAAAAAACGAATGATCGTTTCCTCCAAACGATCAATATATGCTTTCAATCCCAAACCGAACTGCTCCAGATCGAACACAGGATAGCCGGTAATCTGCCCCGGTCCATGATACGTGATATCCCCTCCCCGATTCGTGTGATAAAAAGAAATGCCGCGCTGATTCAACCTCTCTTCAGAAACAAGCAAATTCGTCTCCTTGCCATGCTTCCCCAGCGTAAAAACCGGTTCGTGTTCGCAGAAAAAAAGTACATTTTCTCCGCTTGCACCCCGTATTTTTTCCGTAATTAAGCGATTAAATGTATTTGTTTGAACGATTAAGGCTTTTTCGTACGAGATACGCCCCAAATCGCAGAATGTAAATGAAGGGGCGATCATTCGGTAAGTATTTCGGTTGACTCACGGCTCACTGTATCCGTAGGCTGAGGAGAGTTCGTTTCTTCTTGTCCTGCAATTCCTTCGGAAAAAGGTGTTTTTTTCTGTCCTTGATCCGTCTTTTTTCCGTTCATCTCCTCCGCTTCGGCTTTTATCGGACGCCGATATCCCAACGGTACATTTTCAACTTTACGCATCAGGGACAATATCTCACCTTGCCGCTGTAACATATAACCGGACGGACTACCCGGATTCCGTTTCCGCGGATTAGGCAATGAGGCCGCAATAAGCGCAGCCTCACCCCGTGTCAACTCGATAGCTGACTTAGAAAAATATGCTCTTGAAGCGGCTTCGATCCCATAAATCCCTTTCCCCATTTCAATCGAGTTGAGATACACCTCCATGATACGCTCCTTTCCCCATATCAGTTCGATCAGCACCGTAAAATACGCTTCAAGTCCCTTCCGAAAATAGGTCTTGCCCGGCCACAGAAACACATTCTTGGCCGTCTGTTGTGAAATCGTACTGGCTCCTCGCCGGCGACGTCCTTTCTCGGCTTCGTTCATGGCCTTGCGGATTTGCTCCCTGTCAAAGCCGTGATGTGTCATAAAAAGATTATCCTCGGAAGCTACTACTGCCAAAGGCACGGACTGCGATATTTTTTCGATCGGTACCCACTGATGTTTACGTGGAGGAGCCGCCTGTTCACTCGAACGAATAAACATCAGCGGTGTATAATAAATCGGCACCCATTTGTAGAGAACGACAAGGAAGATGCTAAATAAGAACAGGAACAACAGCGTATTCCTGCCCCAAACCAGCAGGCGTTTGACAGCTTTCATCGGAGAAAGACGCTTACCGTAACCGATCGAGCGAACGTACCAATGCTTCGTCGGCCCCGATTTCGCGAATAGCTAAATAATTCAGAATTAGACTTACTAAAGGAAAAGCAACAGCAATCCGCATGCTGAAATGAAAAGGTTCGGATACATCTGCGATCTTCCAAAGAGAAAAGGCAAACAGCGCGTAAAAACCAATAATCAGCAAGGTGTTGAAAACACAAAGACGGATTTGCAAGATCCGTTTCTTATAGAGAAATACCGTGACCAGTGCAAGTAAGGAGATAATGGCCGACAACGCCATTAAAGCCCATGTCGGATAAACCAACTCCTGAGGGGCTACGGTCGTGCTCATTCCCGAAGCATCAAAGGTATAAAACATTCCCCCCGACTGAATAACGGCCAACGGCAAAAACACGACAGCCAAATTCAATGCGGCGACAATCAACAGATAGACGGTTTGAATACGCTGAATCATCAGAAATTATTTTTTTCTCTTGCCGGATTCCTGTGATATACCTTATCTTCAGTATATTCTTGAGTAGCAATAAGCGTAGGTTTTGGCAATTTTTCGTAGTAACGAGAGATTTCGATCTGCTCACGATTCTCGAACACTTCTTCCAGATTGTCGTTGAACGATGCGAACTCCTGCAGCTTTTTTTCTAAGTCCTGCTTCATTTCGGCAGCAATCTGGTTCGAACGTTTAGCGATAACCATAACCGTTTCGTACACATTATCTTCATTACCGTGACATAATTTAATCATGTCGCGAGTGACGGTTGTCGTCGGAGCGTTTGTCTTGCGATAATCCATAATTTTATCCTATCAAAATCTATTTAAATTAATAACTTGTCGTAATTTGAGAGTTAGCATGGTCGAAGAACTTCTGTACCTGCTTCATATATTTTCCTTCCGGAAATTCATTCTTGTAATTGTAATACTCGTCGACCACGTCGCGGTAACGACCTTGCAAACGGTCTTCCACACTGACGACTGCCAATTCATACTTGGATTTAATTTTAAGAAATATCAAATCCTCTCGATATTTGGAATAAGGATAGTCACGCAAAGCATTATCAGCCGTGATGACACACGAACGATAGTTGTTCCCCATATACGTCCCCAAGTCATAATACAACTGTGCGGCAAGTAACTCTTTATATGCGAGTTTCTCCTGCAATTCGAACAAAATTTCCTGAGCCTGTTTGGCGCGTTCGCTCTGTGGATAATACTCCATATAGAGTTGCATCTGTGAGATCGCTTCATACGTTTGCGACTGATCGAGGCGCGGATCGGGTGAGTCAAGATATAACCCGTACCCCGAATAGAAACGCGACAATTCTGCAAACTCTCCTTTGGGATAGGTGTTATAATATGTCTTAAAATATTCGGAAGCTGTCTGATAATCTTTTTGTCCGTAATAAGTCTGTGCCAAAAGATACAATGACTCTTCAGCATAGGCAGATCCTTTAAATATCGGTACGACCTCTTCGAGCAGGGTAGCCGCCTTAGCATATTTCTTTTCGTTGAAATATTTCTTGGCATACGAATACTTCAACTCATAGTCCGTACTTTTCAACAATTTATTGTACTCTCCACACGAAGCGCACAACAAACCCGTTATCATTAGATAGATAATCTTTTTCATCTTCCTGCATTTAGCCTGCAAAGATAATGTATCTTCCCGAAACTCCCCTCTTTTCGAACGTTAATATTTACAACTCGTACAAGTCGCTGATAGACGTCAGTTGAGATTTGTGTTCCATCAAAACCTCGGCGCATTCTTCAAGATTATCCGGACGAATAATCACATATCCTGAAGGGCCTTCCGAAAAAGCATACATGTATTCGATAAAAATTCCTGCCAGCGTAATGACATCCATCAAACGTCCGAGTGCCCCCGGTTGATTCGGACAACGAAGTCGAAGAACATCCACCTCCGTAACTGCATACTTATGACGACGAAGTATATCAAGCGCCCGATCCGTTTCATCGACGATCAGGCGCAAAATACCGAAGTCCGCATTCTCGGACACGGAAAATGCCGTCATATTAATTCCTTCCTGCCCCAATAATTTGGCGACTTGCGTAAAACGCCCCTGTTTATTTTCCAGAAAAACAGATAATTGCCCGATTAACATAATAAAATCTATTTTAGTTCGACTATCGTTCGTTTCGTTCTCAAAAAAACCACACATCAAAAGTTTCCGGACAAAAAAAGCTCAATCCCTTTCCGTATGGATTCCAATCCAAAGTCACTTTCCTTCAATTCATTTCGTGGTATCCAAAGTAACTCCGATGCATCATCGCGTGCAATCGGGAGAGACGAAACGGATACCTCACAACGGAAGAACAGATCGGTAGTATGTACCCAAAACCCCGAATAAAGATAACGATTGGGTAATGAAAATAAATAAGTAGTACGTATTACATCCAACCCTGTCTCTTCACGCACTTCACGCACAACACCTTCTTCAGCTGTCTCGGAACAATCACAAAACCCTCCCGGAAGATCGAGAGTGCCACGTGCCGGCTCTTGCGCACGCCGACAAACCAACAACTCATCACACCCATTCAGGATAATGGCCGCCGTCGATGCCGCAGAATTATAATAATACACAAAGCCACAGCCTTTACAACACTTTGACTTACCATCGTGCACTACGAAGTCTGATGTCCCACATTGAGGGCAATATCTAAAATCTTCCAGTGGATGAACATTCATTTCCGTCATTTTTGTTACAAACTTACAGAAATTTTCTCTCATCCGGTAATTTTTGCAAAGAATATAGCTGTAAAATTTATAAAACAAGTATTTATTCTCATTCTGACATCTTCTCCAACGCAGTTTATCGCAATCACACTTCTCTCGCAATTACATAATAATTAAAAACCTACACACACAACTTTCCCAAAATTCTCCAATATATTATTTTAAGATTCTAAAATGAATATCCGTGTTTGTACCTAAAAGCTCCATTAAACTATTTAATAACAATAATTTGGATGTATGGATTGAAGCAGGAAATAAGTTTCTGTATATCAGCAATATATAATTAATTTTGAGCATATATACGGACATTCATTTATTCTAAAAACGAAGCAGTCATTATATTTAACCTTAAACAAACTTATCTCATTCATGTAGATGAAGACATTTAAGATTGCATAAAATTACAGATTAATCCAAGACAAACTCTTTCTCCGCATTCGTTGTATTATTCTAAAATTCCAAAACAAAACAACACAGATTTACATATTTATCATCAATCAATTAGAGATAAAAATCATACTATAAGGAGGATAATTACAATATAAAAAACACCCTTAAAGCACATGAAAAGATAAAAAAACCAAAAAACAAAACGATAACCAAAAACAACAAAACACAAAAACAATGTTAAAAAACAGATAAGACAAAGCGTATCTATAAAACAAACATTAAAAAACAAGACAAAAAGTCGTTTTTTACGTCTTTTATTTGGCAATGCAAAGGTTTTTTTCTGACATTTACGAAAACTTTTTATAAAGACATGCGATCTAATCCATCACAAGAAAGCACTATATACACGCTCTTTATAAATAGAAAGCGTGCGGATTTAGCAAGCTTATGTTCGCTACCTTATTCCTATGTATTAATCAATGACCTGTTAATATAAGAAATATATGAATCTAAAACCGACCAGACCAATGAAAAAGTATGTATTTATCATTTGCCTTTTGATGTGCTTTTGCCATATCAAAGCACAGGAAACAGAAAAAGAGTCCAAATTCAAACTGTCTTTTTCCGAACGTGTCCGCCTGACGACTATTGACAAAGCCATTACATTGGACAAAGACAAAGATGTTTTAACATTCACACGATGGCGGACATATCTGGGTGCGGAATATACTCCGAATGCACATTTGGGAATGAAACTTGAGTTGGGTAATGAGGCCCGTATCTGGATGTCTCCTTCATCCAAGAAAACAACATTGGACGAAATCTTTATCAATCAATTGTATGTTAATTATCAAAACGTTGCCAACTTACCGCTTGATATCCGTCTCGGACGGCAAAACATCATGCTGGACGAAGGGTTTATCTGTATCGACGGCAATCCGTTGGTGGGTTCACGTTCAAATTATTTTAATGCGCTGAAAACGGTCTATCGCTTCAATGATCGGAATAAACTAACAGCATTTTTCACCTATAACACCAGGAAAGAAGAATTTCTTCCTATTCTCCACGAGAAAGATCCATATCAGCTTCTGGAAGAACAAACAAACAGTGGATTAGGAGTACACCACAATTCGAAGATCAAGCAGCTTGACTGGTC
Source organism: Tannerella sp. (assembly GCF_052170195.1). Lineage (GTDB taxonomy): Bacteria > Bacteroidota > Bacteroidia > Bacteroidales > Tannerellaceae > Tannerella. The sequence continues at coordinate 109,607 of NZ_JBQNAZ010000001.1, read as the reverse complement.
AACTTATTATTTTTATAAGAATTATCTCAAGTACGATGCACTGCCGGAAGCTCATACTCATACGGTGGGTACCAGATTATCTTTGCCGTTTCTGAATAGTTTCTCTTTCACCACAGAATTTGCTTACCAGTTAGGGAAAGTTGATCAGTTCAACAGACAGTCTTACGGAGGATATTCTCGTTTGGATTATAAATTTGAAGAATCTATTCCTCTGCTTGACTGTATATCGGCTGGCGCATTCTATCTGAGTGGAGACGACCCCAAAACAGAGAGAATAGAAGGATGGGATCCTCTCTGGAGCCGTTGGCCGAAATGGAGTGAATCGTACGTGTATACGCTGATCGCTGAAAATAAAGGGAAGGCAGGCTATTGGTCGAATATCAATGCAGTTAATCTCGGCTTTGGCGCTACACTCGCCCCGAATGTAAAGTTTAATGCCGACTATTTGTATTTATCAGCACCCAAACCTAACGAAACGGCTTTTTGTTCGGGTGGAGGGAAAACACGAGGCAATTTATTCATCATGAAACTCAGTTACCAGATTCATAAGAATTGGGCAGGACATTTTCTCTTCGAACACTTTACTCCCGGAAATTTTTATTTCAATGGTGCCGATCCATATAACTGGGCTCGATTTGAGTTGAAGTACACATTATAATTCAATTATTTGTTTCGATAGTTAAAAAATTACGTGGTTATGAAAGTAGGATTATTTATTCCCTGTTATGTTAATGCCGTCTATCCACACGTTGGTATTGCGTGTTACAAACTGCTTACAAGTCTTGGAATAGACGTTGATTACCCCCTCGGACAAACCTGCTGCGGACAGCCGATGGCTAACGCCGGATTCGAAGGAGATTCGTTAACGTTAGTCAAACGCTTCGAGCAATTGTTTAAAGACTATACCTATGTCGTAGGTCCTTCGGCCAGTTGTGTGGCTTTCGTGAAAGAAAACCATCCCCGTATTCTGTCCGAGCACGGTGAACACGTCTGCGAAACGAGCAAACACATCTACGACATCACGGAATTTCTCCACGATGTCGTGAAGCCCGAGCGTTTCGCTTCCCATTTTCCGCATAAGGTCAGTCTGCACAACAGTTGCCACGGAGTACGAGAGCTACACCTCTCTTCCGCTTCGGAGCTGACAGTTCCCTATTATAATAAGATTCGCTCTCTACTCGAGAGAGTGCCGGGCATTACTGTCTTAGAGCCCGAACGCGTGGATGAATGTTGTGGCTTCGGCGGAATGTTTGCAGCCGAAGAACCCGAAGTATCCGCCTGTATGGGACGCGACAAAGTAAAAGATCACATGGCAACCGGAGCCGAATACATCACCGGCGCCGACAGCTCCTGTCTGATGCACATGAAAGGTGTTATCGAGCGCGAACACTATCCGATCCGTACTATCCATTATTTAGAAATTTTATCCGCACAGCTATGAGTACTACACATGCCAAGGCTGCCAAAGCCTTTTTATCCGACAAAGTGAATGCCGAATGGCACGACAAAACGTTATATATGGTGCGTACAAAACGCGACCGCCTCTCACATGCAATCCCTGAATGGGAAGATCTCAGACACGCCGTACGCGATCTCAAACTTTACAGCAACTCGCATCTGCCGGAGTTGATCGAGGAATTCGAAAAGAATGCGACAGCCAACGGCTGTCACGTACATTACGCCAAAGACGCCGAAGAGTATCGCTCAATCATCGAAGGGATTCTTCGTGACCATGGGGCACACAAGCTGGTAAAAAGTAAATCGATGCTTTCGGAAGAATGTCACTTAAACCCATACTTGATCGAAAAAGGATACGAAGTCATCGAAAGCGATTTGGGAGAACGGATTCTTCAACTTCTGGATGCCAATCCGAGCCATATCGTGATGCCGGCTATCCACCTTAAACGCGAAATTGTCGGTAAATTGTTTGAAGAAAAATTAGGCAGCGAAAAAGGGAATTTCGATCCCACCTACCTGACCCATCAGGCGCGCAAAGCGCTTCGTCAAGATTTTCTGAATGCCGATGCCGGTATGACCGGCGGCAATTTCGCCGTAGCCTCGACAGGTGAAGTGGTTGTTTGTACAAACGAAGGAAATGCCGATATGGGAATGTCGTGCCAGAAGCTGAATATCTGCGCTTTCGGAATTGACAAGATTATCCCCGACCTGGAATCACTGGGCATCTTCACGCGCCTGCTTGCACGTTCGGCAACGGGACAACCCATCACGACATACACCTCACATTTCGGACGCCCCCATACAGGAGGTGAACAGCATTTTATCATTGTAGATAACGGACGCAGCAAGATTTTGGGCATGCCTCAACATCGCAAGAGTATGAATTGTATCCGCTGCGGAGCATGTATGAATACTTGTCCGGTATACCGTCGGAGCGGAGGATATTCCTATTCGTATTTTATTCCGGGTCCGATAGGTATCAATCTCGGTATGCTTCATGACCCGCAGAAACACAGTGGCAACGTCTCTGCCTGTTCGCTTTGTCTCTCATGCTCATACGTTTGCCCAGCCATGGTAGACCTCGGCGAACAGATTTACATATGGCGGCAGAAGCTGGATGGATTCGGACAAGCCAATTCACAGAAGAAGATGATGAGTAAAGGAATGCAATTCCTGATGGAACGTCCGTCTCTGTTCCACTCTACTCTGAAAATGGCTCCTATCGCCAATAAAATGCCACGCTTTGTTCTGTACAACGGGTTGAACGCTTGGGGAAAAGAAAGAGAACTGCCGCGCTTTGCCAAGCAGTCGTTCGAAGCATGGTGGAAACAGAATCATCAAAAGAGAAACACTAAAAAAGAATCGAAATGAACAGCAAAGATTTTATAATTAATAGCTTGAGGGAAAATATTAAGGAACGTTTCCCACGTCCTGAAGTGAACATTTCACATGTTGTTTACCCTGATAAGCTCAAACAGTTTATGGAGATTTCGGCCGGAGTAGGCGGTCGTGCCGAAGTGCTCGGCGAAGGCGAATCGATTGACGATGCCGTGCGGCGTTTGTTCCCTGATGCAGGGCGTATCGCATGCAATCTTCCGGAAGTCACTTGCGCCACGTACAACCCCGATGATATCGATACGCCGGCGGAATTAAACGGAACCGATCTCGTAATCTGCCGAGGAATCTTCGGTGTATGTGAAAATGCTGCCGTATATTTTGAACAGGAATACTTACAACGCGGCATCTATTTCATTTCCGAATCCTTGCTGATGCTTCTTCCGAAGGATCAACTGGTCGATACCATGCATGATGCTTACCAACGTGTTCCGAAGGAACATCCCCGAGAATTCAGGGGCTTTATGTCCGGTCCCTCGAAAACAGCCGACATCGAACAATCGCTCGTTATGGGAGCACACGGACCGCGTCAGGTTACGGTATTACTTATTTAATCTGCTCATTTATAAACCCAATTAAATAAATATGTCATGAACATTTTATTATCTGTTTTCCCGATTCTGCTCTTGTTCGTACTGATGCTCGGCGTGAAGATGGCCGGACACAAGAGTGCATTCCTTACCCTTGTCGCGACATTGCTGATCGCATGGCTGGCCGCTCCCGCTCTTGGATTCGCTCCGGAAAATTATACTCAAGGCGGAGTAATGTGGGCTTTTGTCGAAGGCATCCTGAAAGCGACTTTTCCGATCTTGATCATCATTCTGATGGCTATTTACAGCTACAACACACTGCTTGAAAGCGGAGAGATAGAAGTCATCAAAAAGCAGTTCACCTCACTCACGAATGATCGAGGAATCATCGTGCTTCTGCTCGTATGGGGGTTCGGAGGACTTTTGGAAGGAATGGCCGGATTCGGAACAGCCGTTGCAATCCCTGCTGCCATCCTGATTGGCTTGGGATTCAAACCAGGATTCAGCGCATTGGTATCGCTGATTGCCAACAGTGTGCCGACAGGGTTTGGTGCGGTAGGCGTACCGGTGATCACATTGGCCAACGAGGTAGCCCCTTCGGGCAGTGCTACACCGGAAGCTATTTGCGACATTGCCTCGAAAGTGGTCATACAACTATCGCCTTTGATGCTCCTTATTCCATTCGTAATCCTTACGCTCACTGACAGTTCGCCCAAAAAGATCCTCAAACACATCCTGCTTTCTCTATGGGTAGGCGGTATTTCGCTGGTAGTGCAATATATCTGCGCACGATATTTGGGCGCAGAGACGCCGGCCATCCTCGGAAGCGTGGCAGCTATTTTGGCGATTGTCATCTATGCGCGTATTTTTGCCGGAGGACACGAACCTACCTCAGCTTCGACAGACGAAAAACCTATTACCTTGTCGCGGGCTTTACGAGCATGGAGCGTTTACGGCTTCATTCTGTTCTTTATTGTCATCAGCGGACCTTTGGTGAAGCCGATCAATGAGTTTCTCCGTACACACCTTGTAAGTCATGTTCATCTACCCATCTATGCCGAAGGAAAATATTTTTCGTTCGGATGGATATCGAATGCGGGGTTAATGCTTTTCCTCGGTACGTTTATCGGAGGAATGATCCAAGGCGTTTCGGCAAAAAAACTACTTGTCGTGTTAGCGCGTACCGTGAAAAATCTGAATAAGACAGTGATTACGATTATGAGCCTCGTTTCCATCGCATCGGTAATGAACTATGCGGGCATGATCGGAGTAATTGCTTCGGCGCTTGTCTCCGCTACGGGTGCTTACTATCCGTTGTTTGTTCCGCTGATTGGAGCCATCGGTACATTTGTTACAGGTAGCGACACATCGTCGAATATTCTGTTCGGCAAACTGCAAGCCAATGTAGCTTCTCAACTGTCGTATCCCGACCCCAACTGGTTGGTCAGCGCTAATACGGCAGGAGCAACGGGTGGAAAGATCATTTCACCGCAAAGTATTGCTATCGCAACGGCTTCGTGCAATATGCCGGGACGCGACGGAGAGATTCTTCGCAGTGCACTTCCGTATGCCATCGGCTATATTGTTCTGGCCGGACTGATGGTTTATTTTGCCTGTTGAACGAAGGGATTTCACTTATTAAAGAATTTTCTTTCTAATTAGGCGATGTATCTTCGGAAAAAAGTATTTACTTTGCAGCAGTATGATATGCAATATTTAACAGACTGAACAAAAAAGATTTAATGAACGATGTAAAAGAATTGGTTTTCGTCGCTTCTCATTTGAAAATGCGGCGAAAACCAATCAAATAATAAGGTATAAGAGCAAACTAATTATAAAAACGAATCTCATTCAAAAAACCGATTAATCATGAAGCAGAAACTTTTAATCAGAGACTTAACATTGAGAGACGGACAACAGTCGGCTTTCGCAACACGTATGAATCAGTCGCAAGTCGACAGAGTGTTGCCCTACTACAAAGATGCCAATTTCTACGCCATGGAAGTATGGGGAGGAGCCGTGCCAGACTCGGTCATGCGATATCTGGGAGAGAACCCGTGGGACAGACTTGAAAAAATTAAAGCCTCCGTTGGTAACGCCTCGAAACTGACAGCTTTGTCGCGTGGACGTAACCTTTACGGTTATGCACCCTATCCCGACGAAATCATCGACGGTTTCTTCCGTAACGCAGTTGCATCCGGGTTGGATGTGATGCGTATCTTCGACGCACTGAACGACGTAGATAACGTAAAATCGAGTGTAAAATCCATTAAAAAATATGGCGGCATGGCCGATTGCGCCGTGTGCTACACCGTAGATCCCAAGTATGACGATGAGCCAAAGGCCGAAACGAAAAAAGGAGGTTTCTTCAGCGGTCTGTTTGGGAAGAAAGAAGATGAAGCTCCGAAACGTGAGCTGGTGTTCACCGATACATACTTTGTGAACAAAGCGAAAGAGATGCTGGCTCTCGGCGCCGATATGATCACGATCAAGGACATGAGCGGTCTGATCCCGCCTTCGCGCGTAGCTACGCTGATCCCGCTGTTCAAAAAACACCTGAATGTTCCGATCGATTTCCATACGCACTGTACACCCGGATTTGGTTTGGGCGCTGTTCTGACAGCGATCTATCACGGTGTCGATATTGTGGATACGAATATCTGGAATTTTGCAGGTGGACCAGCTGCCCCCGCTATCGAGCTGATCTACATCTTCTGCAAGAAACTCGACATCGAACTCGATGTAAACATGGAAGCTGTGGCAAAGATCAATCAGGAATTGCTGGGTATCCGCAAAGAACTCGATGCGTTCGATGCCGTAAAACAATTCCCGAAACCGTTTAACCCGCTGACCGATACGCTTCCGGCAGAAATCGACCGTGAGTTTGACAAAGCCATCGAAGCTGTACGCAGCAACGACGAGCCGGCCTTGCTGGCAGCTTGTCATGCCATCGAGGCTTACTTTAACTTTCCGAAACCGAATAATTTGGTGAAGGATGCCGAAATCCCCGGCGGAATGTACACGAACATGGTGGCACAGCTCAAACAGTTCAACTCGCTCGACCTGCTCGAAGAAGCTATGAAGCTGATTCCGAGCGTACGCCTCGATGCCGGTCTGCCGCCGCTCGTTACCCCCACCAGCCAGATTGTGGGTGCGCAAGCCGTTGTATCGGCCTTGAACATCAAGAACGGTCGGCCGAAATATGCCAACCCGTCCAATCAGTTCATTGCATTGGTGAAAGGGGAATACGGAAAAACTCCCGTTCCGGTCGATCCTGCATTCCGCGAACAAATCACCGGCTCTCCGGTAGAAACACCCTACGATACGTCAAACTATAAACGTCAAGACAATCCCGTTCTCGAAGAATTCGGAGGCGTGCAATTGGCCAAAGACGAAAAAGACGGTCTGTTGATGGAGTTGTTCCCTGCCGTAGCCAGCGGATTCCTCCGCAAAAAACGCGAAGAAGAATTCAATGCTCAGCCTAAACAGGCTGCCCCTGCCGAAGAAGCGAAATGCGAGACGAAGCAGGCAGCCGCGCCGACAACCGAAAAAGTGGTGAAAGGACATGTAATGGAATGCCCGATGCCGGGGAATATCTTGCGGATCATAGTAAAAGAGGGAGATGTGGTGAAAAAGAACGACAGTCTGCTCGTCCTCGAATCAATGAAGATGGAGAACGACATCACTTCCGACTATAACGGAACGGTACTTCGCATCTACGTGAAACAAGGCGACGCGATACAGGCCGGCGCCCCCATGATCGAAATCGGATAGGATAAGCAACACGTCTCTGCAAATTATTTTAATTGATTAACAAAGGCGGGAAAGTCAATTGAATGGCTTATCCCGCTTTTTATTTCTGCCTGATCAGTCTTCTCCGGCTCAGTCCGACTTGCATCCTCTATAATACCAACATCTTAAGCCCCCCATAATTTCTGTGTAGTACAAGATAATAGTGATATGAAAATCATTGCTTCACGCATGGATCTTTTTAAGAAGGAAAGAAGAAAAAGGAAAAATAATGTCATTTTGTCAGCTTAATTACTTTTCGTTACGTATTCGTTGCTTCTTCGTTCAACATACCAAGTAGAAGACGTGCTTTTCTACCGATAAATTGTCAAGGATATCGATAGAACAAATTATAATCTTATCGCGGGCAATTTCGAAGTTAGTCATGGTGACAGTCTTATTTGTTTATTGAACTATAAGAGTGCCCTATGATTCAATCACATTGCACCGTCTTTTAAATATTTATACAGCATCTATGCTCAATTCATTTGAAGCAGTCGATTCAGTTCTTCGGCGTGAGTACGGCAATAATACATTACGTAAACGATATAGGGGACAAAAAACAGGATACTCCATAGCAATCCTTTCGCGAAGGATTTATAATCTTCCGTTTTGAACAGCACATAAAGCGCCCATAATATGTTTAGCGTCATTGTAATGTGCGAGAGTTGAGCAAAAATATTGGCTCCGCTCCAAGTGAAGGTAAACATGCCCATGGTGCCGAAATAATACATCGGCAAGAGGGCCACAGGAAGCCATATCACTTTCTTTTGCCGCAAAAACAGCAGGAAACAGAGCAAATACATCAAACCCGATGGCGAACAGGCGTTAAACATCGCCCATTGCAGGAGGGTTACGTTCAATTCCGATAAAAAGTACCAAGTGCCGCTAAGTGTCAGCAACAGCAACAGCGACGCCAACACGATTCCGATTGTTTTTTCTGTTTTGCTAAGTATCATAACGAAAATCATCTATTGTTTTGCATTTCTTGCAAATAGTTTGTTCTTTCCTCTTCGTTCAGGTATTTGATTTGCCAATCGTTTACAGGCGAGTAGGTTTCGGAGATATAAACGGGATTTTCATTCGGACAGGTTACCGAAGGGTTGCTTTTCAGATACTTCCTCAGCTCGCCGGTATTCCGAAAGATGCGAAAACGTTTGTCGCCCCGTTTATAGGTAAGAGCATAGATGCCGCACAATCCGCCGCTTATAATCTCTGCGGCCTTTAAATACAGCATAGCCGTTTCGAATGAAGCGAAAGGCATAAAACATCTCGCGCGCTTCTCTCCCGCCACATCGACGCAAACAATACGTCCGCAAGAGGAACAAACGTATTGTCTGTGTCGTTTTAAACAATCTTCCGCAGCTTTGAGCGGTGTAATACGCGGCAGCGGGCTGTAACATTCTCTACATCGTGTTGTGTTCATACGAGGTTCAAAACAGGGTTATTTTACAGGGATATAAATTTCCGTTTTCAGTTTTTCAGGAGATGTTTTCCGGCAATCGTTGAGGTATTTCTCGAAGGTGAAGGTATTGCGAAGTTCATAACCGCTTCCGGTCAGCCACTTGTCGAAAATCGTGTCGTACACATCGCTCAGATGGTCGTACGAACCCTGATAGGTGAATACGGCGTACTTTCCGCCCTCGATCTCCTTAACCCCCACCTCGCCGAAAGGCTTGGCAGGTTTGTGGACGGTAAGGCATATATCGGAACGTTGTTTATCGCTTTCGGTAACGTTCGGGGTGTCGTGCGAAATGCAAATAGCCTCTATGCCTGCTGTAAAAAGCTTGTTTTCTTTCACAAAAGCCCAAAGTTTGGCGTAAGCCTCGTCGTAATTGAGCGTTCCGTAAGCTCCCGTAAGAGCTACATAAATAATCTGCTTTGGAGGCAAATCAATGATTTTGGGAGCCTTCAATTTCATTTCGGTAAAAGGATTTTCTCGTGCCATAAGATGTAAATTTTTATTGTTTCGATATTCGCTGGGGCTTACGCCGTAAAATTTCCGGAACGATTTAGACAAGGACGAAGGCATTTCGTAACCTACATTTTCGGCTATTTGCTCAATCGGCAAATCGGAATAACGAAGCAAAACGGCCGAAGACTCCACCCTAAGGCGGGTGACATAAGCGGCAAGCGATTCTTTTTTAAACGCTTTGAAGATACGATGAAAATGAAATTCCGAGAAATTGGAGATCCCTGCCAGGGTCTTCAGATCTATTTTTTCGTCCAAATGGCTGTTGATATACTCGACCACCTTGTTGATACGTCTGATGTAATCTTGTCGAATCGTTTCCGCTTGCATTCGCTGTCGTTTTTATTCTATGGCAAAAATACAACCGGTTTTTAAAATGTTGCTTTTCCTGTCTTGCTAATTTGTTTTCTTTGAGAGGGTACAACAGAGTTCTATTTATCGGGCTATGTTGGGCGTGGTTGTTGTACGGACACAATGAATTGGGCCTGTACGGGATGATATGCTCTTTATGTTGTTCATATGAGAGCACATAGTTGTTTTATTGTTTTTTTCGGAAAGCGGAATGCTTTGTGGATATTAATTCTGTTTGTTTTTCCCTTTTCACACATTGCGAAAATCACAGTCGACCAGATGGTCATTGACCATTCCGACGGCTTGCATAAATGAGTGGTAATTTTGATGCTACTTGCTTTTAATTTTATCAATCCATTCTTTAAAGTGTAGATTTTTTTCGCAAATATTATATAATCCAATGCTTTCTACGAGCAGGTTTCCATAAACTATTTTATCGTAACCGGATATAATCTTCTCTAATCGATGAGAAGGACTTGTCAATGGCGAATCATTAATCATTTCTGGGTCTGGGAATTGTTGTAATATTTTTTGAATTTTATTTTTTTTACATTCGTCATCAACAAAGTTACTATCAAAAACTTCATAATTATTAAACAACATGGCTTCAAATTCGTGTAATTGCAAATAAGGAATAAACCTGTCTCTCAATGAGGAGTCAATAGCATCTTTCATTGCTTGTTCGCAAAAATCTACTTTTTGGCGAATATTGTTTATTACATTGGCTTCCGTTTGTTTTGGAAAAGTATTCTCCTTGCGACCATAATAATCTATCATTGTTGTTACAAAGGCGTATTGATTCGATTTAAGTGATTTTTCCACAAGACTCTTCACTCTTTCCCAGTTACAATTGCCGCCCAAATTTCTGGCTTCTATTCTATATTCATTATAACCTAAATAAGTGTTTAGCAGCTTGCAAAACTCGACTTCGGTTTCCCCTTCACAAATGATAATAATTACTTTCATTCTTCATTCCGATTTAAAAGGGTTGCCCAGAGTTAATGATATTTTGTTTCCACATATCACCGACAGCATATTCATCTAACCAAACAGAAAGGTCTTCTTCTTTCAGCCTTTCAAAATGGCTTTCGCCATCTACACTGTCTACAGTAATAATATCTTCAGCCCGAAAGTGATTGATAAGCTCTACTGATTGAGTGGCCATAATAACTTGGCAATCTTTATGGGAGGCTGATTTAACCAGTCCGGCTAATTTTGCAATAGCAAAAGGATGCAGACCTAATTCAGGTTCATCGATAATTAATGTTTTTGGCAGTCGTGGTTGCAACAACAAAGTTGCCAAGGCAATAAACCGTATCGTTCCGTCCGATAAATCATAGGAACTATAAAGTTGCTCACTGTGCTTATTCTTCCACAATAAACGAATATTGCCGTTATTTTCATTGGGGATTAGTTGGAAATCTGAAAAATAAGGTGCAACAGATTCTATCGTTTTAACGATTCGATGATATACGATGGGTTGTTCTTGTTTGATTTTATACAACAGAGCTGCTAAATTACTTCCATCGCTATATAAAGAGTAAATATCCTTGTTAATGTTCGACTCCTTATGAAAAGGCGAATCTTTTCCTGTGTCGTGAAAGTGGTATTTCTTTACTTCAGAGAGGTAGTTTTTTATAAATTCCGCTCTCGGAGCAGTTTCTCTCTGTAGGTTTGTTTCTGAATTATAGTTGGAGATATCCATTGGGTTATTATAATATGGATTGTTATCATACCACAAACCTTCTTTTTCAAAAAGAAATTGTCCCTGATTGTTTCCTAATGTAAAAGAATATCCATTTTTGTTGAATTTCAAATAACATTCAATGTTTTTTGTGATTTTAATTCCTTTATGCAGAAACTTTTCTACTCCTCCATTCAGAGCAGTGTAGCCCTGTAGGTTCTTATTGTAAATATTTTCCAGGAAAGAAAAAAAGGAAAGAAAAATTGATTTACCACTACCATTTGAACCTATTAAAATATTCAAAGGTGCTAATTCTAAATCTAATTCTTTTATAGATTTGTATCCCTTTATTTCTATTCTATCCATAGTTTATTTATCTGCTTTTATAGCGCTTAGTATTGAGATAAAACTCTTGTAATTGCATCATATATATTATGCTTTTTAAAGCATGTCGAATCACTCTGCAAAGTTAAAAGAATCTTTATAAAGGAGGTCATATTTGTTCGAAAAAACATAAACCATAATTCACTTATACATAAATTATCTTCATAATTTCCTGCTTTGTTACGTCAAATTGTCGGGGGATACTTTTTCACATATTGCGAAAATCACAGTCGAGCAGATGGTCATTGACCATTCCGACGGCTTGCATAAAGGCATATACAATGGTTGAGCCTACGAACTTAAAGCCTCTTTTCTTCAAATCCTTGCTTATCTTGTCCGAAAGTTCCGTTTTTGCGGGCACTTCGCCTATTTCCTTCCACGAATTAACAATGGGTTGATGATTGACAAACGCCCACAGATAATTGCTGAACGAACCGAAGTCCTCACAGACTTTGAAGTATGCCTTTGCATTGACGGAGACCGATTTTATCTTTAATCGGTTGCGAATGATTCCCTCGTTTTGCATCAGTTCGGCTTCTTTTCGGTCATCGTAATTAACGACAATCTCAGGACGAAAATCGTCGAAAGCTTCACAAAACGCCTCCATCTTGTTTAATACGGTTACCCAGCTTAGCCCGGCCTGCATGCCTTCCAATATCAGCATCTTGAACAGCTCTCTGTCGTCGTAGACGGGAATTCCCCATTGGTTGTCGTGGTAGGCTTGTTCTACCGGATGCTTTGTTGCCCAATCGCAACGTTTGATGTTTTCTTTATTTTTTATTTCCATGAAACAAAGGTAATCTTTTTTCCATAAATCGAGTAGATATGCAATTCATTGCGTATCTACAACAAATTTTATTCGATATGGAGATTTTCTTCCTTCACGAACCACATCTGGCAAGTTGCTCCGGAGGCGAAGGTAACAGGGCGGACAAAGCGGAAACCGTGCTTTTCGGATTTTATACCGTTGATCCAGCCCAGATCGATTCGGCAAATGAGGGGTTGAAGCTCCAATCTGTTCAGACGTTTCAATGTCTCATAAAAAAGGCATTTTTTGATGCATAAAACATAGCCGAAATCATCGTCAATGGGTCGTTCAAATTCGAAACTGTCGCCGAAATAGCTTTGTTCCCTCATTTTTGAAGATGCAACCAATGCTTTGAAGGGATTCGGGGCAGTGTCGAGCATCTTTTCCGTTCCCTCAACCATAAAAGAATAAGTGAGAGCGTTAATGCTTTCTTCTGTCCATAACAAAGACTTTTCAGGGCAAATGTCAATTTCTAAAAAGGCTTCGTAGAGCGAAGCGACCAAAAGTACAAACGAAACATGTCCACGATCCAAATCATTATTTATAAGCGATTTTACTTTCTGAGAATTAACGGAAAAACGCTTTTCAAAAATTACTTTATACTCTTCAAAGAGAGTTTCTTTCAGTTTGTTTTGGGCTTTTATATATTCAAACGCTCCGTTTTTTATCCATTCGAAAACGTCTAAAGGCGAGAGACTATACCCCTCATAATAAATATTTTTGCTTTCCATACATTCATTTTAAAATTATGGCGCAAAAATAAAAAGCCGTGGAAAATGAAAAGTTGCGAAAAGGCAAGTTATTTGGACGATTTCGCCCGGCTAATCGAATATTTGCTCATTCCGAGCATCGAAGCAAGGTCTTTTTGCTTTACTTTTTTGATGAAATCGGGATATTTGAAAAGTTCTTCGTAGCGGTCTTTGACGGAGTGGTTTTGGAACAGTTCTATCACTTTCGTCAAATTAAGAATCGTTTCTTGTTGATTATAGAACAGGAACTTAGAAAACCAATCGTACCTTTCAATCAGTAAATCTATATGATTTTTATGAATTTGCAGAATTTCGGTGGCTTCGGTGGCGATAATCTCATATTGCGAAGGCGTCCCACGTGTGAAACTCTCCAATTCGGTAAAAAAATAATCCTCAAACGCAATCCATCCTGTGCGTTCCTCGGCAGCATCGTTGAAATAATAAATTCTTAACACCCCTCTATTTACATAATAATAATGCTTGCAAACACTTCCCATCGATAGCAACACTTCGCCTTTCTTCAGGGATTTAGATATACAAAACTCCTCCAAATCCGATTTCTCTATCAGGCTGTCGGGAACGGCTGAATGTATGTAATCGATAAATTTTTGCATTTTACTTCCCCGTTAAAGGCATCAATGTCTTAATCGACTTAAAGCTTCCGATAAAGAAGTCACAAAGTTTACTTGCGTACCTTTGTTACTCTCGCAGATAAAGGCTTCGAGGCTACGGTTCGTATATTTCGACCAGTCGCCAAACATCTTCCTGGCGGTTATCTCACCCGCGTCGGCACATTGGTCTACGACGTATTGTACAAAATCAGGATTACAAGCCATAATATACAGGTTTAATGTTCTTTGTTTCCAATATTATTCCGCCTCCACTGTTCGTATGATAGCTTGGTGAAGTGTTCCGTGCGGCAGTCGTCCATCAGCGGCACGGGCTTGTTATGCTCAGTGTGGTGATAGACGAATCCGCATTTCTCCTGTGCTCGCTTTGATTTCTCGTTGCCATCGTAGTACCCGCACCAAACGGCAGTTTGCCGTAAGTCCTCAAAAGCATACCGAAGTAGTTCGTTTACGGCTTCCGGTATCAAACCCTGTCCCCAATAGGGTTCGCCAATCCAATAACCTATTTCGCACTCATTGTCTGCCATCTGTGCGCTTTTGATTTCGCTTTTTTCGGTCATTATTCCGACGCTGCCGACAGTCTCGCCCGTTTCTTTCAGTACAACGGCATAAGTTTCAGGGGCAGAAAGGACTGTCTTTATTATTTCACGACTGTTATCAACGCTTGTGTGTGGTGGCCAGCCCGCAATGGGACCTATATTTGGATTCTGTGCATACTTGTATAGTGCTTCTGCGTCGCTTTCTTGCCATGCCCGCAGTATCAGGCGTTCGGTCTGTAATATTTTGTTTTGGGTCATTTTTATTTCAATTGTTTAATTAATTCTCGATAATAGTTTCAAGGCTTCGGTCGGTGAAGAGGAGAAGTTCACCGTCTTGCCTCTGTTGCTCTCGCAGATAAAGGCTTCGAGGCTACGGCTCGTATATTTCGACCAATCGCCGACAATGACTAACCGAATGCGATAGTTGGAGAACTTCTGAAGAATCTCGCCCGCCATTTTTGTTTTGAGGTCGAAGAAATCGGGAGTTATATTTTTTTCGTAGAGTATTATCCCATCGTATCCCTGATAATATGAATCACCTAATACGTTTAATGCATCCTCGATATTGCTAATTATCAGGTTGTCCGAATTGATTTCTGCAATTTTTATATGGCCTGTATGGTGTGTATCAAATCTCATTATTGTTTCACTTTCTGTTTTCCGGGAAACAAAGGTAGGTAAAATCTCGGGGATTTTATCTAAATTTGCTTCCGTGAGTTTTTCTAAAAAGAAATCTTTCTTACAACTTTCAAATAACATGATTAAACAACAGATAAAATGAAAAAAAACATTTCTTTCCTTTCTATTACTCTTCTGATGTTACTCTCTTCGTGTTCTTTGCAGAAGAAAAGTACAAAAGAGGAAATTTACGCGCAGATTGAGCTGGGGAATCATACCCTCGCAAGAGAACAGATTGATCGTATCATGCAAAACGAGCAGCTTACCGAAGAAGAGCGAAAGGCCTACCTGTTTGCCCTTGACTCGTTGCACAGAGTGGAGCTGGATTTCCGGAAGACAAGAGCCGAGGTGGTCGATTGGATTAAAAAGAATTGCGGATTCATGCCTTCCGATTCGCTTTTGGATGCATGGGAACAATCGAATGTGTTGGAGTTTCGGACAATTGACGGAGAAAAGCGTTATTTCCGTAATGCTGCGCCCAATATTTTCAGAGTAGATTCCGCGGCACGGGAACTCTCGAAAAACGCCGCCCCCCGGTCGGATACACCTCGCGATTCGCTCCTGATCGATGCTTTTACAAATAAAACGGCAACCGATACGAAAGGGAAATACCTGCTTCCGAAGAGAACCATCCGTCTGCGTTATACTCTCACGGTCGAACCTAATGCGGTGACCGACGGTGAAACGCTGAAAGTATGGCTTCCCTTTCCCCGAAAAGATATAGAACGGCAGACAGACGTTAAACTGTTGTCGACGACACAAGGAGAGTACACCTTGTCGGACGACCGTACCGTCCATACAAGTCTGTATATGGAACAACAGGCAGAGAAAGATCAACCGGCCGTCTTCGGTTTCGAGGCCGAAGTGACGTCGCGTGGCGAATGGTTCGATCTGTCGGAAATTACGGTGAAGCCCTATAATGAAAGGAATGAACTATTCATGACCTACACGGCCGAACGGGTTCCACATATCCGTTTTTCGGCGGATATTCGCCAATTAACCGACAGCATCACGCGCGATGCCCGTACGCCGGTCGAGACTTTACAGGCCGTCTACGCCTATATCACGGCTCATTACCCGTGGGCGAGCGCGCTGGAATATTCGACGATTGCCGATATACCTGCCTATGTGATCAAGAACCGCAAGGGCGATTGCGGGCAGGTCGCCTTGCTGCTAATTACGATGTTGCGTTATAAGGGAATCCCGGCTCGCTGGCAGAGCGGATGGATGACGCATCCGGGAGAAGTGAATCTGCACGACTGGGCGGAAGTCTATTTCGAAGGTACGGGATGGGTACCGGTCGATGTGTCGTTTGGACGTGGCGGACCTGTAGCGATCACTCCCGGACGATTCTTTTTTATGAGCGGTATCGACTCGTATCGGCTGTATATCAATTCGGACTATTCGGGCGCGTTCTATCCCCCGAAAGAGTTTCCGCGAAGCGAAACGGTCGATTTTCAACGAGGCGAAGTGGAATCCCGCCATGGAAATCTTTATTTCGACCGATGGGAGTATGATATGGAAATCACGTATCGGTAAAAAAAGGTTGGTTAGACATACTGCGACTAAAAAAAGGACGCGAGGAGCGCGGGGAGGCGTTTCAAAAAAACGTATCTTTGCGATGTGGAATTAAAAAACAACAGGAACTATGAATAGAATCAACAGAAGAACAGCCATCAGGACAGTATTGGTCGGCGGTGCGGCTCTTGCAGCCGGCAGTGTGGAAACGATGGCGCAGACAAAGCGGAAAGACCGGACAGCGGCAAAAAAAGAGCCCCTCAAAGGAAATATCCGTCACTCCGTAAGCAAATGGTGCTTCGGCGATTATCCGCTCGATGAGTTTTGCGTGATATGCAAAGACCTTGGCATCGAATCCATCGAACTGTTAGACCCGAAGGACTGGCCGGTCGTTCAACGTCACGGTCTGACGGTCGCCATGGCGCAAGGAGCCGGATTGGGAATAGACCGCGGATTTAACGATCCGTCGCTGCACGACGAACTTGTGGCGAGCTACGAGAAAGTGATCCCAATGGTGGCCGATGCGGGATTGAAAAACCTGATCTGTTTCTCCGGACGGCGCAACGGCGCGACCGATCTGCAAGGATGGGAAAACTGCGCCAAAGGACTCGGGCGCATTATGCAGACAGCCGAGAAGTACGGCGTGACCGTGTCAATGGAGTTGCTTAACAGCGTAGGCCACAAAGATTATCTGTGCGACCATACGGTTTGGGGCGCGGAACTGTGCCGGCGTGTCGGGTCGCCCAATTTCAAGCTGCTTTACGATATTTATCACATGCAGATCATGGAAGGCAATATCATCGACAACATCCGCAAGTATCACGAATATATCTCCCATTTCCATACGGGAGGTAATCCGGGACGTGCCGAAATCGACGAGACGCAGGAACTTTACTATCCGGCCATTATGCGGGTGCTGTTGGAGATCGGGTATAAAGGTTTTGTCGGACAGGAGTTCGTGCCTAAACAACCGGACAAAATCGCTTCGCTCGAAAAATGTATCCGCATTTGCGACGTGTAAGAAATAGAACCGTCGGTACGTGGAGAACGTTGAGCCTCTCTCAGTGTGCCGATATATCATAAAGTGTACGATTTATATTATAAACGAATGAACATCAAATATTTTCCAATCATCATATCAGGCTGTTTGTTGTGGGTGATGACGGCCTGCACATCATTGCCGAAAAGCGGCGTACTGTTCGACGGTAAAGATGCCGACTCGTGGGAGACTGTGGGTGATGTTTCCATAGAAGAAGGAATCCTTACGTTGCGGGGCAATCAGGCACAGGCCGTACTGAAGAACGGTTGCTATCGTGATTTCGATCTTTCGATCGAAATGCGTACCCTCTCCGGCGGTAAAGGATGGGTAAAATTTCATACGCTCTCCGATGCGAGCAAAGGATATGCCGTAGCCATCCATAACGACTGTAATGATAATGTCTGGTGGCGTATGACGGGAAGCCTCATGAGTGTCCGTAACCTGACGAAGAGTTTTGTAAAAGATGACGAATGGTTTAAGATGAATATCCGCGTGCAGGGCCGATCCGTTCAGGTACGGATTAACGAGGTGCCGGTAGTCGAGTACGTGGAACCGGCTAAGCCTTACCGTGTAGCGCCGAACGAGGAAGCGTTACTCTCCGAAGGAACATTTGCGATCGTGGGTAACGGAAGTGGTGAGATACAGATTCGGCATATCGCAGTGGAGGAGACAGAAACAGATCCACGCACCTTGGAGGCACTGGCATCTGCCGCGCTCGACGAGCAGAACGATGAAATTATCCGCCTGCATCAGGAAGATTTTCCGGTGCTTGACTATCATGTGCATCTGAAAGGCGGCCTGACCAAAGAAGCTGCCGCAGCACAGTCGCGCCGGTTAGGTATCAATTACGCCATTGCTCCCAACTGTGGTATCGGGTTTCCGGTCAGTACAAACGAACAGATCTTTGCTTATATCGACACAATGCGCACTCAACCGTTTATCCTCGCCATGCAAGCCGAAGGACGCGAATGGCAAACCACGTTCTCGCAAGAGGCACGGGACCGATTCGATTATATCTTTACCGATGCGATGACGTTTACCGATGATCAAGGACATCGGACACGCAGTTGGATCAAGGAAGAAGTCTTTATCGATAACGAAGAAAAATACATGGACATGATGCTCGACCGCATGTGTGCCGTACTGGAGGAGCCGGTCGATGTTTATGTCAACCCTTGTTATCTGCCGGATCAGATGAGCGACCGGTACGATATGTTTTGGACTGAAGAGCGCATGAACCGTTTCGTCGAAGCATTGACAAAGAGCGGAAAAGCGCTTGAGATTAATGAGCTCTACCGGATTCCGAACAAGGCTATACTAATGAAGGCCAAGGCCAAAGGTGTGAAATTTACGTTCGGAAGTAATAACGTAACTCCCGATGTGAGTAAACTTTCCTATAGCTTGCAAATGAAAAAAGAGTTGCAGCTAAAAGCCGAAGACATGTATAAACCGCGAATTAAACAATAAAAGAAACGAATGAAACCGATTACATTATTTTATCTGAAGAACTGCCCGTTCTGCAAAAAAGCGGAAGCGGCGATCAGCGAACTTCAAAAGCAAGACCGATACAAGGACATTGAAATCAACCGGATCGAAGAATCCGTACATCCCGAAATTGCCGACAAGTACGATTATTACTATGTCCCGACATTTTACATCGACGGAAAGAAAGTACACGAAGGCGGTATTTTTCCCGATGAGGTGAAGGCGCTTTTAGAAAAAGCATTGGAAGCGTAGCAGCCTGTTTCGTCCGGAAACACAGTTCAAAAATACCGGTGTGAATCTTTCCGGCTATGGCCGGAAGGATTCTTGCATTGAGCTGTGCTTTCCCGTTGCGACGGAAGATTGGAAAACATTACGCTACGATTTTTCAGGAGATCATGACAGGGGTATCTCTTCTTTTTACCGACAGATAAACGTCCGTACAACTCCGTCTCCCGGTTCGACCATAGTTATGGCGAAGCCTTTCTTTTCAAGCAGCTCGATCAGCGGAACGGGTGGAAAAGGAGTGAGCAGTTCCATACATTCTCCGGCTTGTAAGCGGTTGGCTTCCTTCATTACAAGCTCTTTCGGATGTTCTCCTTTTTCGAGCACGGGGCGTACATCGAGGGTAAAAGTGATCGTTGTGGGGGCTTTTCCAGCCAACGCTACGCGAGCGTTTTCGCTTTCGATAAGCGAGTTTTCGTCCGAAATGGATTGTCCCGCCGCTTGACGCAACGTATTGACCATCTCTACGATATTTGCATTCCCTACTTTGGCTGCCTGCCGGAGCGAAGTGACTTGAGCAACCGTGCGACGCAGGACGGGATTCTTCAGTGTCGCAAAGGCGGGAGAGAACTGAAGGAGCAACTCCTCCAGTTCGGGGTAATGCGTCAGCAGCTCGCCCACCTTGGTTTCCGGTGTAATCAGCGGTTTATTTCTGTGCATAAGACAAGAGCCGTTGATCGCCTTCGAGAAGGCGAAGTTGCGTAATATCTTGCGTTACTTCCACCACCCCCAGATAGTCGCCGTTTTTGTTGCGCACGGCAGTATATTCGATGTAGATGAATCGTCCCATGAAATTCGAGAGCCAGAAGACAGCCTTGTTCTCTTTGCCATTCTTGAAATCAGTCAGAATCTGTTCGACGATGTGTACGCTTCCGGGCGGATGACACATGCGCACGTCGCGTCCGATAATGGAACGGTTACGCTCGAACACCCGGTTGGGGCTGTGCGAGAAGAAACCGACTTTATCATCCTTATCGACGAATGTAATGTCGATAGGCAGATGAATGAAGAGTGCTTCCAACTCTTCGATGCTGAATACACCGGACGAGAGGCGGATGGCATCAGCCGTGATGTATTCCTGTTTTTCGATCTGTACGCCGTCGGGTCTCCACTCGTCGGTAGGATCGAACAGACAGTAACCGAATTCGGCTGTTTCCTGATAAATCTTATACCATTCTTCGTCGGTAAACGTATCCATGGCCATGGGCAACAGGATTTCTTCTTCTTTCATGATCATGCCGGAAATCATCTCGATTGCCGGATCAAGTACGAGCTGTACGATCGAATTCAGTTCCTCGGCGCTTCGGAAAGGAGTCGCCAGCGCTTCGAAGGAGCCTTTGAGCAGTTCGCGTATCTCGTCGTGCTTACCCCACATCACCTTGGGAGGCCCCGTGATCTGATGCTTTTCCAGATACGGAAAAATAAGATATTCTTTTCGTTTATAATGCTTGTCGATGTCGGCCAGACTGTTGAAGACGGTACGCAGTTTCAAGGCTTGGTCGACCACCTGCGCGTCAGTCAGCTGCGCGGCTTCGTTCTTCAGCACCTCGTACCGGTCGAGTTGCTCGCGGATAGCGCGGTTCTCACGCTTGAACGTATCGACCGGATGTCCCGCGGGGATCGGCTTGGCGCCGTGTTGGTCGATACTTCCGTCGAGTACGGCCGTATGCAGGTCGCAAAACGCGAGAATCTCATCTTCGCTCAGTGCACCACTTTCAATCAGCTCCTGTTCTACTTCCACGACTTCGTTGTACGGAATCGAACTCAGTACTTCTACGAGACGATTACGTAAGACATCAGGGTTGTCTCCTTCATGCAACCGAAGGAGCAAATGCCGCAACATCTCTTTGCGTTGCGACGAATTATTGATGAATTCACTCATGATTTTTTTAGATATGTAAACGGATTTGTATGATTTTCTGCGTCGAAGAGCTTATTTATTCCTCGCCGCGGATCATCGTTAATAACATTTTGAAGCGTTCTATGGCCTTCAGCGCATGCGGATGATTGGCCGGCATGATGATGCAGTCGCCTTTTTTTAATACGTGCGGCACACCGTCGATGCGTATCTCGACTTCACCGTCGAGCACTTGCACAAAAGCGTCGAAGGGCGCCGTGTGTTCACTCAATCCCTGTCCTTTATCGAACGAGAAAATCGTGATGTTTCCCGCCTGGTTTTTTGTCACCTGTTTACTGATCACGCCGCCCTGCGTGTAATCGACCGAGGCCTCGAGAGCTATCACGGTCGCTTTGTCGAAAGTTGTCATCGTATTTATTTTATAATTCGTTTTACAAGCGCAAAGATAGCTCGATCCTTACTCTGAAAATGTAATCTATGTGACAGTTGGGCGGATTTTTAGGAAAAATTCGGGTTAAAAAGAAAAAAACAGATACCTTTCCGGCAAGGTCAGGCATCTGTTTTTGGGGGAAGCATCAGAATCCCGGTGTAGTCTGTTTGAGTAGTTCGTTCGAGGTCAGCTGATTCTTGGGAATCGGGAAGATCGTATTGTCACGCGTATCGACCGGCTTATCCCACCATTCGTTACCATAGCGTTTCCAACGGATCAAGTCGGTACGGCGGTGACGCTCGCCCAGAAATTCGCGTCCCAGTTCGTCGACGAACTCATCCTCCGTCAACTTGGCAGGGTTAGCCTCATAACTGTTAGCAGCCCATTTGTCGGTGGGGAAATTACGCTTCCGCACGGCGTCGAGCATTTTGGCCGCACCTGCCTTGTCGTTCTCGCGGAACATGCACTCGGCTACGATATAATACATTTCAGCCAACCGAATTTCAGCGACCCAGTTGTTTTGGAACAAGTTTTTGCTTTCGGACAACCACGGAAATTTTATCAGGCGTACCCCGGAATTTTCTTCACCCATATTTACATGTGAACCTTTCGAGGTCCCTTCGGCACCTTCCGAAAAACGACCAACCTGATCGACATAACTCAAAGGTTTGCCATTGTATTCTTCCGTTCCGTTCACTTTCTCGTCAGTAAAGCCATACCCCTTTTGAGCATCGAAGGCATACTGTTGACCGATCAGGAAGAATCCGTCGTACGTGCCGTCGGCATTCGTGCGGAACGGCTGTTTACGCCGATCGTCATTGCTGAACTTTTCGTAAGGTCTGCCCAATTTATAGGTATATGGTTTCCCCTCTAAATCGCGCGAAGGTGTCAGGTGGATGCCGTTCCAACCTCCCCACGTGTTGCCCAGCGAATAACGTGCCTGATAGTGCATCATGGCATTGTACATCCAACTGAATTCATAAACATTTCTCTTATGCGGGAATACCCACAGATTTTCGGGAGATCGTCTGTCGGTCAATCCATCGGCAAACGGTCCGCGATAATCCTCATCGAGTTTATATGTTCCATACGCCCCGTCGATAATATCCTGTGCTACCTTACGGGCATCGGCATAGCGATTCTGGCCGATCCATGCCTCGGCATTCAGGTATAACCGAGCCAGTAATGCTGCAGCTCCGGCCTGCCCGAATCGTCCTGCCATCGTTTCTTTTGGCAGTGCGGGAATACTCTCCTTTAGCTCTTTTTCAATGTAGGTAAATACTTCTTGTGGCGAGGACTGTCCTACTTTCGTCTTCGTATCCATTGGGATTGGAACGGAACGAAAATAGTCAATCAGAAAGAGATAGAACCAACTCCGCAACGTACGCAACTGAGCAATGTAATTCTGCTTGTCGGCATCAGTCAGACCATATTTGACAAAATCAAGCCCCGTAAAGTCAGCAATATAATTTGTACACTGTCCGATACCTTGATAGGGGCCTACCCATCCGCCGTTGATAATTCCTTCTTCCTCTGTCCATGTATGTCCGTGAGCACGTATCCACTGACCTCCGTCGTATCCGTGCTTGCCTTTCTGTGTCCAGACAAACTGATCGGCAGTCAACTCCTGCAGAATCCAGCGTGAGCCGTCCCAACCGCACCAGTGTCCATGTTCGAAGGGACGGACAAGAGCAGCTTCAATCGAATTTTTATCCTGATAATAGTTTTCGGAAGCAATGTTCGAAAAGATCTCTTCCTCCAGATCCGTACACGCCAGTGCAGCCAATCCCACACCTGCGATCATTAATCCTTTACTTATATATTTTTTCAACATGGTAATTCTGTTTTATAAGATTAGTATGAAATTTGAATACCGAACGAAAGATTCGTGGTAGAAGGATAAACATCCAAATTGCCGATCCCCGGCTCCAGCCCGACGATATTTACCCCTGCCGGGTCGATACCGGAATATTTCGTCAAGGTAAATACGTTCCGTGCCGTAGCATAGATACGCAGATTTGAAATGTATTTGCAATTGACTTTCGGTGTATATCCCAGTGTAATGTTATCGAGTTTAAAGTAGTCGCCGTTTTCAAGGAAATAATCGACGATCTGCTTTTCTCCCTTAATCTCAGCGTTGCGTGTATAGGCATCGCGGATAAGATTCACTTTAGGCTGAGCTGTCAAACCGTAATACATCTGATACAGATTAAGAATCTTATAGTCAAATTTCCCGCGGAAGAAGAGCGACAAGTCGAAGTTTTTATACGTAACGGTATGTCCCCAAGACACTTCCCATCGAGGCATCCCATGTCCGAGCGGTACACGATCTTTATCGTTTTTCTGTGAAGCCAGTTTCTTTTCTCCGCCTACGATACCTTCTTTCCAGATCATGATCTCACCCTTTTCGTTTACACCGGCATACCGGCCACCTCTGAATGTACCGATCTCCATTCCCTCACCGAGAATCTGTGCACGTCCGGGATTACCGGGCGAAGGTAGATCATACACGTCGCGGTCTTCTCCTTTAAATTCGTCGTTCGACCATGAGTCGATTTGCGTTTTAGCCCACGACACGTTCAAGTTCGTCGTGTAATTGAATGTCTTCGTCTGAATAGCGTTGTAGTTAAGCATTAACTCTACTCCGCGTGTACTCGTAGAAATCACGTTGGTGTACATTTTATCATGCAGATAAGGTGGTACCGATACATCATATTCATAGATCAAGTCGTTGCCTTTACGAAGGAAAAAATCAAGGCTACCCGACAGACGTTGTCCGAGCAGAGCATAGTCCACACCCAGGTTATACGAGATCTGTTTCTCCCAATGCAGGCTCGCGTTAGAGTTATTACCCGGTCCCCAAACCTGAATCCATTGTCCGTTCCGATCCAGATATTTTCCAAATCCGCTATAGAGCGAAAGCGAGCTGTACCGCGGGAAGCCCGAACGACCGGTTTCACCATACGACAGACGCAGTTTCAGATCATCCACGATCTCCATTTGCTGAAAAATGGGCAGACTGCTTAGACGCCATGCCGCCGAAAGCGCCGGGAACAATCCCCACTTATGATCTTTTCCGAACTTGCTGTTTCCTTCGTAACGTAGCGAAGCCATCAGCAAAAGAATATCTTTATAATCATAATTCAAACGTCCCAGAAAAGCAATGTTCTTTTCTTTCTCTTTTTCCGACCACATACCGAGACGGCCTTCTTTCGTGTTCCATTGGCCGGTTCCAAGGTTGTTATACTTCAACGCATCCGATGGGAAATCCATATTCTCAGCACCGTATTTTTCCCAATTAAATTCTTGATAAGAATAGCCACCCATCAGTTTGATATTATGTACATCCTGAATCGTTGTGTAATAGTTGGTGATCCATTCGAGGGTGTAATCTTCCCACCTTTCAGACTCAAGGCGTGCGCGTCCTTTACGACTGTTGGATATCGACTCCTGATGCGTAGACGGATACCATTCGTAACGTTTTAAAAAGCGTCCCTGACGTGCCACCTTTAACTCCGTATTCAAGTTCGAAAGTATATTCAAACGGGCCGTAAAATCGATCGTACTGTAATCGTTTTTGCCGAAGTTGTCGCGGTTTTTGAGCCTGTCGACGGGATTCCATGTGTCATATCCCTTCAGAAAAGTGTATTTGCCCGGATCTTTCGGATCCATCACCGGTATTGTCGGGTTGAGTTTGACAGCTTGAGAAAAAGCATTATAATCCGTATAATCTTCCTTCGTCGTACGATACGACAGGTTACCGATAATATTCAATAATCCTTCCAGCGTAGTATGATTAAAATTCGCACGTACACCGTATTCGCGTCTGGCTGAAGCAATGTCGATCGCATTCTTGTCTTTGTAATCGGCCGAGATGCGGTAGATTGCATTTTCGCCTCCTCCGCTCAATGAGATGTGATGCGTGTGTCCGAAATTATTTTTGCGGATCAGTTCGTCGTACCAATTGGTGCGAGCGCCACGGTCTTCGTCTCGCTTGTTTTGCAGAAACTCTTCGGCCGACAGGACATCGGGTTTTCGGTATACTCTATCATGTTCGATGTAAGTATCGTACGAAATAGAAGCTTTACCCGCTTTCCCCTTTTTGGTCGTAATCAGCAAGACACCATTTGCTGCACGTGAGCCGTAGATCGCTGCGGCCGAACCGTCTTTCAGCACGGTAATAGATTCGATGTCTTGATTCGCGATCTGTCTCAGGTCTGCCCCGGGCATACCGTCTACCACCACCAGCGGAGCACTTCCCCCTTTAAACGACGTAGATCCGCGCACCTGAAAGTTATCCATCGGATTACGGTTCGGGTCGGAAATAGCATAATTCGAGATTGTCACTCCCGGTATTTTCCCGTCTATCATCTGTAACGGGTTATTGGCTGCGCCTTGTAGAAAGTCTTTACTCGTCACAGTCGTTACGGCCGAAGTCAGGTTGCGGCGCTCCTGCGTACCGTAGCCTACAACGACGACCTCATGCAGCGCCGCAATATCTTCTTTCATAACAACCTCAATCACCGTACGGTTATTTACCGGTATCGTTTCGGATTGCATACCGACATACGAGACATGCAACTTTCCGTCCGATGCCACGTTGTTCAATGTAAAGTTTCCGTCCACATCCGTAATCGTACCCAGTGAGGTTCCCGATATCTGAACCGAAACACCGATTAACGGCTCTCCTTTTACATCTTTCACATTACCGCGAACGGTAATCTGTTGTGCAAACACACTTACGGGAAATGTCCATAACCAAATAAACATCGCCCACTTCATCAGCTTTAATGATTTTCGCTTTCTCATTCTTTCATTTTTTAGACTTGTTAAACAACTTATTATTCTCAATATATGTGCTCTTTATTTTTTATTGTTAAATACTCTTTACTTGCTTGCCGACTGCGGAAAATACGGTTCTTTTTTATAGGTGTTAAGATGATCCCCTCCGAATCGATATTTCTCAATATAATCAGAGGTTTATATGTGTATATTTCATCTTTTGGGTACGATTTAACCATTCGAACAACCATCTTTTTGTATTTATCTTGGCCAATACAAGATGTGAGAAAAACTATTCCTGCATTATACCGATGCAAAAATAAAACAAAACAAGGATATTTTGAAGAATTTTCTCATATTATAGAACATAATTTTGACAATGAGCTGTTGCCAAAGTTGTTTTAATGACAAGCCGTATAAAAAGCACACATTATTTCTCTTAAGCTTGGAAACATGTGTTAATCTTTTGTAAATAAGGGATTACTTCTTCTTTTTCCGTTTCGGATTGGCAGGGAACCAGCCTTTTTCCACACGTCGAGCTTGTTCGAAAATCTCGATAATAGACCAGAAGCACGAAAAAGCGACAACTCCCGCCAAGGTCGATAAGAAAAGATGGTCGAGCAAAACCGATACTCCCGTCAGTGCGAGTCCGGCGACTAAAAACGCCCACCAGCACCCCGTACCGAAATAATATTCAGCTTTGATGACAATCGGATGAAAAAGTCCGATGATAAGAAACGTTGAAATACCCGTTGTTAACCCCCAAAGGTTGTATGCAGTAAGAAATTCCATGAAGATTTCCGATTTTAAAACGCGATGTTAAGTTTTACGCCGAACTGCAAAGGTCTGCCCCTTTGCATGAACGACTTGCCGAATGATTTGAAATAGAAAGCCGAATAGTCCGTACCCGTCAGGTTCTTTCCCCATACCTCGAACGAAACGATGCCTTTGCGTATGCCGGCTTGTGCGTGCACGGTCGCATAAAACTTCTGTGAGATATCATTCTGTTCCGTCCAGTAAATATCTCCCGCGCCGTTACATTGTGCCGCTGCGAAGCATTGGTCTATCCAGCGATGCTTCAACGATTGAGCGTATTGCAGACCGATGCCGAACGTGTGACGTGGTGTATATGGGATATAACGGCCGGCGAAATCGGTACGTCCGTCGTGATAATCGCGAAACGTAGCATGCGTGTAGCCGTAGTTCAGGTCGGCTGTGAGCGTGTGCGTCAGAACGGCGCGTAACGATCCTTCTGCGCCATAACTCCGGGCTTTTCCGGCATTCGTCAGGATACGTCCGTTTCCGCTGGCCACGAATTTCGTAACCTGCAGGTCTTCGATATCCATATAGAAAAAGGTGAGCTCGGCATGAAGATGATCGCGTATCAGCTCGCTTTTTACTCCCAGTTCGTAATTCCAGCTCGTCTCAGGACGGTATGTGATCACATCCTTAACAGGCATCAGCTCGGTTTTCGGAATCGACGGCATAAAATTTCGGAACATGTTCATCATATCATACTGCATCCGGGCTTGCATGATGTCTGCCGACATCTGTACATTGTATCCGCCCGTTTTATATCCTTTCGATGCCGAGAGGTAGGTCACCGTGCGTGGAGAGCACTCGTATTTTATCGATACCTTCGGCAATACCTGCCATAAGTCCGACGATATCGATTCGTCGACTACCGAAGCCGGATAAAGGCTGCTGATATCTTTCGGTTCGGGGATTCCGGGTGGCTTTTGCATCGTCAGGTGCATTTTGGATTTGGCGTTGTAATGCAGTTTTTGCTTTTCATAATCGATCCGGATTCCTGCTGTCAACGAAAGTCCTTCGACGAACAGGTTCTTATACGTCGATTGATGATACAGTGCCGCGCCGCACGAGGGCATGTCGAACGTGCTGGGCATATCGATGGATCTGTCCGTAATAACGAGCGAGGGCATCTCCGGGTTCATCGTTTTCAACCGGTCGAAAACAGATTGCAGATTTCTCTTGATGCCGTCTTCTTTAAATTCGACCGGTGCTTCCGTACGCAGGCCGGTATAAAATCCATATACTCCGATCGACCACTGATAATGCTTGCCGCTACGGCTCTTGAGAGAAAATTCCTGACTGACGGCATGCTGTTTCTGTAGCTGATTCAATACAAAAATCGAAGCCGGCGAAAAGTCCTGATCCATCTTCATATCGTCGTCGAAATACTGATAACCGGTCGTCGAAGCGAAGAGGATTTTTTCCGTTTCATGCGTTAGCGAAAGGCTTTGGTTGAGCATTGTCCGGCGATACGATGAAGGGTCATTGATATTTACCGATGCCACGTTTCCTGTCTTTTCGTCGTACAGTCCGTAAGGGAAAGCACCTTGATCGGCATATTCGCCCGAGAGCGAATAAAGGGCTTTCAGACGGGGATTGATCTGCCAGTGCAGTTTCAGATGTCCGCCGGCTGTTTTCTCGTCGTCGGCTTTTTTTCCTGTGTAAACATTTTCAAAAAAGCCATCCCTCCGACTGTAATATGCTCCTATCGATAATCCGAACGAATGTCCCGGCTTCATATAGTGCGATCCTTTAACACGAAGCTCTCCGTAATTCCCATACGAAACCGAAAGCTTCGTGCCCTGATAGTGGAGGGGCGAAAGCGTATGTATGTTGATAATCCCTCCCATGGCATTGCGGCCGTAGAGGGTGCCTTGCGGACCTCGCAATACCTCGATGCGCTGGATATCCGGCAACTCAAAATCGAATGTGCTCTTATCCGGATAAGGAGCATGATCGACATATAAACCAACTGTTTGCCCGCTACTTCGTGCACCAACCCCTCGAATATAAATGGCCGATGTCAGTTTGGCCCCATAGTCGGGAATATATAGATTCGGAACAAATGTGCGAATATCTTTCAACGATTGCATTTGACGACCTTTAATCTGTTGGGGGGTAAAGATAGAAACGGCACCCGGTAACGTACGCAGATCATTCGTTTCTTTCATCGATGAAGTGATGACTATTTCATCGATATTATACGTTTTCAGCGTATCGGGTTGAACATTCTCCTTCTCTGCCCATACCGACTCCACCGACATCCCCATACACGCAAGCCACACCAGCCAATAAAATTTCTTCATCCTTAAACTTTTTTGACTTGCAAAGAAATATAATAATATCTGTTACGACAATCACTACATGTAGTGATTTTTTACTTTTTGTCTGGTCGTATTTTTTTATACAGTTGTCTGTTTGCATGTTAAGGATTTAATGAGAGAACACGAAAAACCTCATGCTATCCTTACATGCTTCTCTTTATTTTTCAGTCGGGTAATTAATTGGGGTAAGTTGATTTTTTTCAGCTTCAAAAAAAACAGTTCATATTTTGTCGCATTCCTCATCTCGATTCTTTCCGACATTCTTTGTCTTATCGTCGGCAACAAAGATGTTTTATTACTTACAGACAACGGGATAGTTCCCTGAGCGAAAGAGGATTTTCTGATTGCTTCCATCCAATGACATTATCACGATGCCGAAGTCCATCATATCAGTTCTTCTCGAAGAAAATAAAATAGACTGTCCGTCCGGTGTTATTTCAGGATTCTCATCTCGATATTCCGCCTTTGTCAACCGAGTCTGTTTGCTACCATCCACATTCATAATAAAGATTTCAGGTTTGGCATTTTCCCATGACACATAGACGATTTTACGCCCGTCCGGTGTCCATTGTGGATTCTGATTTCCATGGGGGGGCCAACCCGGCCACCTTCGTGGCGAGACCGTAAAAGTAAGTTGTTTCTGATTTCGTCCATCACTATCGGCTATAAACAGTTGCGCTTCTCCCTCGCTCCCTTGAGCAGAATATACGATTTTATCTCCTTGTGGAGACCATTTCGGAGAAGAACCATTATGAATAATCAATTGACTGTTGCCCCCGCTGATATCCATTTTATAAATAGAATGACAGGCTTCCGTCGAAGCGCAATAAGCCATATATTTTCCATCCGGAGAAAAACTCATCGTGCATATATCGCCTTTTGTTTTCAATGATTGTCGCGTATTTTCCGTCATATTGTACAAGATCAAATCGTGCTTTCTAAAGCCTTCACCCGAATACTTGACATACGCGATCTGCTTGTCATCAGGCGACCAGGCAAGATGGCCGAATTGTGCTGCTTCGGTTGGACCTATATGATCGATTAAAGAGAGGCCTGTACCGTCCGTATTGACGATATACAATCCGTATTCACTACTCATTCCAACGGAATTGTCCGGATTAGTCCACGTTTTGAAATTGACGGAAGTGAACAGTAATTTTGTCCTGCTGTGA
Source organism: Tannerella sp. (assembly GCF_052170195.1). GTDB lineage: Bacteria > Bacteroidota > Bacteroidia > Bacteroidales > Tannerellaceae > Tannerella. The sequence continues at coordinate 78,938 of NZ_JBQNAZ010000001.1, read as the reverse complement.
GAACACACGGGCTTTTGACATGCCACTGTTTTATCAACTATTTTTCGCAATCCTCCTCCTGATTTATCCATAGTACAGAGACTCCATACCGAACTACCGTCAGTGATTCGGGCAAGGAATGCTATTTTTGCATAATCCGAGGAAGGAACGATAGGAGTTTCGTCGTTCGGATTTTCAACCATGTCGCATTGGGAAAAGGTAAAAAGGCATCCCATGCAGATTAAAAAAGATGTAATTTTATTCATAACCTTTTGTTGTTTAAGTCTGTATTAATATTTAATTTCTTTTTACGGATTTCAGTTATCCCTCAAATATACGCGTTTGGTTTGTTTTATACAAATATTTTTTTTGCTTGATATTGTTAAAGTGTTGTATGATTAAGTTTTATATGCGTAAAAACAGAGAGAGAAAATGTTGGAACTATTGGAGGAAACGGTCATTATTTTGCAGGTTTTTGGAAAACTTGGTCGAAGGGGAAAAAAGTAAAAGCAACTTTTTTACAAAAGTTGCTTTTACTAAGATTTTAATAGGTATTAGTTTCTAAGGCAAAAAGATTGTTTAGGTTATCACACGCAAAATAACGGCGAATCACACTAATTCACAAATAAATTATTATATTATAAAACATGTTTTGGGACTTGTTTATTTCCCAAACCCTTTTTCATTACTCGTATTTCAGTGGAATCTGACAGCCATTCCCCGTACTGAATCAATGATTTGTCCATTGCAGTAAGCCAAAACCCCGTTGACAAAGGTCTTTTGAACGGCATGATGAAATATTTGCCCTTCCATGGGCGACCACCCGCAATGATACAGGCTGTTTTCGGGTAAAACAGTCCACGTCGTGTGCGGATCGACTAATACAAGGTCGGCATAGTATCCGGGACGAATGTATCCGCGGCGGTCGATACCGAAGAGGCTCGCCGGATGATGAGACATCTTTTCCACAATTTTTTCGGGTGTGAAGACACCTTGATAGGCCAATTCGAGCATGGCTGTCAGCGAGTGTTGTACCATCGGTCCTCCCGATGCCGCCACAAGGCACGAACCCGCTTTTTCAGATAACAGATGTGGAGCGTGATCGGTTGCTACAATATCAATCGTGTCGTCCGCTACAGCCGCACGTAAGGCTGTGCGATCGGCCATGGTTTTGACGGATGGATTCCATTTGATGCGATTACCGTAGGCCGCATAATCTTCGTCGGAGAACCATAAATGATGGATGCAGGCTTCGGCCGTGATCTTTTTTTCTTCCAGTGGTTTGCTGTTATCGAACAGCTTAAGTTCTTTCGCTGTCGACAGATGCAATACATGCAGACGTGTCCCCAATTTATCGGCTAACTCTACAGCCTCTGACGACGAAGCATAGCACGATTCTTCGTCACGTATTTTGGAGTGGAAAGAGGCTTCCAATTCCTCACCACACCGGTTGATGTAAAACGATTTGTTGCGCCGGATGATCTCTTCTTTTTCTGCATGGACAGCAATCAGCAGGTCTGTTTCTCCGAAAAAACGACGTAGCGTATCCGGACGATCTACTAACATATTACCGGTCGAGGAGCCTAAGAATAACTTCAACCCGGGGAGCCTTGTTTGATCAAGCTTGTGAATTTCTGTAAAATTATCGTTTGTGCCTCCGAAGAAAAACGCATAATTAGCTACAGAAGTCTCAGCCGCACGTTGCATCTTCCATTCCCATTCGGACAAGGTGACTGTCTGAGGCTGCGTATTGGGCATGTCCATGTAGGTCGTTACTCCTCCGGCTACGGCCGCACGGCTTTCGCTGGCAATGCAGCCTTTGTGTGTCAGTCCCGGTTCGCGAAAATGTACCTGATCGTCAATCACGCCGGGCAACAACCATTGCCCCGAAGCATCCATGATCATCGCTCCTTTCATGTCTGCCTCCGAAGGGAGGCTCTCTCCTTTGTAAATTGCTGAAATAAAACCTCCTTCAATCAGCACCGAACCGATGTATGAGCGCCCCTCGTTGATGATTGTGGCATTCCGGATCAAGGTTTTCATGATGCTTCTGTCTTTTTTCCGTGATCGATAGCTGCATGATTCTTCTTCTGCGGATATTTGCGAAAGAAACCTCGCCACTTCAGTTTCAATACTCCGAATAAGGCTTCTCCGAAGATGGATGTGTTCATTTTCGAGGTGCCTAACACACGATTTACAAAGATAATCGGCACTTCTATAATTTTGAAGCCGCACCGGTAGGCCGTATACTTCATCTCGATCTGGAAAGCATAGCCTTTAAAACGTATCTTGTCCAATTCGATGGTTTCGAGCACTTCCCGACGATAGCATTTAAAGCCGGCTGTTGTGTCACGCACTTTCATACCGGTCACGATACGCACATAAGTAGAAGCATAATATGACATGAGCACCCGTCCGAGCGGCCAGTTCACGACATTGACCCCATTGCAATAGCGCGAACCGACTGCTACATCGGCTCCCTGTTCCGTACAGGCTGCATACAGCCTCGGCAGATCATTCGGATTGTGGCTGAAATCGGCATCCATCTCGAAAATGAAATCGTAACGATGTTCTATCGACCATTTGAAGCCGCATATATATGCTGTTCCCAAACCTTGTTTGCCGGATCGCTCAACGAGATGCAACTGCTCCGGAAACTCGTTCTGAAGTCGTTTAATAATCGCGGCCGTGCCATCCGGCGAGCCGTCGTCGATAATCAGGATATGAAATGCTTTCTCGAGGCCGAAAACGGCCCGGATGATGTTCTCGATATTTTCCTTCTCGTTGTACGTCGGAATAATGACAATGCTATCCGTTTTCATACATTATATTTATATATGCTGCGAAATCTGATGCCTGAACTTTTTCAGAGGAGGCGTTGTTTTTATTTGCTTCACAAAGGTAGAAAATAATTTTTGAAGGCCTACGGATTGGAAGATATTTGTTAAAATTTTATTTTCTTACTCGGCTTACTCTCGTTATGAAACCGGTCGAGGGCTGTCACAACGTACGTATATCTACCCGTAAGGTCTGATATAATACGGTAGGATGGCTCGCTCGTCACGGCAAGAATGGCAGAGGCTCGCCCGGTGTCGCACTTTGCATTTTGAGCAAAACGGTAAACGACGTAACGGAAGACTTGTTCCGGATGACCGGAATGTTGGGGAGCATCCCATCGCAGTATGATCCCGTCGGTAGCACGTTCGATCCGTACATTACGCACGGCATTGGGGGCTTGGGCGTGCATGTGTGTATAAGGAGGGATCAACGCCGGATAGCGGTGCCAGATACGTTTCAGGCTGTCTACCACTCCACCGTTGTTCCAAAGCAGTTCATTGGCTGGCCAGAGCACATGCCCCTGTACGTGTTTCGACTCGCGTTCTTCGAGCATCTTGGGGGTAAGCTGTCGGGCTTCCATTGTGCGCTTCACGCTTTGTCCGATATAAAGCGGGACATGGGTTTTCCGATTATCCCACCAGCGAATTAAGGTTGTATAATCGGCCGATTTATGTCCGATCTCCCAATAGAGTTGCGGTGCACAATAATCGACCCAGCCTTTTTTCATCCAGAGCAGGACATCGGCATACAGATCGTCATAATTTTGCAGTCCGCGCGTGTCGCTTCCGTGTTTGTCCGAGCTTTTGTTGCGATAAATTCCGAAAGGACTGACTCCGAACCGTACCCATGGTTTTGTTGCAGTGATGGTCTGCTTCAGTTCTTGAATGAGACGGTTCACATTGTCGCGCCGCCAGTCGTTCCGGTTACTGAGGGTATAACCTGCCGGTTTGCCGTAGCGTTCGAAGCTCTCGGCATCGGGAAATTCTTCGCCTGCTACCGGATACGGATAGAAATAATCGTCGATATGAATCGCGTCTACGTCATAGCGATATACGATATCTCTTACCACTTGTCGGATAAATCTTCGGCAATCCGGAATCCCGGGGTCGAAGAGTGTCAATCGGTTGTACTTTACAAACCACTCGGGATGAGTGTTGCAGATGTGCGTATCGGCAAAATCCGTAAAGTCGGTGGTTCCGGCACGATACGGGTTCAGCCACGCATGAAACTCCATTCCACGGCGATGACAGGCGTCAATGAGGAACGCCATCGGATCAAAATCCGGCTCGTCCGGGGCAACCCCTTGCGTACCGGTCAGAAAACGGCTCCATGGTTCGTATTCGGAAATATAAAACGCATCGGCTTCAGGACGTACCTGAAAAAGGATCGCATTGATGCCGTAATCTTTCAATCGGTCAAGCCGTTCATTCATCAGTTCGCGGAAGGCTTGGGCCGAGAGGGTACGGTAGTCGTTCTGATGGACTGTCTGAATCCATGCTCCGCGAAATTCCCGTTTGGGATACAGCAGCTTCTCCTGCTTTATCATCCGTGAAGTACCGCATGATGAACAGAGGACAAGCAAGCCGAACAGAAGAGGGGAGAGAGAAAGTTTGATATTCGATAGACGACAGTTATTTTTCATTGTTTGCATGTTTTTGTATTCGATGATCCGAGGGTGATTTTTTAACGATAAATCATGTTTTTTGTTTTGTTTCCGATGGATTCCGATTCGATCGTTTCGATGGGATGAAATCCGCTTGAATCACTTCTTCCAGCCCCTTACGCAAGTTGTATGACGGTTCAAAACCGAGCGCTTCGTGTAACGGTTGCACGTCACAAATCCAATTGCGCTGTTTTAGAATATTATACTTGTCGGTATTGAGGGTCGACGGACGGTTTCGCAAACGGCTGATTCTTTCGGAGCAGAAACATACGAGATACGCGAGTCTTAATGGAATACGCGCATGAAAAACATGTTTCTTCCGAAGCAGTTCCTGTATCAATCCGGCAAATTGCGTATCGGTATGGACATCGCCGTCGGCAACAAAGAAGTGGCGGTCTACGATCTCCTTATTTTCCAATGCGAGAAAAACGGCTTTGGCCAAGTCTTTCACATAAATAAATGTGAGCCGCTGAGGGATTTTTCCAACTTTAAAGTCGAATCCCGAGCGGATACTTGCGATGGCCATTCCGTAATCTTTGTCGCCCGGCCCATAGACGCCGGTAGGTCGGAGAATGATATAGGGGAATGCTTTCTGTTTTCGCACATAACTTTCGGCCAGCAATTTACTTTTTCCGTAAATGGTATCCGGTCTCTGCGGATCGTCCAGCGAGATGGGGCGGAATGTTTGCTCATCACCTTTGCCATAGACACTGAGACTGCTCATCAGCAAGAATTTTTTCGGATGTTCACCGGTTGCAGCCAAGGCTTCGAGCAGGCGGCGTGTGTTTTCGGCGTTGACCTCGAAAAAATCGGCCGGATGCACGGCTTTGGTCAGCCCCGCGTTATGCACGACAAAATCCCATGCTCCGTACACCGAGATATGCTCCTGCAGTTGTTTGGTCAGCATGTCGACATCGTTGTAGCAAAGATCAATACAATGTATTTGGTTTTTCGGCAAACGGTCCAGCGAGCTGCTTTTACGCACACCGGCCCACACTTCGTAGCCTCGTGCGAGGGCTTCCTGAACGAGAAAACTCCCGATGAATCCGCTTGCTCCTGTAATCAATATTTTCATCGGTACAAAGATAAGCACTTTTAGCCTACAGAAACAAGATAGGCTATGAATATTTTGCGGTGGTCTGCCACTCCGGTATATCGGCTGGTGCGGCTTTGATGGGTTTCACAAATGATCATATCGTTTAAAAACAATGGTCGGAAAACATCGTATATTTTCGTTTTAATTCATATATTCGCCGTCAGATTAAAAAATATATGCCGCGAAAACAAAAATACCAGCGTATCAAACGCCGCGATAACTATTCAGTATCGCATTAATTTTCTGCGATAAAACATAACGAAAGCCACTTGGTATCGCTTTCTTTTTGACGATGTGGCTTTCCTCTGATTTTTTACTTGTCTTTCTAATCTAAAACTTTTAAATATTTCAAACGAATATGGAACTTCCTTTTTCAGAGTCCTACCGTATTAAAATGGTAGAAACCATCAGAAAAAGTTCGCGTCCGGAGCGTGAACGATGGATTAAAGAGGCGAAATATAACCTCTTTATGTTAAAAAGTGATCAGGTGTTTATCGATCTGCTTACCGATTCGGGTACGGGAGCGATGAGCGACAGGCAATGGTCGGCCATCATGTTGGGCGACGAGAGTTATGCCGGAGCCCGCTCTTACTATCAGATGAAGAGTGCGATCAAGGACATTCTCGGGTTCGACTTCTTTTTCCCTACCCACCAGGGTCGTGCAGCTGAGAATGTGCTGTACTCGGCAATTATCAAAGAAGGTGACGTGTTGCCCGGCAATTCGCACTTCGACACCACCAAAGGACATATCGAGTATCGTAAAGCGACGGCGCTCGACTGCACCATTGACGAAGCGGTCGATACCCAGCTCGAGATACCTTTTAAGGGGAATGTAGATGTAAGAAAGCTTGAAAAAGCACTTCAGGCAACTCCGAAAGAAAAAATTCCGTGCGTAGTACTTACGGTGACAAACAATACAGCCGGAGGACAGCCTGTTTCGATGGAAAACATTCGTGATGTGTCGATGCTCTGTAAAAAATACGGTATACTGCTGCAAATCGACGCGGCGCGCTTTGCCGAAAATGCATACTTTATCAAGACGCGCGAAAAGGGTTACGAAAATAAAACGATTAAAGAGATTGTGAAAGAGATGTTTTCATACGCAGACATCATGACGATGTCATCAAAAAAAGATGCGATTGTTAATATGGGCGGTTTTGTGGCATTCAAGTCCGAAGAGTTATGGAGACGATGTCAGATGTTCTGCATCATGAACGAAGGATTTATTACCTATGGCGGCATGAGTGGCCGTGATATGAATGCATTAGCTGTTGGTTTAGACGAAGGCACCGAGTACGATTATCTTGAAACACGCATCAAGCAGGTGGAATACCTCGGCTGCAAGTTCGACGAATACGGTATTCCGTATCAGCGACCGGCCGGTGGACATGCTATCTTCATCGATGCGAAGAAAATCCTGACCCATGTTCCGAAGGAAGAGTTTATTGCACAAACGCTCGGTATTGAGCTTTATCTCGAAGCAGGCATCCGAGGGGTCGAAATCGGTGCAATCCTTGCCGATCGCGATCCGGTGACACACGAAAATCGCTATCCGGGATTGGAACTGTTGCGTCTTGCGATTCCTCGTCGTACTTATACGAATAATCACATGGATGTGATTGCCGTAGCATTGAAAAACGTATATGACCGTCGCGAAGAAATCAAACACGGGTATCGCATCATCAAAGAAAACCCGATTATGCGCCATTTCACCGTCGAACTGGAGAAAGTGGAGTCGTGAAAATGAATATTTATATTCATACTGAATAGACGTAATTCAAGGAGACGGTGTGTCGTAACGGTCGAACGGATTCGTTGCTTGCGAAATGTAAACTCGGTTATATACTTTAGCACGCCCCATCACTCTCATCCTTAATATCTTGTGTTTCAAGCATGCTTACACACCTAAAGAGGGTGTGCCCAAACATTGCGTTTTGACACACCCTCTCTCTCAAAATACAAGTTAATAAAGCTATTCGTTTTTTTGATTACAAAAAATAAGATCAATACCCGGGATTTTGTTTGAGAGTTCCTCTCGACAAATCGATTTCACTAAGTGGTATTGCCCACAGATAGTCTCGTTCAGGGTTAAATTTCCGCTTCTCAATAAGCATTGGTTCCCTGTCCGTACTTCTTTTTCCGTATACCGGCTTAGTTACGGCAGCTTCGGTCGTTTTCCAGCTTCGGGTGTCGAACAAGTACATTCCTTCAAAGGTAAATTCCAGACGACGTTCCAAACGGATCGCTTCGCGCATCTGATCTTTTGTCAATCCGTCAGGTAAAGTCGGAAGTTTTACGCGTTGCCGCACTTTGTTTACCGCATCGTACACTGTCTCATCAGGAGTGCCCAGTTGTTCGTTGCGTGCTTCAGCATATGTTAGCAGTACTTCAGCATAGCGGATAAAGATGAAGTTCGTCCATCCGTATTCGTTTTGCCCGTCGTTTTTGGGGTTGATGTATTTACGCATCGTATATCCCGTTCGAGAATGTCCATCTTTCTTCTCAGCCACATACTTTTTATCGACGATCTCTTGTCCGTCCCAAAGAATCGAAACAGTCAGACGCGGATCACGATTTTCGAAGGGTTTTTCCGGATTATATAGCGGTGATTCCTTGATTGATTTTCCATCGGTACACGGATATGCATCTACCAGATCTTGAGTAGGTGATAAAGCTTCCCATCCTCCCATCACGACAGGAGCAAAGAACTGGTCAATCAAACTGCCGAGGTTACGGTCAGGGGCCTTTTCCATATACTGTCGGTCGAAGATAACTTCGGCATTGTTTTCATGCTCCGGCAGGAACAAGTTTTCATAGTTATCATATAGCTTATATGCATTTAAATCAATCACCTCTTTGCACGCTTTCTCGGCTTCAGCATAGTCGTGGAAATAATAAGCGGTGCGTGCTTTCAGTGCCAGTGCAGCACCTTTGGTAGGACGTCCATAGGCCGATTTGTCACGCTTGATCGGTAGTACGGCTGCTGCTTCGTCGAGTAACCGGGAGATATAAGCATATACTTCCTTCTCTGTTTTACGTTCGGGAACAGCTTCGTTCAGTTGTAGCGGATGATCCAGTATCGGTACGCCGCCCATGTATTTTACGAGTGTAGCGTAGAAAAACGCTTCAAGGAACTTTATTTCGCCTGTCAGTGACTGCTTAACATCGGCCGACATCGTAACTCTGTCGATGTTCTCTTTATATATCAGACAACGTCGGATGCCCGAATAGGCATCATTCCATAATTGCAGGAAATGCGCATTACTTGCAGTAGCTGTACCTGCCGAGAGAGCTCCTTGTTCAGCAAAAACGTGTACAGGAACGGCATTATCCGTATAGCAGTCTGTCATGATCGTATGGTTCTCCGTTTGTACGAGATAACGGAATGTACCAATCAGGAATTTGGTCGCGTCTTCTTCCGTTTTCCAGAAAGAAGCATCCGACTGGGCATCACGGGGCGCCCGTTCCAGAAAACTGTCGTTACATGCCGACAAACCAAGTGTCAGGCACAATGCAAGAGATATACTCTTGTAGTTTATATGTATTTTTTTCATTAGTTAATTCCTCCTTTTTAATTAGAATGAGACATTCAGTCCAAATGAATAGCTGCGCGTCATCGGGTAGTATGTACCGCTTTCGCCTGTATCTCCCGCCGGTGACTCGGGGTCGGCACCTTCGAATCGGGTCAATGTAAAGACATTATCAATGCTGCAATATAACCTGACTTTGGAAACACCTTGTTTTATCAGCCAATGATTCGGTAATGTGTAACCCAGTTGAATATTACGCATCTTCAGATACGATGCATCTTGTACCCAGAACGAAGAAAGTTCGTTTTTCGGCTGGTTTTTTTCAGAGTTTTTAATACTCAGACGAGGGAAAGAACCGTTCGGATTCTGCGGTGTCCAGCGATCAAGATGTTTGTCTGTTACCTTTCCACTGTTATAGAAAGCATAACGTACCTCTTTTTTTACCAGTCCGTCTACAGCAGCGGCACCTTGTAAGAGAGTTGAGAAGTCGATACTTTTATATTCGAAGCCTAACCGCAGACCGTAATTGATTTTTGGGAAGTAGCTGCCGATAAGTTTCCGGTCGTTTGCATTGATTACGTTATCGGGCTTTCCGTCTTTTCCGCTGATGTCACGGTATTTCAGATCGCCCGGAACAGGAGTTCCCATCGTTTGGCGTGCATGATTTTTAATTTCTTCTTCGGTACGGAATATGCCGTCGGATACATAGCCATAGTATGCCCATACAGGGTCACCTACTGATCGGCCTCCTTTGATATCTCCGCCTTGCAGGTCAGTGATTTCGTTATGCACGTAGCTAAAGTTGAAGTTCGCATAATATTTGAAATCTTTATTTGCTTGCCCATTATATCCCAATTGTGTTTCAAATCCGATATTACGCACTTTTCCGGCATTCTGCATCGGCGGGTTTACTCCGGCAATTCTCGGGATAGGCAGGTTCAGCAGAATGTCTCGCGTATCTTTGACAAAGAAATCGCTCGAGAACGTCAGCTGGCCGTTCAGGAATCCGGCATCGACTCCCACATTAATTTGGCTTGTCTTTTCCCATGTGATGTTTTTGTTGGCCATGGTACGGGAGATGGAGATACCCGGTGCCAGCATATTACCGAAGCTGTAAGTAGGCGAGAGGCTGGAACGACTCTCGGCATACACGTATTTCTCGTAAAATGCGTAGCTTCCGATTTCCTGGTTGCCGAGTAATCCCCATGAGGCTCGTAACTTCAAGTTGTCGACCCAGTCGGCACGGAAGAATTCTTCTTCCGAAAGACGCCATCCGAGCGATACGGACGGAAAAGCTCCGAAGCGTTTGTCTTTTGGGAAGCGTGAAGTGCCGTCGTATCGTAGATTAGCCTCGATCAGGTAGCGGTTGTCGTAATTGTAATTGATACGTCCGAACACAGACCGCAGTGCATATTCCGTTTCATAACCAGCTGTTTGTTGTGTTGTGGCATCACCGGCGTTGATTTGATCGAGTTGGTTGGACGAAGGCAGATTTTTTCGCGATGCTCTCAACACGCGCCAGTTATTGTATAGCTGCGAATAACCCAGTAATCCGCTCAGAGTGTGCTTGCCGAAAGTCTTGTTATAATCGAGATAGGCTTGTAGGTTGACCTCGAAATTTTTATGATCTTCGTTTGTGAGCGAATTCTGCTTCGACTGAATCGGCTTATCCGAGTCAGCCGTATAATATTGCATGGCATGTTCGAAGTCATGCATATCAATCAGGTAAGAGGTTACGGCTGCATTTCCTCTGAGCGTAAGTCCATCAATGAGTTGGTAATTGAGAGAGACGTTTCCATGCATATTCGTGCGGTAAGCCGTTGAAGTTCCGCCTTTTCGTGCATAAGCTACTGAGTTGTGCTCGTTCTTGAACAGGCCGTAGTTCCCGTTTTTAAACTGGATAGGGGTCACCGGTGTTTCACGGAAAGCATAATGCATAATCGTCTGCATGCCGGCAGCCGGCTCAATAGATCGACTGCGATAAGCCGAGAGATTCAGACCGAGCGATAGTCGCTGTGTTAGGTCGGCATGAAGGTTGGCACGTACATCGTACTTATTGTACGAGGTGTTTGGGATCAGCCCTTTCTTGTCGTGATATCCGAACGAGGTGGAATAACGCACACTTTCGCTTCCTCCCGAAATCGATATGTAATGATTATGAAACATTCCGTTTTCGCTCAGTAGTGTGCCCAGCCAATCACTGTCGGCATAGTGGTCAGGGTCGGATCCATCTCTGAATTTCTTGAGTTGTTCGTCTGTATAAGGGGCAGCAGCGCCGTCGTTCGTATTCGCTTCGTTAAAAAGCACAGCAAAATCATACGCATTCAGGAACTTCGGTAATCGCAATGCTTTTTGCCAGCCAACGTAGTTGTCGTATGATATCTTGGCTTTGCCTTGCGCTCCTCGCCGTGTGGTAATCAGGATCACGCCGTTGGCAGCACGTACTCCATAGATCGACGAGGCGGCGGCATCTTTAAGTACGGAGATGCTTTCAATATCATTCGGGTTGACACTGTTCATGGATGATTCCACTCCATCGACAATGACCATTGCTGAAGCTGCCGCATCGTCGTAACTGTCGCGGATAGTACCGATACCGCGTACGCGCAGCAGGCCTGCATCGGCACCGGGTTGTCCGGTATTTTGTACGATCGTTACCCCAGTCATCTGACCGGCCAGCATGTTGGCCACGTTCGGAGTCGTACGATTTTGCAGCACGTCGGAGTTGACCGAAGATACAGCGCCGGTCAGGTTGACTTTCTTTTGGGCGCCGTATCCTACGACAACGACTTCTTCCAGCAGTTTCGTGTCGTTTTGCATTACGACATCGATCACTTGACGACCGTTCACTGCTACGCTTTGTGGCTGCATTCCCACATAACTAAATTGCAGAGTGGCATTTGCAGGTACATCATTGAGCACATAATTTCCCTCCAGGTCAGTGACAGTCCCGTTCGACGTTTGGTTTTGTACAATGACTGTGGCCCCGATCACCGGCTCACGATTGGCATCGGTGACCGTGCCCCGCACCGTCGCCGTTTGCGCATAGATACTCGAGGAAAGTGCCCACAGACCGCAAAGCAGCCATCCTCGCCATAAACACATTACGTTTTTTTTCTTCATTACGATTTTAATTGTTAAATAATACGTTTGGTTTAAAAAAATACTGTTATTGTTTTACGTTGCAAAAAAATATGCGGATAAGAAGATGATTTCTTTCCGCATATTTACTACTACTTATTCCGTTCTCATGGCTGTAAACCTTCTTGATCTCCGTCGCCTCCTTCTTTCTTCAAGGTGCGGTTGCTTTGCCGCGCCTCTTTGATGAGCTCGTTCAGATCGTGATAAAGGTCTCTCCATTCCGGCACATTCTCCATGGCCGAAACGAGTGAGAACAGATCACGCAAAGACCGTTCCAGATTGCGGCGGATGCCCGATGCCGAAGCCTGCTGCCGCAAGGCCGAATTAGCATCCGTCTGCTCGGCGCTGATTTTCTCGAACGCCATCTGTGCGTTTTTCAATGCCGTGTACTCGTCCAATAGCCCGAGTATGTTCAGATGAACCGTGTTCTCGGGCCGATCCATTCGTTTGAGCAGGGTCTGCATAACGATATTCTGATCGGCATACGAGAGATTGTTGACATCGCCCGACTCCTCAAAAATCGTCAGCAATGCCCGTGCAGCCTGTCCGCGTGCCGTATCGGAAAACACCGTCAGTCCCTGGAGCATCCGGCGGAAAGCACGATAAAGCCGGTCGCGCACTAAATCTGCTTGTGCCACCGGATCGCCCAACCCGCTGTAGATGTTCTTGACCAGCACTTGCTGATAATGGTCATTGTTCGTTTTCAATACTTCCAGCAGTGGATTATCTTTGAGCAGTGTGGCAGCGTAGACCGACGACACGGCGATAACCCGATTGCTCAGATTGCCTAATACTTTGGTAGATAGCCTGCCGTAATTGATACGTAACATCGTTTCAATGGATTAAGTGAATAAATAAACATTGTATATGACATCCGTTCCGATCGGAATGGATGCGTCCGTAAAGTTCGCGGAAACTTCCGTTGGCAGCCGGAAGTTTGGGCGAGAGGAGCGGAAACCTTCGACGAGAATCGAACATCCCGGCGACCTTCGCGGAGACCGTTCGACGAAAATCGAACATTCCGGCGACCTTCGCGGCGACTTTCGACGGAAATCGAACGTCTCCGAGACTTTCGCGGCGACTTTCGACGAAAATCAGATGTCTTGGCAACCTTCGCGGCGACTTTCGACGAGAATCGGAGCCATTCGGCGGAGTTCCGATATCACTTGAAGGTTTCATTATCATCGTTTCTTTTAAAAGTAAAATACTTGCGCAATTGCCTGTAAAGGCGGTGTTCTGCATGAGTTTATTTTTTGTTATCCCAGCACATCGTGCATCTCTTCGAGGAAAGTTTTGTAGTCGTTGAGGCAGTACCGGATGACTTCGTAAGCTTCCTCGCACCCGTAGGTATGCGTAATTTCGACTCTTCTCTTTTCGCCGGGCATATCTTTATACGTCAGGAAGTAGTGTTTGAGCCGCTCGGTAACGATGCTGGGCAGTTCGCTGATGTCGTTGTAATTGCTGTACGTAGCGTCGTTTTTAAGTACGGCGATGATTTTATCGTCGGCTTCCGAGCCGTCCAACATCCTCAGTCCGCCAATGGGACGTGCCGAGGCGATGATATCGCCGTGCGCGATATCTTTTTCGGTCAGGATGCAGATGTCGAGCGGATCGCGGTCGCCGGAGATATTCTCGCGTTTAATCTGTTCCATACAATGCTGGGCAAACGAATCGCCACAATAGCTTTGCGGGATGAATCCGTAGAGCGCCGGCACCACGCTTGAATAACGCTGTGGGCGGTCGATGCAGAGAAACCCGTTCACTTTGTCCAACTCATACTTGACGGTGTCGGTCGGTACCATTTCGATAAATGCCGTGACAATTTGCGGCGCTTCCTTTCCCACTTCGATGCCGTGCCATGGGTGTGACCGGTAGCGCAGTCCCATTAGACGTGTGATGGTATCGTTCAGTTTATTATACATAGCATTTGAATGTTTGTTAACGCAAAGATAACGTTTTTTTTTATCCCTGCGCATTTTTCTTGTTTTTTTGTGGGGAGTTGTTTTTTTGTGGGGAAACGGCATAGTTTTTCAATGGTAGCCGCCTCCCTCACATGCAATGATTCACTACGTACGTTAGCGATCCGATATATCGCTACAGCCAGGCTCGATTCTGTTTATCTGTAGAAGCATATTATTTTACAACTATTTTTTGTGATATACTTTTTCCTTCTGATCGGACAGTTACGATATATACACCGGCGGGAATCGCAGGTAGCGCAAGGGTTGTGGTATAAGGCACAACAGTTTGCCGGAAAACTTCCGTTCCATGCATGGAATATACCCTCACCGAACGATTTGTTCCTTCGTCCCCGATATGTAGAGTACGCCCATCGGGCAATACGAATACCTGCGTATCGTTCCTGATCAGTTTGTTTCCGACTGTTTCCCAGATAAAAACCCTGTCGTATTTCGGTGATTGATAAATCAGCTTATCGTCCTGATAGAAAGCCAACAATTCCTCGCCGGGAGAGCCAGGCAAATACACGTATAGACTGAAAAGCCCATTCGTACTGCCGATTCCTTCTATCCATACGTTTTCAAATGATCGATGATACGAGCCTGATGGAGTGATAAGAGTTGATTCGAGGGTTATTCGCCGATGATCCTTATGACTGATTTTAACCGTATCCACCTTTTTTACAATGTGGCGGATGGAGTCGTAATTCCAATCCATTGTATTAGGAGTTTTCGGTGAATAGAATATTCTTCCCATCGTATAAAAAGTATCTTTTTCAGTTACATCGAAATGGTACAGTAGTCCATCCCGATCTCCCCATGCCGGGCGGTACCATACTTTTTTTTGTCCGATATCTTCGTACAAATATCCTCGTTTATGCCAATTTTTCGCTTGTTTATCAACTGTATGATAAAGTTTTCGGTATTTCCGTCCGTCAATAAGCGTATCGCCTTCCAATTGGTATATGTATGTCCACTTTCCTTCTTCGTGTCGTTCTTTCAAGTTGTTCCATCGGTTTGTTTCGTTCAGCAGAGGGAAATAGAACCCCTCTATCTCCGTCGGATCTTCGGGGATACGTGGAGTCCCTAATTTTGTAATCAGTGGTACGATATTTTTAAAACGGGATGTAATCATCCGGTCGAATGGCATAGAGTATTTGTTTTTTTTCTGATTGTCAGAGTGCAATCCGTCACTTTCCATATAGACGCTATCACATTTTATTTGGTAGACATCCCTCAGCCAGTCTGTTACTGCATCGGGGAAGGCTTGCTCGAAGGCCGTCGGATAATAGCGATTGATTGCTGCGGCAAAGTCCGGATGTTTGTCTGACTTTAGGATGAAGACGAAACCGAAAGCCGTTGGTACCGTAACGCCAACCGGAATATTCTGTTTATTGGGAATATACATATAGTATTTCGCATTGTGGGCATCTGCTGATATTCCATTCAACATCAAGGTTGCCCATATAAATAAAACATTCCATTTCTTTTTCATTATTTTTCAATTTAGATTGTGTTTATACTGTGTATCTTTTTCTTTTTTCATTTCTCTCCGACTTAAATCGTGTTCGGAGGATTCTGTGCTTTTTATGAACGCATAACCAATTTTTAAGCATCCGTGTCCAGCACTTACCAGAAGACTGCGGGCAACCAAATATTCAGGATATCGATCGCCTTTCGGAACAAAGGCGCAATTTCTTCGGCTGTGAATCCTGCGATACCGCATCCGACAGGTGTCACAAGAAAAGTCAGTTCCGGGTGCGCTTGGGCAAAAGTGACAAATTCATCAACATACGGTTGGATGGTCTCCACACCTCCCTGCATGGTTGGGATGGCGTAGCTTTGACCTTGTAATCCGACGCCTTGTCCCCGGATGGCACCGAACTTCTCCGTGGCAATACGTGCCGCACCACCGGCATGTATACCCTGCAGGTTGCTGCCAAATACAAAGATTTCGCTTTCTTTCAAAGAATGAATCCATTCGGGTGTTATTCTTTCTTTTCTGTCTTTCTTCATCCGTTTATTTTTTGATGGGTAAATCTGCGTAATGATAGCGGGGAAGACGGGTGAGCAGGCGTTTGATCCATACAACGAGAAGCGCGAAGACCATGCGCGTCAGCATGACCCATAGAAACGGGGCACCGATTGCTGCGAAGATCAGGGTGTCTTCAAGCTGAGAGTGTGAAATAGCCAGATGATAGTTAAGCAGGTTACCATCACGGCGCGAAATCTTATTCGCCTCTAACTGCTCCATCATAATAGCGCTGCCATAGCTTAACCCCACGATGTTACCTACGAGCCACAGAAACGAACAGTTGCGTGGAAGCCCGAAAAACATCATTACAGGAGTCATTGCTTTCGACAGGCTTTTCAGCAACCGGAACTCTTCGAGGAGGTAATGCAAGATCATCAATGCCGAGACAATCACGAAGCATAAGAGGGTGATCGAAAGCGAACTTTTGAGCCAGAGTATGAACACGTCGGCCAATGAGGTACATACATCGGTATCGGCAGCTGAGCCGACGATCGTGTCATATCCTTCATACGGCATGATGCGATGTACGGCGAATGCGATGACAAAGCTCATCACCACACGCAGCGCAAACATCCCCACGAACGATGATCCGGTCTTACCTTGTACGGCGCATTCGACCAAAAGATTGTGTGAAACAAGGCACATCAGTGCAATCAGGGTAACTTCGCGGACGGTCAAAGGCATGGAAGCAATCAGGGTCATCGGTGCGTATAACGGAGTGAAAACACTTGTCAGGAAGATGATGGCCGTTTCGCCCGGCAGGCCGATAAAAGAAAAAGCCGGTTCAAGGAAGACCGATACTTGTGCCAGTATACCCGAATATTGGAGCAGCCGCACAAGCAGAGATACGGGCAGAATGATTTTCAGCAGCCAGAAGCAGGTTCGGCACGCTTTGGGCACGGCCGACCTGATGCACCTCCCTATTCTTTGCCCGACCGTTTCCATACATTACTTCATAAACACCCGGCTCATCTCGCGTTTATCGTCGCGCTCCTTGATGGATTGGCGCTTGTCGTATTCCTTTTTTCCCTTAGCAATGGCGATGACCACCTTGGCCAGCCCCCGGTCGTTGATAAAAAGCCGGGTAGGGATGATCGTAAAGCCGTTATCTTTTGCGGCTGCTTGAATCTTGCGAATCTCTTTCTTGTTCAGCAGCAGCTTGCGATCGCGACGAGCCACGTGGTTATTGTACGTGCCGTAGAAGTATTCCGTGATATTCATGTTCTTGACCCATACTTCGCCTCGTTCGACGTAGCAATACGTGTCGACCAGACTCGCTTTTCCCAGACGGAGAGATTTGATCTCCGTGCCGGTCAGTACGATGCCGGCCGTAAATGTTTCGAGCAGTTCGTAATCGAACGTTGCCCGTTTGTTTTTGATCAGTATGTTGTTACTTAACTTTTCCTTGGCCATGGTATGTCATGTTTAAAACCGGAGCCCCGGCATAAGCAGAAACAGCAGTCGGTCAATTAGAAACGGTGTTCCAACAATGATGACCGAAGCCAGTATTGTAAATTTCATTTGTTCTTCTTCTTTCACTTTCATATATGGGTGTGCTCCCATCCACACGATATAGAAAGTGTAGAGGATAAACATCCACAAAAAGATAAATTCCGGCAAGAGTGCCAGTAGGATAAGGAGAACAAACATCAGCGAAGACGAATAACCGACAAATCGTTGGATGAGTTTCATGTCGCGCGGCTGCTTGAAGACTGAGCGCCACAGTTCGTTCAGCAAATAAGCGCCGAGGAAGAAACCTCCCATCGAAGCGACCAGTATTTTAATCGATGATTTCAGGGCGATCTGGAAATCGAATTCTTTGCGTGTGAATAATACGCCCAGAAAGGCTGAAAGCGCGATCAGTCCGAACAAAGGATACACAAAGCGCGAGAGAAAAGTCTCAGAGCTTTCCTCTTTCCGGCTTAGCGCCTCCCATGCTTCCGAAGGTTTGAAGATAACGGCGATCAGCCGATTGAATATTTCTTTAAACATATGGTCTCTTTTTCCGAATTGAATGGGCAAAGGTAGAAAAAAATGACTATTCTCTTTGCGCTCGCCCCGATAAAAATACAAAATCCCGCCACAGACGTATCCGTGACGGGACTTCCTCAAAGTTACAAAAACAATATTGATCAGCTTCTCTGTTTATCCAGAATCAATTTCACTTCAAACGGCCCTACTTTTTCACCTTTCGCCCATGTCAACTTACCGTCTTTGACAGACGACGCATAGTTGAAACGAAGATAAAAGCGAGTGTTACCTTTGCTCTGTTCCTCACGGGCTGCCGTCTCCAAATAGTCTTTGATCTGATAAGCGTTGGCTACCATCATATCTTTTTCCGATTTGGTACCCGGCGTCTTGACCTTGGCACGCACGAAAACATCGTAGATTCGTTCACCGCTCTCTTCCTTTACCATGTTGTCCGCATTGTATGTCAGAAACCAGTAATTTCTTTGATCTTCAGGCTGTTTTAGCGCATGCCCAACGAATAGATAACCTTTTACATAGCCCAGTATCTGATAGTTCGGGTTTGCGAGCGCTACTTCTTTTTCCAGCATCTTGGCCGTGTCCGGCGCTCCGGTATCTGTAAATTTCATGATCATGTATTGGTCAAGTTCAGCCTTCTCTCTGACGACTACGGTATAGTATCCGTTTGTTTTAACGACGTTCGACGCATTTTCCGGAGCATCATAGTTTAAGTCGAAACTCGCAATAATACATGCTCCTTCTTTCACATTTTTAAAAGACGGCGAATAAAACGGCCCGATAGGCGTAGAGTTATCCAATACATGTTTCATCGTTTTCGTATCAAGCCGTACGACTCCCACAGTTGTACCCGACTGACTGTTACTTCCTCCATCCAGACAGGATGTTAACATCACTGTCGCTGCCAAAGCCGCAGCGCACCAACTAAATTGTCTCATCTTTCTTTTTGTTCTCATCTGATTAATAAAACATTGTATTTATTACACTTATTCTTCTTTCTCTCTTTAGAATCCTATCCGAACTCCGGCTTGCAAAGATACGTAAAAAGGTTTCTCCGAACGAATCGTCTCTATCGCACTTCCGTTATCGAAGTAATAATTCGCATTGCCTTCGACGTAGGCGCTCAGATAGCGGAGTAAAGGATAACTTGCTCCCGTACGCGCATTGACCGACCATTGCCATTCTTTCATCCGAACCGAGGCATGTAGTGTATTAACCATCTCGTTTCCGTAATAATAATCGGTATCAATGCTACCGGCCACGTTCCACTCGACCATGGCGCCGGCACCCGCATAAAAGCGTACACGCTGCCATTCGGCAATCTTATAATTTACGCCCAGAGGAAGCCCGACAAAGTGCAGCCTTTGTTTGGCCTTCCCTTGCCGAATGGCTTCTGTGCGCCAAGTCGATGTCATGTATGTGTAGGTCACGCCGCTTTGCAGCGCCCACCGGTCGGAGAGTCGGTAGCTGACACCCACTCCGAACGAGAGCGGCCGCTTATGCGACACATCGATCTTGTTCATCTTCTCGGCGTGATCAAAGGATTTTAGTTCCGAATAAGCAGGCAGATCACGATTCATGATACTATTCGCGAAAAAATTTGCTCCGTCAGCGGTGGCATAACTACCGGTCGAAAAACTTCCGCCTCCCATCCCGAATCCCCAACGGCGTTTTGCGGCTGTGCGGTGTGATGGCCGGGGAGAAGCATCCGCGATTAACGGCCGTTCATTGTCACTCTGTCGGTTTTCGGATGCGGCATTCTGTGCCGGTGTATCCTCCGGTCGATGATCCTGTACGGTATTCGGTCGCTCTTCTTCTGCATATTCCTCTGTCGATTCTGTCGATGTCGTTTCGGGGGCTTTTTCATTTTTTTCAGGTGTGGGATAGAGGCTTGGGGAGTTTTCTTGGGGCGCGGTATACGTTGTTCGTGCGGTCAGGTCTTTGTCTTTACGCACAGGTGATGGCCGGTGGGCGGCCGTCGACACCGGATTTTCATCCGTCCTCTCTGTCGCGGCCTGCCCATCGGCCTTGTCTGTTTGCGGCTTTTCCTGCGATGCGGCTATGTCCCGAACATCACTTTCCTGAACCTCTGCGATCACCGCGTCCTGCTTTCCCTGAAACCACAACCGGTAGCCACCGCCAAGTAGCAGCAGTGATACGACAGCGGCGGCAGCCCGGTAAACCCACCGTCGCTTTTTCATCCTGACAACCGGAGCTTTATCCGACAGACGGTTGGCAATGGCCTCCCAGTCGCCCGGATCCGGCTTTGTCTCAAAGTGCTCCAGTTTCGCACGGATCGCTTCTTCCCATTTATCCCGCTTTTCCATCTATTTATTTCTCCTCTTTTTCCTATTTTATTCTGTTCTGTAACCAACGCCGTGCCCGCATATATTGCGAACGCGACGTACTCTCTTCAATGTGTAACATCCCGGCTATTTCTCTATGCGAATATCCTTCGATAGCAAAAAGGTTGAATACCGCACGCAGACTGTCCGGGAGGCTTTGGATCAAGTGCATCAGGTCGTCGGCCGAGAGTTTTGAAACAGCCGTTTCTTCGTTCGTCGAATAGTCTGCGATGCTTTCGATATCGACCGTGTTGCGGTGAATGTTCGTTCTGCGCAGATGTTCCAGCGATTCGTTGACGAATATCCGGCGTATCCATGCTCCCAAAGGGCCTTCTCCCTTATATCCCCCGAAAGATGAAAAGACTTTGACAAAACCGTCCTGCAATACATCGCGTGCCGTCTCCCTGTCGCCGATGTAGCGCAGACAGACACCCAGCATTCGGGGGGAATATAATTCATACAGCTCTTTCTGAGCCGTCCGATCTCCTTTTCTACAACCTGTAATCAGTTGTTCTTCGTTCATCATTCTGTTCTCGGTACAACGTTTGCAACCGTTATCCATCTTCCATGATGCAATTCCGGGAAGAAACGTTGCACGGCCGTCCTCATTTTTTTTTGCAAAAATAATATAAACCGTGAAAGTCGAGTAAGTTGATGGAGCGATTGTCGTTGTTTTTTTGCTTGGCAGTTTGTTTTAAGTAAGTGTATTGTATGTGCTTTGAGGAGTACCGGTGAGCTGCTCGCAGGTTTATGTTTTCGGTACGGAAATATCGGGGAAGTAAAATCCGTATTCTAAAAAAATGACTACTTTTGTCGCAATAAAATGATCATAAACTTCAAACATTTATGTACGGAAAATTTCAATCTTTCCTGCAACAGGAATTGGCTGATATCGAATCAGCGGGATTATACAAAAAGGAACGCATTATCAAGACACCCCAGAAAGCGGATATTCGGGTGAATGAAGGAGAAGAAGTGCTGAACTTCTGCGCGAACAATTATCTTGGTCTATCAGATCATCCGCGTCTTATCGAGGCGGCTAAAAAGGCGATGGATCATCGCGGGTACGGCATGTCGTCCGTTCGTTTCATCTGCGGTACGCAAGATTTGCATAAACAGCTCGAAGCCGAGGTATCCGAGTATTTCAGAACGGAAGATACGATTCTTTACAGTTCTTGTTTCGACGCGAACGGCGGGCTTTTCGAGCCGTTGCTCGGTGAAAACGACGCGATTATTTCGGATGCGCTGAACCATGCCTCGATTATCGACGGTGTGCGTCTTTGCAAAGCCAAACGTTATCGTTATGCCAATGCCGATATGGACGACCTTGAGCGTTGTCTGAAGGAAGCACAGGCACAGCGGTTCCGCATCATCGCCACCGACGGAGTCTTCTCGATGGACGGCAACGTGGCGCCGATGGATAAGATTTGCGATCTGGCAGAGAAATATGACGCGCTGGTGATGGTCGACGAGTCTCACTCGGCAGGAGTGGTTGGGCCGACAGGGCGCGGAGTGGCCGAACAGTTCGGAGCTTACGGCCGGATCGATATCTTCACTGGCACGCTTGGTAAGGCTTTCGGAGGCGCCATGGGCGGTTTTACGACCGGTCGGAAAGAAATTATAGACCTGCTGCGTCAGCGTTCGCGTCCGTATCTGTTCTCCAATTCGCTGGCGCCGGCTATCGTCGGAGCAAGCATCGAGATGTTTAAGATGCTCAAAGAAAGTGACGCGTTGCATACGAAGTTGGCCGAAAACGTGACTTACTTCCGCGACAGCATGCTGCAGGCGGGCTTCGATATCAAACCGACGCAATCGGCTATCTGTGCCGTGATGCTTTACGATGCGAAGCTGTCGCAGGTGTTTGCGCAACGTATGCAGGAAGAGGGTATATACGTGACGGGATTTTATTATCCGGTCGTGCCGAAAGAGCAGGCGCGCATCCGGGTTCAACTGTCGGCCGGTCACGAAAAAGAACATCTCGACAAGGCGATCGCTGCATTTATCAAGGTGGGCAAAGCGCTGAACGTAATTAAATAATGAGTTTCAGATCGGAGAAAGAAAACAATGAATCATCCCTATGATGGACAGTAACTTTCATAGTCACTGTACTTTTTGCGACGGACGCAGTCATCCGGAAGATTTTGTAAAGTTTGCCGTCGCGCGCGGTTTTCGCGCGTACGGCTTTTCTTCACATGCGCCTCTTCCGTTCGAGACAAGCTGGAATATGACGAAGGACGATATGCCCGAGTATCTGGCCGAAATTGACCGACTGAAAAAGAAATATGAAGGGAAAATCGAACTGTATGTCGGTCTGGAAATTGATTATCTGGACAAGACGTATCATGCTGCAATTCCTTTTTTTCAGGAACTGCCGCTCGACTATCGGATCGGGTCGCTTCATTACCTTCCTTGGCAAAAGCCGTTGGCCGAAGCGAATATGGTGTGTATCGACGGACCGTACGAAGATTTCAGGGCGAGTGTCGATACGCATTATGGCGGGGATATCGGTCGATTGACGACCGACTTCTTCGAGACCTCGATGCGGATGGTCGAAACGGGTGGATTCGATGTAGTCGGGCATATCGATAAGGTTTATATGAATGGCTGTCGTTATCCCGGATTCGACCGAAATACCGATCGTTACCGGAAGCCTTTCCTTGCGCTTCTCGATCTGATTGCCGAGAAAGGGCTGATAGTCGAAGTGAACAGTAAGAATGCGCAACGGAAGGGACAAACTTATCCCCATGCCGATACATATTGCGCGTTGAAAGAGTGGAATATCCCCGTGATGGTCAATTCCGACTGCCATTTTCCCGATCTGGTCAACGATGGCCGCAACGAAACCGTCGAGTTGCTCCGCACCGTGGGCTTCCGAACACTGCGCGAACTGGTGGGAGGCGTATGGACGGATGTGCCGATAGACTGACCGTATTGATAAACCGTAACTGCTTTATATGGTATTTAAACCGATCTGTATTGAGGACAAAGAGCTTATAACGTCTTTTACCTATCCTTCCGCGTATCAGAACTGCGATTTCGCCTTTTCGAACATGTGCAGCTGGAGGTTTCTGTACGAAAGCGAATATGCTGTTTTCGAAGGATGTCTGCTTATACGTTTTTATATCGAAGAGAAAGATCCGAAGCGTATGGCCTATATGTTCCCTGTCGGGAACGGGGACTTAAGACAGGCTGTGGAAGCACTCGAAAAAGATTCTTACGAGATGATGGGAGAAGGACATCCGCTGCTCATCCTCGGGGTGACTTCCGAAGCCCGGAAAAAGCTGGAAGAACTGTTTCCGAACGAATTCGCATACGTTGCCGAGCGAGACTATTTCGACTATATCTATCTGCGTGAAGACCTTCAGACGCTGAAAGGCAAGAAATGGCAGGCTAAACGTAATCATATCAACAAATTCAAGAAGCAGTATGAATATACGTATATCCCCATTACGTCCGAAATCGTTCCGCAATGTATGGCGCTTGAACGGAGGTGGGTACGGGCGAACGAGAATGGGGAAAATACGGACGAACTCTCGAACGAGCATCGTTCCATGACGTTTGCCATGCACCATTTCAAAGAGTTGGGGCTGCTCGGAGGTGCGATTGTGGTTGAGGGGGAAATCGTGGCATTTACGTACGGCTCGCCGATTAATTATCAGACCTTCGGAGTGCATGTCGAAAAGGCAGATACGAACTACGAGGGCATTTTCAGCCTCATCAATCAGGAATTTGTTTCGCATATTCCCGAACAATACATTTACATCAACCGTGAGGAAGATTTGGGCATTCCGGGGCTGCGTCAGTCAAAGCTGTCGTACAATCCGGTGATCCTGCTCGAAAAGAACGGGGCAATCAAAAGGCGATGAAGTTAACCGACAGGCGAAGGTCGTTGGAAATCCTTTGGCAAACGGTCTTTCACGATTCGGACGAATACGTGCGGATGTTCTTCGATCGGGTTTATCAGCCGGAAAATACATTCGTCATCGAACAGGAGGGTAAGGGAGTCGTCGCCATGTTGCAGACTGTTCCGTATGAGGTGAAGATCGAGTCTGCCATTCTGCCTTGTGCATATGTGTGCGGGGTCTGTACGCATCCTTCGGCACGAGGCAAAGGATATATGAAAACCCTGATGCAGGAAGCGATACGTGTGATGCGGAAACGAGGGTTTGCCCTGTCGGTGCTTATCCCCGCCGAACCTTGGCTGTTTGAGGTTTACAGACGCTACGGATATACGGTGCCAATTAACGTGGGTGTAGAGCAATATGTGCCCGACCGGATGGAGCAGACGGATACCTGTCGAATCGTACCTTGTCCCGAAAAAACGTATGACGCATATTTCGATCTTGCCCAGCAGCGCCGCCGATGTGCCGTTCTTCACGATGCTGCCGATTTCGAAACGATCCGCCTCGACTGCCTTGCCGATGGCGGTCATGTCTGGGTGGCTCTCGATGGGGAGTGCCCTGTTGGCATGGCGTTCGAAGCTCCCGAATCCTCTACGGATGTTTTGATCAAAGAGATTTTGTACGACGATCCGGCCGTT
The DNA here is from genome assembly GCF_052170195.1 of Tannerella sp. GTDB lineage: Bacteria > Bacteroidota > Bacteroidia > Bacteroidales > Tannerellaceae > Tannerella. The sequence goes on along the minus strand of NZ_JBQNAZ010000001.1, from coordinate 53,827 downwards.
AAGGATGCGTTGATACGGTATATTTTGCATCGTCATCGTGCACAGACGGCTTTTGTGCGCGTACCGCATTCAGCAGACCTTCCTGCGCGGCCTTACGGACTTGCCTGCCCGCTTGACGAAACGCTTCAACCCTCCGACTTGCAGCGTCTTTTTATGTCGCTGATGTTGGATTGATAAGGTTGATTATATCTTGCCGAATAGCATTTCGATTCCGGACAAAGCCCCTCTCACACAGGACGGAATGTTTTCCATGCGGGGGAAGGCATTTCCCATGTAGGGGAAACAATATCCCACGTGGGGGAAAACATTTCCCACATGGGGGAAGAAATTTCCCATGTGGGGGAAACAATTTCCCAGTTATTTACTTTTAATCCACTTATTCATATCATTCTTCCATTTTTTTATTTCCCCTTTGTCCACACACATTATTTATTGCAATAACTGACAATGCTAAAATAAGTGCTTTCATTTTTCCATGTTTGCCGTTTACACTTATTTTCCGCTGCTGTACACCTTATTGTTTTGGATGGATTTGCCGGCAAACAGTTCGTCGAGCGTTACGATGCGGTAGCCTTTGGCTTTGAGGTTGCGGATGACTTGCGGGATGGCCTCGACGGTCGTTTTATGGATGTCGTGCGCCAGAATGATCGCATTGGGAGATGCTTTCGACATTTCCGCAGCCACCCTTTCGGCATCGCGGTATTTCCAGTCGAGCGGGTCGATGTTCCAACCGATAACGGGACGATTGACGAGCGTCAGTTTATCGTTGGTGAAGGCTCCGTAGGGGAAGCGGAAATAGGTCGGTTTACTGCCCGTAATCTCCTGAGTGATGTCGTCGGTGAGCGTTATCTGACGGCGGGCTTCGTCGAGCGATATTTTGGCAAAATTCTTATGGTCGTAGGAATGGTTGCCGATGTTGTGCCCCTCTTCGGCCATGCGCCGCAGGGTTTGTTTCTGTACGGCGGCCGACTTGCCGAGGATGAAGAATGTCGCTTTTACGTTCTCCTCCCGGAGGATGTCGAGCAGGCGGGAAGTATAGACCGACGGACCGTCGTCGAAGGTAAGGGCTACACAGGGAGCTTGCGGGTCTTGCTCCGCAGGGCGGGCTTGCGGACGCGAAGGAGTTGCCGGAGCAACGGGAGCAAGGGCCTCGTCTGCCTGTTTTGACTGTGCAAAAAGCGTCGCAAACTTCCGATTCAGGTATTTGCCGATTACCGACTGCGGTATCTTTACGGTAAACGAGCCCATCGCACCGCTGGCAATTTGATATTTGTCGAAGATAACGTACCACTCCTTGTTCTCATCGAAAAAGAGAGCGTCGTAATTCTCTTCGTTCGCTGCGGTACCTTCGTCAATGCCGGGCAACATCTCCATCCACACCGTTTCACGCTCCTGCTGATTGGCGAAATTGTCACTTTCGTTCAGCTTTTGGCGAACGGCCTTTGCCGCCATCTCCCGCATATCCGTGGCAAAAGCTTCGAAAGATTCCGGGCTTTCAAAAAGTTCGGCGACCGATATGCGTTTTCCGCTTTTGAGGTCGAACATGGAGGCGATAAAGGTATCTTCGTAATTATTTCCCAACGACTTGCTGCGGGTATAAAGGAAGACCATCAGTTCGTCCGAGCGATGTTTGATCTCAAAATGCTGGTTGAAGTCCGCCGCCGAAGTGGCATCGTTGCCGAAATTAGCGGCTTCGCTCTTGAACTCATCGATAAACTGCTGCGAGAAATTGCGTTCGTGCTCATTGATAAAGGCGTATTTCGTAACCGGGAACGATGCGGTGAGGTGACTTTTCTGAGGGTCGTTGCCGATTTTCATCGTAAAGACCTGAATGTCTTCGTCCGAGTCGTTAAGCGTTAATTCTTCGGTAAGTTCCGACAGTTGCGTAATTTCCGTCGTGTCTGCCGTAGCGTTGTTCTCTGTGGTAGCTTCTTTGGTTTGTCGGGCTCCGCAACTTGTCAGGAAGATGGAAAGCGCTGCTCCCATCAGTAAGATTCTATATTTGTTCATAAGTTCACTGTTATTTTCAGGCAAATTTAGATAAAATCTCCGAGATTTTACACCGGCAGGATAAAAAGACAAGGCTGACACTCTGTTTCCTGTCGCCTCCTGCGTGTTCTTAGTCAAAGTTTTACTGTCATTTTAGAAAAAACTGATGAAGCGTTTACTCCGGAGTTGCGTCAGATACGTGAAGGATGCCCGGTGGATTGCGGAGTGCATGTTGAAGGATTCGGTTTGTGGCAGCTTCGTTTCGCCCGGACGCATCCGGCAACTGCTACAGTACGAGCTCTGCGTTTATAACCTTGATGATGAGGTCGTCCGGGGATGGGCAGGCCGGAAGCTGCCGTGCAACAGTGTACGGAATCTCAAAAATACCTTTTAGAGGAAAGGTACGAAAAAACGGACATTCCGCATCGGCGGATAAAAAGGATTGAGACGCTTGTTTCTATTTTAAATTGTTCTTCTTGGCCGCTGTAGGTCTCTTAAAGAACAGCTACGTATCCGCTTTCGTCAATCACCTTTCGTGCGGCCTTGCTCGAAAGTAACTCAAACATTTGAAGATGTTTTGTATCTGTTCGGTTGTCAAGGAGCGAACGGGATTATCGGGGTTGACGATAAGGCGCTTTTATTTCTTGTCTTCGGCATATTTTTCACAAAAACCGGTATCCCGAAAGAAAAGAACCTTATCTTTGCGACTTAAACAATAATAACGTGTATGAATCGGAAGACTTACGACGCGACCTTTTCACCTTTCCGCAGTTTTACGCGCGAAGAATGGAAACAGCTGGAAGAACATCCCCAGTTTCCGGTTGCCGATATGGATTTAACGCAGTTGCAAGCCTTGAACGAGCCGCTTACGATCGCCGAGGTAGAGGATATTTATATGCCGCTGATCCGTTTATTGCAGATTCATATTACGCATTATCGTCACCTGCACAAAGAACGTGAGGACTTTTTCAAGAATCCCGGCCGTCAGGTTCCTTACATCATTGGGATTGCCGGAAGCGTGGCGGTAGGAAAAAGCACGACGGCTAAAGTTTTACAAAAGCTGCTGTCCATGCTTCCTGAAAAGCCGGAAGTGGAGCTTGTCACCACCGACGGATTTCTCTATTCCAACGCCGAACTCGAAAAACGAGGACTGTTACATAAAAAAGGATTTCCCGAGAGCTACGACGCCAAGAGGCTATTGGCGTTTCTGGCTGGTGCAAAGTCGGGACGCGAAATACTCGAAGCGCCGGTCTATTCTCATCTTTATTACGATATTATCCCTGGAGAAGTATGTCGTATCCGGAAGCCCGATATCCTGATAATCGAAGGGATTAACGCGTTGCAGGTGACCTTGAACACCCAACCGTGCCGGCGCGTCTTCGTATCCGATTTTTTCGACTATTCCATCTATGTCGATGCCAGTGAAAAAGATATCAGACAATGGTATATCGAACGATTCAAGAAGTTGCAGACCTCTGCTTTCGCCAATCCCGACTCATATTTCCATCAGTACGCCTCATACGATGAAGAGACTCTAAGGCAACTCGCTGTCAGGGTCTGGGAAGAGATTAACCGCCCCAATCTTGAGCAACACATCCTTCCTACCCGCTTCCGTGCCGATCTGATTCTTGAAAAAGGCGAGCATCATTTTGTCCGAAACATACGGATCAGGAAAATCTAAATCTGATACCGTAAAGCGTTCAATCGTCTGAAAGACCTTACCGAGAAAGTTGAGCAACGCCGATCTCTGTTAAAAAAAACAAAAAAAACACTGATTCCTTTTGTTGGATTCATTGCATGATTTAATTTTGCGATTAAATCATCTGATTAGTATGAAGCCAAAAGAAGAAAACATGGAGTACAAGATTCTGAAAGCAGCCGAAAAACTGTTTTTGGAACAGGGATTTATCCGTACCAAGATGGCGCAGATAGCCGAAGAGGCGGGATGCAATCAAGCGCTGGTACATTACTATTACCGGACGAAAGAGCTCCTTTTCGAAAAAATCTACGAGGAGAAGATCGAACAGATGCTTTCGAATCTGCTAATCACTACTTCGTCTGATGCTCCGTTTGAAGAAAAGATCCTGAACTTGATCAGCGTACATTTCGAGTTCTTGAAACAGAACCCGCAGCTTCCGGCGTTCTCGCTTAACGAAGGGCTGAACAACTCATCAGAAAACATGACATTTCTGATCCAGAAGTTTAAGAAAGCATTACAAACGGTTATTATTCCGATGGAAGCGGAACTGAAGAAAGAAATCGAGAAAGGGACAATCCGCCCGATCTCAACGATAGACTTGCTGTTTACCGTCTTATCGTTGAATATAGCACCGTTTCTCATTGCTCCCATCTTTCGGAATGTATGGGAATTGTCGGAAGAGGAATTTCATGCGTTGCTCGACCAACGGAAAGAAGAAGTGTCGCGAACCATCTTGGCTCGTCTGAAAAATTAATTTGTTGAGGGATTGATCCGAACTCCGGTTCTCATGGTCGATCCTTTCATTTTATACGCGAATTAACTAAGAAATTAAATAAATGAATTAATACAACGGTTATGAAAAAGATGATCATGGTCACCCTGATATTGACGAACGGTCTTTGTGGTTTCGCTCAGGTCACGATCGAAGAATGTCAGCGACGGGCGCAGGAGCACTATCCGCTGGTCAAGCAGTACGTACAGATTGAAGAGGCCGAAGTATCCCGGCTGGCCAATGCCGGAAAAGGCTATTTGCCGCAGGTGAAGATTTCGGGTAACGCTTCGTACCGTTCGGAGGTCACCCGTCTTCCGTTCGATGCGTCTCAATGGGGAATACCGGGATTGGATATACCGGCGCTCAGCAAAGATCAATATGCACTTTCGCTCGATGCGCTGCAGGTTCTTTGGGATGGAGGCGAAATAAAGTCGGGAAAAGAAAGTGTACGTACGGCGGCGCAGGTGGAGAAGAGACGTGTAGCGGTTGGACTTTATGCGTTGTATCAGCAGGTCAATACTGCCTTTTTCGGGGTCTTGCTGGCAGATGCCGGCCTGCATCAAAACAAGTTATTACAGGAAGAACTAGCACGAAACTATCAACGCGTGCAGGCTTGTGTGCAGCATGGCATATCCGAAGAAACAGACCTCCATGTCGTGCGCGTGGAACAGTTGAAAGCGGAGCAGCACGCTACGGAGCTTGCCGGCGTTCGTGCCGCTTGTATCGCTATCTTGGCGAATCTGACCGGAATGGAAGCCGATGAAACGACAGATTTTGTCAGGCCGGTACTTCTACCCACCGTTGCAACATCCGTCAGCCGTCCCGAATTATCCCTGTATGACGCACAAATCAAAAATTACGAAGCGGAGAATGCTCTTGTTACGGCCGGACTATTTCCCAAATTTGCGCTTTTTGCGACAGGAGGATACGGAAAGCCCGGACTGAATATGCTGGAGAATAGATTCGCTCCCTATTACATTGTCGGCATGAAATTCGAATGGAACATCGGCCGTTTTTACACGCTGAAGAACCGTCGGAAGCTGATCCGCAACCATATCGGACAAACGGAGATACAACGTGAACTGTTTCTGTTCAATACCCGGTTAGATATGATCCGGAAAAACAAAGAGATTAAACAGTGCGCCGAACAATTGAAATACGACGACGAGATCATTCGCCTGAAAACGGCAATCCGGAAGGCTTCGGAAGCTAAAATGACCAACGGCGTCTTATCGGTCACCGAATTGATGAGAGATCTCCATGCCGAACAGATGGCCATACAGGATAAAATCCGTCATGAGATCGCGTATATGCAAGCTCTTTACGATCTTAAATTTACCGCCGGACACACGAACGAATAATCATTTAATCATAGATTTATGCAAGCAAATAAATTCTTAATCATCGCAATGGCCATGATTGTCGCAGCCTGCGGAAATAAAGACGGAGACTGCGATGCCTCAGGCATATTCGAAGCGACTGAGGTCATGATCTCGGCCGGAGAAACGGGAGAACTGTTACGAATAACGGTTCGGGAAGGAAAAAGCGTGAAAGCGCATGAGTCACTTGGGCTGATCGATACAACCCGGCTATACCTGCAAAAAATACAACTCTCGGCCGGCCTGATGGCCATTGAGAGTCGACGGTACAACATCCCCCGTCAGATTGCCTCACTCAAACAGCAGATTGCCACACAACAGAAAGAGTACAAACGATACGCGAACTTAGTCGAAGCGCAGGCTGCCGCTCCGAAAATACTCGACGATATCGGCGCACAAATCGCCATGCTCGAAAAACAATTGGCGGCTCAGGAAGACGTACTGGCTAACGGAAACCGAAGCATCGCGGGTGAGCGTATGGGATTGCAGGCACAGATCGCACAGATCGACTACCGGATCGGAAAAAGCATTGTGTCCAGCCCGATAGATGGCATTGTGCTGTGCCGCTATGCCGAACCGGGAGAACTCGCCGTACAGGGACGACCACTTCTGAAAGTCGGTGACCTCGAAAACATGATTTTGCGGGCTTACTTCACAGCCGACCAGCTCACTCGGCTTCGCATCGGGCAAAAAGTAAGCGTATATGCCGACAGGGGTACTTCGGAACGGAAAGAATATGCCGGAACAGTTATCTGGATCTCGGATAAGGCCGAATTTACACCTAAAACGATCTCTACAAGGGATGAACGTGCCAATTTAGTGTATGCCGTAAAAGTCGCAGTTCGGAATGACGGATATATTAAACGGGGAATGTACGGCGAAATCCGCGTCGCCCCCGCTGCAACCGAAATCTCCCAAATAAAAGCCGGATCATGAAAGCTGTTTCAGTACATCATCTCAGTAAAAAATACGGTCGCGTGACAGCATTGCACGATGTGAGCTTCGAGGTAGAGCGAGGTGAAATCTACGGTATCATCGGTCCCGACGGGTCCGGAAAGACGACTCTTTTTCGTATATTGGCGACGCTCCTGCTCCCTGATAACGGAAATGTCATCATCGGAGGATATGATGCCGTGAAGGAATACTGCGCCGTACGACGCATCATCGGCTATATGCCCGGACGATTCTCGCTCTATCAAGATCTTACGGTCGAAGAAAACCTGAACTTTTTTGCTACTGTCTTCCATACGACGGTACAGGCAAACTATCCCCTGATCGCAGACATCTACCGGCAGATCGAGCCTTTTAAGAAACGGCCGGCCGGCAAACTGTCGGGGGGCATGAAACAAAAGCTGGCGCTGAGTTGCGCGTTAATACACAAGCCGGATATATTACTGCTCGATGAACCCACGACGGGGGTAGATCCTGTTTCGCGCAAAGAGTTTTGGGAAATGCTCTTCAGACTTAAAGCGCAAGGCGTCACGATCCTCGTCTCCACGCCTTACATGGATGAAGCGAAGCGGTGCGACCGGATCGCCCTGATTCAGGGAGGACTCTTTCTGCGGGTAGATACTCCCGAAGGCATTGTGGCCGGATACCCGCATACATTGTTCGCTCTTCGTTCATCGAGAGACATGTATCATTTGCTGAACGATCTGCGATCGCATGCTCATGTACGGTCGGCCTTCTCGTTCGGGGAAAATTGCCATGTTACGTTGCGGACAGATTGTACAGCAGACAAACTGCTCCATTATCTGAATAAGAAAGGACATGCGGGTATTGAAATGACTCCGATCTGTCCTTCGGTTGAAGATTGTTTTATGGATATACTCGGCGAGAAGGAGGAATCATGAAAAAAGATGTGATTATAGCCGAAACGTTAACGAAACAATTCGGAACGTTTACAGCCGTCGATCGTATCTCGTTTACCGTCGGCGAAGGAGATATCTTTGGTTTTCTGGGTGCAAACGGCGCGGGCAAAACAACGGCTATGCGGATGCTGTGCGGGTTGAGTCGTCCGACGTCGGGACGAGGCTTCGTCGCAGGGTTCGACATCTGTAAGCAAGCAGAAGAGGTGAAACGACACATCGGCTATATGAGTCAGCGATTTTCGTTATACGAAGATTTGAAAGTGTGGGAAAACCTGCGACTCTTTGGCGGTATCTACGGAATGAAAGACCGTGAAATTACAGCGAAAACGGAGAGCATCTTGCACGAATTAGGCTTTGAGCGCGAACGCAACACACTTGTCAAAGCCTTACCCTTAGGGTGGAAGCAAAAACTCTCTTTTTCCGTGGCGGTCTTTCATGAGCCGAAGGTCGTTTTTCTCGACGAACCGACGGGAGGAGTCGATCCCATCACCCGTCGCCGTTTCTGGGAACTGATTTATCAGGCCTCCGCAAGAGATATCACGGTCTTCGTGACGACGCACTATATGGATGAGGCCGAATACTGCGATCGGGTATCGATCATGGTAGACGGAAAAATCAGCGTGCTGGACAGCCCGAGAAATCTGAAAAAGCAATTTGGCGTCTTGACGATGGACGAAGTTTTTCGTCGACTGGCGCGCGAAGCAACACGGAAAGGAGATTGATAAAGCGATGAGACAGTTTCTATCATTTGTAAAAAAAGAATGGTATCATATCATCCGAGACAGAAGGACGGTACTTATTCTGCTCGGGATTCCCGTCATGCAGATTCTGCTGTTCGGCTTTGCCATTACAACGGAAGTAAAAAACGCGCGTCTTGCCGTATTCGATCCGTCGCACGACGAGATGACACAACAAATCAAAAGCCATTTTCAGGCAAGCGAGCGTTTTATCCTTACGGAAGAACTGACTTCTCCGCACGAAATAAATGATGTGTTTACACGCGGAAAGGCTGATTTGGTGCTCATCTTCGGCGAACGGTTTGCCGAAAACCTGCGTCATACGGGCGAAGCCTCCGTGCAACTGATCATAGACGGTGCCGAGCCTAATCAGGCCTCGATGATGAACTGCTATGCACAACAGATACTTTACATGTACCGACAGGAACTGGCCGGAGAACACCTACCTTCCTGCCGAATCACAGCACAGGTGAAGATGCTCTATAACCCACAAGGCAAAAGCGTCTTTTATTTTGTGCCGGGAATTATGGGGATGATTTTGACACTTATCTGCGGGATGATGACGTCCATTGCCATCGTTCGGGAAAAAGAAACAGGTACGATGGAACTGTTACTCGCCTCACCGATGAAGCCGGCGTATATTATTTTAGCCAAAATCGTGCCTTATTTCGTACTGTCGGTATTGAATCTCGCCACCATTCTGATCCTGTCCGTTTCCGTACTGCACGTACCGATAGCCGGAAACTTGATCTTGCTGACTGCTGTTTCGCTACTGTTCATTTTTCTTGCTCTGTCAGTAGGGCTGTTTATTTCAGGCCTTGTCGACAATCAAACAGCAGCCATGCTGGCCTCGGGCATGGGCATGATGATGCCCGTGATGTTGCTTTCGGGTATGATCTTTCCCGTGTCCAGCATGCCCGATGCGTTACAGTGGCTCTCGGCCGCCGTGCCTGCCCGCTGGTACATTCAGGCCGTAAAGAAAATCATGATACAAGGTGTCGGACTGCGCTTTGTGCTGAAAGAGATTGCCATTCTTACAGCTATGGCTTCGGTCTTTGTCGCCTTAAGCTTGAAACAATTTAAAACCCGTCTGAACTGAGAATATCATGTTGAAATATTTAATCGAAAAAGAATGTAAGCAGTTTTTCCGGAATCCTTTCCTCCCGAAACTGATTCTTGTGATGCCTCTGACGGTGATTCTGATTATGCCGTGGGCTGCGAATCAGGAGATCAAAGACATCAGGCTGGCAGTGGTAGATAACGATCGCAGCTCCGTTTCGCAAAGGTTAATTGCCAAAGCAACGGCCTCCGGCTATTTTCGGCTGATCGATGTTTTACCGACTTATTCTGCTGCAATGGATGGAATTGAGTCGGGTGAGACAGACATGATCTTGGAGATTCCTTCAGGATTCGAAAAGAAGATTATCAGCGAAGGACACAGTGACGCGATGATTTCGGCCAATGCGGTTAACGGAACAAAAGGAAGTTTGGGGACCTTCTATCTGACAAACATACTGAATGACTATTCGGCCGAATCAAGGGAAAGCTACGGCATGTACACGTACATCTCGCTCCTGCCCGTCGAAACATTCGATGTCGTGGCGCGATATCGCTTCAATCCCCGTCTGGACTACAAGGTTTTTATGGTGCCGGCGCTGATGGTCATGCTGCTGACGATGCTCACCGGCTTTCTTCCGGCCCTGAACATTGTCGGAGAAAAAGAAACGGGTACTATCGAACAACTCAATGTTTCTCCGGTCGGACGAATGGCTTTTGTGGCAGCTAAACTTATTCCTTACTGGATGATCGGCTTCTTTGTCTTGTCGCTATGTATGGTATTGGCGGTATGGGTATACGGAATTTTTCCGGCAGGCAACCTGTTAACGATTTATATTTTTGCGACGATCTATATTGCGGTCGTGTCGGGAATAGGGCTTGTGATCTCAAACTATTCCGAGACGATGCAACAAGCTATGTTCGTGATGTATTTCTTTATGATGGTGCTTATTCTGATGAGCGGTCTGTTTACTCCCATCGCGTCCATGCCTTCGTGGGCACAAATGATCGCGGCGTTCAATCCGTTGAAATATTTTGTCGAAGTGATGCGATCGATCTATCTCAAAGGCAGCTCGTTTACGGAACTAACAAATCCGTTTCTTATTTTGTGCGGCTTCGCAGCCGTTTTCAACTTCTGGGCTATCCGGAGTTATAAGAAAAACAGCTAAAAAACACTGTTGATAAGCTGTTATATACATTTACTTGCCAATGTATATACCTGCCGGATTTCTTTGCCGTTCAGGCTCCATCCGCTCAGCTCCTGCCGAACCGGGTCGGGATGTTTTTTACTGATATCTCTCAGTGCGTTTCCCACTGATTTCCGTACATACTCGCTTGCGTCCTGTTTCAGCGAAGCGAGGCGCGCAACGGCCTCTTCGGGATGTTCCCTGAAAAAATCACGACTTGTCCAGATTCTCAAACCTTCGGTAACGGCGCGTCTCGTATTCGGATGTCCGGACTGCAACCAGTCGTCTATCGTGTCGAGCGAATTTCCATAGCCTTTTCTTCGGCAGTATCCGTCGAAAGCCTTGGCCAGTATCTCCTGAACGCGCCAGTTGTCGTCCTTGGCAACTTCCTCTTTCAGGAACTTCAGTATGGCCGCGTCGTCCGATAAATACCCGAACAGAAAAACCGCATACATCCTCGCCTGATACAGTTCCGAGCGATAGGTCAAGCGGGCCAAATGAGCTACTTCGGCCTTGTCTTTCGAACGAAAATCGGCCAAGGCTCGTTCTTCTATCTCTTTAAAGCCATTTTTTATCGTGGAAAAATCCTTTTCCAGGCTCTTCACATATTTCTCTGCAGGCATCATGGTTTAATCTCTTCTATTGTTCGGAGGAGCAGGTCGGTCTGTTTCCTGACCGATGGCGTTTGGGGCAATCCTTTCTTGATGCGCAGGCCGTTTTCGAGAACTTCGAGAATGCGTCTTTGCGTTTCGTCGTCGCCGTCGAGGTAGGGCTTCATCTCCCGGAAGTGCTGTGCGGTTTTCTCGACCGGCGCCACATCGTCGAGCGACATTGCCCACTCGTAGCCCCGGCGGAGGAGGGCAGCCTGATCCGGATTATCCTCCTCCGTGAAGGGATAATAAGCCAGATAGCTCATCAGCTGGGGCAGGTACTTCGCCATCCGGTGGCGGACGATGACCGGAAGCAGCCCGACAAGCTGGTCGCCGGTAAGCTCTTCGGGCCTGGCTTGCATGAGGAAGCGTTTGGCCAGTTCGGGCGTGATTTGAGCAATACCGCTCAGCGCGGCGTTTCTGACCGATGCCGAATGCATCTCCAGGCCTTTTTCGAAGAGGGGCAGATAGCGTTTGTCGCGCGTGCCTGCCAGCGTCCACATAGCGGCCGACCTGACGAGGTTCTTCGGATCGGACTTTGCGATTTGGGCTACGACATCCAGCTCCTTCCGGTTGAGCTGCTCGACCGGAAGCGCCGACAAAGCCTTGATTCGTATCTGATAACAAGGGTCGTGGACGGCGGCAAGCAGGAAGGACTTATCGGCATGCTCTACGGCAAAGGCAAGAGCCTGGTATCTGCTTTTAAAGTCCTTCGCATGACGATACTGGAAGCGGTATTCTGCGGAGCTTTTCCTGTTTATTTCCTCCATCAGGATGATTCCTCTCGGATCGATGTCCGTGAGCAAAGGCTGTTTCCCGACAGCGAAGATGAAGGTGTTTTCTTGCTTTGCGGATACCCATACGCTGTGGCGTTGGCGCCGGTCGTCTTCGTAGAGGTCTATTTCGAGCGGAAACTCGAAGAGGAGGCTGCTGTCCTGCGTCTGACGGATGTGCAGGGAAAGGCTTCGGCTTCCGGCATCGTATCGGGTCGATACTTCGACGGTAGGATGCCCGCAACCGAAGAACCACTGATTGAAGAACCAGTTGAGGTCTTTTCCGCTCAGCTCCTCGAAGGCGAGGCGGAGGTCGTGGGCTTCGGCAGTACCGAACTCGTGTCGGCGGAGAAAAAGCCCGACGGCTTCGAAAAAGGCTTCGTCACCCAGATAATTGCGGAGCATGTGCAGCACGGCTCCCGCTTTGTTATAGGAAACCTTATCGAACATATCCTCCCGGTCTTGGTAACCGAAGCGTACGGCGGGTTTATCGAAATCGCCGGTATGAGCGCAGTATTCATTGATTTTCTCACTGCGGTGAAAATCGGCCTCGTCGCGTCCGTATTTGTGTTCCTTCCAGAGGTATTCGGCGTAGTTGGCAAAGGCTTCGTTGACGATGAGATTCGCCCAGCTCTCGGCCGTTACCAGATTGCCGAACCAGTGGTGAGCCGCTTCGTGGGCAATGACCGACTCCCAGTAGTTGTGATCGGCCAAAACCTCCGCCGGTTGTATCGCCGATTCGGCATGAGCGACGGCAGTGGTGTTTTCCATACCGCCGGCGATAAAATCGCGCAATACGATTTGAGCGTATTTCTGCCACGGGAAGTCGTAACGGAATGTTTGCGAGAAAAACTCAATCATCTGCGAGGTAGCGCCAAACACCTCTTTGGCAAGGGCTTCATCGCCTTTTTCCACATAGTAGTCGATGGGTACCTTTCCCCGCCAGGGCGTGTCGCTTACGACGGTAAACTCGCCCGCTGCCATAAAAAAGAGATAGGGCGCGTGTGGATGTTTCATCACCCAATGGTCGGTGCGGGTACCGTCGTCGTGCCGTTCGGAGGCTTGCAGCAGACCGTTCGAGAGGGTTTGGTAACAATCGGGCACGGTGATGTAAATCTCCTGCGTGCTTTTCTGATTGGGTTTGTCGATGGTGGGGAACCAGCAGGAGGCATACTCGGTCTCTCCCTGCGTCCAGACCTGCGTGGGGCGTTCGGGGTCTTTTCCGTCAGGGTCGATAAAGTAAAGCCCCTTGGTGTCGGCAAAAGTGCGCTTGCCCTTGTCGGCAACCTCTTCGGGCTGTGCCGTGTAACGGATATAAACGCTATAGTTTTCGTCGCGGCGGTAGGTTCTGTCCAGCTGGATTTCCAACGAGTCGTTCCGGTACAGATAACGGAGCGGTTTCTGTTCTCCCTCCTGCACGATGCCTACCTCATGTATCCGCATCGCTTTGGCATCGAGCGTCAGACGGTCGGTGGGGTAGAAGTGCGGAGTAGCCGTGAGCCAGGCTTCGCCGTTCATCGTCCGGTTGTTGAAATCGAAACCTACCTTCAGACGCGTATGTATCAGCCGGGTCTGCTTTTCAGGCGTATGCCGGTAAAGGCCGCCCCTACCCGAAGTCTCGGTTTGTGCCCTCAGCGCCAATACGCATAGAAGAAGAAGAAGAAAGAATATAAAACTTTTTTTCATGTTAAGTAATGAATCAAAATTAATTGTATATATAATGTAAGTGTCAAAACGTATAGCAAAACCGATTTTTACCTGTATTATTGTATAAGCTAATTATGAACACTTACTTACAAATTTAGATGAAATCCCCGAGATTTTACACCGGCAGGATAAAAAAACGAGGCTGACGACCTGTTTTCTGTTCCCTCCTGCGTGTTCTTAGTCACAATTTGGTGTTGTTAAGTTGCTATATTTTTGGAAATATTGTAATATGAATGTCCGTATATATGCCTAAAATTAATTATATATTACTGATATACAGAAATTTACTTCTTACTCCAATCCATACATCCAAATGACTTTGTTGCAACGGTTGACGTCTGATTATCAAAAGATATGGGTGTATATAAAAAACAACCTAAAAAAATCAGCCATTTAATAATCAGCAATATAGAAAAATTGATGTTTTATTACAGGTAAAAATATATCACTGTTTTCTATGGATTTATCCGTTGCAACAAAGTCCATCCAAATTATTGTTATTAAATAGTTTAATGGAGCTTTTAGGTACAAACACGGATATTCATCTATTGTAAAGTTCAACTTTTTTATAATCAAAACAGTGGAGTTATAAGAAGAGCGATGCTCTATACTGATTTTAAAACACCAAATACCTTTTGGAAAAAGTACATAAAAATCCTTTCCATTCGTAAATCGGAAGCCAAAAACAATTGCACCGCTTAACCACAAAAAAAAAGAGCTACCCGTTTTGTGGAGGTAGCTCTCTATCGTTTTTCCTGTACGAGCGTTTACTTTTCAGTGTCTTCTGTGCGCTCGGGCCGGATGATTTCCAGCAACTCTACTTCGAATTCGAGTGTCGCATGAGGTTTAATCATCTGACCTGCTCCGCTGGCTCCGTATGCCAGTTCGGACGGAATCCATACCTGATATTTCGATCCTGCGGGCATGAGTTGCAACACTTCCTGCCATCCGCGGATCACCTGCGTAACCCCGAAAGTTGCCGGTTCACCACGCTGTACAGAGCTGTCGAACACGGTACCGTCAAGCAATTTACCGGTGTAGTGTACTTTCACCCGATCGGCTTCAGTCGGTTTCGCTCCCGAACCTTCGGTAAGCACCTTGTATTGCAGACCACTTTCGGTCGTAACAACGCCTTCTTTCGTTTTGTTCTCGGCGAGGAATTTCTCCCCTTCGGCTTTCAAAGCCTCGGTTTCACGCTGCTGCACAGCCATGACGTATTTCTGAATACGATTCTGTGCATTCTCCGGATTCATCATCAGGGCAGTATCCCCTTTCAGCGCCTTCACCAAAATATCGGTGAAGACTTCCATATTAACCGGACCGTCGGGGAATGTTTTTAAATTTTCCTTCAAATTTGTACCGATGTTCACACCCAAAGCATAGCTTACCGTATCGAGTTCCGAAACCATTACCGGTTCCTGAGGAACAGGAGAAGCCACAACTGTCTTCGTCGTATTACAAGATGTTACAGCCATCATTCCGACGGCTACAACACTTGCGATCATGACTCGTACGTTTCTCATTTTTTCACGATTTCGAGCAACTCTACTTCAAATTCGAGGGTTGCGTTCGGTTTGATCATCTGACCGGCACCATTAGGACCATACGCCAATTCAGACGGGATCCACACCTGATATTTCGATCCTACGGGCATCAATTGCAGTATTTCCTGCCAACCGCGGATCACCTGACCTACCCCAAATACAGTCGGTTCACCACGCTGTACCGAACTATCGAATACGGTTCCGTTAAGGAGTTTACCCGTATAGTGGCATTTTACCTGATCTTCAGCGGTCGGTTTTGCACCTGTACCTTCAGTAATCACTTTATATTGCAGACCGCTCTCGGTCGTGATAACGCCTTCTTTCGTTTTATTGGCTGCAAGGAAATCCTGACCTGCCTTCAATTCGGCCTCAGCCTCGGTCTGCTGAATCTTCATGACATAGTCATTCACATACGTTTGAGCCACTTCAGGCGTCATTTTCATAGCTGCCGAGTCTTTCATTGCGGCCATCAATCCGCTCATAAAAGCATCGTGATTAACCGGTTTTTCGCCGGGGAACGTTTTCAGATTTTCCTTCAGGTTACTGCCGATGTTAATACCCAGCGCATAGCTTGCACTGTCAATCGGAGCGCTGAGCGCTACATTCGCTGCTCCACCCTGCTGATTACACGAGGTCACAGCCATTCCTGCGGCTACTGCAGCCGCCATCATTACTACACTTACTTTCTTCATTTTCTTCAATTTTTTATTCTATTTATCAATTGCAATCTTATACAATATCGAGCAACTCGACTTCGAATACGAGTGTACTGTTAGGCTCGATCGTCTCGCCGGCTCCACGTTCACCGTAAGCCAGTTCGGAAGGAATGAACAGACGCCATTTAGAGCCGACATTCATCATTTGCAGGGCCTCGACCCATCCGGGAATCACCTGCGAGACACCAAACGTTGCCGGCTCGCCGCGCTGCACGGAACTGTCGAACACGGTGCCGTTGATGAGTGTTCCATGATAATGGCATTTCACCTTGTCAGAAGCTTTCGGCTTGGCTCCATCGCCTTTTTTCAACACTTCATACTGCAAACCGCTGGGTAGTGTTATTACACCCGCTTTTTCTTTGTTGATACGTAAGAACTCAGTGCCGGCCTGCTTGTTCATTTCAAGTTTTTCAGCCTGTAATTTCATAAAGAAATCATTCAGAATTTGTTTGGCCTCGTCGTAACTGATAGCCGGCTTCGCTTCGGAGAAAACGTCATTCAATCCCTTAAGGAAGTCGTCCATATTCAATTCTTTGATACCCGAAGCACGAAAGTTATTACCAATGCTTAACCCTAAAGCATAGCTGACATTTTCCATCTTTTTCAGTTGTTCTTTTCTATATGTAAATCAGGGTGCAAAGGTAATAACATATTCGGTATAGACAATGTATTCTCTTCGTTTTTTTACGAGAAGAAAAGATTTTTTGTACAAAGACGGTGTTTCATAGCGCACAAACGACTTTAGAGGTTTCAGGCTTCCGATGCCCCCAGCTAAAACAAAGACGGCCGTCATCCCGACGACCGTCTCCTGATACAAACTTTCACTTATCATGAAAACTAAAAATCGTAATATGCTCCTTATCTAAAACCTATCCTCAATATTATTATCTCACCACCACTTTCCGCACCGTGTCCGTGCCCAGCTTTACAATGTATACCCCTTGGGAAAGACGTAGGGAACGTTGGTCCAAAAGACCTTCCAGATGATGAAGCAACTGCCCCGTGAGCGAGTAAATACGGACATCCTTCGGACCGCTCGTACGAACATACAACAAACCATTCGAAGACCATACTTCATCGCCTCGCTCTGAAGAGACGTTCGAAACAGGACTCACTCCCGAGAGCTTCACTTTCAGCGGATCGATCACATGACGGAAATATACCGTTACGGTACCATCCACATTATGCGTCAACTTCATAAAGCCCAATTCGTCCTGAGACTTAGAACCCGTCGTAACCTTCAACCCTTCGAGCGTATAACCCAATTCCGGAATCAGTATAAGCGTAAACGTGCTTTGGCTTCTTACGTAGTGAAGACCCTGGTCCGGAGAAGTCGTCACATGGGGATAACGACCGATCTCTACACTGTGGACTAGGTCAATCGTTCCCTGATTCGGGTGATATTCATAAGCTCCCAGATCGACAACATCGTCATAGATTCTCGCACGACCGCCCAGATCGTTACGCAACGATGAGACGTATTGGCCATCCGTCGGCTGAGAGAGCGTTAAACCAACGATCGTTCTGAAGCCTGACAAAACAAACGGGTTATAACCGCGGTTTACTGACAGACTGGAATTATTCAGACGATAATCACCGTCTTTTCGAGGCGTCAAATCCGAATCGTATCCCTTGCGCAAAAACAGCGGATCACGATCCATATTGTTGCCTCCGTCGCGCCCCAATGTAGCGTCCCAGCCCGACACGTTGCTATGCCTCCAGTACGGACTACCTCCTCCATTAAGCACATCGCTACCCAACAAACCGTCCGTGAGGTTACCCCACACGATCGTATTACGAAGCGTCGGACGACCTTCGCTGTTATAGAAACCCGATCCCGACGAAGCCATGTTACCGCTCAACGTATTATTGACTGAGAGGAAGCTGCTACCGTTATTGTACAGACCACCACCTGTTGATGCCCGGTTATGGCTCACCTCCGTGTTATAAATCAGCACATCGTCCGATGAAGTGCAGCCTGCGTATGCTCCGTCGATATAGATACCGCCACCATGCCCGCGGGCTACGTTCTCTTTTATGATGCTGTTGGCAACCGTTCCCGAAGCCCCCCACGGAACAGGATACCCGCACCGTCAAGAGCCGCTCCGCCAAGTACCGTAAAACCGTCAAGTCGGGCATCGCGGCTTGTGCCGCAGAATCCGTTCGTATACGTCGTCGAACCGTCGAAGATCACGACCGAATTGCCGTTGCCCCTCAACACCGTACGATACTCGGACAGATTGCGTTCGTTCAGGTTCGTTTCCGTACCTTTGAAGCCTCCGTACACATGTACGCTGTCGTAATCGATCAGGAACGAACCGCCCTTCGGCGGAGTATATTCGCCCTGAGCCACCCAGACGTAATCGCCCTGAGAAGCGACCGAAAGCGCTTCCTCAAGCGTCGGAAAAGCATTCTCCCAATCCGAGCCGTCACGACGGCCACCCGTCGAAGCACCATTGACAAAGTAACCGTTAACAGCCGAACGTACATCAACTGTCATCTCTAAAGTCGTATCGCAAAGAACACGATCTGCCCCCACTCCTTTGTCTACCAATATACTCAGAGTTACTTTTTTCTTCCCGGCACTATTCCAAACGACTCGAGGCAAGGCATCAATCGCTGTCTCAGGCTTCCCCCCTTCAAACGTCCAACGGCAAGTAGCCTGACTCACGTCCATCCCCTTTGTGATAGCTTTAAACACTTGAGGTATGCCTATTTTGGCCGGCTTAGGATCGAGAGGAAAGCACTTGACACTTGCATTGAATGTCAAATCTTGTATCCAGCAAGTATCAGTTGTCCAACGTGTTTCATCCGTACCCTGTCCCTGATTCATCAATAGAACGTATTGCCCGGATCGGGTCGCTTTGACAGAAGACATATTCGGGCCCTCGTGAATGGAACTGTCAGGAAATATCCACTTATAGTACTCCGCATATCCGCCAAGCAATTTTTGAGGCTTCGGATCATCGGCACACCTCCAGATCGTATCCGTTTCAAATTTCCACCGTCCAAACGCCGAAATGTATCCGTAAGAATTGTATTGATGATAATTGGTATTGGCCACATTGTTCACACAACCGGAATAATACCCGAACGAAAAAGGAGAAGCAGGATTCGATATCTGCACCAATGATTCGTCGGCACGATTCGGAAGTGTCAATCGCATGTATTCCCATCCGCTGACGCCCGGCACAGCCCCCTTACCATCAAGACGAGCGCCGACGAGTGCCGGATGAAGTGTACCAGTAGTCCGGTCGATCAATGGCACATCAACGAGCTGATTCGTTACCTGATCGGTGTACTTGATGTAAAAGTTCGTATCGCATGTTGCTCTGTACACCAACATCATGGCATTATGCACTTTGTCTTTATCCCCAATCTGATAATAGGAAAAATCGCTTTGTCCGAGACTATAGAGACTGGGAACAATTCCCGCGGCCGGATGAATATCTTCGGCGGTAGAATGGAGACAAGCCACCGGTTCCGTCGATTTAAATGTCGCTACGAAGGGAGCTCCCGATGAAAGATTTCCCATATCATATGCAACCATATCTCCCGGATTCAGCCCCGTACCAAGCGAAGTCCATCCGCCTCCGGTATTCACCGTAATATCGGTATTCGGATACATGGCCGTAATATAGACACGATCAGTCGATTCGGTAATTTGTCCATTTGAATAACCTTTAACGACCACATATAAAGTGCTCAAATTATCGGCCGGTACAACTTGATCACCCATCATATCATAATTCGACAAGTCTTCGCCCGAAGTAACGGCTATCGGTTTATCGGATTGCAGGTGCGTGCCCCCCAACGTGCTGAGCACGCCAAGCGGCGGCGGAAGCGTTCCGGGAGGATCTAATTTCTCGACTTCTGCCAAACGGAAGATTTCACCTTTCTGTAGTGTCACAGTATGCGGCGTATTGGCTGCATAGAACTGAGCCGGCACATAAGCACCCATCTTATAGCATTTGCGGGGCACGGTAAATGTTAACCTCGTATCATTTTCCGTAGCAATCACATCAATCATGTCGCGTGAATTTGGATAGCCGATCGTTGTCGGCGTACGGCGCGAATATCCATTCAGAAAAAAACCATCACTGCTCTGTGGCACATAAAACTCGGTACCAAGTGCTTGCCGACCTTTAAGGGTAAACATATCCTTATTGGCAAAAATATCAAAAAAGTAATATGCGATAATCTTTTGATCGGAAGTGATATGTACACCTCCTTTCAGTCCTAGTTTTCCTTCGGTAGTACGCGGTTGGGTCAGGTGTGTTTCGATTTCAGCCCGAGTTAATTTAATATGCCTTCCTCCATGCGCCGAAATGGTGAAACTCGTATCACGACCGGTCTTAAAAAAATGAATTTTTACATTCGCCGTACTATTCGTACCATTCGAAAAAATGAAGCCCGCATTGGGATTATATATCGCACCCTGCATCGGAGTGGGTGCAACAAACCAAAATTCCGTATCTTGCGCCTTCACGTATAGTAACGAACATACAAAAAATAAAAACAGTGATATAACTTTCCTCATATTCTTTCTTTATCAATTATCTATCATATTATTATTCTATCCTATTATTGCCCCGAAAATATTTTTCCTAAACAATCTGTGTACAAATATAGCAATACGAGAGACAGCAACAAAAAAGTTCTTGTGTCAGAACTCTTTTTAACAAACGAACACTTTGTCCGCGAATCACAAACCTTTCTCCCCCCAACAACACTCAATATGCTATAGATAAAGACCAAGGAGCATATAACCAATAGTAGGGATTGTATAATCCAAATGAATGTTCTTACTTTGCAACCGAATTAAAACAGGTGTTTTCGTGTTACACGAAAACTCTGATGTCAATAGCCAATAGAGCAAGAGATGAATATGACGCGGACAATAAAAAAGATAACGACCGTCTGGCTGCTTATCCTGTTTATAGGATATGCAGGCTGTACGTCTCTTTTTTACCATACGCATCGCATCAACGGACAATGGATTACCCATTCGCATCCCTATTCCGATGCGCCGGACACGGGAAATCATATTCATACGTCGATAGGTTTTGTGACCATTGCCTCTCTGAACGCATGGTTAATTTTGGCCTTTTTGCCGGGGATTTTTTGTAAACCTTTCACCCGACTTTCCGGCATCATCGTCAGCCGGACGATTCCCAACGGTATTACCCGAGCAACAACCTTCTTGTCACTGCGAGGACCTCCTCAGTGTTAAAACTTATTTTTCGATTGTCCGGTCTTAAGAGTTTCGGACAGAAAGAGTCATACCATCATCCGGCATGGAAATACTCCGTATATCCTGAGATATAAGTCGCCGGAATAAATTTATTCCATTTTTCACATTTATTAATCAGATGGAAACCTACTCTTTACCAAGCATTAGCTTCATTGGCCATGTACCTCTTGCCGCACATAGTCAATTAATGCTGAGCAAGGTATAGGTGCAGGGTATTTCATCAAAACATAAAAACAAATTAATTATGAAATCATTTTATCGTATACTTTTTGCTTTATTTTTATTCCCGTCGCTGATACTTGCCGACGGAACAAACGACAGTCCGGAACTTATTAAACGCGGGACAGACGCCAACATTACCGGTCATGTACAGGATGCCAACACAAAAGAGCATTTACCTTTTATTAACATCATCGTAAAAGGAACTACCATCGGGGTAACAACCGATGCAACGGGACATTACATGCTGAAAGATCTGCCTATAGGAGACCTTACGCTCGAAGTTTCTTTTATCGGATACAAGAAAATCACGAAGACGGTGACCACAAAAACAAACACCCTGCTTGAAGTGAACTTCTTACTTGAAGAGGAAGCATTGGCCATCGACGAAGTTGTGGTTTCCGCTACCCGAAGCGAGACGATGCGCCGCGAAGCCCCCGCATTAGTCAATGTACTTGACATGAAACTATTTGAACGTACGCAGTCGACCGACATCTCGCAGGGATTGAAGTTCCAACCGGGTGTGCGCGTGGAAACGAATTGCCAGAACTGCGGGTTCAGTCAAGTACGCATCAACGGAATGGACGGTCCTTATTCACAGATTTTGATTGATTCGCGTCCGGTATTCAGCGCACTTGCCGGTGTGTATGGCCTGGAGCAAATTCCGGCCAATATGATCGAGCGCGTCGAGGTGGTACGTGGCGGAGGCTCCGCGCTGTTCGGCTCGTCAGCTATTGCCGGGACCATCAATATCATCACCCGTGAACCGCTGAATAATTCGGCCAGTATCTCACATCAGACACGTGCCTTAGGCGGATTGAACACCTTCGAAAATACTACGAACTTTAACGGGTCTATCGTCTCGGATAACAATAAGTTAGGGATTACGATGTTCGGGCAGACCCGTCATCGCTCGGGTTACGACCACGATGGAGACGGCTATACCGAGACACCGGTGCTTGACGGCCGCACGCTGGGATTCCGGGCGTTCATCAAGCCGAGCAACTACTCGAAACTAACGGCTGAATATCATAACACCCATGAATTTCGTCGCGGTGGCGACCTGCTCAAAGAGCAACCGCATAATGCTCACGTAGCCGAACAGTTGGAGCACACAAACAATATCGGCAGTTTGAATTACAGCTTATTCAGTCCGAACGGCAGACATCGTTTCAATGCGTATGCTTCGTTTATGAAAGTCGACCGTAAAAGCTACTACGGAGGTGGAGACAAGACGGCCAACGAAATCATGGCCGAAGGTAAAAAGAATATCGAAAAAGCGAAAGATCAGTTTATCGAAAATCTGAAAAAAGCCAACCCCGGCATATCTGACGAAAAGATTGAAGAAGAACTGTCCGCCAACTTCTTCCCGAAAATGAATAACGGATTAAGCAACGAAGACATGCTCGAACTGAACAAGCGTATGGCTTCGTACGGACGGACCGGCGGACTGACACACATGTTCGGCGCGCAGTATGCTTATGAGATGCCCAAACTGCTGTTTATGCCGGCAACTCTTACGACCGGATTGGAATACACACACGATAAGCTTGATGACGTGAGTGGTTATCGTGAAGCTCCGCTCATGCAGAAAGTCAACACCCGGAGCGCCTTCTTGCAGAACGAGTGGAAAAACAATCGATGGAGCATCCTTCTCGGTGCACGCCTTGACAAACATTCGCTGGTGAAAGACATGATTTTCAGTCCTCGTATCAACCTGCGTTACAACCCGTCTCAGGCTTTCAGCTTCCGGTTAAGTTACAGCAAAGGATTCCGGGCTCCTCAGATTTTCGATGAAGACCTGCACGTAGACAATGCCGGCGGCGACCTTATTCTTTCGCAAAATGCACCCGGTCTGAAAGAAGAGACCTCTCACAGTTTCAGCGGATCGATCGATTGGTATCACCGCATGGGGGCATGGCAGTTGAACCTTCTGGCCGAAGGATTTTATACAAGTCTTGTCGATGCTTTCAGTTTCAACCAAAAAGACACTGTTGTAAAAGGTATGAAACAGATCCTCAAAATACGTGAAAATTCAGAAGGGGCCAAAGTGTACGGGCTGAATTTTGAAGGTAAAATTGCCTATCTGAACACATGGCAACTGCAAGCCGGCCTTACGGCACAGAAGAGCCTCTGGAATAAGGAACAGCAGTGGCACGAAGACGATACGTACAAAACGCGCCGCATGTATCGCACACCGAATCTGTATGCCTACTTTGTAAGCACGGTTAACTTTACACGTGATTTCACCTTGTCGATTTCCGGAAACTACACAGGAAATATGCTGACCGGGCACGAAATCCCGACCGAAGATGATGGCAGCTTAACCATGTTCAACGGTAAACCCTCGGCAACGATCCATCCGGACCGTATGCAACACGGCAAAGGACAGACAGCAACGACCTACGGGCCGCGTACGTTCCAAACGCCCGCCTTCTTCGAGATGGGTTGCCGCTTATCTTATAACTTCCCGATTTACAACATCTACACGATGCAAATCTATGCGGGTGTACAAAATATGTTTAACGCTTTTCAGGACGATTTCGATAAAGGACCTGCACGCGACTCGGCTTATATCTACGGACCTGGTATGCCACGCAGCTTCTTTGCCGGTATAAAAATCAGTCTATAACTTTTTCATAAATTGTCGTTTTTGTTTGGAGATGGGCAATCCGCCAAAGTCGTTTGTGACTGGTGTATTGCCCACTCTTTTATCGTTTATCGAGACACTGTCGCACAATACATTAATCAAATCTATAAACGTTTATAGACAACCTTTATCCCCCCCCAAAAATATTTTTAAAATGATCTGCAGGTGGCCGTATGATGGTTTAGTTCAAACCTATCGTATCGCATATCTATCTTATTCTCTCTGATAAGCCATAAAAAACGAACCGTCATAAAGTTGACCTTACAACGGTTCGATAAATGAATCACTTTTTTGGATACCTTTCGCTTCAGTGGAGAAGCACAATCAGTCCATTCAGAAATGATAAGCGACCCTGACAGCTATCAAGGCCTGATCATAATCTTTCGTCAGATTGTATTTCATGTCCGTACCCACCGATATTTCGTCCGTAGCATAAAGTTCGGCACCTATCCCGACATTCAAACCCAACCGGGAACGATCTCCGTCGAATCTTTTGAAATTCCATACGGACATCCCCATGCCTCCGATGGGATAAAACGCGAAATTACGCGTCACAGATACCACATAGTGGGCGTCGAAATCAATGTACCATGCGCTGACGCCATTGTTACGAAACATATGCGTAACAGAAGGAGCAATGCGTACATTCCGCCACACATTATAACGAAAATCGAGGCCGAACGTGACGGATTCACAGTCTAACGCATATCCCATATTTACACCTGCCGACGTATGTCCCTCCTGTGCATATCCGGCAGCCGACAGGAATGCCAGAGCAATGGTAGCTATTAATTTCTTCATGTCTTTCTTTTTTATCGTTCAATGATAGAACATCATTGCACCTTCAATTGTTCACCGCCTTTACGAACAATTTCTTTATAATATTCTTCGTCGTATCCGGGGAAATCGGGCGCAGCAGGAAGTCCATAGGGGTTACGCTTGAACCGTCCGTCCTGCTCTTTCTTCACGTTTCCATCAATATATTTGACCATCAGATATTCGCCCAGTTTCTTCCAACGTGCGGTTGCCTGATCGGCTGTCGTCGTACTGTACCATGTCAGAAAGCGGCGTGCCTCTTCAGGACTTTTTTCATACAATGCCAACGCAGCTTTGTCGATAGCCGGGAGAGCATCACGATATCCGTTCTCCAACTCGGTTTGCACCTTCCGAATATCTTCGATCATAAAGCTATATTTATGGTATGCCATATTCGCCACCCAATTATGAATCCAGAAAGCCGAACTCCATGAAAAAGTCAACATATCGCCATTGCCCACCCGGTAGCATTCGGGTACTGCCAGTGAAGAGGCATAAACAGGGTTAAAGACAGTCGTGTTGGCATCATCGACCCCAAACCATAAGATTCCGCCAATGGCATCAGGCAGCCAGCTACGCATCTGCGGCACGATGACAAAACCCGTTTGCTGTGTGGCGATGGCACGTTCGTGCAGGTATTTCTGCCCGTCTACGGTGAAGTGCATCGGACGCCAGCGATAAGGCACCTTGTATGCTCCGGCACCGATATCTTTCGTCATATCCATACTCGTTCCTTCGTAGTGGTTACGCATAGCCTGTTGTACATCCTGCACCGATAGTTTGCGGTCAGGTTTGATATAAAGCGGCATCGGTTCTTTTGTCGCATCGCCTCTGACAAAAGCCTCGTACTTGCTCATCCCTTTGTCATACAGACGGAAAAACGACCATACACGCGCTTCGCAAGCACGCAATCCGCTGAAATCATAGGGACAGTACGCATTGGCAAAACTGAACTCTTTATCTTTGCCTTTGAAATACCCTTTTTCACGCGCATACGAAACGACATCGGGTGCATACATACAGTTCTCCTTGTCATCGAACGGAATTTGATGGATACGCGATTGGTTGGCATGCGCAGCGATGCAATCGTCCGGAATACGGATGGCGACCCACAAAGCTCCCTTGTTACCGACTCCTTTTCCGACCATCTCCATGATCCAAACCTCGTTTTTGTCGGCAATTGAGAACGACTCACCACTGCTATAATAACCGTATTCAGCCACCAAGTCAGTCATCACCTTAATCGCCTCACGAGCCGACTTCGAGCGTTGCAAGGCAATATAAATCAAGCTACCGTAATCCATAATTCCGGTTGTATCAACCAACTCCGGACGTCCGCCAAATGTGCTCTCTGTAATGGCCACTTGATATTCATTCATGTTTCCGATCACGGAGTACGTCTGTGTCACTTGCGCAATCTTACCCAGCGGCTTGCCGGTATCCCACTCCGATACCTCAAGCATCGTGCCTTGCGGATACGTTGCAGCCGGCCAACGATACATTTCGCCGTAAAGCGTATGGGAATCTGCCGAATAACTAATCATAACCGAACCGTCTGTCGAAGCTTTTTTTCCTACCAGCAAGCCGGTACATGCTAACACTTCAGAACCTGCCGCCAAGAACAGACAGGCGGCCCATGCGATACATTTTTTCTTCATACGTTTTGATTTTATGTTTCTCATTTTACATCTATGGGGGACAAAGATAAAAGATGTACGACGAAAAGCCAAACTTATTTTGTGAGGATCAGACAGTCAGATTTCCTGCTTCGTTTCGTATAGCAGACCGTATGCTTTTTTATCGACCGACGGTTATCCCTGTGGAGTATCGTTTGGGCAGTCGTCCCATTTCAAAAACAGAGTAGAAACAACGAAAAAGCCGTACTTCATTCCGACGGACAGTTTGAAGACGGCTTTCAGGATCATTTTTGTGTTACCACATCAGATAGGTGCGAAATAAAAGTACCAATCCCTGCCATATCGTTTCAGTTTGCCGTCTTCATGACTTATATAAAATTCGAAATTAGATCCTTCCGCACCGATGCGTTCGAGTAAAATCAGCCGTACTCCGTCATATTTCCGGAAAAATTCGACTACATGAGGGGCTGCATAATAGCCTTCATCATCGACACGCCAAGTCGAAATCTCATCGTACTCAGCCGGCTCTTCGAGTATCGAATATCCGTCGGGGGTTTCGAGTGCCACCAAACCGAGCGCTTCCGTACCTTTATTTTCGAACTGCACGGAATAGACGAAATATTCACCGTCGGATGTTGCGGAAACAGCCTCAACAGTCTTGATCTTCCGACCGTATCGCTTCGCTAGATCGCCGCGCGTCTGCTCTATGCGGCGGGTTGCATAGTCGTCGTAGACGATATTTCCTTCATCATCTTGATCGACATATTCCTCCATCTTTACAGGCGAAAAATCGTCGGCGAATTTCCTGTCGGAAAGCAGTACATAATAAACGTCATTGTCTTCCTCAAGAGGTAATTTACTTGAAATCAATTCATACACGTATCCTCCAAGGTCTTTGAAGTTTTGTGTCGTTACGCGACCGGTACTTTCATCGCTCTCTTTTTGCTTTCCAACGTAGCGAACCGGATAAAGCTGACCGTTGTAAAAGCAGGTGGTAACAGCATCAGGGCGAATGTCTGCAAAAACATCATCTTCGTCCGTTTCACTGACGACGAGCAATCGCCTCCCGTCTTCGCTACTTATAGCTATGGCTAACAGATAGTCGGAGGGAATAAACGCATCGGCCACATCGTTATCATCATGCTCATCATTGATGCTGTCCACAATAGTAAGCAGACTCGAATCGATCGCAGATCGACTGGCATCCTCATTCTTATGGGCACATGCCATCCCAGTAAAAAAAAGCATCGCAAAAAAACAAAAAACAATCTTCATCTCTTTAACTTTTAAACATTTATAATTAATCCATCTATTCACTTTCGTTAATTTTCACGTCATTCACTTTCATATAGTCGATCAGGAAGCTGTCGGCATGTTTTACGAGCATCACATCGGTATGACTCGACGCGTAACCGAAGTCAATGAAGACGTGGAATTTCAGATCACCCTGCGGTGTGATGCGTATATCTTTGAGCTTTTCCGTATCGCCATTCCCGACACCGAAATAGTTATAATCGTCTTCTTTGATCGGATAGATGCCGTTCCACTTCTGCCGGTAACGTTTGATGGCCGCCTGAAGTTCCTCGTCGCTTCCTTCGAAGAATCCGCTGTACAGTTCGATAGCTTCGCCCCAGAACTCGTTCATACGTTCGGTTGTAAATTCTGTATCGAAATCGGGGAAACAATACCCGCTTCCGTCTCGGCACGTAAAGAGATGGGTAAGCCACTGCAAGGCAGCTTGTTCCATTTCGGTTATCGAAGCGGTTTCTATCGTTTCCATGATTCTGTTTTTTTCGGGCGCGGCGATGTCGCCTGCCCGGCTTTGTTCGCAACATGCCTGGATGCCGGCGGCAAACATCAGCAAAAGTAATGTTCTCATTTTCGTTTCTTCTCTTAATTATTTATCATAATGGCCGGACGGCCGCAAATCGGAGAGAAAAGGCCTCTCTCCTGCCTGCCCCGGCCGTTACAGTTCACTTTTCGATTCCGGCGGGAAGTGGAATCTCAGTCTCCCATATAGCCCAGCCCCTGTACGACGGGATTGAGATAATACATATCTTCGTCCGTCAGGCGCAACCATCCGACGAGTCCGAAAGCCGTACGCACGAGGTAATGCTTCGGAAGTTCCTCCGCGAGCGGTTCCGTATTTTCGGACAGCAGAACTTCCACCTCGTAGCCGACGGGCAAATTCGCCACGACCACGCCTCGGGTACGATCGCTGTATAGTGTCACCGGTTTTCGGAGCTTACCTTTGATACCGGCATACAGATAGGGCTGTGGCGTTTCCGTCAGATGTCCCGCAGTATACGTGTATTTACGTCGTTCGTTGATCATTTTGTTCGTATGCCCGGCCATGTAGATAATACCCGATGCATGAATGCATAGTTCGTCAGCCAACTCGTCCAAAAGTGTCCGACCGCTCTCTTCTACGATGCGAAACGCCGGGTCAGCACTCATACCAGGAGTGTAGAGGATATAGATAGGCGACGTCATCGAAGCGTTTTGATACGTGCCAACTAACACATAATCCGTTGTGTTCTCCGCATCGTAACACGGGTGATCGGTGGGCAGTGTCTCACAACGTTTGCGGACTACGGTAAACGTACTCTTGTCGTACCCGAAACGTGCCTGCGAATATTCGCCTTCGACATTGGCATCGATCCATGTCAGTTGAGTAAACGCCTTCTCGGCTGTTTCTTGTGCCCACAAGGCGAGGGCTGCCAGTGTCGACAATGCGACCGTTAAAATTATTCGTTTCATCTCTATTCGCTGTTTTTGGTATGTTGATCACAAGGACCGATATGCCCCAGAGTCGTTTCATCATACCTGTGGAAAATCCTGTTTCTTCATATCGTCTCTCAAATATTCATAAATACGGATGCCAAACATTCCTGCCACAAAATTATTGGGTATCTGACGTACAAAACGGTTGAATCGTGTCACCGAATCATTATATACCATCCGGCTAAGTCGTACGTTTTCTTCAAACTCTCGCATCGTACTCATGGTTTCGATATACACATGATCAGCCTTGAGCGTGGGATATTGTTCACTCACCACACGGATATCTCCGACGAGACGACCGAGCAAGTTCTCCTGCTCCTCGATGTCGCGCACCGAAACCCCGGTATCCAAATCTCGACGCATCCCGATCACATCGGTTAAGGTTTGGTATTCATGCTCGGCATACTGCTTGACCATGCGCGTCAAGGCGGTAACCAAATCCCAGCGGCTCGATAACTGCACACCGATTTGGCTCAACGCATTCGTACATAATTCCTCCCGGTGCACCAACCCTCGCTGTACTGCAATGACCCATAACGTTACAAAGCCTATAATTCCGCCTATGATAATTAGTCCCATCTCTCCTTTTATTTATATGATTTTATTTTTCATTCTTCTCTTCCTTGCTGCTGATCAGTGACTACTCACTCAATATATATCCGTCTGTTTTCCGACATCGGACTGTCGTCCGAGATTGTGTTCTGCCACTCATCTTTGATCTTCATCTTTTTCTTGCCGGCACGCCTGCCGATGCCGCTGAGATAACTCAGAACAGCATCGCGGGCACGTGCACCACAAAAGATTTCAATTTCAACGTCGTTTACAAAAACTTTCATATCTTTTCCTTGCTAAAAGACTTTTTCTTACATCATACTATCTCGTTGCGGTAGGTGGTGGCGGAGGAGTACCATTTAATACATTATCCTGAGCTTTCTTTTTCGCACGGCTTTTCAGGAAAATTATTCCACCGACAGCCACGACAAGCAACGCGATACCGATAACCGGGCGGAAAACAAGCCATGCTATCCCTATCACAAGCAACGACCATACGAAACCTAATACTCCGCATACGATCCCGATTCCCACATCGGCAATATTCGCCAAAAACGGTAATACCTTCAACAAGGTTGTCACGATACTGAACATCGCCTTAAGACCGCCCACCACGAGCAACAGCCCGACGAGGCGCAGAATCCAAGTCATCATCGTGTTTTCGTCGTGCGCATGCTGAAACATATTTTCAGCACTGATTATTCCCATCTCGATGCGTGAGAACGACTCGCCGTTCTTCGCTATGTAATCTTCGAATGTCGATCCGTTTACTTTGGCGATTAACGACACATCGGCAGGTACCACTTTATCGATCGTCACGCGCACATCGCCCACGCGGGGATTACTCGGCGACTTGCCGAAATACACGACGTTATCCTTGACGTGGACCAATTCCGTGCTGTCTCCTATACCCGGCAACGAACTCCGTGTACGATTCCCCTCGCGCTCCGGGCCTTCTTTCTTTTTACTTTCGGCCGATTCATTGAAGTCAATCCCGAGTGACTTGCGTATTTCATTGTTCCATTCGATGATCTGCGCTTCCGTCATGTTCACTTGAGCCGGTTTCATACCGCTTATTCCACTCTTGAGAAAGTCGGGCAGCACATACCCGCCGAAGGTCACAGTAGGAGCCACCTGATTTTGGTTTTCCACGTTCGTCAGCACAAAGTTTTCTCCCCGAAATTCCGGATCTTCAAAGTCGGACGATTTAACGGGAGATTCAACCCATTTGGCCTCGTACGTATAGGTGGTAACCGTTTCCTGACCACCTCCTATTTTGTCCCGCTTCTCGGTCTTCGTTTCCTCTACCCATTGATAGTATTCTACCGTACGTTTCAATTTGATGGCCTGTTCGCGAACACCAAAGATACCATCCGAAAGTGTATCTTTCGTATCGGCAAAGGCAGAGGCGTGAATAAGTTTTCCGTTGATCGAAGGATCGACCGACGAAACGTCGTCGACGTGTACCGCTACGGATTGAGCTTCCTTAATTGCTTTAGCCGTTTTGACTGCGCGGCCTTCATTCCACCAAAGTAGACATGTGCCGGCAACAAACATTACCAAACCACCCACAATTCCCTTTAATGAGCCGGACAGACGCTGCCCGTAGCCCGTAGTTGTTGTTTTTGTATAAGCCATAATCTTTGTTATTTAAGTATTTATAGTCATATCTTAAAAAAGTTTCTCAAACACTTGTTTCTGATGTTTCGCCAACAGCTGCCCCTCTCTTCTTCCCATGGACGATAGTTAGAAGAGTCCTTCCAGTTTTCACACAGTTCCAGCAACATCTCGTTATACCGCTGCAAACGTTTAGCCCGCATTACAAGCCTCTTCCTGTCTACTTCTTTTAAAGCCATCTATTCTCTTTAACTAAATCCGACACAAAAGTACGAAAGTATACTTCAGAAATCAATGAGTAAATTACTCAATTCCGCATGAGTAAATTACTCATTTTTTCAGCAAAAAAACAATCTTTTCCCTAAGATGAGACCTTGGAAATATGCAAAAAAACGTGTATATTTGTAGTCTGAATAGAAAGTCATGCAAGTCAAAATCATTACTGTGGATGATCATCCGCTCATCCGGTCCGGTATTCGGCTGACGCTTCTTTCCCGTAAAGAGGCGTATGAGCTCGTAGGTGAAGCGAGTTCGGGGAAAGAACTGCTTTCGTTGCTCCGGAAAGGGATTAAGCCTGATGTTGTACTGCTGGATGTCATCATGCCGGAGATGTCTGGTATCGAAGTGGTTAAAATTCTACGTCGCGAATATCCTGAGATTGCGATCCTGATGCTTTCGTCAGAATCGAATCAGAAAACGATACTCGAATTGATGAAGATCGGTATCGACGGATATATCAGTAAAAACTACACGAACTACGAACTCTTTCAAGCGATCAATAATGTAAAAGACGGATTCGAATATTTCGGACGCGACATTGCGAAAATCATTTATGAGATACGTGTGTCGAAAAACAAACTATCAGACGGTATATTCACCCAACGAGAACTCGAAATCATCGACTTGTGTGGCAAAGGATTCTCAACGAAAGAAATAGCCGAGCAACTATTTCTGAGTGCGCGCACAATCAGTAATCATAAACAGCATATCTTTTCGAAAATGGGGATCAACAATAAATACGAAATGATAAAATATGCGATGGAGAAAGGTTTGATTGCCTTTCATTAAGTTTTTTGCCAGTAAGTAAGAATACTAATGAAGCGGGATAATTATAAAAGGATATCAAAGATATTTTATTCTTTCAGATTTATTACCTCCTGTCAAATTATCATCGTGATATGGCTCGGTTGTTTCGGTTGCACACAAAACGAATCGGTCAGAGAGTATTGGGAAGCGCTCGAAACACGGAAAGACTCGCTGGAGAACGCACTTAAAACACGCCATTTGGACCATCCCGACTCCTTGGCACAAACCCTTGCCGGACTGCGACGAGCCGGCGACAGTACGGCTGTAGCCATGGCCTACTATACCTCGGCACAGGCACTCCAGCACCAACAAGAGTACACGTCGGCCATCGCGAATTACCGCCATGGGATTAAAGTTTCGGAGCATACGGGAGATACGGCGTTACATATTAATATCCTCCATAACGTGGGGACGTGTTACCGACGCATGGGCGCTATGTTCGAAGCTTCGGATCAACTCTATACAGCTCTCAATATGGCTGAACAATACTCGCTCCGCAACACGGACAAAGGCAAAGAATTGCGTTCGCATATTTACAATAACCTCGGAAACATATACAAATATCTGAACAACGGAGAGGAAGCAGAAGTATTTTTCCGTCGTGCTCTGGCGTTGGACAAAGAGTTGGGCAACATTCTCGGAATGGCTAAAAACTACTCGACTATCGGCAACATTTACGAACACCGCAACATGTTCGACTCGGCTTACGTGATGTATCACAAAGCGCTCGAATACGATATACAGGCCGGATCGCAGTTGGGTATAGGTATCTGCCACAACCGACTCGGACAGCTTATGATGCACTACGACAGCATCGACGCGGCACTTGCCCATCATCAAAAAGCTTATGAACTGCTTAACGACGGTCAGTACGACACGTGGAATCGTCTGAAAGCAAGTCTATCGATGGCATGGATTTATCTACTCAAACACGATCTGCCCAAGGCTTATACTTTACTCGAAGAGACAGAACAGGAAGCGCTGAGAGTACGTTCGTTCGGGCATCTGGAAGAGGTGTATTACTGTCTGACCGAGTATTACCGACAGCAAGGGAACTACAGAAAAGCGTTTGAACAGCAAGCCTTATGCCTCCAATACCGCGACAGCATCTCCAAACAACGCAACGAGCAGGAAGTAGCTCAAAACAGCATCCGATACGAGCGAAGGAAAAGCGAAGTCGAGATCAATCGCTTGAACCTACAGCACGAGAAGGTGAAAGCCAACCGCCGCGTAATTATTATCTCGTCCGTTATCGTTGCCTCCATTCTCATTGTACTGCTTGTCTTGTCGTACTTCTTTATCAGGCTGCAACGCCGTCGTAACCGCGAACTTTACGAAATGAATGCGACGAAAGACAAGTTCTTCTCCATCATCTCGCACGACCTTAAAAACCCGGCTGTTGCTCAGCGTAATGCCTTACAGGGACTTGTCAGCAACGGCCATCTGCTCGACGAAAACTCACTTGCTGAGTATTACGAGATGCTCCTGAAGTCGGCCGACTCGCAGGTCGAGCTGCTCTATAACCTGCTCGACTGGGCACGTGTACAAACCGGACGTCTTCCGTACAAACCTTCCGTATTCGAGTTGGGGACGACATTGAAAAGTGAAATCGAACTATTACAAATCGCGTATACAAACAAAGATATTACACTGACAACAGATTTTACTGAAGCATGTCTCGCTAACGGCGACCGCAACATGATTGCCACCGTCTTCCGCAATCTGCTCTCCAACGCCATTAAGTTTACAAACCAAGGAGGGAAAATAGAGATTCGCCTTACAAAGAAAGATCATGAGATACATGTCTCGGTGAAAGACAACGGTGTCGGTATCTCTTCCGATAAAATTTCTCATCTTTTCAAACTCGACCGTGAACAATCTACTCCGGGCACATGGGGTGAGACAGGAAGCGGCCTTGGACTGATGGTCTGCAAGAGCTTCGTCGAACGAAACGGCGGAACGCTTACCGTCGACAGTGTCGAAGGTCAGGGAGCCACCTTCAGCTTCACGGTACGGTCAGCTCATGAAGGATGAGAAGATTCCAACCGGTATGGAATGTTCCCATCCTCGTCAATCAACAGAATGGTAAGATGACTCTCAGGCAACAAAGGCATGCAATGATGAAGACACAGTCGCAGAAGGGCAGGGAAAAGACGGTCTTTGTCGGAAACGGAAAGCCGTGTCCATAGTTCGCGCGCAAGGGTCATTTCACGAATCATGTCAGACGCCTGTGGCGTACATCCCGACTCTCCGGCAACCTGCTCCAGAAAATCTTTGTTCATCACCGTCTTTTTACTGTGCGTATCAAGGAAACCTTCTGCCAGCTTAACGGCCTTCCCGATCATGATCCCCATCGTTATATTCGGAATACGCAGATCAGCCGCGATTTTCAGCGTCTCGCCGATAAAGTTTCCATAATGTACAAATGCCTGATCAGGCAGCTCGGGATATTCTTTTTTAATAAACCGCTCGCTCTTCCCCCCCGAATTGATGACTAACCGATCGGGACTGAGTGCACGACAAACCTCTATTTCGCGACGGATCGCCTCAACAAAAGCCTCCGACGAAAAAGGCATCACCACGCCCGATGTTCCGATAATTGAAATCCCGCCGACAACTCCGAGCTTCGGATTAAACGTCCGTGCGGCAAGCGCTTCGCCACCGGGCACGGAGACCGTTACATCGAGACCTCCGTCATATAACGAAGATAACTCATGAATGATCATCTGTCGCGGAATACGGTTGATGGCCGGCCCGCCCACTTCAAGTCCAAGGCCGGGAAGCGTTACTTTCCCCACGCCTTCGCCCTGTAAAAAGCGGATGCCCGGCTCTTTGCCTAACGCTACCGTCACGCAGATTTTGCAGCCGTTCGTCACATCA
The DNA here is from genome assembly GCF_052170195.1 of Tannerella sp. GTDB lineage: Bacteria > Bacteroidota > Bacteroidia > Bacteroidales > Tannerellaceae > Tannerella. The sequence continues at coordinate 18,252 of NZ_JBQNAZ010000001.1, read as the reverse complement.
GGGTCATCGCCCGAATCTTTCACCACAGTTGCCGTTGCCGCATCTTTTTCGATCAACGTTTCGGATACAGGCAACGTCATCTCTTCGTCGTCGGGCAGCGTAAACGTGACGTTTTTCTGTGGCGATCCCGTGAGTAATGCGAGGAGTGCCGCTTTCGCGGCAGCCGTTGCACACGACCCGGTCGTATATCCGCTACGCAACGAAAAAAATCCCGGGACGAAACGCTCGATCTGTTTGCGCAACCCGAAATATCCCGTTACCACAATAAAAGTGGATGGCAATACCGGGCGTTTGACGGCGTAAATCGGAATATTCATTTTCTTCGCTGCCGCAAGCTTCTCCGAAAAGCCGCCTGATTCCCCGCTCTCTTTTGTCAGGACAGCTTGAGGCTTCACCCGACAAAGCAGTGCTTCTTCCTCTCCCGGACGATAAAATACGATATTTTTTCTGGCCACTCCCTGTCGTTCGGCAAGCTCAAGCGAACTTTGCTGATCCAACACACGAAAGACGCAATGATATTTCTGCCAGTAAGCTTTCAGTTTCGTAATGGTTTGTACTCCCGTCAACGCCAACAGGAAAGTAATTCCATCGTCTTCGAGCTTTCGCACGGCATCGGCATAACTGTCACACCACACGACTTCGCTGTTACGCGGCGGATAAATCCGTTCATAACGTACCACCGGCAAGGATAGACGAGAGGCTACCTCCGCAACCGTCTGATGCAACAATTCGGCAAAAGGATGAGCGGCATCGACGATAAGCCGTATGCCTTTCTCACGACAGAACGACGTCATCGTGTCGATATCCATCGCTCCGGTGAGACGTATACCATTCTTGCAATCAATCTTTTGATTTGCTTCTTTTGTCGAATAGTAATACGGCTGTCCCGTCTCATCGACCGTAGATACAGCTTTCCGTCCTTCGGTCGTACCGCCCAGTATCAGAATCATGGTCGGAAGATATGCTTAAAATCGGACGAATAGAGATGTGACAATCCGCTACGGTTATCTATCGCCTCGCCGACAACGAGCAGCGTTGTGAGCGTAAGGTGATTTTCTTTTACGATTCGCGCAAGATCTTTGAGTTGTCCGCGGTAAATCCGCTCGTCTTTCCATGTCAGTTTATAACAGGCAGCAACAGGCGTTTCAGGTGGATACGCACGGAGCAGTTCGGCCTGCACCTCATCGACGATGGCCGCACTGAGGTAGATGCACATGGTGCTTTGCGACTGGGCAAGGAGGTGCAGCTTTTCTTTTTCGGGCATAGGTGTACGTCCCTGACCGCGCGTCAGAATAATCGTCTGTACCTTCTCGGGAATCGTGAACTGCGACTGCAAGGCCGCAGCGGCAGCCTGAAACGACGAAATGCCCGGTGTGATATGATAACGCATTACGTAACGGTCGAAGAAAGCCATCTGCTCCTGAATAGCGCCATAGATACATGGGTCGCCTGTATGCAGACGCACGACGAAAAGCCCCCGGTCGTAAAATTCCTTCATCAGGGCAAACTGTTCCTCAAGGGTCATATCGGCCGAGCTGCGTACCGTCGCGCCGGGTTTGGCATAGAGCGTCAGTTCGCGGGGTACCAGGCTGCCCGCGTACAAAATCAGATCGGCCCTTTCGAGCATACGTTTGCCACGTACCGAGATCAGCTCGGGATCTCCGGGGCCTGCTCCTACGATTTCGATAAAACCGCCACGCAAATTGTCCGCATCCATCGCAACGGCAAACGTGAAATCGCTCTCCGCATTCAGTATTCCTTTCTGTTTCTCCAAGACAAGGGTAGTTCCCTTCGCCGCTTTCTGTGACACAGCTTCCGAGACACCATAGACACCCGTCGTTTCAAACACTTTCTGCGAGGGGTTCGGCACTTCGGTATCCTGCAAATCAACAGCATCATAGATATGTGTCTCCGCCTTCCACGCCTCCGCCAGCGCGGCAAACAGCGGTTCGTCTTTCTTCAGCGTGATCGTCGACACGGAACGAATCGCAAGCGGAGAAAGTCCATGTTCTTCCATCACCTTCTCCATATAGGCCGCTACTCCATCGGGACGACTGTTCCTGCGACATCCCATCCCTACATGGAGCACACGCGGACGGAAATAAAGTACCGGTGTCTCGGCGTTATAAATAAACGGGCTGACCGCAATAATCAGCTCGTACTCCTGCGGACGTATATCATGATAGGTGTAGAAAACATCAACATGCTCCGGCAGCGTGCGCTCCAGATACTCCGTGCCGCGGTCTTTGATCTCGAGCAACAAAGCCGTGCGCCGTCCACCTACGAAAAGCGCGATCATACGGTTCATCTCAGCCGGCGACGCCGCCGTTCTCCATCCGTAAGTACGGCCAAGCGTATCGAGTGCCCAGAGATCAGCTCTATCGCTTTGCGTCGTGATCACGGCCTCGCCTCCCGTGATCGCTGCGATACGCCGCGTCCAGTCGTTGGCGCCGCCGATATGTCCCGACAACACGGATACGACGAAACGGCCTGCACTGTCGGTACAGACCACGGCCGGATCGGTATATTTATTTTTCAGGCATGTCGCAATACTGCGGACACAAATACCCAGCGCACCGATAAACACAAACGCGCCGAAGTCATGGAAACGATCGGACATGAACCGGTTATAAGAGGAGATATTCTCACATCCTTCCAACGTATGCGTGGTATAAACGGCGGAGGATGCTCCTAACTCGCGCCGGATCGTCTGAGCCAACGGAAGCCCGGCCTCCGAAACAAGGATAATAGCTACATTTTCTTTCATTCTGCTTTGATTATTTCTATGGGACTATGCGCATCAACCGTCATACAGACCGTTTCTTTCACGTTGCGGCCGATGGCGCGGATTCCTTCTTTAAACATTTCGCGACTGGCAGCGCTCACGGAGTTGAAAACGATGGGACAGCCCGGCGGCAGGCACGCATTAATTTTTCTCAAGATATCGACAAGTCGCCCTCCATGACCTCCGATAAAGACAGCGTCGGGAGTAGGATATTCATGCAATTCAACCTCCATAAAGTCACCGGTGACAGCCGTAATACCCGGCGTACCGAACTTACGACAGTTATCAGACAGTATCCCAACTCCTTCGGGACGTTTCTCGAAAGCCGTAATACGGAGGTGAGGAAATTGCAGTTTGGCCTCGACCGATACCGAACCCGTACAAAACCCGATGTCCCAGAACGAGCTGCGATGACGCAGGTCGAGCATGCTCAATGTCAGCAACCGGACGGGCATCTTGGTAATCATATTTACCCGACCGTCGAGCAGAAAAAATGCCTTTTCCGACACGCCAAACGGACGCGAACGAACAGCCGTGCGCGACAGGATCAAACAGTTGGGAGCAGCAAACGTATCGTGTACGACATCGGCCGGTTGCATCATACGGACACGTTCGTCGGCTTCGTTACCCAGCCGCTCGCCGATGGCCATGCGGTAATTGTCATAACCGTATTCGAGCATCCGCGCGGCAATGACCGGAGGCGTCTTCTCACGGTCGGTCAGCACGCCGATTAGCGGACGCCCTTCAATAAGTGCAGCGTCGAAATCATCCCACGGACGACCGGTCAACGACACGACCGACATCTCATTATACGGCATCTCTAACCGGTGTGCCAGCATCTGGAGCGAATTAAAAGAAGGAAAAGTCACTGTCTGTGCATCGGGAAATACGCGTTGCAGGGTATTGGCAAAGCCGAAAAACAGCGGATCGCCCGACGCAAAAACAACCATCTCCTGATGCTCTTCATACTGTAAGAAGACATCGTCGAGAGGTACGGTAATATCAATCCATGTCGCCTCATCGGGAAGCATCGTCCGTACGATTTCGCGATGACGTCGCCCACCCGAAAACACCCGTCCTGAAGCAATGATCCGTTCCACCTCGGCAGGAAAGCGCAGTCGGCGCTCGTCACTGATTCCGATCACATAAAATTTACGCATCGCACTCATTCTTTTCACACGTCGCGGCCGGGACGGAGCTGCTCGGCATCGTTAAAACAAAGCACTGCATTGACAAGCGTTGCCGCAACGTTGCTGCCTCCCTTTCTTCCTTCAATGATAATTTTCGGGATTCCGGCAAACGGCTTGACCATCTGCTTGCTTTCACAGACATGTACAAACCCTACCGGTGCGGCAACGATGCCGCACGGATGCGCCTTGTGCTTACGTATCAGCGAGCATAGCTCCATCAGTGCCGTCGGAGCATTGCCGAAGACAAACAGCGCGTCAGGATGCTCCTCTACAGCCAGACGTATGCCCGCCTGTGTACGGGTGATATGCTTATCGGCAGCAAGCGTCGCGGTACGTTCATCGTTCAAATAACACTTCACCTCGATGCCGAGACGCTGCAAAGCGCCTTTCCGGATGCCCGACGCCACCATCGTCACGTCTGTGACAATGGTTTTCACATGCCCCGAACTCAAGGTCTCATACAGTCTTGCGACAGCCCCCTCATCCATCCACAGGACACGCTCCATATCGAAATCGGCCGTCGTATGAATGGCATGCAGCAAAGCCCATTTGCGATCTAACGCAATATCTTTCCGTTTTAATTCTCCTTCGATGGTGCGGAAACTTTCCATCATAATCTCTTGACCGATACCGACACCTTCCTCACGCTCTTCTTCACGGTAATAACCGCGCGGCGTAATGAATGTCCCATCACTGACGAACGACTGCGAGTTGCCGATAAGCACGACGGTAAACATATCCGTCTGCTCCGGATCAAAGGCCTGCAAGGTGGTAACGACCACCTCTTCGCCGTCGCGTCCGGCCTGACGTACGAACCCGACAGGTGTCTGTGGTGAACGACTTTGCAGAAATAATTCTTTCAGACGATAGAGTTGCCAGTAACGTCCCTCACTTTTAGGATTATAGACAGCCGTAACGAAATCGGCCTCTGCCGCCGCAACGATACGCCGTTCAATCAACGCCCAGGGCGTCATCAGGTCGGACAGCGAAACGACACAAAAGTCATGTCCTACAGGCGAGCCGAGCAGCGCGGCCGCCTTTTGGAAAGCGCTCACGCCGGGTATCACTTCGACAATCACCGCGCTACGTCGCTGATGCTTCATTTCGAGTACTAACGGTGCCATACCGTAAATGCCTGCATCGCCGGAACTGATGACACAAACGGTTTTGCCTTCTTCGGCAAGATCAAACGCCTTCTCTGCACGTTCTTTCTCACGTTTCATGCCGCTGTCCACACACGGAACCCCTTCCGACAAATACGGCTTGATATATTGAAAATAGCCATGATAGCCAACAACGACATCGCAACGACGAAGCGCATCGAGCGCCGCCGACGTTATATCACCGGCCGAGCCCGGCCCGATACCGATCACGATGATGCGAGAATGATTCTTTATTTCCATTATTTGTTTTGTAATTCGTAATTTGTAATATTCTTTATTGTTCAGCGCTTTTCCGCTTATACTTAAAGGCCTGCCAGCGCTCTTCGCCGCGTCCGCATGTATGCAATTCATAACGTGCCATTACAAAAAACAGGTCAGACAGCCGGTTGACAAAAGCCATCACCAAAGGAGGTAATGCGTCGGCTTTATGAAGCGTACAAAGACGACGTTCGGCACGTCGGGCAGCCGTACGCGCCAGATGACATAAGGAAGCCACCTCCGTACCGCCCGGCAGGATAAAGAAACTGTTTTCACCCATCGCTTCCGTCATCCGGTCAATCTGCTCTTCACACAACGTGACCATCGTGTCGGGCAGGACGTTCGGATTCTGATCCCGTATCGCCGAGGGGGTCGCTACATGCGACATGACAACCATCAATATTCGCTGCACCTCATAGAGTGTCGCCTGCCATTCATGCGCTTCCGGTAACCGTGTGCGTAACATCCCAATCCACACATTCAGTTCGTCAAGACAGCCGTTCGCTTCGATGCGGATATCATCCTTATCTACCCGCTGACCGCCGTGAATTCCTGTACGTCCTTTGTCGCCTCCCTTCGTATAAATTTTCATTGGTTCTATCTTTTCTTCAAATGAAATTCAGGACAAAGATACACGCTATTTTGTCACCGGACAAAAACGAAATGATCCCCCCCAACAACACGCAACGAAAAAAAACCTATCACGCGACGCCTTTCGGTTTCCATATCATTGTTCAAGAAACAGAGGCTTGTGAAAATAGCCTTTTCGACAAAAAGCCACAAAACTTTTGACATTCAGGCATAGCGTAAAACCACAAAAAAGTGCGTATATTTGCCCCACAAACATTATATAATACAATGAAACAGATTCGATATAATACGGTATTCTTTTCCCTCACGAGCGCGGCCATGGGCGTGTCGCTGATTGCATGTAAGGATAAAAAAAGTGAAAACACAATAAACGAGAAGCCCATGAATATTCTCTATATCATGTGCGACGACCATTCCTATCAGACCATCAGTGCGTACGACCGCCGTTTTATCGAGACGCCGAACATCGACCGGATTGCGACCGAAGGCGTGCGTTTCACCAACAGCTTTGTGGCCAACTCGCTGAGCGGACCGAGCCGGGCCTGTCTGCTAACAGGCAAGCACAGCCATAAAAACGGCTTCACAGACAATACGAAGACGTTTGACGGAAGCCAGCAGACTTTCCCCAAGTTGCTGCAGCAGGCAGGATACGAGACGGCCGTCGTAGGTAAATGGCATCTCAGCTCCGAGCCTTCGGGATTCGATTATTGGAATATTCTGACCGGACAGGGAGATTACTACAATCCTTTCTTTATCGATAATGGTGAAAAGCGGCAAATTGAAGGATATGCCACCAATATCACGACCGATCTGGCCATCGACTGGCTCGACCAGAAAAGAGACAAGAACAAACCGTTCTGCCTGCTTCTGCATCACAAGGCGCCACACCGCACCTGGATGCCCGATACGTGCGATCTCGACTGGAAAGAAGACTCCGTATTCCCGCTTCCCGAAACATTCTACGACAAATATGAAGGACGAAAAGCAGCCGAACTGCAAGAGATGAGCATCATCGAAGATATGGACCTCGTCTATGACTTGAAACTGGCCGACAAAGAAAACGAAATCCACTCCCAACCCAGTCTCGAAAAGGCCGGACGCGCAATGTATGAGCGGATGACACCTGCCCAGAAAGCTGCATGGGACAAGCATTACGACCCGATCATCCGGAAATTCAAAGACGATAAACTGACCGGCAAAGCCTTGGCAGAATGGAAATATCAACAATACATGAAAGATTATCTGCGGGTGATTCGTTCGATCGACCGGAACGTCGGTCGTGTCCTCGATTATCTGGAAAAAAACGACTTGCTCGATCGTACGATTATCGTCTATACCTCCGATCAGGGATTCTACATGGGCGAACACGGTTGGTTCGACAAGCGTTTTATGTACGAAGAGTCGTTCCGCACTCCCATGCTCGTACGCTATCCCGGAGGCATCAAAGGAGATATTCCGGAGATGGTGCAGAACATCGACCATGCGGCCACGTTCCTCGAATTGGCGGGCGTTTCCGTTCCGAACGATATTCAGGGCGATTCGTACCTGCCGCTCCTCAAGGGAGAACATCCCGACAATTGGCGTACCTCGCTTTATTATCACTTCTACGAATATCCGGCCGAGCATGCCGTAAGACGACATTTTGGAGTGCGGACAGAGCGTTACAAACTGATTCGTTTCTATAACGACATCGACTGCTGGGAACTGTACGACCTGCAAAACGATCCGACAGAGATGCATAACCTCTACGGACAAGAAGGCACCGAAGAAATAACAAAGCAATTGAAAGAAGAACTTCTGCGTCTGCAAGTCAAATACGACGACCCGATACGCGAGTCGGTGACAGAAGTGAAGTAAAAGAAACAACACGAATTTACCCGTAAATGAGAGAATTTTCTTTTTCATTTATCATAACCATATTCGTCTGCCTTTATGGGAGCAGCTGCGGGAGGAACGATAAGCCGGATATACGGGAGCCTCCCGCTCCGCCCGATATGCCCGTGCAGACGGTAAACTACGTCACCGTCGACGATCTGTTTCCCAATCCCGAACGAGGCTTTTATAAGTATTCGCTTGGCCGGGATCAACTCAGAGAAGAGTGGCTGCACAAGTTCAGAAAAGACAACATCACCTTGATGTTTCGCTTCTACTACTTCAAAGACTTCAAAAATAAGCCGCTCGACCAAGCGACTCTGACGCAGATAAAGAACGACATGGCCATTTTCCGTAAGGCCGGCTTTAAAACGATTCTGCGCTTCGGCTATTCCAATGCGGCCAAAGAACCTGACGCTCCGCTGGCCATCATCCTCCGCCATCTTGATCAGCTAAGACCGGTGCTGCACGAGAACAAAGACGTGATCGCCGTGATGCATGCCGGCTTTATCGGCTCGTGGGGCGAATGGTATTACTCGACAAACAAGCTCAATAATGATGTTTCACGGAAAAAAGTGCTCGACAAGATACTGGAAGTATTGCCGCCCGATCGTTTCGTACAGGTACGGCGACCTTCGTACAAACGCATGTACGTAGGCATCCAATCTCCGATCTCTGTCCAAGAAGCGTTCGGCACGAAAGCCGTTGCACGCATCGGGCATCATAACGATTGCTTTCTGGCAAGCATCAACGACATCGGTACGTACGTCATCGACATTACGGAAGAGAAGAAATACATGCATGCCGACGCGTTGTATGCGCCCGTCGGAGGAGAAACCTGCCCGCCCGAAGGCATCGATCCGGCCGATTGCGCCAAAGCACAGTCGGAGATGCGTTACCTGCGCTGGTCTTTTCTGAATCAGGACTATTATCACGGGGTAAACGATCAATGGATTACGCAGGGTTGCATGGATCATATCGTCCGCGACATGGGATATCGTTTCACGTTGCAGAAAGGGACATATTCGGCCGAACATGCTCCCGGCAGCGAGCTTTCCGCTCTCATCACGCTACGAAATGTGGGATACGCTCCGCCTTTTAATCCACGGAAAGCTGAGCTGATTCTCCGATCGACAGATGGGAAGCGAACCTATACGGCTGCTCTGCCCGACGACCCAAGGAGGTGGCAGCCTGATCAAATAACGGAGCTGAAAGCCAACGTGGCTTTGCCTCCCGATATCCCCGAAGGAAGTTACAAGCTATACCTCTTCCTGCCCGATCCGGAACCGGCCTTGCACGACCGCCCCGAATATGCCATCCGGCTGGCTAACCGTGATTGCTGGGAGGAAACGACCGGCTACAACGATCTGCATGTCAAAATCAAGGTGGATGCTTCTGCGAAACGCCCTCCAAGTCGCTCGAAAATAACATTTACGCGCAAATAGGCGTTTGTTTTCAGTCGTTTGCCGTATGGTGGATCATGAAACGACTGTATGATCTCCGACTGTTCTTCAAAGCCTGATCCGGTGAGGCTTTAATCCTCGGTCCGTATAAGCAGCAACGAAAAGTAAGGGAAACGTCGGGTAAGAATTTCTCCGCGACGACAAGTATAAAACTGCTTCGAAGCAATACCGGTGTTTTCAAAATAATGGAATATCACATTGTCGGGTGCAACTTTCAACGTTTCCTTGACCAACGACTCGAATCGCGAAGCCTTCATCAACACAAGCGTACGCCCTTCACCGATCCGCGTTATCAACTCTTCTGCTGAGGTAAGGTACGTGATGACGGTCGTCTCCTCGTCCTGTTCCGAGATGCGGATATTTTCCGAAGCCGCGCAGGCGATAAATGCCGGCACACCGGCAATACGTTCGACCGATATCCCCTGAGCCGTCAATATATCACTGACATAAGCAGACGACGAATAGAATCCGGCATCGCCCTCGGCCGTCAGAACAATCTTATACCCTGCCCTGTATTTCTCCGCGATCATACGTGCCACATCCGCATAATCGTCCGTAGCATAACGACGGTTCTCGTTCATCGCAACCGGGAAAAGGCAGATCCCCGAAGACGAAATCCCCAGTTCAGCAAGAATTTCCTGTGCACGCGAGAGCATCGTACCGTCAGACCTAACCGTTGCCGGACAGAAGATATAATCGGCTTCCCTCAGGCTGTTCAGCCCTTTGAGCGTAATCAATTCAGAATCTCCCGGCCCCAGGGAGACAATCGTAATAGAATGTGACATAGAATTCTATTCCCCTTCAAAAAAATCCTCGTCAACAATCTTTACTTCATAGCTCTCCTTAATTTGCACTCCGACATTATATTGATGCATTAAATCAACAAGCTTTGCGCCATTGACCAATATTATCGTATGATGTGCATCATGCGCTTTCTTTATGGCTCCTTGATCAAAATCCGTTGTAGTAACAAAAACTCCTTTTGTTGTATCACCACTCATTGCCCCAATAAAATTTCGAATATCTTTCTCTCGAACTTTATTGTCACCATATCTTTTAGCTTGTATATAAATTTTGTCAAGTCCTAACTGGTCTTCATTAATAATCCCGTCAATGCCGCCATCATTCGATTTTGAAGTTTCTATGAAATCTCCATATCCCATTTTCTTCAGAAGGATTAATATGACTTTTTCAAAATAATATGGGTCAATTTGTTTCAACCTTTCAAGCAGATCATTCTTTACTTGCATTTCGATCTCACCAAACCCTCTATCAATTAAATCTTGTGGAGAGGCATTCCTAATTTCTGTATGGTCTACAAAAGACGAAATTCTATCTTCCACATAGAAATCTATTGTATCAGAACTTTCACTGCCTTTTTCCAAAGATTCTCTATTGCCAAGAACTTTTCTCCCTCGTTCGGTAATTTGAACCATTCCTCTTTCGGGACATTGAATATACTTCCCTTGTTTTAGATAGGATTTACCCCAAGCAATTCGGTTTGAAATCAAATTTGCTCCGCTTTTCGTTTTCTGGTCTAAAAGCTCTTGAGGCAAGTCTTTATAATATTTTTCAATAACCTGCCTCAACATTTCTCTATGAGAAAAAACTTCTCCGCTACTTAAAACATCAAGTATCGGAATACATGTTTGATGAAATTTCGGCAATTCCTTCATAGTTGTTTTGTTAATCTTACATTCGACTTGCAAATATAACGATGTTCATCTATCTAATCAAGTACCACATGGAGACTTTTTCTCAGCTCCACCTTTAGCATATCACTATAGAATTGCAATAACAGCGGCAGTAATCAAACAAGTTTCGAACGTATAACAAATTTACAATTCCGAGATTGAGAAAAGCCTTGTATTCTTTTTTCAAGGTTATTGTTATTGTCCAAAATCTTTTGGTAGCAATGTCAAAGTATGTCCCGTTAGGTGGTTTGATGGTTATTCTATACGAACACCTATACTACGGTAAGTTGCAATATCCTGTTTTTATAAACATTTTACTATCGATTGCTACTGTACATTATAATTAGAAATTTTAGGTCCATAATATGTATTAAAACATAGAAGAGGGTGTGCATTTTGACACACCCTCTTCACATTAAACCTTTTTTTACCGCATTTGCATATACCCAATCAGGTACGATAACAAACACTTCTTACTTCTCGTTCTGAAGTTTGGCCGCTTCTTTTTTCAGTTCTTCGAGCTTTTTCTCCAGCACTTCAATCGCCTCATCGGCTTTGTAGCTGGAGTGAGAGAACAACGTTTCAATATTTTCTTCCAATGAACCTTTAAGCTCTTTCACCTTTGCTTTAAGGCTTTTGCTGAAATCCTCCACACTGTGTTTGATATTATCGGAGGTATCGTCAAACGATTTTTTTATTTTCTTACGTGTTTTCGTTCCTTCATCCGGAGCAAAAAGAATACCCATTCCTGCTCCCAGCATAGCGCCTACTAAAAATGATACGACTGTTTTTCCTGCATTATTACACATAGCTTTTAAAATTTTGAAATTAATACTCCTACAAATATATCATTTTATTTTTTGTTTCTACCCACTCAGACCATTGTTTAGGCATATTTAATTCTTTTTAATTGTATTATCCCGATCGCTTTCACGCACTTTATCGGACAAACACCCACTCATCCTCTTTCGAGAGGTCGGGATAAAAGAAATAGCCCTCGCTGTCGAACGCCTGAACGTCTTGATGCTTCGTAAGTCTGTTCTTGATGATGAACCGCGCCATCAGTCCGCGCGCCTTTTTGGCATGCACGACAACCTGCCGGAAGCCGTTTGTTTCGTGTTGCAAAAAACGGATGTCGATGATTCTTGTGCCCTGCGGAAGCTTGTTCTTACGAACCACCTTTCCATATTCCTGCGAGGCCACATTGATGATGACACGTTCGTCGTGCGCTAACTTCGACGCGAGGTATGCATTAAGCGTATCGCCCCAGAAATCGTACAGACTTTTATATCCTTCGGGAACGATTTTTCGCTGAAATTCGAGTCGGTAAGGACGTATCGCGTCCATCGGACGGATGATGCCGTACAGTCCCGAGAGGATGTTCAGATGCTGCTGGGCAAAGGTAAAATCATCCGCCGAGAAGTCATGCGCATTAAGTCCCTTGTAGGCAATACCGTTATAGGCCAAAGCAGCGGCGCGGCGGGGCGCAACGGGCAGGTCGAACGTCTGAAAATAGCCGAACACGTCGTGCGCCATCTGCGGATTGATATTCATCGACGCGGCGATCTCGTCGACTGACATTTCGCGACAGACCGCCACCAGTTCGGCCGTCTTATCGGTAAAAAGCGGGTCGATAGCCTTGACCGAATCGTCGGCACCGTCAAAATCCATTAATTTGGCAGGAGATAAAACAATTTGCATATATCATCATTTAGAGAAGTTCCTATTCTTTTTGAGGCAAAGATAAAGAGTATGAATACAAAAAGCAACTTTTTGATTACCGCTCTATATCTATCGGAGACCGGACAGCTTGTCCGCAAGCCGGACAGCTTATTTTTTCTCTCATCTGTTTTTATAATTAAAAAACGATGCGTAAGTTTGTGGCGGAATCGGAAACCTCTCTTACCCAAGACGACGATATGCTGTGCCGAAAGGTAGGGGGTAAATCCGAACTCCGACACATGAATATCAGGAATACCATGAAGAAGAACCCCGATATACCGGTTCGGACAGCCCGAGAGCGCACACCCGACACAGAGAGGCCTGTCGTTTGGCAGAAACGGCCCGAACGGAAAGCGTCTGTCTTTTTCCCGAAATACGGTCTATACAAACATTACGATATAAAAGATTCAACAAACAATCATTTTAAAGCAGTAAAAGTATGAGAAAAACGAATGGAACAAGGATCAGAATCCTTTTATTCTCTTCCATGTTATTTCTCGGCGGCAATTTGTCGGCAGAAGTAACAATGTATGGAAGTAATCCGGAGTTTACAAACGCAGCTCAGCAGCAGAGCGTCCGAAAAGTGACCGGAACGATCAAAGACGAGCTTGGAGAAGGCATGGTCGGTGTGAATATCCTTCTCAAGGGTACCAACACGGGAACGACGTCGGACTATGACGGAAACTTCTCGATCGAAGTACCGCCGAATGCCGTACTGGAGATTTCGTATATCGGGTTTCTATCGCAGTCCGTACCTGTCGGAGACCGGACTCAACTCGACATCGTACTCGTCGAAGATACGAAGATGTTGAATGAGGTCGTCGTTCTGGGTTACGGAACGAACGCGCGGAAGCAGGACCTGTCTGCCTCAGTGGGGATTATCAGCAACACCGAAAAGCTGGTCACGCGCCCGGTCACATCGACTGAAAGCATGTTGCAGGGACAACTGGCCGGTGTCACGATTACGGCGAACGGAGGAGATCCGACCTCAAGCCCGCATATTGTGATTCGCGGACAAGGGTCGCAGAATGGCGACCGTGTGCTTTGGGTCGTAGACGGTGTGCCCGGTGCTCCTGTCGCTTCGATGAGCGACATCGAATCGATTGTGGTACTGAAGGACGCCGCTTCGGCGGCTATTTACGGAGCGCAGTCGGGCGCCGGTGGAGTCGTGCTGGTCACGACGAAGAAAGCGAAGAAAGGCAAACCGAGCATCTCGTACGAGGGTATCTTGGGAATACGCCAAGCCACGAACCTGCCGCAGTCGCTTACGGCCGAAGAGCAGATTCGGATGAGACAAACGTCATACACCCAGGCCAAACTGTCGATCCCGACCGGGTGGGATACCGCCAAAAACCCGTGGGTCGGTACGACACGTACCGACTGGATGGACGAGATTTTCCGCACCGCTTCGTATCAACGGCACAACATCTCGCTGAATGTCGGGACGGACGATTTCACGAATCGCATTTCATTCTCTTCGAATGTCGACAACGGTGTGTTACTGAACACCTACAACAACTCGGTCGGACTGCGTTACAACGGAACGTATAAACTGAATAAATGGGTTTCGATCAGCGAAGACTTCGTATGGAAAAATTCTTCGAGCCGGGGAACCAACACCTCGAGCGCTTATTCCGGAGTCATCCTTTCGGCCATTTATATGCCTCGAAGCGCCACAGTCTATAATCCCCTCACCGGTTCGTTCGGGGGTACTACGACGGAAGACCCCGAATACATCGCCAAATACGGTTCGAGTTATCCGGACATTCACGGCGACGTCATCAATCCGGTGCGCTCGCTGATCGCCGAGACGAATTACAACAAGACGAGCGACGTATGGACGACAACGGCACTCGACATCACCAACATCGTCGAAGGATTAAAATTCACCAGCCGTTTTACGTATAATGTAGAAAACAACTTATACAAGAATTTCACTCCCCGCCGGAAAGAAGTCGGCAAACCGAGCAACACGAATACACTTTCGGAAAGCACCTATCGCACCGATGCGTGGAAAACGGAAAATACGCTGACGTACGATAACACCTTCGGCGAGCATACCGTAAGCGGCCTGCTTTCGACCACGGCCGATCATTACGAAAATAGAAGGCTCGAAGTAGAAGGAAGGACGTTTGCCAACGAATCGAAGCCCCTGCAATATCTGGCTTATGCCGAGACCATCACCGCAGGCGATAAGCTGGAAGGGCCGGATGCCAACGTCTCACTGATCTCACGTCTGGCCTATTCGTTCAACGACCGGTATTTTGTCACCGGTTCGTGGCGTCGCGACTATGCCGGCCGTCTGCCGAAAGAAAACAATTACGGCGATTTTCCGGCTTTCACGGCTGCGTGGAAAATCTCGAACGAAAAATTCTTCCCGAAGAGCGACCGGTTCAACCTGCTCAAACTCCGCGCTTCGTGGGGAAGGGTCGGAAATTTGGGATCGATCGGCTACAATTATAAAGCCGCCATTCTATCGAAAAAGGAAAATCCGTCGAACGAGGGCGGGCAGTACGGAACAACCGTCGGAGGAGCATGGGGCACGGCCATTTATAAAGGAGATGCTTTGAACCGACACCTTACGTGGGAGACCTCGGAACAGACAGACTTCGGTATGGATATCGACCTGTTCAACGAACGTTTGTCGTTGGCTGTCGATTACTTCAGCAAACGCACGTATAACCTGATTCAGAAACAGACGATGAACTGGCCGCAAACCATCGGTCTGAATCCCATGCTCGTGAATCAGGGAGAGGTGCGTAACCGGGGTTTTGAGATACAGGCTTCATGGAACGACCGCATCGGGAAGGATTTTTCGTATTTCATTTCAGGCAACTTCGCATACTTGAAGAATTGGGTTTCGGACATCGGCGTTAAAAACGCCGACGGCACGCCCGGCGTATGGACCGGAGAAGGCAGTTTCAGAAATGTGCCTTATATGTATCAGACGGCCGAAGGAGAACCGTTGGACTCGTATTATGTGATTAAGACAGACGGTATTTTTCAGAGCGATGCCGAAGCCGCAGCGTATGTCGATAAAAACGGCAAACGTATTCAGCCGAATGCCGTGGCCGGCGATTTGAAATTCGTCGATGCCAACGGCGACGGGGTGATCAACGACAAAGACCGCCAATACTGCGGTAATGCGATGCCTGAAACGACGTTTGCCCTTTCGATGGGATGCTCGTACAAAAAACTTTCGGTCAGCGCCATGTTGCAAGGCGTCGGCGGAGCACAATCGTTGTACATGGCCAAATACATGTTGTTGGGCGATGTGGAAGGGAACTTTAACCGCCAGAACACCATCCTCGACGCATGGAGTCCGAACAACACGTCGTCGAAGATTCCCCGCCTCTCGAAAGCCGACCCGAACGGTAATTTCACGACTCCTTCGGACTGGTATCTCGAAGACGCCTCTTACCTGCGAATTAAAAACGTGACCGTAGCCTACGATCTGACCGATATGTTACGCAAATCCTGCTTTGCCGACCGATCGAACAGCCGGCTCTCCCTCTATCTCAGCGGTGAGAATTTATACACTTTCACCCGATATTCGGGTATGGACCCGGAAACCGGAGGATACGACGCGTTGAAATACCCGCTTTCGCGTGTGCTGTCTTTGGGTATACAACTTACATATTAATCTATTGTATTCATCAAAATAAAGAAGAAGAACATGAAACTGAAAAAATATCGATTTGCATTGATCCTGCCGTTCCTTATGTTAGGCGCGTGCAGTGATTTTTTAGACGTTCAGCCCGAAGGAAGCGTGACCGACGAGCAGTATTTTACGAACGATCAACAAGCCATCGACGCCATTACCGCGCTCTACATACCGATTCACTGGGAAGAGACCTTCGGGCGTGATTTGTTCTGGGAGCAGGGAGCCGCCTGCGATATCGTATGGGGGCGCACACGAGGCTATAACACGCTCGCCACATTGGCTTATACGGGTGACGAAGGCCCGCTGCGCTGGAACTTTGAAGCATTCTATACGATCATTTCCCGCTCCAACTGGGTTGTTCAGAAGCTGCTGAACAAACAGCAGAAAGTAGCCCTGACAGCCATCGAAACGCGCAGCCTGGGAGAGGCTTACTTTATGCGAGGCATGGGACATTTTTACATGGCTTATCGTTACGGTACCGACAAGCAGGGCGTTCCGTTCGTGCGCTACGAAGACTTCCCGGAAGGATATGATCAATCCATCCCCACGCAACAGCCGTCGGTGATCGACAATTATAAGTATATCATCGACGATATGGATCAGGCGATCAAGTACCTGCCGAGGTTCGAAGCCTACGGCGAAGAAGACAGAGGACGTGCGCATCAGGCCGCGGCCGTCGCTTACAAAGCGAAGGTGTACGCCTATTGGGCTACGTGGGATCAAACGCAGTGGAACAACGTGATCAGCATGGTCAATCTCCTCGAAAAAGATTACGGGCGCAATCTGGCCAAAACATTCGCCGAAGTCTTCTCGTCCGATTTCGCCGACTTCTGGAACGCCGAATACCTCTGGTCGATTCCTTCGACCGGCGGAGCCAAGGGGGGCGGAAGCGAATTTCCCGGGGTCGTGCTCGAAAACAAAGGATGGGGTAAATACAACGGTTGGGGACAGAACAAACCCTCGTACGACATCTACGAGTTGATGCTCAAAGACGGCCCCGGAAACGACCGTCTCGTACGTTCCATCCTCGAATACAATCAGGAATTTGAGTTCTGGGGTGAAAAACGCCGGTTCTTCTCCACCTCCGATATCGAATCGGGGTTCATGATCAACAAATACATGGACCCGTTCAAACACGCCAATCCTGTCGAGAACGGCTACGTCTGTTCGAATGGCGACTGGCCTACGGTACGCGTGAACTTCCCGATCATACGTTTTGCCGAAATGCTCCTCTTCCGTGCCGAAGCGTATCTGATGACAAACCGGGCGGAAGAAGCAAAAGCAGACCTTAACCGTATCCGTGTACGTTCCAAACTGACGCCTCTTGCCGCTACGCCAACCATGGCCGAGCTGTATCACGAGCGACGCTGCGAACTGGCTTTCGAATTTACAGACCATCTCTATGATCTGAAACGGTGGCAACGTTCGCCCAACGCCGTAATAAAAGAACTGGCCGTGAAAGAGCTGAACTCCCGTCCACGCATCCGAAAATACGCCGACCGCGCCAATCCGAAATCGACTTTCGAAGTGACGTATTACTCCGATTATGCCAATAAAGGCAGCTATAAGGAACACATGATCGTATTTCCTTATCCTTCGGAGCAGATCACCAAATCGAACGGAAAATTGAAACAGAACGAAGGATATAAGTAAACGAAAAGGAACACGGACATCCTGTAAAGACGGAAGAGGGTGTGTCAAAACGCAATGTTTGGGCACACCCTCTTTAGGTGTGTAAGCTACGGCGGATCAAACAACTTTTCCCTTTCCCTGTCATTCGGAGCGAAGCGATGAATCTTTCCGTTACTTTTGGCTTGACCCAAAAGTAACCAAAAGGTCAAGGCTTCGTG